>CAKVLS010000003.1 GCA_934757865.1 uncultured Clostridia bacterium | reverse complement strand
CCATAAATAAATTGTGCAAGCCTTGAACCATTAGTATTTGGATTGGTTTCATAAATTCCTTTAACCAAAGGAAATAACTTTCCTTGCTTTACGTCTCTATTTATTTTTGCTAATGGATTCGAATAATCAGCATATTGTTCTTTTAATTGTTGAGTTGTGACTATCATATATTCCCTCCAGATAATACAATTATATAATATTATCTGGAGAAAATCAACCAATTTCACGATATTTTCTCCAAATAATGCAGAAAAAGTGCATTTTCTGGAGAAAATATAAATATCTAAAAATCAATTTTTAAATCTTAATAATACAAACTGACCAATTTAAACAAATTTTATATCATTGCAATGATACAAGCAACGATAGTTTTTTACTATTAAAAATAACACCAGAAAAATTCTGGTGCTACTTTTTATTGGAAGTTTCTACGATAAATTGTTTCAAGAGTTTGGTAATAAACAATTCTTGATTTTTTGTATGGTTCTTTGTTTTTGTTGTTAAGATATAAGTCTTTTACATCTTCCCACAAATCCTTTTCTTTAATTAAGTTTTCAACATGTCTATGATTTGTTGCAACTTTTCTTAAAGCCCATGAGTAATTACCAGTATTTTTATCAAATCTAATATACCCTTGTCTTTCCATACCTTCTTCATCTTCATAGTAATTAACTATCGCAAAATCAACACTACAAAGAACTTTATTTCTCTGTGCATTTAGTTTTTTTATTGTTATTACAGAAGTTGAATCTTCAGAAAATTCATAACTATTGTCAAAATATTTATTAAATAAATCAATAAACTTTTGTTTTAGTAATTTTGCATTCTTATATCTGTTGTTAAAAATTCTTTGAATTACAATATTATAATCCAAGTCAAAGCCTTGATTACCATTTTCTACTCTTGTAATCAATTTTCTTTTAGCACTTCCAATTAAGTTGAATTGAAAAGTTAAAATTCCATTTTCTTTCAAATCTCTTTGAATAGATTTCAAAATTTCATCAACCTCCAACTTAAAAGGTTGATATTCACTTTTCGGTACATATTCAAACATATTTTTTTACCTCCTTAAAGTTTGAATTGGAGGGGGATTGATAAATAATTTACCAATCAGGGAGCAAATAAATTTCATAGCCAATCCATTTGCAAGACAATTATAACATAATTTTTTTAATATGTCCATCTCCGTTGCAATCAAATTTAACTAGCAAAGTTTTAGATACTTTTAGGCAATTTTAGATAGTTTTAAATAGCCAAAGTATTGCTCAAAAATGGCCGTAGGTGTCAATAGGTGTCAACCTTTTTGAAAGGTTAACACCTAAACAATTTTTACATCTAAAAAAACTAGTAAAATCAAGGGCTTTAAGACATAGGGTTATAGTTTTTCAAAAATATTTTTAAGTTGGTAAAACAAAAACAGCACTTTTTCACCACTAAATTTCACCGCAAAAATCATTCAAAAACAACACTATGCTGGTGTGGCTCAGCGGTAGAGCACCATCTTGGTAGGGTATTTTTTTGCAAAAATCAAAACTTAAAGCATTTAATTTTTTAATGAAATAATGCTTATTTTTATAGTTGATATTATCATATTTAATTTTTGATACTTAAAAATACTATCTTCTTTATATTCTTTTATTTTATATATATTATATATGTAACAATTTGTTACTAACCTTAAAGGCTCTTTTTGTAAGTAACAAAATGTCACATAGGTGGCTTATTAAACGTAATATCCATATTCCGCATGTCTTGATCATAAACTGTAGTATTTTGCTTACAGTTATAAGTGCTAATAACATAAATGTTGTGTAACAATATGTTACACAAATGCAAGCTAACTTCAAATTATTTAGTAACAATATGTTACAATCATATGAAAAAATTTTTTAATAATTTTTCTTATCACTCAAAAATTTACCAGTAAAATCTACCGGCCAAACAATAATGTTGTTTTTGTTGTTTTCAACAATTTATCATTTGCATTTAACGTTATTCTATTTGTTAATGTTATTGTCGCCTCAAGCTTTATCCCATCTTCCAATGTTGTTGACAATTTAATAGGCGTATAACAAAGCAATGTTTTAGTTATATACAAAATAACATAACTCTCAAACTGTATTGCCAAAGCAGCTGGATCTGTATCGGTTTTAGTTATATACAAAATAACATAACTCTCAAACATTGTAACAACTCCAAATAAGTAACCGTGTGTTTTAGTTATATACAAAATAACATAACTCTCAAACACTGACTCAAGATTTCAAGCAAAATTGTCTGTTTTAGTTATATACAAAATAACATAACTCTCAAACTGTACTCTTTAATTACCATTGCTACAGATAGTTTTAGTTATATACAAAATAACATAACTCTCAAACAAGTCCCGCATTTGTCATATCTTGTACTTGGTTTTAGTTATATACAAAATAACATAACTCTCAAACTAGCGTTCCGGGACTTGTCGATCATCACTAGTTTTAGTTATATACAAAATAACATAACTCTCAAACAATCTACTAAGCTCTCCAAAGTATGATTTAGTTTTAGTTATATACAAAATAACATAACTCTCAAACTTTTGTCGACACTCCAAACAAAGCTGTTGAGTTTTAGTTATATACAAAATAACATAACTCTCAAACCCATTGGTTGTCTTTTTGGTATAAGAGCAAGTTTTAGTTATATACAAAATAACATAACTCTCAAACGCTGATTTAACAAATGCTACTGCAGTTACTGTTTTAGTTATATACAAAATAACATAACTCTCAAACGGCACGGACACAAAAGCAAATAAAGGCACAGTTTTAGTTATATACAAAATAACATAACTCTCAAACCTCAAATTAGAGAATTACTTATGCTGTCCGCATTTTATTTTGTATTAACTTTTTGATATTTTTATTATATCATATATATGATTATTGTGCAAGAGATTTAGCTTTTTGCTAAATCTCGCACAAATCATTATCAATTAAAATTCTATTAAAATTTTTAAGTTTATAATCTTGTCTCTCAACCAAAAGCAAATTAAGCCCCAAATACTCTAAATTTTTTGCAAATAAATATAGTTCATCGGCAGATAAGTATTGCATCACTCCAATAAGTACAATAGTTTTTATTGGTTTAAGCGATGAATAAACTTTGATATATGCAAGCAATTTTTCAAGAATATCACTTGCTCCTTGAATCCTATAATTAGAAATTTTTATTAACTTGTCTATTCCGAATTCTTCATCATAAGACACCTTAAAATCAAAATCATCAAGGACTTTGTCGTTAATTTCCAAAATTAATTTATTTATTTGGCACAATTTCTCAACAAAATCGTAAGTTTGTAATTTTTCTTCTACTTGAGATGCAACTTCATTTAATATTTTTTTGTTATTTATATCTAGCCCCAAAAAATCATACAAAAGTAAAATATATTTTTGCATAGACACAATTTGTCCATTATCCGAAAAAACAAAATCGCTCTCTGTCTCTCCATTAGACTCTGCCAAAAGTTCACAGCAAATTTTTCTAAACTCTTTTGCATTTTCTACCACTAATATATATTTTGTACTTTTATCAAAGTCTATTTGGCTAACATATCTATTGCATGTTAGTTTCATATTTCTATCACTCTACTTTCGGTATCAATAATTTTGTTTTGGGCACGGCCTCTTAAATATTCAATGCTTGCAAATTGCTTTTCGGTAACTTCTAAAAGTTGTATATTTCCACCAGAAGGTAAGCTATCTTTAACTTTTTTCTTTACAAGTGCAAGGGAGTTCCTATTTATTACAAGCCTAGAATAAATAGATTCTTGCATCATAATAAAACCGTTTTTTATCAAAAACTTCCTAAATTTCCGATACTCTACGCTATCACGAGCTGTTATCGTTGGTAAATCAAAAAATATTACTATTCTCATAAATCTATTATTCATACATCTTTATTAAATTTTCATTGTTTTGTTCTATGGCATCAAAAACCGACTGCGTATAAATAGCAATAGCATTCTCAAAATATTGCTCTTTCCCGTCTATCTTTAATTTTTGCTCAAAAATATCTAACACTTTTCTTTTATAATCTTTATCGTTTAATTCCAAAAGATATACTTTTTTGTCTATCAGTATTCTAAAAGGCTCCATAAGGTCGCAAGACAAATTAAATTCGTTAAACTCATTTTTATGCCAAATACCAAGTTGTGTTAAATAACCTTTTGCGGTTATTATTCTATTAAAGCAGGAAAGAAGGATTGCATATCCATAATTAAGTGCACTATTGACATACCCTTCTGTTCTGCGAGAAAAATCCAGCCCCCATATCGCATTAAAATAAACTTTTGCAGAGTGCCCTTCTCTATTGGTAATATCATTATGCTGAATCTCTTGCAAATACCCTTGTAACATACTAGACTCTATGTCGTAGCCGAGCATCCCCAAAAACTCTTTTTGTTTAGTTATCTTATGCCTTATAATTTCTGTCCAAACTTTTTCTTTGCTTAGTTTATCCCAGTTAATCTGTCTATACACTACATCTGAGCTATTATGAGCCCCATAGTATGGGGTCAGCTCACTCTCAGGGTTGTGTTTTTCGTCACAAAAGATTATTTTAACATTGTTTTTGATAAGTTCACTAATCAGAGCTGTCGTTAAAGAAATGGCTGTAGACTCTAATATAAGGACGGAAATCTCTGGTATAAAAACTTTTGTTTCATCATCATTTCTGCAGACAAGGTAGTTAAAATTTAAGTCTAGTTTAGAGCGATTTTTTATAACTACAGTCCTAAACCCCATTAAAGTTTAATTTCCTTCTTAGAAAATCCTGCAACAGATTGCATTACAACGCTAATATCAAGGTCTGTAATGTTTTTACTAATACGGGTTTGTCCTGATTTTGACGAGCCTCCAATTAAAGTCAAATCCACATTGTATGTTCCCCCAATATATCCTGCGATATTATTTAGTAATTTTATTTGGTCTTCTATAGACATATTTTCAAACTTTTCTCTTGTCTCCATTAATTTATTAGCAATTTCTTTAATAGAATCTAAGCAATAGAATTCTTTAGACAACTGGGTAGTCATCATATCATAAAGTTTCAAATTCTCTTCTTTTGTTAATTTAATTCCCTTAGCATCTTTACTCTTAGCCAAAGATACTATTATAGAATTTTCACCTTTTACAAGACCTGCTTTGGCGGTGTCGCTTAAGCTTAGATATTTTTCAATAGCTTTTATATAACCAATATACTTATTATCTATATACCATTGATTTTGTTTCAAAAGAGCACACCTATTATCTGATTTTCCTGATAAGGTAAATAATCCGCCATTTATTTTTAGGGTAGACTTATACTTAAGAACAGGTAAGATGACTTTGGTGATTTTTATATTATTTTGTTTTTCTAGGTATTCAATAATTTTTTGTTCTTTGTCTGGGTCATTACGATAGGTATATTCTATCAAGATAGGTACTGACTCTATTGTCTTCTTTGTTTTACCCTTTTTATCAATACTTTCAACAACTGTAAAATAAGCACCTTTTAAGCTGTTGTAACCGCCATAATTTTGGACATTACTTAGTGTCTTTTTATCTCCCTTAAGCGGAACACTCGCTTTTGTATTTGGGTCATTTTTTGCACTCTTATATATAGTCTCGTCATAGAATAATCCATTATTATTAACAAAAGGCATTATTGATACTATGCAGGTGTTTTTAGAACATATTTCTTTTATACGCTTGATATCATTTTCGCATTTGTCTATGTCTTCTTGAAGGCAACCGTTCCAGACTACCGAACCATCAATAGGGGATTTTACAACTCTTTCAAATACTTTAGAGGTATTTCTAGTGATACTTTTGTTAATATCATCCTTTGTATTATCCCAGAAGAAAGGAATTGTAAATCTATTATCCATAATATTGCCAACTACAACATTAAGGTAGGCGTCTTTTGCATGGTGAAGGCTATTAACTGTTCTTGACTTAAATATATCAAATTTTTTCCTAAAGTCGCTTACAAAACCAGCTTTAGAGAATACAACTGAGGTTGGGTTGCCCACAACTCTTCTTAAAAGGTCAGTTACTGCCTTTGACTCTTGATTGGTCTCTACTAGTTGTCTATTAACAAAAGCAATTTCTTCTCTTTCGTTAAATGGCTCTGTCCTACATAGCCTTGCGAGTTTTTCGTTAGACAATAAGCCTCTCTCGTTAAGCATTTTCCAAAATGCTTTTTGTTTTATTTGTATTTGTGGGTTGTATTCATTGATTGGATAACTATTATCCTTTTCTTTGTTAACTTGCATCTTTACAAGTACTTTGTTGTTTAGACTGTCGTCTTTTATTTTGCTTTGAGGAATAATATGGTCGATATTGTATATATTGTCGTCATATATTTTATCAATTTCAAGTGGCTCGCCAGTATACATACACTTGCCTAGTTGCATAAAGTACAAATACAATCTATCGCTACGAAGTTCGGCATCGGTCTTACCGCTCTTACCATCTTCGCCCAAAAGATGTCTCATAAGTTCATTGTATTCTACACTTAGCTCTTCACACACTTTTTTAAGTTCGGCACTATTGTATAATTTTTCTATTTTTTTCTTTCGAGAATCTTTTCTGCCGGCATCGCCCTTGACTTCGTCGTGCCTTGTAACTTCTACAAAAATTTTATCTGGATACTTACCTATCCTTGACTTAATCTCGTTAATTACTTGAATGGCTTGCCAAGCTCCACGCTTAACAGAAGGTGAGCAGTACATTTCGTCAATATCTGCGTAGACAATATCTCTATCAAGTTTGCCATAATGCTCTTCAACTCTCTCTGCCAAAGTATAATTACCCTGGTCGAATAGTTGTTGTAAGTTGTTATTAGTCTCCCACATAGCCTCTATAACAGAAAATGCCTCACCATTAGAACGTTTTTCTTGATAATCTTTACTAAAATTTTCAGTGTTAATTTTTTGAGCTTTGCGTTTATCTACAAATTTAAGCTCGGTCAAAAACTCTTTTGATAGTCTTCCCCACTTAGAATAGTTTAGAGATTTTAGGAATTTTATATCATCAGCACTAAAAATATTAAATTCTCTTTCTAACCTTTTTGCCAACCTATCTTTGTCAGAAATAATTGTATGATATTTGATTATCTTTTCAAAGATTTCAATATTATCATCAACAAAATCTTCTCCAAATCTACCTGCCAATGTAACATAACTAGATAAAGTATTAACAAACTCTCTATCAATGCCTGTTATTGAAACATTAGCAATTTCGCTTTTTGGAACTATATTCTCGGCAACCAAAAATTCCTTTAATCTCTTAACAGACACTTTTTTGTTTTTCTTAAAAAGTTCATTATATATCTTTTGTTTTAGTTCTACGGTTATGCCATCCCCGTTAATTTTTAGATTGTTTAACTCATTAAGGACTCTAAACTTTGAATATAACAAAGAGTCTTTTGGCAAAACATCTTTATCCTTTAGATATGTACACTTGTTGGTCATTCTTTGGATAAATTTATCTTCAGCCTTATCAAAGTCCACTATCTTTTCTAGATTCCAAGGTCTAAGAGGCATGTCGTTTTGCTTTTCTGCCCAACTAAACTTCTCAGTTGATTTGCCGATAGGTCCTACAAAGTATGGGACTTTGTAAGCTATAATTTGTTTAATTTTTTCAGCGTTAGTAAGACCTGTTTCGTCCTTTTCAGTTAGGAAGGTAAACTTTTCTTTGTTAGCATCAAGAATAGCTTCAAGCTCACTAGTGTACAAACTATTAGGCAAAACGGTATTTTCATGGCTACGAACCTTTTGTAAAAATTCGCCCTTAGCCATTAGCTCTGTTACTTTATTCTTGTAATTTACATATTCTTCGTCAGCGGCTATCTCTGGGTCCTTTTCAAAAATTTCTTTTTTGACAAAGGCATAAAAATCCTCTTTGCTAGACTTTTCGTCTATGACTTGTTTCTTGCCATTAGTCAAATTAGAATAAACATAAGCTGCGTAATTGTTAACAGCCTTTTTCTTACCATCACTAGATTTTTTTGGTTTTACATATCTAAAAACATATGCATTCTTTGATGGGTAGTATTTTTTTATAAATTCCTTAAATTCTCTTAGTTGAGCACTATGCATATCATATTTTTCAACAAGCGATTGACATATATATTTGTGGTCACCCAGCAATCTTTTTAGCTGAATGCTAGAGTAAATTTTTTGGAAGTCATCAATTATAGATACTTTGTCATCATCTCCCAAAGTTTCTATAATTTTCCCATATACTTCTGTTTCATATTTGTCACTGCTAAAGTTGACCTCAATGTTATCTTCCTTTTCGATTTCAGCAAACAAGTCTTTTAGCTTAAACTTGCCGTCAACAACTATTTTTACAATGTCTTTATCTTTTTTTGACTTAGCTCCAATACCTTCGGCAAAAGTTTCTTTTGTTTGTCTTAAAGAAGTACCCTCTTTTAGGTCCTGATATAATCTATCAAAATTATCTTTTGATGAATGTCCAATATTAAAAACTTTACCACCATCTTCTGCGACAATAATTTCGCCCATCTTGTCCACCAAGTCATTAAACATTTTTGATTCATCAATGTTTTCACTACTTTCAATGGTGTACAAAAAGTGCCCACGGTGAGTAAGTATGCTATGAACGGCTAAATATAAAAGTCTAATATCATCAGCAGGCTTTTTGACTAGCTCGCTTCTTAAGTGATAAACAGTTTTGTACTTACTATAATACTCTTTATCAGTGTATACCTCATCCAAAATATCGTTAAACAATGAGTATTTACTATTTATACCCATTTGCTCTTTGTCTTCTAGATATAAATTGCTATACTTTAGCCTGTCAAAAAATTTAGGATCAACCTTTTCAATCTCTTGACTAAAAACCTCTCTTAGCCACTCATTTTGGAGTCTTCTTCTTTGTAATCTTCTTCTTGCGGTTCTCTTTTGTCTTCTTGCCGCAGCAACATCCGCACTCTCAAAAAGTCTAACACCCCAAGCGTCTTTTCCAGATATTCTTGAAAGGTTGTATCTCTCATCAGTAAGTGCCCAACCGCAGCTATCAGTACCAATATCTAATCCTAAATAAAATTTATTGTTCATTTTTGTTGACATCCCCTCTTTTGTGTGATAAAATACTATTGTACAAAATAACATAACGAGTTCAAATAAATGTTATTCTGAGCAATCTCCATTGTGGAGATAAAAATAGGCGCAAGCCTTTTTTTATTGCCCCTAGGAGCAAAAAACAAGTACTCTTTGACAATCTCAGTATACCATAAATAACTAAAATCAGTATCCATTCGACAAAATAATCTAAAAAAATATATTAATTAGAAAACCTTATATATCATTAAATATAATATCACATTTGAAGTCCAAAAAACGGTACTTCGAGGGGTATAAAAAGTCCTATCTCAATTAAATGAGATAGGATTTTTTTGTTACTGTTAGTTTAGTGTTTTTTACTTGATATTTTTTATATAATAATGCCACTTAATTTTTATTTAATACCGATCTTATTTTTTACTTCACATAGTCGTTTAGGCGAGAGAATACAAGCGTTGCGTCATCTCTAAGTTTGGCTCTTGGGTGACTTAAGCCTGAGGCATCTTTTAGTTGTATTTTGTGCAATTTTGCATATACATTTTGAGCATCTTTTTGTGAGTTTATACTCTTAATAAACTCATCTTGTGTCATAAATTTTATTGTATCAAAAGCTTGTGCAAACCCGTCAGTTACTATAATAATTTTTGCGACTAACTTTTTGGGAATAGTATAAGTTAGCCCATTGCGGATAGCGTTCGAGTCATTAGATAATACAAAGTAATGACCCTCAGAGTTTTTGTTTTTACGAGAACCTTGGAACACTTCTGGGTGGTTTGCTATTGCATCAAATAACGAAGTTTTTTCGGTTTTTGCAAAATATAAAAGTTTGCTTATAGCTATTCCGTCATTTGCCTTATTGCGAGAATCTTCTACCGAAAAACAAAGACTATTAACTGTCTCGACAAGTATCTCAGAATCGCCCAAAACAAAAAACTCTATATCATCGCCAACTTCTCTAAATAATGCACAGGTACTACATGGATAATCCAAAATTGGAGTGCCTTTGGCAAGCTTGTTATATTCGGCGATTACTTTTTGATTGCTTTTTACTACTATGTCGAAAATACTCGCTTTTTTGTTTATATTTTTTGACAAAATTTCTATTAATCTTTGTGAATACCAGCGAACATCACTGGCTTCTTTTGAGTAATGTTCGTTATTAAGTGCAGTAGCACCGTCTAGCACTATTCCACACTTTTCGTCTACATAATATGCGTCCTCGTTCCACTCTCTACCTGCGTGCGTAATGCCGAAGAACTTTTCTTTTTCGTTTCTCATTTGTTTTACCTTTTATTTTATATATTATATATATACTTTTAACTAATATATATCTTATTATTGCTTGTAACTTCTACTGCTTGCTATTTGAGTTTTTGTTTTTCACTATTTATTAAGAAGCTTTTAATCTTTACTTTTTAGCTTTGGATTTTTTAGGTTTAGCAGTTGCCTCTTCTTGAGAGATAACTTCCTCTACCTCATTAGTATCTTGAGCCTCAACAGATTCAGTTTGAACTTTTGAGGTGTCTTGAGAAGCTGTTACTTCTTGTTTAGTTTCTGCGATTGATTCTTGCTCATTTTTCTTCCTCTTAATAGATTTTAGAGTGCCACGGCGAGCTGGGTTTGTATCTTGCTTTCCAGCAGTTTCTTTTTGTATTTCTTCAACAGTGCTCCATGCACCGATTACTTCAGATACTTTGGTCATGTACACAAAAGCATCTGGGTCGATACTTTTAATTATGCCTTTTAGCTGACCTGATTGGTATTTGCTAGCAAGGCATATAAGGATGCATTTGTCGCTCTTGCTGTGCATACCTTTTACTTCACTCATTGTGCAGCCCCTAGCGAGTTTGTCCATTATAGCCTCAGCTAGAGCCTCAGGTTTGGTTGTAACAATATTAAAAGCTCTAATTTGTTTGTAACCCTCGTTGACGAAGTCTGTAACAAACATACTAAGTACAAGGGCGATAATTGTATAAGGCAAAAGCCCAACGCCGTTGCTAAAAGTTATAACTGTAAGAAAGATAATAAACATATCTACACATATCATAAGCGTGCCAATAGTTGCGGTTGGGTTTTTCTTTTTGACTATGCAAGCTATCATATCTGAGCCTCCTGTTGAACCTCCAAAACGCACAACAAGACCAACGCCCACACCCATAATTACGCCGCCATAAATAGCCGAAACTAGAGTTTCAAATGGCAAGTTGATGTTTAGCATACTAAAAAGTTCCATACTAAGCGAAAACGAAACAATGCCTATTAGTGCCTTGATTGCGAACTTTTTACCAAGAGTCTTGAGAGCCAAAAAGTATAGCCCGATATTTAGCACTAGATAAATGGCAGAAGTTGGGACATTAGGAAGCCCAATTTTTGCAAGCCAAATACTAATTACCATAGATAACGCAGAAAATCCGCCGGTCGAAATTTCGTTAGGCTCCAAAAACACGCTGAACGCAAAGCCCATAACAAAAGTGCCAATCACAACCATAGCTATTTCGAGTGCAAATTGCCACTTTCTACTTGCCTTAATGTACATAATAATCTCCTAAAATAATATATAAATTCCCAGTTCCAATTATAACATTTTAGCCGCCCAAAAACAACACCAATTAAACAAATTTCTACATAATTTTATTCACTCAAAAACCCACTCCGCCAAAACACAAATCTATCAATCACGCCAGCAAATTGCACTCACTTAAAATATAAAACTTAAAAAACAAGATAAAACACAACTTATCAATCTCATGAAATCAAGTATAATAAGTTTGATAAAAAATAAAACATATAAGTAAAGCAAATAAATAAAACATATAAACAAAACATATAAACAAAAAAAACAAATAGAATAAAAAGTCGAATAAGCATAACAAATAGATAAAACAAGAAGGTAAAATAGACGGATAAAATAAACAAAGAACAAATCAACCGAACAAAAAAAGACCAAAATAATTTGGTCTTTTTTAATTAAGTTATGTCGTTATATATAGATAATAAATTGGATCATAATTTAACGTTTTCCAGTTAACATCAACCCAAAATGCATAAGCATCATTTGCAAATGCCTTAACTTGATCTGAACCTTCAAAGCTATAGGTCTGAGTAGAACCATTATATACTTCTACTTTGTTCAATTTATATGGAGCTTTTAGGAAAAAACCTGTTGAATGACCTTTGTCATTTGCGTCATATTCATATCCAAACTCGGTTGTTCCACCCGCTCTCATAACTTGATCGTAAGTGTACCCATTCATTATCTTGATAGATATGAAGTATATATTAGTTAGCCCCGACTTCCTCTTAGCTGTTGCACTAATTGTGCAATTTTTACTAGGCATTGTAAAGGTATAGTTGGCACCAGACTTAGTAGCTGTAACTCCTCCAGATATAGTATAAGAACTTAATTCGTAATAATCTCCGAATGAGAATGAAAACTTAACTGTATCCCCCGAAAAATATTTAGATTGCAATCCATTAACAGCCACTTTTCCATCTGACCTACTATGAGTTACACTATACGCTTGCTCTTTGCTATACACATTATAAGTCTTACCATTATAAGTCATGCCAGTGTACTTGTATGGGTAGTTGGTAGTATTGCTTAGATATGTATTAGAGCCGTCATCAACTGACGCTAGGATATAAACTCTGGTAGCGTTTTTTAACAAGCCACCTACAGTATGGATATCTGCTTTTGTAGCGGCCTTGTAGATTTGTGAGCTATCAATATATACAGTCTTCAAAGTATCTATATCAAAAGCCCCTTGCCCAACATATCGAGAAATAGATGCAGGAATAGTGACCGAAGTAAGTTTAGTTCCTTCAAATGCATATGCACTAATAGATGTGCAAGATTCAGGAATAGTAATATTAGTTATCTCTTTGATACGGTAAAAAGCACGAGTACCTATAGATTTTATATCTGACGGAATAACAGTGTCTTTTGTCCCTATAAGTAACTCTTTGGTACCAGTTTTAATTAGACAGTTGTTATCTATAGTATAAAAAGCTTTATTCTCACTATCTACAGTAATACTTGTAAGAGGGCAATCATAAAACGCATTGTCATACATTTGAGTTAAATTTTTTGGGATATGTATAGATTTTAGGTATCCATAACCAAAAGCATCACTTTCTATAGTCGTCAAACTCTCAGGCAAAGTTATGCTTTCTGCCCTCAAATACATTAATGACATACTCCCTATTTTAGTCAAGCCTTCTGGTAGATTTATACTTGTAATTCCGCAGCCATTAAATGCATAAAATTCAATTTCTTCAACTGTATTAGGAAGCACTACAGCACCTAAATTATAAAAACCATAATATGCATTTTGCCCTATTACCTTTATACCATCAGGTATAATTGTGCAATTTTTGCTACCTGTTACTAATCTCATAGTAGCTTTTCCTACGATTATGTTACTATCCATATCGGTAAAATATTGGTTCTTTGAGTCTACTTTTATTTCCGCTAAATCTTCATTGCCCCATGCTGGGTTGTAATCTGTTATAGTTTTGACATTTTGTGGAATATATAGAGATGTCAAACCTATCGCATATAGTGCGCCTCTACCAATAGTTTCTATTGTAACTGGCATCTCAACAGATTTGTATTTATATAACCAAAAAGCATCATCAGGCAACTCTTTAACAGGTTTGTTGTTGTATAGTTTTGGTATGACAGCATTTTCAACAACAGATGTACCTTTTACTTTGTAATATGTAGGGTTAGATTCATCATCAGGAGTAAAAGATAAGTGATCTAAAGTAGCCTTATGAGTAGTTAGAGAGATTGGACCCATTATTACATAGTCAGCATCGTAATAATCACGGTCTCCATTATCAAGCTCAATATAGTATCCGCTAGTATTATGCTCGTTAAACTCTTCTGGGATAGCTGAAGATAATGTATAACCTCTTGTACCGTCATAAGTATGCTCTACACCGTCTACAGTAAGTGTTATTGCGTATGTATCTAATTTTTCCTTACTGTACAAGTTGTATGTGTTGCCTTTATATACCACGCCAGTATACTTGTAAGGATAATTAGTTGTACTAATATAAGTATTAGAGCCATCATCTGCTGAAGCTAGGACATAGATTAATTTGATAGAAGCACTAGCACTGATAAGCCCGTCAGACTTATTTGAATAATAATAAGTTAGACTGTAAGTATAACTATTATTAATATATATAGTACTTATACCATCATCAAGAACACCAGATGCGCATTTTGTTAGTCCTGCAGAAAAATATACCGTCTTAATACTAGACTGGAAGAAAGCACTATGTTCAATGGTCTTTACATTTTCCGGAATAGTTATTTCATCCTTTTGGACTCCGCTAAATGCTAGGTAACCGATAGTCTCAACGCTTGATGGAATAATAGATGTATTGCATCCAAAAATTAGATCTTTTCCATCTATAGTTAATAAACAATTATCTACGACTTTGTATTTTGTACTACCAGCACTTACAGTAATGCTGACAAGATTTTTACATGCTCTAAATGGGTTGGAATATTCATATGAAATGACTCCGTTAATAGTGCATTCTGCCGGAATATTAATTTCGGTTATTTTTGCATATTCAAAAGAACTATAATTAAGCGTTTCCAAGCTTTCATTAAGTGTAATTTTTGTAAGTTTGCTACTTATATTACTAAAAGCTCTTTGTCCAATGTATTTCAAAGTGCTTGGGCAAACCAACTCTGCAATCCCGCCACAGTTAGAGTCCTTAAAAGCATTATCTTCAATTCTTTCAAGACCATCTGGCAATGTAAGTGTAGAAGGATTAATTTTTTCAAAAGCACTGATGCCTATAATAGTAACGCCATCAGGTATTATAGATTTTCTAGTGCCAGATATTAGAGTTTTACCATCTTTTGACAATAAGCAGTTATTTACTACCTTAAAATTCTCACTCTCGCCTCTTAACTCTATACTATCTAAATAATTACTCCACTTAAATGGATTCTCTATTGTAGCAGAATATGTTACTGAGTTCCCAGAAACGACAGCATTAATCTTCTCAAGAGTAGGTGGTAGACTTACCTTGTTTATATTGTTACCGTATAGATTTGAAATTGTTCCAATAGCTTTTACACTATCTGGTAAATATAGAGAGCTACAATGATACATAATTTCTGGAGCAAAAACTTCTACTGTATTAGGTATCTCAAATGTATACACAGCACCGTTTTCATATGGAACTTTTCCTACGACTTTAACAGGTAGTCCATTGTAATATTTTGGAATAACAAGGGTTTTGGTTGAGATCTTTACAGTAGAAGAACTCCTTTCTACACAATAATATGTTGGGTTAGAAGTATTATCTGCAGTAAATTTTAGACCGTCAAAAGTTGCTGTGTAAGTTCTTAGCTCTAACTCCTCAGTAACAATATAACTTGCATCGTAGTAGGTACGCACACCATTTGCATCTACAGAGTAATAACCGCTAGTGTTATGCTCATTTAACTCCTCCGGCAAGAAGGTAGAAAGAGCCTGTCCATTATTTCCAAAATATGTCCTTCTGCTGCCATCTGCAAGCATTGTAATTCTTTGGTTAAACTCTTCTTTGCTGTACAAGTTATATGTCTTGCCGTTGTATACCACGCCGGTATACTTGTATGGGAAATTAGCTGTGTTTTTTAGATATGTATTAGTACCGTCATCTACTGAAGCTAGGACGTAGACTTTTTTAACCTCAGTTTCAAATCTAAAGCAAGTTGTATCAGTATTCAATACATTTTCATAACAATATGTATTGTTAATATATACAGCATCCACACTATCAATAATTGTGGTGCCCAAATTTGAACCAAGTTCTGTTATGCTACTTGGAAGATATAATTCACTAATGTCCCATAAAACAATGCCATGGGTTCCTATATATTCTAGTCCTTCAGGAAGAATAACTGGGCTTGCCGCCGATGCACTGTAATAACCATAGCTGAAGCTAAATGCATACATTTCTATTCTCTTTAGCCCTGAAGGTAAAGTAATTGGTTTATCTGTTATTGTGATAGCTCCATAAGATTCTATGCTTGTAACGGTATCAGGAATAGTTACTTCTTTAGTCCATGTAATTAGTTTTGTACCATCAGCACTCAAAACACAATTATCATTTACAGATTTATAAGTAATATTTCCTTCTGCAACGGTTATTTTAGTTAAACCGTAACAATTCATAAAAGCTCTCCAGTTAATCTTGGTTAAGCTCTTAGGCAACACAACTTGTGTTAATCCAGTATATGCAAAAGCATCGTGTCCAATCGTTGTAACTCCCTCAGTTATAATTATAGATCTTAAGCTAGTAAGTGCATGAAAAGCATCATTTTCTATTTTAGTTACTCCAGAAGGAATTTCGGTGGTATTTTTTGTTCCAGAGATCAAAGTCTTGCCATCGATAGTTAAAACACAATTTTGATTATAATCTTTGTACTTTGCATTTCTAGTATCTACTTTTATACTTTTTAGTTCATTACATTTTACTGTGATACCCAAGTTAAAGTTTACAATATTTTTACTTACAAATAGAGATTGTATTTTCGTATCCGTTAGCGCATTGGAACCAATAAATGTAATAGAAGAAGGATATTCTATGCTTGTGATATTAACAGTCTTACTACTACCAAAAGAATAACTAGAACGGCTTTCAATCTGTATAACAGGTAAACCGTCATATAATCTAGGGATTACATAATCTCCTGTAATTGATGTGTTTTTGAAGCCAGCTTTATAACCTGAGCCTAATTTACTAAATCTTATTTTGTCAAGAGTAGCCACATGGGTTGTTAAAGATATTGGAGCGGTCAATACATAATCGCCATCATAGTAATCACGGTCGCCATTGTCAAGCTCGATATAGTAACCGCTAGTATTATACTCATTGTACTCTTCTGGTAAGGCAGATGCTAGAGTACTATTCTTAAAGCCATCATAAGTATGCTCTACCCCGTCTACTGTAAGAGTTACTGTAACTAACTCTACCTTTTCTTTGCTGTACAATTTGTAAGTATTGCCATTGTACATAATACCTGCGTATACGTATGGGAATTTAGTAGTATCGCTTAGGTATGCGTTAGAGCCATCATCAACTGACGCTAGGACATAGACTTTGGTTGCATGTCCAAGAACTTGTCCAAGGTCATCATAAAAACCACCATCAGCATTAGTATAACAGTATGTGTTATTTAGATAAACGGTTACTAAACTTTCTAGGGTCATAAAAGCACCAAGTCCAACTTCTGAAATGCTGGAAGGTAAAAATACTTCATCCAAAGGTACCTCAAAAAAGGCATATTTTTCTATTCTTTCTACTCCATTAGGAATATTAATTTTTCTTAGGTTAACATTAGCAAAAGCATATTCTTTTATTTCTTTTACAGTATTAGGAATCGCCGAATTTTTACAACCGGTAATTAAGTATTCTCCATCTATAGTCAATAAGCAGTTATCTACAGACTTGTAATATGAATTCCCTTCTACTACGGTTATTGTTTCAAGATATCCAATATTTTTAAATGGATTTTTTTCAATTATTTTAACAGTCTTTGGTATATTAAGGTCTTTAATTTTTCCATTAGTAAAAGCATCTTCCCTTATATCCTCTAATCCTTCGTTAAATACAACTTCTTCAAGTGAACCGTATGCAAAGGCACTACCCCCAATTTCTTTTAGCGTTAATGGGAAAGTAATTTGACTAAGTTTATTTTTGTAAAATGCATAACTATTTATAGTTTCTAGTACTTCATTAAAGGTTATTGATGTTACCATATTCTGATCAAAAGCATGAGCTTCAATAGTCTTTACGCTACTTGGAATAGTTATATCTCCTGAGCATCCTGCTATCAAACTTTCGCCATCAAAAGTTAATAGGCAATCATTTACGACTTTGTAAGAAGTATTGTTTTTAGAGACTTTTATAGACGTTAATTGAACCCCGCTGAAGGCTCCTGGATATATAGTTTTAACATTTTCTGACAAATAAATTGAGGTTATTAGAGAGTCATTTATAATTCTAGCCCAGGTTGATTCACCGCTACCTTTCAAGCCGATTAATTCAATAGTATTAGACATCTCAAGTTTTGTTAACTTTTCATATTTACTAAACGCGGCTTCAGCTATCGCCTTAACTGGTAAGTTATTGTATAGTTTAGGGATTACGATTGATGTTGCAGTGTTGTCACTACCCTTAACGCTGTAGCTTGTTGGACTGCTTGCGTTGTCGGCAGTGAAGGTTAATTTGTCTAGGGTTGCAAGGTGTGTCTTTAGGGTTATATCTCCGGTTACTACATAACTTGCGTCATAGTATGTACGGTCGCCGCTTTCGTCCTCGGTATAGTAGCCGCTTGTGTTGTGCTCGTTTAGATCTTCTGGAAGAATATCTTCTAGTTTAGCGCCCTTAGCACATGGGAAGCTTCTAATAGTGCCCTCTATATCTACTGTTACCTTAGTCATAGCAGTGAACTCTGCATAGATGGTTATGTTGCTAGCTGGCATTGTGAACTTGTTATCAGTAACGGTTATCTTAGTAGTATTGTCGCCTTCTAGGTAGTAGTATAGAGCTGTTAGCTCGTAGCCAGTGGCTGGTGTTGCGGTTACAGTAACTGTGTCTTTGTATTTAGCTGTATCTGGAACTGTCAATGTGCCGTTAGCTATTGTGCCTTTGGTAATAGTATAATTTCTAAAACCAAACACTACATACACAGTTATATTACTTGCTGGCATTGTGAATTTGCTATTAGTAATAGTAATATCTTGAGTGCTTCCTGCTAGTCTATAACTTACGCTATTAGCAAAATAGCCATTGTCTGCTGTTATGGTCAAAGTGATTTCTTCGCCCATAGTTGCAGAAGTCTTACTACTCTTAACTAGTCCGTTAGTTGTGTCTGCAATAGTGATTGTGAATGTAGCTTTTACAAATTCTGCATAAACTGTAACATCGCTAGCTGGCATTGTGAAGCTGCCATTTGTCGCGGTTACTTTTTCGGTTGAGCCGGCTGCGATATAATAGTAGTTAGAAACTTCGTAGCCTTCAGCTGGTGTTGCGGTAATTGTAACGGTTGCGCCCATAAATGCATTGGCTGGGGCATCAATTGTGCCGTTAGTTACTGTACCTTTTGATATATTAAATGCACTTTGTGACCAGTTAGCGGTGTATGATCTATTGCCGATTGAGCCTTTTTCGATCACAACCTCTACGGTTGCGCTAGTAAGGTCTGTGCCTGTCCAACCTACAAAGGCGTAACCTGTTTTGGTTGGGGTAAATAGCGTAAATGTTTCGGTCTCGACAGTATAGCTTGTAACGCCTGTACCTGTTCCGCCGTCTAGTGAGTATGAAATTGTATATGTGATAACGCTCCAATGAGCATAGTATGTTTTATCTTCTGTTACCTTGGTTGTTTCGGTTAACTTATCTCCGCCGGTTACTGCGGTGTACCAGCCGTCAAATGTATAACCATCAAATGTTGGAATTGGAAGTGTTCCTATTTCTTTGTTGTAATCTTTGGTTATCTCATGGACATCACTACCGCCACGAGAATCAAATGAAATTGTGTAGCCGTTAGTTACTGCCTCAAATTGTGCTGTATAACTTGCGTTACCAGTTACTTTGGTAATAGCTGGTTGCCATACATTATTAAATACATAGCTATACTCTGTATCTCTTGGCTTAGTTGGCTTTTCGCCTGAGTACTCTGGCATAGTGTCATAAGCTACTTGCTCTTCTAGTAATGTTGAGCCGTCATAGTTAAGCCACTTAATTGTGTACTTGATAGCCTCATAAGTAGCAAGGTATACTCTATTGCCGACAGATCCTTGAGCAATAGTTACGTCTAGCGTCTTTTCTGACAATTCTGTGCCAGTAAATCCAGTAAATGTATAACCAGTCTTAGAAGGTCTTTGGATAGCTATATCTTCGCTAGTTACATTATAAGTAAATGAAGTTTGGCCAGAGAAACTTCCGCCGGCTAGGTCTATCTCTACAGTATACTCTACTAGTGACCAGTGAGCGTAGTATGTTGCGTCTGCAGTTACTTTGTCACTAGCTATCATTTGAGCGCCGCCCTCTGCTCTAGTAAACCAGCCTTCTAAGTTGTAACCTCTTCTTGTAGGGGTTGGCATAGTGCCGATATTATCGTTATAATGTCTTATATACGGGTTAACACTTTCGCCGCCACAAGAATCAAATGTTATGGTGTATTCGTGTAATTTTTGGGTAAAGGTTGCGGTGTAGATAGCTTCTTTGGTTGCGGCAACAAGTGATGGACTCCAGCCATTGAAGATATAGTCATATTCTTCTGTAGATGGCTTAGTAGGAGTGCCTACATATTGTGGAATAGTACCGTGCTCAACTGCTGGAAGTACAAGAAGCTCTGAGCCGTCATAGTTGTTGAAAGTAATTTTGTAAGTTCTTATTTTCCAGTTAGCAGAATATGTTCTCTCGCCCCAAGAACCTCTTGGAATAACATAACTTAGAACATAAGAGCCTTCTGGTAAAATATCTGTACCTGACCAACCTAAGAACTCGTAATCTTCTCTCTCATCTGGAGTAGGAAGAACTATTCTGTTGCTCTCTACGGTATAGGTCATATATTCGTAAATGCCGTCATAACTTACGCCATTCAATTTACCACCATTTAGGTTAAGTTTAAGTGAATAAATTTCTGGGGTAAACTCTACGACAACAGTTACATTACCGCCTGGCATATAGAACGAGCCGCTAAACTCTCTCTGCTCAACGCTGCCATCTACTACATAGTAGCTGCGGCTAAATCTGTATGCTGTATCTGCTTGAACTCTAATACCAACACTTTCGCCAAGGTAAGCGCTTGTCTTATCTATGTTTACGCTACCATGAGTTATATTTGCAAGTTTGATAGTATAGCCTATTTTGCTAAATGTTGAATAAATAGTTACGTTGCCTGCTGGCATCTCAAAGGCATTGTCTATGATTGGAACTTTGGTATCGGTACCCTCTAAGATATAGTATAATTCCGAAAGTCCAAAGCCGCCATTTGCTGTAACACTAACACCGACTGTTGACTTGTATTTTGCGCTGCTATCTACAGTGATTGTTCCGTTTTGGCCATTTACATTAGTGATAGAATATGTATGATACTCATAGTTGGCTGTATATTTACGATTGCCAGTAGAGCCTCTTCTTATGGTTACAGTCTCTGTTGGATAGTTAAGGTTTGGGCCCGTCCAACCTATGAAGTCGTAACCAAACTTAGTAGGCTTAGGCAAAGTAAAGCTTGTAGTTTTGATATTATATGTACTTACGACAGTTGTGCCTTCTTCAAACTTGCCTTCGTCTAGCTCGTATTCTATTGTGTATGTGATAGGGTTAAACTCTACAATTACTCTAACATCTCCTGCTGGCATGTAGAATTTATTATTAACGATTGTAATTTCTTCAGTATTGGTGTCTAGGGTGTAATATGCTCTACCGGCTTCATAGCCTTCGTTAGGTGTTATGTCTTTTATCTCGATAAGGTCGCCGACATTGGCAGTAGGTGTAACGCTAAAAGCACCATAGATGCCTAACATACGCACGCTATAATTTATAGCCTCGTAATTTGCGATATATGTACCAGAAGTCTCTTTTTTAACTACAAAGGTATATTCTGCATCTGTAGAAACTACTTCTCCATTAAGAGTCCAGTTCCTGAATGCATACCCCGGTATGTCATCTGCAGAAATTGTTATAGTCTTACCACTTTCATATTTGCCTTCGCCCGTCAAATGCGGAATGCAATAAGTTTCGCCAGTAACTCCTACATTGTAATATTCTTTTTTAGGACGCAAAAAAATCACTGCGACTACCGCAATGGCAATTACTAGCAAAAATACAAGCATTTTTATGAAAAATTTTTTTAGGTGACCGCCTCTCTCGGTGTCTTCCCAATTCATATCTCCCATAGTACACCTTATCCATAGTATAGATTTACATCTATATAATATACTATAATTATCAATTTCTCAACTGATTTTGACATTTTTAACACCCTTTATACAACTTTGAAATGGGCGGCGGCTAGTTTTGCCAGAAATTTTTAATAATCCCCAAAAAAGTTTTCCGCCCAAACCAAAAAAGTGTATAAAAAATTGTAATTTTGAACAAAAGTGCAAAATTTGTTTGTATTATTTTTTATAAGTGTGCTACAATATTACCGTAAAAAAAATAAAGGAGATAATTATGAGAGAGTTTTTCAAAAAAATTAAAGCTTGGTCACTAGTTAGCTCAATCACAAGCATTGTTGTCGGTATACTATTTATCGCTTGTCCTAACTTCACTAAGACCACAATAGTTTATCTATTCGCCAGCCTACTAATGCTTGGCGGCATCATCAAATGCGTTAGTTACTTTAGATACGGCATCGAGCCATTTGGCTTCGTGGGTGGCGTAATCGACATCGTTTTGAGCCTAGTATTCTTTGGCTCTGCTGACCTACTTGCTAGCGCTGGTTTGTTCGGATTTATCTACGGACTAATCATCGTTGTAAAAGGACTATTTGCTGTTCAAACATCTTTTGATAGCAGAAGATACGGTGCAAAATACTGGTGGGTTGATACAATCCTAGCTTGCCTACTATTTGCCTTTGGTATCGTACTTGTATGCGTACCAGCTAGCGAAGATGTATTATTCATCATACTTGGCGCTGCTATAATACTTGATGGTCTATGCGACTTGATTGATACAATTTGGGTAACTGTAAAAGTTAAAAAAGCTAAAAAATCTATCAAAGATATGTTCTCAAGAGTGCCTCTAGAAGAAGACCAAATCATCATCGATGTTGATGAAAACGGCAACCAAACAAGAGTAGACAAAAACAAGTAATTAGATAAAAAATTATTTAACTATTAAAAAATTTTTGCTAAAAAATTGATGGCAATTTTGGACTAAATACGAACGCAAAATTAGTAATAATTTTTGTATAATTTTGGTCTCAAAAACTTGCATAAGTTGATTAAAAAATTAAGCTCAAAAATTGCTACAAAAATCATAACAAAATAATAAAAAAACGACTAAAATTTAGTCGTTTTTTTTGTTGTATTTTAATTTTTGATTTTATCAAATTTTAGGCTGTTTTTACTCATTTTTGCCAATTTTTGAGGCATTTTTGCCCATTTCTATAATTTGCATTTTCGTTAATTTGTGCAAAAAACTTAAAGTTATTTTGTTATAAAAATCTTAACTTCTTTTGGCATAATATAGTCGTTGTTGATGTCGTCAAGATAGTTAGTAAGAGGGGTTTTGAACTTAATTTTTTTAGAGGTAGAATTGGCTACCATTGTGACTTTTTGGTCCTCAAAAATTCTCTCAATAAATATAAGCCCGCCTCTTTCATAAACTCTTTGGTCACCAAAGATTAGGCACTTATTAGTCTTCTTTAATTTGATTAGTTTTTTGTAATAATCAAGAAGAGTATTGTCTTTTAGTTTATCCCACTCCATTAGCGTACGAGCGGCTTTGTCGCCTGTGTAATTTGGGTTATTCTCCATACCAAGTTCTTCGCCATAATAGATAGTAGGTATGCCTGTTAGCATAAATTGGAACGGAATAATAAACTTAACAAGTTTCTCTGAGCCCATCTCTGTAAGTATACGCTTAGTGTCGTGGTTGCAGATAAAGTTAGACGAAGCAATGTTGGCTTGTAATGGTAAATTATAAAAGTAGTTGTTATATCTATTAACAAAAGTTTCAGCGCTAATTTTTTCTTTTCCAAGGTCCATAAGAAGAAATTTTAGAGCAAAGTTAGTAACGCCGTCATACATATCTCCGCATACAAATGGGTATGGGTTGTGCCATATCTCGCCTAGTAGATAAAAATCTGGTTTTAGGTCTTTTAGCTCTTCTCTTATACGGCGAATAAGCTCAATACTCTTTTCGTTACCTACGTCAAATCTCCAACCGTCAATGTCATACTTTTTAATCCAATATTTTAGGGCGTCTAGTATAAAGTCACGCACTTCTGGGTTGGCGGTATTAAGCTTTGGCATATATTTTTCGAAGGCAAAAGTCTCGTACTCTACAGGGGTTTTGCCTTTCATCTTATGTATTATGTACCAGTTGTAGTATCTAGATTTTTTGCCGTTTTCGGAAATGTCTAAGAAAATTGGATTTTGGTTAGATGTATGATTAAACACCGCATCCATAACGACTTTCATCTTTCTTTTATGGCACTCATTAACAAGCTTTCTAAACTCTGCCTCTGTGCCAAGAGTTTTGTCTATAGAAAAGTAATCTATGATATCGTATCTATGATATGTAGTTGACTTGTGTATAGGATTAAAGTACAAAACTGTAACGCCTAGGTCGTGAAGGTAATTAAGGTGCTTGATTATGCCGACAAATGTCCCGCCGCAGTACTCTGCTGGTAGAGGTTTCTTTCTGCCGAAGTTGTCAAAGCCGTCAGGGAAAATTTGGTAAATGCAGCCACTTCTTAACCATTCAGGTACTTTATATACATCGTTTGGGTTAATGTAGGCATATTGGAAATCATGAATCTCTGTACTATTATCAAATGTTTTAGTAAGTCCATTTTCCGAAAAGTAAAGTGGATTTTTGTCACCGATCACAAAGTGATAAGCAAGCCTTTTATATTTTGGCACGACTTCACATTGCCAGTAATCAAAAGTGCCATCGCAAGCAACTTTTTTCATAGGGGTCTCGTACTTTTCGCTTTGGCGGTACTTGTCATAGTGGATTACTTTTATAGTCTTTATACTATTTTTGCCCGCTCTCAAAGTTATCCTTATGGTATTATTATCTATTGCATATGCCCAAGAACCTCTAGGCCTATGATAAATTGTCGCTGGATTAAGCATTTTTGCCTCCTAAATATATAAATATAATATCAAAACCTATAAAAAATGTCTAATAAATGGCAAATATATGACAACTTTTGTTTTTGGTGTTATACTAAAAATATAAATTAGTTGCTAAAATTTAGCAAAAAATTATACGGAGATGTTTATGGAAATAAAAAGAGTTACCACCATAGAAGACGCAAAAATTTGTGATGAATTTCTTACAGAGCTTATCAAGTACGAAAGCGGACTTGACAAGTTAATAAACAAAAAGTTTGTTGTGAGCGATTTTTATAAAAGAGCTCTTGATAGCGAAAATAAATATCTTGCCTTAGCTATTGCAAAGGGCGAACCTATAGGCTTTGTGTACGCTTTTAGAGAATATACTAAGGGTACATCATTTGAAGATAACATAGTCTCTATCGATGGTCTTTTTGTTAAGGAAAATTTTAGAAGACTTGGTGTTGGCACAGCTCTTATAAAAGCTGTAACTGACTGGGCAAGTAATACATACGGCTCGCTTCATCTTGAGATAACATATATAAACACCAACATTGCCGCCGAAAAGTGCTACAAAAAGCTTGGCTTTGAGCCTATCAAAACAATACTTAGGAAAAAAGTTTAACTATATTATTCGCAACTTTTTTTTGAGAAAATATAGAATTGCACTCAAAAATATGCTAAACTAAAAATATAAGGGAGAAAAAACATGGCCAACATATCACAACAAACTACTAGTGAGCAAACTCCAAACACTATAATTGTAGATAAAGTTTTGACAATGGAAGATGTAGAGGCTCTAAACAATGGCAAAAATCCTACCGTTATTCTAAAAAATACCGTAGGTCAATCTGCACAAGTTATCGCCGCTCTATCTCCAAAAGTTAGTATACATATAATAGGCGGATATAATGGAAGCAAAAAGCCAAAATATAACGAACGCAGAATACAAAATAGAACAATTTATTCACCTACAGAAGTTGCTAGCGTAATAACTAAATTCGAAGAATATGAGCAAGGCATTGACCCAACTTGGAACAATCTAGAAAAAGCTGTATATATGTACAAAAAGCTTGCCGAAAATATAAGATACGAAGATGCAACAGGCTCTCTTGGCGACAAACGCCGCAATCTAAACACAATTCTTGGGCAAGGTGTTTGCGCTGGATATGCAATCGTTTTCAAAGAAGCTATGGACAGACTAGGTATAGAGTGTGATATTATCAACAAGCCTCGTGTTCACACCTGGAACGCAATTAAGTTTGACGGCACTTGGTATCCGCTAGACCTTACATGGGACGCAAACTATATCCAAAATAAAGGCATTGATAGTTTACCATGGTTTGGACAACTTCCGGACTTTAACAAAATAAAAGACCACGATGCGCAAGGCGAAAATTTTGAAGCAACAGGGATGTTTGATTCAAAACTTATCGCAGACGCTCTTAATAAAGTATGCGGCACTCAAAAGTACAAACCTACCAAGCAAAAAGACAAAACTGCCGAGCTTTACCTTAATGCCGAAGAATCAGCAACACTAAGCTCTAGCACCGAAAATATTATGACTGGTGTAAGAAAGCTTGCAGAGCATGCTTTTGAGCTAAAAGATAGATACAGCGAAAGTGCATATTGCCAAGAATTTGACAGAGCATTTAGCGGAATATTTGGAAGCGTAAAACTTAGCGAAAACTTGAACGATAAACAAAAGACTACTCTACTTAGATCAATTAACAACTCATGGGCAGATGTTGTAGGTTGTAGTTTTGAGACTTTGAGATATGACGCAGACCTTAATGTTCGTAGCGCTGTTAACAGAATAGTTAGTATGTCAAAAAGTAATTTAAGCCATCAAGAGTTAAGAGACACTGTTGACGCTCAAATCCAAAAAGTAAAAGATATGTGCACAAGTTATGGAGTGCTAGATTACTCAAAATACGCCGAGATGGCAAGTGTTGTACAAGCTCAAGCACAAGAAATACAATCTGCCACCGAGCAAGGACAAAAAGTAATAGATGCCGAGAGTCAAATCAAAATTGATGGACCAGTAGAAGTTGTAAGCGTAGAGCCTGCAACACAATTTGATTATGTTAAGTGGGCAAACTGTCAATTAGATGAGACAAACTCAGTTATTGCTGGAATAAAAGAAAGTGGCGCAGATATACAAAACCCAGAAACTGCCGCTATACTAGATATGTGTAATAACTCAATTAAGACTCTAACCGATAACATAAATGCTGAGGCTAACCAAACAACTGCTACCACTCCTACAGGCAACGCACCTCTTACATTATAAGGAGTTTAAGATGAAAATAAAAAATTCTATCATCACTCTTAGTGATAACAAAAAATATTTAGTTCTTACCGCCGAGAAGTTAGACAATATAATCTTCGGGCTTATATCTACTCTATCTGAGCCAAAGGAATTGAAAATTGTAGAACTTGAATCTACAGACAAGTCTTTAATTGTTAAGCCTTATACTGGCGGCGACTATCAATACATATTAGAGAGGCTTATCAAGAGGGCTGCAAGTGAGCACGCTAGCAAGTAACTAAATATGCTAGAAAAATATTTAATAGAAATTTAACTTTTGAAACTAATCAAAAGTTTATCAAAAATATAAACAACTATACTTGTAGAGATATTTGATTAAATAATTGTCAAACATATAATTTCAAAATAAAAAAGATAGACACCTCCATAGTGTCTATTTTTTTATCAAATTAATATTTCCACATATCAAATTTCAATATATTTATTTTATATAGTTTTTAGGGCTCATAAATAGCCTTGCCATAAAAGTTGCATATTGACAAAAAGTACGCTCCGGCGGTATAATATGGCGAATATATGGGAGATGTTATTATGTTCGAATTTCTAAAAAGAAAAAAGAAAGATAAGCCAGTTGTTGGCAAAATCAGTAAAGATGAACTTGGCGGCACTAAATCACCAGAAACTACCACAGAAGTAAAAGACGAAGGCAAACAATTTAGCCCTAAGCCTATTATGAATACAGACAGTCCAAAAGAAAAGACCCTTGAAGAAAAAGCCATTGAGATGATAAAAAATTCTGCACTAAGAAAATACTACGACTTGATGGAAAGCACCTTTGAAGGGAAAAGCACTCGCGATATTGTAAACGGCATTGATGATGAGATTGAACAAATTTTTTCTGGCTGTGGCATAGAGATTGACGGCAGCGAAAGCATAGACGAAAAACTTGACTATGCAAGAAGAGTTTTTGATCATGTTACTAGCGATATAGCATATGACAAAGTATTAACACAATTTATGAGAGTTGCTTCAAAGAATATTTATCATGACGACATCAATAGAGAACTTATGAAAGAAGTTTATTATGGACTTCGCAACCATGCAGGCACTTGCCTTAGTGATGCATGCACTATTTCATATATGTTCGAAAAAATTGGTATTGATTCAAAAGTTATTGGACTTGGCGACCATGCAATGGTAGAAGTCAATCTTGATGGTAAAACATTATATTGTGACAGCACTTATGAAAAAGGTATACTAAATGGCAGCGATAGCGAGGCAATAATGCAAGGAAAAGGTTATGGTGCTGGATTTATGCAAGACCAAACCTTACTAACAGATAGAAATTATCAAAAAGAGTTTGAGCTACCTAAGATGTCTCTTATCTTAGAAGCTAACGCCCGCAAAGAAGAATTAGATAATTCTTGCGGTCAAACATTTTATTACACAATAGATACACCACAAGAAAAATAATTTATAACAAAAATGCAAGCTAAAATTTTAGCTTGCATTTTTTTGTTGCTATTATGATTAAAAAACAGTATTTATCTCATTTACTTTTTCAAGTTTGCCCTCTAACTCTACTCTTGTCTCTTCGCTCTTATATAGGTCTTTGTACATTTTGCACTTTTTGAACAATTCTTCGTGTGTGCCTTGGGCTAAGATTTTGCCGCCGTCCAAAACTACTATATTGTCCGCACCAACAATTGTAGACAATCTGTGTGCTACAATTATTATAGTGTGATTTTTCTTAAGGCTATCTATTGCCTTAACGATTAGTCCTTGACTCTCATTGTCTAGTGCACTAGTTGCCTCGTCAAATACTATTATTTTACTATTTTTTAGTAGTATACGAGCTATGGCTATTCTTTGCTTTTGACCGCCGGACAACATAACACCATTTTCGCCTACCAAGCTGTCTAAGCCTTTGTCTAACTTCTTAACAAAGTTATATATTTGGGCACGCTTTAAGGCAGATATCATTTCTTCTTCTGTGGCGTCTGGCTTGATGAACAAAAGATTTTCTCTTATTGTTCTATTGAAGATATATGGAGTTTGGGTAACTATACCGATGTTATTCCTTATAGTGTCCTCAGTAAGTGTGTTAATATCTTGTCCGTCAAGTGTTATTGTCCCGTCAGTTACTGTATATAGTTTATTGATAAGTGCCAAAATTGTCGACTTACCGCTGCCGCTTTTTCCTACAACTGCAGTTGTCTTATTTGGCTCAAATGTTAAGTCTAAGTGTTCAAGGACATTTTCGCCCTCGTCATACGCAAATGTTACATCTCTAAATTCAATCTTGCCATCAACTTTTTCGATAGTGTTTTGACCAAATTGCTCTTTTGGAAACTCGTCAATAACTTCAAAGACTCTTTGAGCAGCAAGCTCGCCCTCTATGGCGTATTGTTTGATCATAGCAAAGTAGTTAGTCAAACCTCTTACATTGCCGTGGTACATGTAGATAACTAAGAAGTTAGCAAGGGTTATTAGGCTGTTTTTTATAAACAAAATACCCATAACAAAGAATCCAACCTCAAACACGATAGCTACTGCGTTACGAATAAACACCCATTTTCTACGGGTAAATCTTGAAAGTTTGTGTATAGCCAAAGCGTCCTCAAACTTATTACCAGAATCCCTTATTGTGTTATTCCTAATATTAAGGCTCTTGATATCTCTTAGGCCTCTAACTTGCTCATTGTATGTACCGGTTGCTATTTCTCTTGTCTCTCTAAACTTCTTTCTTTGGATATACCACATTCTTTCTTTTTTGCTATCAAATACCCAAAGCACAAGTACATAAGCAACTAGTGCTAAGAAGAACCAGATATTAAGAAAAGCTATGTAGATAAGGAAGGCTAAGTTTGATATAACATCAAGAAAAACGCTCATTATATCCATAAGGACATCAGAGCATTTGTTAGAGTCCTCGTTAAGTCTCTCAATATATACGCCGCTATTAGTCTTATCGCTCTTTCTCATAGTGGTAGAAGTTATCGCTCTAATAAGTGTTGTCTTGATATCAAAGACGACTTTGCAATCCATCTTAACATAACAGATGTTATGAAGATAGTTAGCTATCTCTACAAGTAGTCTAACTGCTATAACTAGCATCGCAAACAAAAGTGCTTGGTCATACTTGTACTCAGACAAGCTTGCTAGTGCGTTAGCACTAAAAATAGGTGAAAATAAGTTGATAACTGCACTAAGTATAAGAGTAAGCATTGTCGCAAAAAATAATCCGCTGTATCTCTTATAAAAAGGTACCAACTTCCTAAGACCTTTGTAGCCTTTTAGTTTGTTAGGTTTTTTTGGTTCTTTTGGCTTTTTTATTTTTTTCTTTTTTAGTTCTTCTTCAGTCACAACTTTTCCCCTTTTTATTAGATTTCATATAATATTATATATACTAGTAAAATTATAATATAACAACGACATACTACTGTCAATAATCAAAAGTTAAAAAAATAAAAGTTCCAAAAGTATTTTTACTTTTGGAACTTTATTTAGAACTGCTTTTTCATCAAAATTTCGCCATCAAGGCTTTTGATTATAATAGTATTATTTTCGATTGTCATATAACTATTTTTGCTACCTCCCTTAGGTAGTGATGTAGAGCCTGGGCTTGCAACTATTACTCCGTCTTTTTCTTCAATAAAAGGCACATGGTAATGCCCATACAAAAATATATCCCCCACAAAAGGTGGAAAGTTGTTTTTGTCATACTTGTGTCCATGAGTTAGTGTTATAGTTTTACCTTCGTAAGGTAAGTTAACAAGGTTTTGCATTTTGAAGTTAGATATCATCTCATCTACCTCGCTATCACAGTTACCTTTTATTGCGACAATTTTGTCAGTGTACTTGTTAAGCAGCTCTGCAACTTTCATAGGGTTATACTCGTTAGGTAGTGGATTGCGTGGACCGTGATAATAAAAGTCGCCCAAAAGCAATAGTTTGTCACCCTTCTCACTCTCAAATCTATCTATAAGCTTCTTGGCATAATAATAAGAGCCATGTATATCCGATGCAATAACTAATTTCATATTTTACCTCTAAAAATATTGTAACACAAACGCAAATTTTTTACTACTTTACACAAAATATTTTAGAATATTTTTGCAAAAAATAGTTCAAAAATTATTCAAAATTTGTTTTTAATTATGTTTTTATAACGAACCAATTGGTCGACCAAAAATTTATTTTTTTAGCCAAAAAATTGCTATTTTTGAGTTTTAATCATTTTGAGCCAAAAACCCCCTATTTTTGGGCATTTTTTGACACCTTTTTTGCGTTCAAAAAAAAGCAAGCGTTTTTGACCAAATTTTTATAGATTTTTTTTGATTAAAATATATTGCCTATATTATATACTTGTGCTATAAATATGGCATATAGTAGTTGTGGCAAACATAAGACCACAATATATTGTGTTTTGGCATCTAAGGAGGATACTATGATAAAAGTCATAAAAAAAGATGGAACAAGAGAAGACTATAATGTAGAAAAGGTTATCGCTGCTATCAGCAAAAGTGCGTCTAGAGCACTAATTACCTTCAACGAAGAGGACCTTGACAGAATTAGAAATTTTGTTAACGGCGAGGTTAAATCTCTAGGACTAAAAGAGATACCTATTCCTACCATGCACAACATTGTAGAAAAGGCACTAGAGAGCGTAGATGAAAGAGTTGCGAAGAGTTACAAAGATTATCGTAACTATCGTCAAGACTTTGTAAAAATGCTAGATAATGTATACCAAAAAGTTCAAAGCATTGACTTTATCGGCGATAGAAGTAACGCCAACACCGACAGCACACTTGTATCAACTAAGCGTTGCCTTGGCTGGAACGAACTTAACGGCGAGTTTTACAAAAAGTTCTTCTTGATGCCAGAAGAAAGACAAGCTATGAAAGAGGGATACATATATATCCACGACCGTAGTGCAAGACTTGACACCTATAACTGCTGCCTATTTGATGTAGCTGCTGTTCTTAGCGGAGGCTTTGAGCTAGGTAACATCAAGTACACAGAGCCTACTACCCTAGCTATTACCTTTAACGTACTAGGCGATGTTATCATGGCTGCAGCTAGCCAACAATATGGCGGTTTTACTTTGCCAGAAGTTGATAAAGTTTTAGCTCCTTATGCACAAAAGAGCTATGTTAAATACTGTGATGAGTACAAAAAGATAGTTAAAGACTTTGGCTCTACTCTAAGCGAAAAAGAGCTAGAAGAAAAGACCAAAGAATACGCTTATAACAAAGTAAAGAGAGATTTTGAGCAAGGTTTCCAAGCTCTTGAATATAAGCTAAACACTGTAGGCTCTTCTCGTGGCGACTACCCATTTGTTACATTTACATTTGGCCTAGGTGGTGGCGACTTTGAGAAAATGGCAACTAAAGCTATGCTAAAAGTAAGAGCTGGTGGTCAAGGTGCTCCCGGATTCAAAAAGGCTGTTTTGTTTCCAAAACTAGTATTCTTATATGACGAAAATGTTCACGGCAAAGGCAAAGAGTTAGAAGACCTATTTGACGCAGCCGTAGAGTGCTCATCAAAAGCACAATACCCAGACTACCTAAGCATGAGCGGCGAGGGATATATCGCGAGCATGTACAAAAAGTATGGCAAGGTTATTTCTCCTATGGGTTGCAGAGCTTTCCTTTCTCCATATTGGGAAAGAGGCGGTCAACACCCAGCCGATGACAAAGATGTTCCTGTTTTTGTTGGTAGATTCAATGGCGGAGCTATCACTCTTAACCTTCCTATGATATTTATGAAGGCAAAGACTGAAGGAAAAGACTTCTATGAAGTTTACCATCACTATCTTGAGATGATTAGACATCTTCACCAAAGAACAAAAGATTTTCTTGGCAAACTAAAAGCTGCTAAGAGCCCACTTGCATTTATGGAAGGCGGCTTGTACAAAGGTCACCTAAAAGCAACTGACCCAATCGCTCCTCTACTTGATTATGTAACATTTAGCTTTGGTTATACTGCTCTTAACGAACTTCAAAGACTATACAACGGCAAGTCAATCGTAGAAGACGGACAATTTGCACTAGAAGTAATGCAATACCTTAACGACTATATCGCTAAGATAAAAGAAGAAGACCACATCTTATACGCTATATACGGCACACCTGCTGAGAGTTTAATATCTCTTCAAGTTAAACAATTTAGAGATATGTACGGCGTTATTGAGGGCGTTTCGGATAAAGAATACTTTACTAACAGTTTCCACTGCCATGTAGGCGAGCATATCACACCTATCCAAAAGCAAGACCTAGAAAAGAGATTCTGGGAGCTATCAAATGGCGGAAAGATTACTTATACTAAGTACCCTATTGACTACAACATTGAGGCTCTAAAAGCTATCATTAGAAGAGGTATGGCTATGGGCTTCTATCAAGGTGTTAATATGGATAAATGCTACTGCGAGCATTGTGGATATGAGCAACTAGATATGGTCAAATGTCCAAAATGTGGTAGCGAAGATATAACAGAAGTAAATAGAGTTTGCGGATACCTAGGCTACTCTAAGGTAAAAGGCAGAAGCTTCATGAACGATGGCAAACTAGCCGAGATAAGAGATAGAGTTTCTATGTAGGAGAAAAATTATGAACTATTATAGCATTACAAAAGACGATATGGTTAACGGAGATGGACTAAGAGTTGTCCTTTGGGTTGCAGGTTGTGACCACTGTTGTGATGGTTGTCATAACTCTTACACCTGGAACAAAAAAGGCGGAGTTAAATTTGACGACGCTGCAAAAAAAGAAATTTTTGATGAGTTAGACAAAGACTATATCCAAGGAATCACATTTAGCGGTGGGGACCCACTATTTTGCGAAAACAGAGATACAGTACTTGCTTTCGTAAAAGAAGTAAGCGAAAAATATCCAAACAAAGATATTTGGCTTTACACAGGTTTTAAGTGGGAAGAAATCAAAGACTTACCTAACATAAACCTAATAGATATATTGGTTGATGGCGAGTTTGTAAGGGCTTTGCACGACCCAAAATTAAAGTGGAAAGGCAGCTCAAATCAAAGAGTAATTGATGTAAAAGACACTCTTAAAACTGGCAAAATCGTACTTCATACCGTAGACTAAAACTTAATAAAAAACTTATTAGACTGGTCAAAAAAATTGACTAGTCTAATTTTTCTTTTCAAAAAACAGCCCAAAAATACATCAAAAATAGCCATTTTTGAGGGTATTTTGACCCAAAATGCAAAAAACGGGGTTTACCCATCTTGACGAAAATAATAACATGTTGTATAATAATTGTACAATAAATAAATGGCCAATTAGGCTGTTTTAGGAGAGATAAAATGTTTAAGTATGTAAAGACCGGGTTTGGGCCTTTCAAAAAAATGAAATTGTGTGAGACTTTTGGACACAACGAAAAACCAAGAGTAATAAAATCAGGAGAGCAAATTTTACCAGAAGGAGTTGACCTAAGACCTACCGAAAATGGCTGTATGCAGTTAACAACTTCAAAGGGTTGCACCAATACTAATATCTATGCTATAGATGTTTTTGACAACTGTATCACTTATCTTGATACTGATGGTCAATGGGGATTTATTGCCAAGTCAGGCAAGGTTGTTCCTACCACAGCTCATGAAAATGCAACTATGGGTACAATAGAGGTAATCGGAGATGTTGTCGTTGCAAAAATTATTCACGACAGATCTCGTATAAAAGCTTATGTACCTTTTGATGCAAACTCTGGAGAACCTATAATAAACGATATTTATAAAAGTTATCATTGCGGGGACAAAGCAAATGGCATCAAGAGTGATGTTATTTTCTTAGAACAATATAATGGTGAAAAAACTTTGATAGCAAGAGATGGTACTTTGCTTACAACAGACTGTTCTCGCTATGAGTGTATTAACCACAACCTACTAACTCTAAGCCGTGACGAAGTAAACCCAAATACAACTTGGCTTGAAGGATTTGACCTATCAGACGGCAAGGTAAGAGTTACTTTGACTCAAAAAAATGTTAAAGATTTTGATTATGCTTATGATGAATTAATCGTATACAAAGATAACTCATCTAGTGTATATGATGTAAACTTAAATTCTAGAGATAGAGATAAAAAAGATGTTTTTGAGCATAAGTTTGACACCAAAGGAAGAGTATCTAAGATAAATTATACTTTCTATGGAGAAACTACATATATAACTAGAACCGATAGCAAAGCTACTCTTCTTGATAAACAAGGCAAAGCAATCAAATCTCCTGCCCTAAAAAACCTTGTTGATGCTGAGTATGCAGATGAGCATTCTATCATAACAACAGTAAATAGCGAAGGAAAACAAAAACAAGGTATGGTAAGAACATATGACTTTGCTAATATTATTCCACCAGTATATGATAAAGTAACTAACATTGGCCGTAATAGAGTTGTAGAAACTATAGGTGACACCTTTGAACTTGTAAGACTAATACCTACTAAGGCAGGCAAACATGCAGTAGACACTTACACAACAGAGCCAGTTGTTGAGGTAGAAATAAACAATTATTTCCGTCCACACAAAACTAACGAAAGAGGCACAATCATGTGCGAAGATTCTAACGGAGAGACTATGGTTATAGCTCCTGAGAAAAAGCGTGTATCTATAATGCCAATTGATAAATATGAGGATTATCTAGAGAGTAAAAGAAATGCATCTCTTATCGAAATTTTCGGCGAAGAGGCAGAAGCTCATAGTCAAGATAAGTAATTAAAAATTAAAAAAGACTTCATTTAACGAAGTCTTTTTTTTTATCAAATTTTATGTCAAAATGTTATATTTCTAAAAATTTGCATATTGACTATTGTTCACACCTTTTGTATAATATTTGTGATAGAAAGCAATAAATTTGCTATTTTTAAGGAGAAAAAATGTATTATTTAGAAAAGAAAGGTTTTGGGCCTTTCAAAAAAAATGTTTTAATGTGTGAGCCATACAAAAATGCAAAGCCTTTTGAGGTAAAGGACATACACGAGATTGCACCTAACCTTGATATCGAAAAAGGTGCTAATGGTCTAATGAGGCTAATAACATCTAAGGACTCAACTAATAACGACATATATGAGTTTGATATCTATAACGGAGTAGTTACTTTTTTTAACAAAAATGGAGAATGTGGTTTTATCACAAAAAATGACAGAATAATAGGAAATGACCTTGGTATGTCAGTTATAAGTAAAGTCGATGTACTGGGAGATACTATAATTGTTGAGCAAGTTCACAAAAAATCTCATCACGCAAACTACATTGCACTATCTAGCCTAGATGGTAACAAAATTTCAAATCAGCTTTTTGAGAATTATACCCATGGAGATATTGACAAATGTATTAGGGGTGGACTTATTTTCTTGACTCAAACAGATAGCCTAAAATCTATTATAACAACTACTGGTCACATGCTTGCTACAGACTGCTTCAAATATGACATTTCAAGAAACAACTTAGTAACTTTGAGCCGTACAAGAAAAGGCCCAGAAAAGACTTGGCTTGACTGCATTGCTCTTCCAAAGAATAAATCACCAAAATTTACTTTGTCAGTTCCTGATGTAACAGACTTTGACCTAAATGTTGACGAATTGATCACAAAATCAGAAAATGAATCTTGTGTATACACTTTGCAAGATTTGACCAAAGACCAAGCAGTTGAACCTCTAAAATTAAAGTTCTCTGCTAAAGGCGAGATAAGAGATATAACTCCATCTTTCTATGGCGAGAAAAAGTATCTTAATAGTATAAGAGAGTCAAAAAGACTTCTAAACGATGATGGGAGTGTCGCAGAAAATATTGATCTAAGAGGACTTATTGATGTTAAGTATGCTGATGATGAGTCATACATTACCACTATCAAAAATCAATTTGGCACTTACCAAGGTTTGATTAGAACAAGTGACTTCGGTACAATTATCCCTCCAAGATACGAAAAAGTTCGCAAGTTTGGAAAAAACGAAGTTATAGCTACCTATGGAGATAGTTTTGCAGTTTATGGGCTTGTTCAAGAAGAAGGTTCTCACGCATATAGCACTTATACTACTGAGATAATTCCTATGAACAATTACTTCTACCCACAACTAACTAACAAAGAAAGTACTCTATTATGCAGAGACTCTAACGATATGGATTGCGTGCTAGTAGCAAAACACGGCAAAGCAAAAATTAAAGCTTTACCAAACTATGGTAGAGACGAAATGGATCTAGAGGAATATATAATACCAAGAAATGACTTTCAACATGAAGACGAAAGTTCTCTAGGACTTCCAACCCAAGATAAATAATAAGCAAAATAAATATTTAATATAAATATTTGATATAAATATTTAATCAAAAAAACACTCAAAAATTTTTGAGTGTTTTTTTTATTGTGCTTTTACTTGATTTTACATAATTTGATATGCTTATTTTATTGTTATATTCTCAACAATCTTTTCATGTTTTGTTTGAGATTTTTTTATGATTGATTGAGTTTTTTATGATTGTATTTTAAGTGCATAGTTATGAGCTAGTGCAGTTTTTAGGCAAAGGGGCATCATAATAATCCGTACATTAACATACCGAGAACGGCAGAGATTAGTATCAAGATTATTGGCGAAAGCTCTTTTTTCTTGAACTTTTTGGCGACAAAATATATAACTGCTAAAACTGCAAAAATGATTATGCCCTTGTAATCTATCGTCATTGTGTCGCCGAGTTTGCTAAATCCAAAAATTGTACTTAGCATCATAGTTATGCTAGTAGCGCAGATAAGTCCAACTATAGCAGGTCTAATTCCACCAAGAGTAGCTTGTACGCCGGCGTATTTTAAGATATTTTTTAGTACGGCAGAGATAAGAAGTATGATAACAAAAGACGGAAGCACAACTCCGAGGGTTGCAAGGAACGACCCTAAAATGCCGCCTTGTGATGAGCCTATAAATGTCGCCATATTGACAGCAAGTGGCCCTGGGGTTGACTCTGATACGGCGATAAAGTTTAGAAAAGTTTCCTCAGTTAGCCAGCCATGAACAAGAACCTCTTCTCTAATAAGAGATATCATACCATACCCGCCGCCAAAAGATACTACGCCTATCTTCAAAAAAGTAAGAAAAAGTTGTAGATATATCATAGCTTGTCCTCCTCTTTTGTATCAGTTTTTTGAGGAGTAGCAGGTGATTTTTTGTTATCTTCTTTTGGTATCTTTTCTTCGTTAACTTTTACTTCTTCTATAACCTCATCATTTGAGTTATTTGATTGAGTGTCTGCTAGATTTTCGTTCTCAGTATTCTCATCTTGTATTGGCAACTCATTCGACTTTTTGGCTTTGGCTCTTCTAATAAGGTAAACAAACAATCCAATGACGCCGCTGATAAGAATATAAAATATTGATGAAAAGTTAACAGCAAATATCGAAAGCAAAATTACTGCTAAAAATGTTGCACACATTATAATGATGCTTATGACATCTTTTTTGACATCTTTTATCATTTTGATGCCGGCAGTCAGTATCAAAAATGTTACGCAGACTTGCACTCCACTAAACGCATAAGATACAACTTTGATTGACAAAAATGCATTAAGGAATAGTGATATACAAAAAATAATTACAAACGAAGGAATACATACTGCTAGTGTTGCGAAAAATGCGCCCCAAAACTTAGCAACTTTGTATCCTATATATGTTGCGCTATTGATAGCGATAGGCCCTGGGGTTGACTCAGCTATTGCCACCATATCCAAGAACTCATCTTTTGTTATCCAGCCTTTCTTTTGGACAAATTCATTTTCTAAAAGGGCTATCATTCCATAGCCCCCACCAAAAGTGAACAGCCCAATTTTGAGCATGGTAAAGAATAAGCTTAGGATACTTGTATTGTTCTTTGATTTTTGCATCTGTATTCCTTTTACTTATTGTCTGTTGTGTTAGTTGTATCTGTTGTGTTAGTTGTATCTTTTGAGCCTATATTGTCAAGAGGCTTTTTTTCTTGCTCTACTGGGCTTTCTTTTTTCTCTTCTACTTCTTCGCTATTCGTTAGGTCACCTGCAGCCTTTTTTCCCTCAGTCTTTGATGCCTTTTGAGGCTCAAGAGAATAATTTTGTCTTAATCTCTCGAATAAGAAAATAGTTGCAACGCCGGCGATAATCATGATAATTGACCAAAATTGTGATGGAGAGATAAGTCCTCCAAAGATTTGACCTCTGTCGTCCCCACGCAAAAACTCAATCAAAAATCTAAATACGCCGTAGCTGATAAGATATAAACCTAAGTTGTGTTTGAAGTCTTTTTTCAAAACTAGATATGAGCAGATACCAAACATTATAAACAAAAATGCTGCTTCAAAAAGTTGTGTTGGGTATACTGGATTAGGCAAATTAGGGAATTGGACGCCTAAAAAACTTGTTGTTTCTTTTCCGTAGCAACAACCCGCAAAGAAGCAACCTATACGACCCCAGCCATGAGCTACAAATATACTACAAGGAATAATATCTATAATATCAAGTAGTCTTATATTAAGGCGTTTTTTGAAAATAAAATAAACAGCCAAAAAGCAAACAACTCCACCAATAAGTCCGCCAATAAATGTTATTCCGCTACCAAAGTGGAATCCGCCTGCGGGGTTTTTGATATAATTGTAAATTGCTTGAAAAAGTGCCGCACTAAGAAATCCAAATGCGATAGACACGACTCCGTCATAAAACACAAAGTCAACAAGTTTGCTGTCTATATTTTTCTTTTTGCTATAATAAAAAAGTACCAAGAACGCACACAAAAGCCCTACGGCTATCATCACGCCATACATGTGGATACCTAGAAAAAGTTCGTTTGGTAACATAATTTTTTCTCCTACTGTTATATTATACACAAATATAGCCTTCGTGTGAACAAAAATAACAAATAAAAAAACTCCACCAGCACATAGCTTAGTGGAATTTTTCTTGATTATTTTTGCTTGCTTTTAACTCTTTATTCTCATTTATGATTTACTACTATACTTTTCTATTTCTGTTAGTTCATAGTTTCAATAACTTTTTTTGCTACCGGAATATCAGCGGCTGCCCAGTCAAGGTCTGCCATATCTTTTGGGTGTAGCCATTTTAGGGCTTTGTGAACGTTCATTTTCATTTCTTTGCTTAGTAAATGGCACTTATAAACAGACATTGTCAAATGGAAATCTGGATAGTCGTGCTCGACTGTATAGAAGTGCTCGCCAACCTCGACCTCTATCTCTAGCTCCTCTCTTAGTTCTCTAACTAGAGTTTGGTGTTCGTTCTCGCCTTGCTCCATTTTTCCGCCTGGGAACTCCCACTTAAATGATACATAATCATACTTGCCTTGATCTCTTAGTGAGCATAGTACTTCACCCTTATCATTAACTATAACTCCTGCAACTGTTTTGATAACTTTTTTATCACTCATAATCTTCTTTTCTCCTTTGATGGTTATATAATATCACACTTTATTTCGTTTGTAAATAGTTTTTTCTAGTTTTTTCTAGTTTTTATGAAATATTTTTAGTTTTCGCTAGTTTATCATAAGTTTTTATTGCAATTTTTGGGCTTATCTATTATAATATAGTCATGGATATAGAAAGAGAAATATTAGAATTAAAAAATAGAGTGGCTTATCTTGAGAGTGTTTTGAAGATAAAAGAAACAGAAAATACTTCTGCCACAAGTGACCAAAAGAGAGATAAGACTAAGTTCTTGTTTGACAACAAGATTTACGCCAAGAATAGATTTGTACTAGCTGTAATCAAAAAGTACATTGATGAGGCAAACCCTACTTTTGCGGAACTCGAAAGCATTTTTAACAAGTCGCTTCAAGGCTCACTTAATGTTGTTTTGCCTTTGGACGAGGCAAACAAAATAAAAGACGCCGCAAAGAGATATTTTATGGGAGATGTTCTCGAGCTAAAAGATGGCTCAAAAGTTGTCGTATGTACTCAGTGGGGAATCTTCAATGTAGCTAACATTGAGCGTCTAGCCAAAAAACTAGGCTACGAAGTAGAAAGGGTGTAAAAGTAAAAAGAATATAAAAAAGACTCTAATCAATAGAGCCTTTTTTATTTTAGTCTTCTTCGTCCTCGTACTCGCCTATTCCGTAGTCTTTTTGGATCTTTTTACTATATTTCCTAATATGGACTTTGGCATTCATTATACGATAATTTTTTAGTTGCGTCCTTCTATTGAGTGGCAAGTCTACAATAAATGTCTCAAAACCGTCCCAAATAAATGTCCAAGCAATAATAGATAGTATAAGATCAACAAACTGCTGGCTCCATTTTGCCCAAAGTATACATTCGACAACTGAAAATAAAACACCAAATAAAATAAGGATAATAGCAAATGCAATATCTTTTTTTATTTTTTTATTAAGCGTTACAATTTTTTCTGCATAGTGTCTTTTTATTGCATGTCTTATACGCTTTTTGTCAAAGTTGTCAGTCTGCTCTTCGGTATGGATATTGATAGAAAGTTCCTCTTTTGCAGGGATTTGGCTCTCAAACATCTCTACGCACTGAATAACATCAGGGTTAACTAAGTCGTATGTCTTATAAGAATATGGGTGAAAAAACTCATCAGAGTCTACAAGTCCAAGGTCAATGACGGCACGACCTTCTTTGTCGTGGTCAATTTTTTCTGCCTCTTTCATGGCAGTACTTTTTTTCATTTTTTTAAGAATTTTTCTCTCAGCGAACAAAATATTTTCTTCCTTTTTTTGATATTCATATTTTAATTACTTTTTTATTTTTTGTCAACTTGCTAGAATATCAAAATAAAAAAACCTGATTTTACTCAGGTTTTTTAGTTTTCTTTTCATTGATAACTAGTTTAATTTCTTTATAAAACTCATATGGATCTTGAATTGAGTAAAAAGAAAATGCTGCACCGTTGCCAGTAATTGGGCTGGCTACACTACCAAAAGATACTGTGCCGGTGTTTTTGTGTAGCATCTTGTCTAGCAAACTAACATTAACATTGATTGCTCCGATCATTTCCATATCTAAACTCTTGTAATCTACACCGACAAAACCACATCTTACAATTACTCTCTTGTTAGTATATGCATAATATCTTTTTGAATATACAACAAGACCTATTACTATAAAAATTACAACTGCCAAAATAAATATACCAATAGGTATCAAGCAATAAAGTGGGCTAATTTTATTAACCGCTTGGGCTGGGCCAAGTATTGCGATTAATGACACTACCAAAAATAGCGAAAGAACAAATGATAGGCTTACAACTCCGCCAAAAACAAATTTTAATTTGTTAGGTTTTAGGACTTTGATGATGTGCTCGTCACTGTCCAAAATGTTATCAAATAAATTATCCATATTTTTTCTCCTGTTTTTATCTTAATATATTAACCAATTAGTTTGTGAATGTTAACTTTTAGCTCTTCAACAGCTGGTTGAGAGAAAGCATCGATACCAAATATTAGCCCCACGAAACAAATAGTCATCTGCATAAATGCAAATAGTTCACCAATAGTCTCTTCGTCTAAGTTCTCAACTTCCATCATGAAGCTGCTGCGTTTGTGGTCAGACAAAGTCTTAAGAGTAGAAACGCACTCTGCATTGATTACTTCGCTTAGGTTCTTGCAGCTAAGAGGATAAACTTCGTTGTTTTCAAGTTTGATATCATTGTCAAACTTATTAAGTTTAACAAGCATTGTGTATCTATAATCTCTACCCTCTAATACTTGCTCAAAGAAGCTATGTTGACAGTTAGCACCAACCATTACAGAAGATGATGGGCAGTTATTTACTTTGCCAAGACTTTCGGCCAAAGTTTGAGCATAATAAACAAATAGGCTAGTTAGGTTGTTAGAATATGGCAAAATAACTAAGTCATATTTTTTATTCTTTAGCATAGCAGCTTGAAGTAGTGAGAATTTCAAAACATCGTTACTTTCTAGCCCATTTGTGATAGTAGCCAATGTGTTTGTTTGACCTTTTAGGACTTTCTTAATATCAATTCCAGCTACTGCTGCTGGGAATAAGCCAACTGCTGACAAGCCACTAAATCTACCAACTATTTCGTTTGGCATAAACAAAACTTTGATATTGTACTTTTGGGCAAATCTCATAAGTGGGTTGTTGGTGTTAGTTGTTGTGATGATGATATGTTTTTTGATATTGCTAGCAGTTTTTAGTTTAGCAAGCAAGACTTGTAATATTGACAAAATCTCAACTGTGTTACCACTCTTACTTACGAAGTTAAAGCAAGTAGTTTTTAGGTTAACTTTTTCAAAAGTTGCTGTTACAAAGTTTGGGTCTACATTGTCTAGCATATGTACATTGATACCCTTCTTTCTTGGCATAGCGTCAAGCAATGCTTGAGTTCCAAGAGAAGAACCACCGATACCAACGACTACCATATCTGTAAAGTTTTTCTTTACATCTTTGGCGGTGTCAACAATATCCTTTACGCTGGCGTTATCAATATTGTGGAATAACGCATACGAATTGTTTTTTACAAACTCATTTACTTTTTCTAATACTTTGTCCGCCTTAAACTTTTTTGCGAACTTGTCATTATAAAGATTGTTATAATTGATTTTTAACATTGTTTTCTCCTTAAAATTTTTATAGGCTTTTTGTCCTATTTTTTATGTATCTTTTTTAGTAAAAACTTTTGCAATTTTTTACTTCATTTTTAGTATATGTTTTTACTACTTTTTCGTTTGCGCATTTTTCTCTTTTACCTTGTAATATGATGGCAAACATAACAATATAACAAGTAGCACTGGTCCTGCTCCCGGTAAGAAAGCTAAGAAAATGTAATACCAATTTCTGCCGCTATCTTTGATACGCCTTATCATATTGGTAATAAGAGGTATGGCAGTACATGCTAAGAATGTTATACCTACCCAGTGATAGACTATAATTAGCACAACTGCTATTATAAAGTTTACCATTGCCGGATACCAAAAGTTTTTTATTGTATCCATAGTCTTAACATCAAATATCCTAAGCCAAAAGTTACCGTAAGCCTTAGCTACATCACTAAAAAATGTTACTTTGTGCTTTTTGTTTTCGTTACGCTTTTTGCTTAGCATCTTTTCTATTTTTATTTCTCTTTGGGTCATCTTTTTGCCACAGTTAGGACATGGGTTATTAACATCTTCTAACGCAGCTCCGCATTTTGGACAATTCATTATCTTCTTCCTTTAGTTGTATTTACCACAGTATGGGCAGTTGTCTTCTTCGCTAGTCTTTAAGTAGCTAGCGCCACAGCTCTTGCATGTGATAGAAACTTTTGCTTTTTCTTTCTTTGGCATGCTTGGAGTTTGACCAATAAGGTCTGCAGAAATATATCCGCCAAGTACAAGCTTTCTTGTAAGCTCAACAACTTCTTTTTCGTTAGTGCCTAACTTTTCGGCAATAGTTGGATAGTCAGTAATACCTTGACTTGCTAAGGTCAAAATATTTTGGCATCTTCTTAAAGTTCCGTAGTTAATCCAAACAAAAGGCATACCATAAAACCCGCCAACAAGAAAAACTATCGAAAAGATAAATAGAACCTTAAACCCTGGGTTGCTCATACGACCAGCAGCGACTATAAGTGTTGGTATGCTAGCAACAAAAAGTACTGCAAGCACAATACCAAATATCAAATTGAAGTTTAGTTTTTTCTTAAAATTTTTCATTTTTCTCAAATCCTTTTTATATGCACATTATACCATTTACTAAATATATTAACAAATATTTTTTAATATTATATAACATATTTTTTGTAAGCAGCAAAAGCATTAGCAAATACCTCTAACACCTAACAAATTAACAGCCTTATAAAACTCTTGCAAATCTACCCCAAAAAAACAACGCATAAAAAATAACCTTCGAAATAATAAAACCTACCAATAAGTAGACAAAAAATCTCATCAGCCTATACCTAAAAAAAATAAAAACTCACAAAATTAACAAATTTTAGAAATTACTCAAAATCTCAAAAATCCGAAATTTTTTGTTTCAATTTTATTTTGAGCTTTTTAATTGAGGGTATTGTCCTAAGTAAGGCAACTCTCCGCAGCCGCTAATACTCAAACACAGCTACCGCTACCCGACCAAGTGGTCTTGTAGTGATAACTATTGGGGATAATCAAACAGCTCTACACCGCGGTTGAAAAGAGTAAGAATAATTTGCCTCTGCAAAAGCGGATTTTTAGTAACAGAAAATGCATAATTTTTAAGCTTTTCAAGTTGTATTTCGCCATACGAACGGTCGGTCTATATTGTATAGTCCTTTATTTATGCGGAGTGTAGCCATTTACCGAACGACTGGTCTTGTGAGGCGTTTTTGATAAGGGTCGCTGCTGCCAGCAGCTTATAGATGTCTTGTGCTTGGTAGCTAGTGACAAGTTTTTGAAGAGCTTACCTGCTTATGTCGGCGGTCATATCAGTCCATAGCATCAGGCAAAAATTATAAAAAAGCAAGCTTGAGAGCTTACTAACAATCTCAAAAAAATGGTAAAAGGCACTGTTCAGTAGGAGTTCTGCTCTATTGATTTTTTGACCAAAGGCGAAAAAATCTAAAAAAGTCTTTGAGACATAGAACAAAAGGGACATACATTTGTTTGATTTTTTTGTAACTTTGGGTTATAATGCTAGCAGAAATATAATATATAATATTACTAATATTGGTAAAATATTTCGTAAAGTTAATATTTAGTTAATATAGCAATATTATACTAGACTCAGTCGATGAGGCTGAATAATGGAAAAGGAGTGTAAAAAAGATGGCAAGAAAAGCAAGAGAATTAAGTATCATCAATAGTTATGCGATTTGCTTTAATGCAAAAGACGGCGTAGTTTTTTCTAATCAAGACAAGCTAAACTTTTTGCATTACATTAACGAAATCAAAAAAGATTCTTTTGAGCTTTTGGCTTATAATCTAAAAGATAAAGCTTTTTATCTTGTGGCTTTTGACATCAAAATGAACATTGATATTCTTCTTCGTAAGATTTGTGTTAAGTTTGCAAAAAAGTACAACCTTACTTACAGAAGAACAGGCAAAGTTTTTGGCGATAGAGCCAGCACTACTCCAGCCCAAAATTATGATGAGGTCGTTTCTCTTATTTTGAGAGTTCACGAGCTTAACAACCTTCAACCAACAAAATATTGCAGTTTCAAAAAATATTTTGAAGATGAGTTTATTGATAAAGATTTTATTCTAGAAAGATTTGGAAGCAGCGAAGAGTTTTATAAATTTTCTAAGGACAAAAATAACATGTCTACAGAATCTTTACAAAAGAAGCTAACTGACAACGAGCTAGGACAATATATTCAAGACACATATAAACTTGACGGAAAAGAAGTCAAAGATTTATCAAAGAATAAACTTAACAAACTAATATCTAACATTGTTGCTATCACAAAAGCATCTGCTAGACAGATCAGCCGTGTAACAACTATACCACTAAGATATTTATGGGAACTTGGCAAAAAAGGCAACGAAAAGGAATCTAAAAAAGATGCCAAAGAAAAAACAAATTGTTAAAAGAGAAGTTCCTAACAATATAGTCAAATCACAAAACAAAGTGGCAAAGCAAGCTAAACCAAAAAAGGTCAAGCCCCGCCAAAGGACTATGTATCAAAAACGCAAGAAAAAGTTTAGCACCAAGTCACTTGCATCACTTATTGTACTTTTTGTTATGGGTATAAGCTCTGGCGTGTTTGCCGGCAACTGGTTTGTAGCAAACTTTATAGGTGGTCCGCAAACAGATTATAGCTTATTCTCAGAAGAAGAGTTAAGAGCGGGCAACGACTCAATAGCTACTCAGTATGCTAGCCGTACCCCTAGCAAAAATGATGCATGGAAATCATTTATTGCCGCAGAACAAAACTTCAAGGGAGCAAGATCATACGACCTTATCAGTAACGGACTAGTTAGCACTATCGTTACCCAAACAGTTTACGCAAGAAAGACTTTTGATGGTGAAAACTGTTATATAGAACAGATAAGTGATGGTATGGTAGCGGTTGCTGATAGATATATCTATAAGCCTGCTGAGTATGACGAGAATAACGAAGACACCCACATAACTCATGTAAAAGGCAAACTTCTTGGCAGAGCTTCACTTGGCTCTACTCTAGATTGTCCTTTTGATTGCTCTAATGGTAACAAAGTAGGATTTATCTACAACACTGATTATAGCGGTAAAACAGAAAAGTGGAACAGACAAAAATATGTTGATGCTATGGGAGCGCTTCCAGAAAGCCCTATTGCATATATAGTTTCTCAAAAGACAATACTTGACTGCTCAGACTTCAAAGTAGTTAATCAAAATGGTATAAACAAATACTGTTTTAGATTGACTCTTCACCCAGGAGCTTCAGTTCTTAACTATGTTAAACAAATGAAAACTGTAAGTTCTTTAAGCGACTATCCAAGTTTTACATCAGTAACTCTTGACGTCAGCCTTATCATGCTAGACGGAAAAGTTATGTTTGACTGCCTAGACATTTTTGAGAAATACAGCGTTAAGTATGGTTCACTTTCACCTAAATGTACAGGTACTTTACATCAAAACTTTTATTACAACGGGGATTACACGATCCCAGCTTAAAAGCAAAAAGCTTAAACAAAAAATAATTACAACAGCTAAATAGTTGTAAACAACGGCATTATAAATTTAAGATCATCGTTGCTAGCAAATATTCTCTCTAGGCTATAAGTTAGCAATGTTCAAAAAATATAGGAGATAGGAAAAATATGAAAAAGTTTCTTAAAGGCGTGAGATTTTTTCTTTGCTACCTAGCTATTACCCTCGCCACAGCAACCGGCGTTGTGCTCGTTTCGCAAAACAGCAGTGCAAACATCAATAACGGAAACCCCAGCGGAAACATAATCGCCACTGACGATAACCATTTGATGGATATGGTCACTGAGTTTATGGATATGCAAAGTGCGGGAATAAAACTAGACGCAAGTCTAAAAGTAAAAGATAACCCTGACCAAAATGTTGATTTGAGTTTGGCGCTAGAACTTAGTCTAGGCGAAAACTTCTCTAACATTGAAGCCAGCGGAGATATCGACCTTGCTTTTTATAAAAGAACAATAAACGGCGAGAGTGAGTCAAAAGATATTTTAAGACAAGAAAAAATTGCCATAACTTACAAAAACAAAAATGTATATGTAGAAGCTCTTGGCGGTAACTTCTGTCTTAACACAGACAACCTTATGACTGCTATAAACTCTGCTCTAGAACTATTTGGAGCTAGGATTCCATCGCTTGGCGGAGATGACTTTGACCCAACAAGTTTACTTGGATATATGGGCGAGTACAAAGAAACCGAAAATGACGACAAAACAATGCTTAATATGTCTCTTGAGTTTATGGGGATAAAAGCTAACATTGTATGCCGTATAGTTAAAGCAGATGGTCAAGATACTCGTTATGTACCAGTAAGCATCAGCGTAAAAGATGCCGAGATACAAGGGTATATAATATCAGCAAATATTGCTCTTGACCTTGGCAAAACAGTAGATATCGAAAAGCCTGATAAAACTTTTGTTAATATCGACAATGTAACAAGAGTTTTCAATCAACTAAATGAAATAAAGAAAAACGGATTTGTTGCCCTAGATGCAAGCCTTAACATCGCAGGACAAAATATTAACGCAAACATATTAGCTGACTTTGCAAGTGACATAAAAGCAAAAGTTACAACAGATTATAACGGATTAACCTTTGGATACAAAGATAACAGCATATTTACTACTTTTGGCAATATCAAAGTAATGTCAACTATAGACGAGTTAAAGAATATTAAAGACTTTGCTCAAACTGACCTAAAAGATGTAATAAACAGCTATGACCCAAGCGTAATAGTAAACCTTGAGACTAAGCTAAATGATATAGTAACTTCTCTAAAAGATTCTAGCAAAGATATTAAACTAAAAGATATCCTTGATAAACTAAACAATCTAGAGATAGCAGACGACCATATCTCATACATTGACGGAGATATAAATGTTGTTATCACTTTTAAGAATGACAACATTGTAGAGATTAAAGCCACATATCAAGATTATGAAGTAGTTTTTGGCAATATCTCACTTGAAAAAGTTGACTTTGAAATTGATACTAACAACTTCTGCGACCTTGCAGATATAATGACCATAGTTAAAAAGTTGACTCACACTATCGGTACTCACGGAGCTAGCGGTAGCTTAGAGGCAACAATCGCCGGAAACAAGCTAAAAGTTGACTTTGGCGTAAGAGATGACGGATATGTACTAGGCAATATCAAAGTTACTGCTCTTGGCAAAACAATATCTATTATTACTAAAGATACTACAGCTTATGTGACTTTTGATGACGTTAACTTCAAAATGTCACTTGACGAAAAAGACGACATACTAGCTTTCGTAAACGAAATTCTTGGCAAAGACATTAAACTCCCTAAGATCAAAAATGTTCTTGCTAATACAAAATTTGATATATCAATGATAAGAAGCCTAAAATCAATAAATAACGGTTTAGAGATTGATATAGACGGAACTACAATAGCTATCCATACCAACAGAGATTATATCTCAAAAATAAATGTAACAAATAGCGAGTTTGATATAGCTATCAAACTTACAGAATATGGTGCAGTAGTTCTTGATAGCAACACAAACAAAGATTACTTAACTTTTGCAGACCTAAAAGATACAATTAGAGCTTTTGCAAATTCTGTTAAGACTAGGGCTATCGGTGGCAATATTGCCCTTGACATAAAAGGCACAGAGTACACCGGAAGCTTCAAACTAAACTACATAAACAACACCTTGGTTGCTGAACTAAACACTAATGTATTTGGCCAAGATATCAATGTTATTTACTACAACAAGACAATTTATGCTAAGGTAAAAGATGTATATCTAAAAGCAAGTTATGATGAAAGATATGAGCTTGCAGAATATCTAAACTCTAAGTTTGGCCTAGATATAAATGTTGATGAAATTATCAACTCTCTAATATCAAAAGCTGAAAATATGTCATCTAACCCAAGCCTAGAAAATGTTAACATTTCTAGCCTAAGAGTTGTTGATGGTTCACTTATCCTTGAGATTAGCGGAAACACCATAACAATAGACACCAAGACTATAGACGGCAAGTTGTATTTATCTCGCATCACTTATGGAGACAAGGCATGTGTAGACAACTTTAGCTTTGGCAGCGATGCAATAGTTACTCTTCCTAACGATAACGATTATGCAACATATAGAACATTTGCTAATTACTTTGACGAAGTAGAGAGACTAATCAATGCTTCAAAAGATGAGACAACCGACCAATATATTTTGAGCGGCAAGGCAACATTGTGTAAGCTAAACAGTGACGGAACAAAAGTTACTGTTGACGGAAAAGAAGACAAAATTTCTCTAACCTACGACAATATGAGATTTGACACTACAAAGGATAAAAACTTATTCACAGGTTACCTAAATGTAACAGGTTACGGCTCACTATACAACGAGTATCTAGCAGGCTATGACCACAGAGTTACAGCTCACTTTGATAGCAACTTTATCTACATTGATTACAACGGACTAAGAGCAAAATTTAGTAAACAAAGTAACAGCGAACTTATTAGCACCCTAAAGAGTATCGTAACTAACTATCTAAGTGACTTGAGCTTTAGCGGTAAGATACTAGAAGTATTTGATATGATTAAGTTCGACACTATGGGCAACTTACTATTCAATGCTCCTGATATGTCTAAACTATTTGATAACCTACAAGACTACATACCTCTACTTAAGACTTTGAGACTAAACAGCGACAGCAGTCTTGATATTGGTATCGATATCTCTTCTCTAGTTCCAAGCTTTGAGGAAGAGATTATGATTAAGGTCAAACTAGACGAAAATAATCGTTTGACTATGGTTATCTCTAACTTAAAACTTCCTAACGATATGCTACTTGACTTTGACATGACAGTAGACCTAACAGATAGCTTCGAGGTTAATCCACAAGAAAGTTACATGGATATGACTTCTATCGGCAAGTTTGTTAGCGCTTTTGACAAGACCGCGCAAAAGACTACTACTGACAACAAAGTATACAAAGCATACCTAAGTGGCGAGTTCAAAGTTAGAGCCGAAATAATCGGTATACCTATTGACAAAGCTATTCCTTTCACTCTAAACCTTGACCTTGACACAACTAAGAAAAACGGTATTCCATTTGAGGCAAAAGCATATCTTGATATTCCTAAGATTGCTGTACTTAACGGAACTAAGAAGATATATACAACAATATATATCACAGACAGATTAGAGGGCGAGCCAATACTATACATTAGTAGAACTGGCAACGAACTAAAATCTAAATACAAACTTTCAGAAATTAACGCAAACCTTGTTAACATCATATCAGATATAACTAACATATCTAAGAACACTCTAGCATCTATACTTTCTGCAGATATCAAGTACATTGACGGGCCTAGAAAAGCAGAGAACATTTTGAAAGATTATGTATATGTTGCTAGCGGCAATAACAGAACATACAACATAGGTATAGACCTAAGGCAACTATCGCTTATGGATATGATGAAAGGCTATTCTAGCGACAACAAGACTGGCGTAACAGTTTCTACAACAGGCGATACAATAAGTGCTCTAAGTGTTAACAACATAACACTAGAAGCAGTATCTGGCGTATATATCTACGCTAACGCTAATGTAAACTTCGCTAATATCTCAAACACTCAAGGCGTAGCTAATGAGATAAGCAAACTTGATGCTACTGCATTTGGTCGTTGGGACGATGGCAGCTTGATTATAAAATTTGTTGAGAACGGCGGAAGCGAAGTTCAAAACAAGATGATTCAAAAAGGTAGAAGCATTACTCTTCCTACTCCAACTAAAGAAATTGAGACAGAGAGCAGCTTAGACATTTATGAGTTCTTAGGCTGGTGCAGAAATGCAAACCTAACAGATACACCTCTTACTGGGGACTTCTTGATGCAAGAAGATAGCGATATTACCTTCTATGCTAAGTGGACTCTAAAAGAAAGCTACACAAAACATACAATCAATTTCGTAGACAATATTCTTAATAAGACTACTTCTTATAGTACATTTAATAGTTATGATATCTCAGCTAACATCCCTACAAGAGATGATGAGGTTGTCGTTCATAACGAAGAACTTGGCGTTACTATTGTATATACATTTGACGGCTGGTACTATGGAGAGATAGTTGACGGTGAGGTTGTATATGGTGACAAATTCGCCCTAGAAGTAATGGGTAACGAAGATATCACAGTATATGCAAAATACACCGAAGTATCTAGAACATATCAAAGAAAGCTAGCAATCTATGACGGAGATAAAGAATTGTACCTAGGCTACTATGTAGATGGTACACCTATCGATATCTTGTCACTAGTTAGTCACAAAGATGACACACTATGGTATGAGGATAAAGATTTCGTTAATATGTACGAGACTTTACCAACAACAATGCCTTCTAATGACCTAAATGTTTATGTGAGAAACAAATATACATTAACATTTACTTCAAGCTTTGGCGACAAGGCTACAAAAGTTATAACTGAGTATCAAGGCGCAAGCTATGATGTTCCTACACAAAATAGTTATGAAAATACCGTTTATAACGACAGCATTCCTAACTACATAGAAGCATATATTTTCGGCGGATACAAACTATCTAGCGATATTACAGTATCTACACCTAGCGTTATGCCTAGCCAAAATATGACATTTGATGCTACATGGGAATATCAAACACTTTCTTATGTAAAACTATCATTTGTTACCAACTGGGCTAGACCAAATCATTGGATAAATGATGGAAAACAAGCAAGTGCTCCAACAAGTGTTGCTGATAAATATGTACTTAGCGGTTCTGTATTAGATGGCACTACTCTAACAAAAGTTGTATCTATACTAGATGCATCAAGAAGAGAAAGTGAAGAAGTAAGATCAACCGCAAAATATCGCTACGGTTTAACTTATGATTTCAAAGTAGTATCATGGAACACAACAAAATGTGTAAACTACAATACTGACAGTTATACCAAGATTGTAACAACAATAACCCAAAATACTACCTTCTATGCTGAATGGAAATCTGGTAATTATTAAAATAAAAAAAAGACTGATTAAATAATCAGTCTTTTTTTTGTACCTAATTTCATATTGGTCTTTATAATTTATCATATTTATATATATTTATTACAATTATATTTATCTTTATTTACTTGCCAAAAATAACTACTTCTCAGAGTACTTTTTCTCAAAGTATTTGATAAGAACTTTTTTGGCATGCTCGGTATTAACATACGCAAACCATCTAATTTCGGCAACAGGTTTCAAAAGTCCAGTCTTATTGTCAGTTTCATTATAAACAACTACTTTATCGCCCTCTGCAAGCCTTGTATAAGGTGCTTTTGGTGTTGGTGAGTTATTTATCAATGCATACTTACAAGACAAACCTAGGTCATTGTGAACCTTAAAAGCGAAGTCTAAAACAGTGCTGTTTTCTGGAAGTCTAATCTCTTCTTCGGACCTTGTACGCACCATAATATATCTCCTTGCGATATCTCCAATAGTGCCCTCGTCAATAAGGTCAATCTCAGAGCTCTCTATTGTTCCATTGCGGACAAGAAGGTACTGCTCTGTTGTCATAGCTGTAAGTCTATACTTGATACCGCTATGGTCTTCTACTATAAGATAATGAAGTTTGTATCTATCGTTCTTTTCGTAGCCTATTATTTTTAGCTCGTCATCAAGTACATTTTTTTCAAACATTTCGTAGGCTAGGTTGAATAAATTTTCTGTCTTACCATTAAATAACAAGAAAATCTTGATAGTTGGCATACGATTAAATGAGTTTCTCTTAATATGTTTAACAGAATTTATTTCTAGGGTCTTTTTCATTCTTTCGCAAAGGCTATATAAGGTATCTCTTTCAGTTAGGACTTTGTTAAAAGGGTATTGCTTCTTTGAAAAGTAATTGCTTACCTTATAGCTCAAATCTTCGCAAAGCTCTTCGACTCTAGTTTTGCACGACTCATAATACATCTCGTATCTTTCGTTAAGTTCTGCATATAAGTCTTTGTTTAGAATTCTAAAACACTCATTTTTTAGGTTGTCATAGAAGTATTTTGATTTTAGAAGGTATGCTAGCGGAATAATCCACTTTTGGGTTTCCTTTACCTTTTCTACCTGCTTGTACTCGCTAAAAATATTAATTGTTCTAAGGTTGTGAAGTCTATCGGCAAACTTAATATAAAAGGCAAGTTTGTTTTGTTTTCCAAAAGATATTAGCTTATTAAAAGTTTGGTCATCTAAACTGTCTTTTTTGAAATTTTCATCATAAAAGATATCTTTGATAGATGCCTCATTTTCTTCTATTGCAGTAACAGCGTCAACTATGCTAGCTACCTTGTCGTTGAAGTTTTCTCTTATTTCAGCTACAGTATAGCCACAGTCTTCTACTACATCATGCAAAAGTCCCGCAGCTATCATATCACTATCAAAATCAAGTTCCGCCAAAATCTTAGCAACAGCAACTGGGTGAGTAATGTACTTTTCGCCATCTTTACGCATTTGTCCGTCATGAAGTTTTTCGGCAAGGTTGAAGGCATTAACAACATTAAGTATACCAGTCGAGTTGTTCTTTGTAAGGTCTTCGACTATTTCGTCAAATTCTTTTTTATAATCTATCATCGTCCTCTCCGTAAGAATCGTCTCTTATCATTCTAAAGAATCTATCATCTTCGTTGTTCGATACTTTGGCAAATCTAAACATGTTGGCGTCAATCATCTCTTCTAGCATGTTCTCTAAGCTGTCGCTTATAATTCTTTGCTTCTGGAAGTCATTTAGTCCGTTAGGGTTGCTGTCACTTTCTAAATACAAGTTCTTAAACAAAGTAATTAGTTGATTAGTTTCGTTCTGCACATTGACCTCGCTAATACCAAGAGATAATCTTTGGTATAGTTCGCCGTCTGGTATTCTAAATAGTTTATCACTAACGATGATATATTGAACGCAAGGCATTTTTTCTCTGCCACGAGCGACAGAGTTAACTGTGCCTAGTCCACCGATATATTTATTATTGCTAGGTGGATTATTAAGAATAATTAAGCAGTGATCCTCTTCGGCAGTATTTTTTAGAAGCACAAAAATCTGTGCGGCGCTAGTTTCTAGCTCGCCAGTATACTTAACATCTTGCTCAGCGTAATACTCTAACTTTTTCTTCTCACTAGCTCCACTTAGATATTTGAAAGTGTCTTCCATTTGTCTTCTTGTGTCAAAGAACTTAGCAAAAACTCTAAGTCCGTCTTTATCTTTGCCTTCGCCAACGACAGAAAGTACGCCATATCTCAAAATATTAGTTGATCTATGAACTCTGCCTTTGTATACATTAGTATCATAAAAATATAGCGCATAGTCGCCCAAAAATCTAATATCTATTTTGGATAGTTCTTTTTTTTCTGGGGCTTCGTATGGACCAGTCAAAAAGTTGTCTATGTTGATATCATATGCCTTTTTTAGTTTAAGCAAAAAACTGCTTGATGGGTCACTACTTTTGTTAAGGTAGTTGTTGATACTTGCTGGAGATACCCCTGTATCTTCGGCAATTTTCTTTTGGCTATATTTATCAGCCAAAACTTTTAGGTTGCTTGAAAAATAATTTAATTCGCTCATAATTTTCTCCTAAATACATTGTAGCCAAAGAAAAAGCTTTTTGCAATTAAAAATACTAAATTGATTTATATTTATAAACATATTATTCATTATTTTGATTATAAGCCAACAAAAGTTGATAACATACATTACTTAGCAATAAAAAAAGAGGCTGCGGATTTCCCGCAAGTCTCTTTTTTATTTGACAATAATAACTTTTGTTTTTTTATTTATTTTTATAAATATTTGACTACTTGTTTAGTTCTTCAAGTCTTTTTATAATAATTGGCTTAATAAACTCTATCTTAGCAGTGCCTTTGGTCATACGCATAGTTTGACCTATGAAGAAGTTAGTAACTTTTTCTGGGTCTTTTTTGTAGTCGGGCACAGCTTTGGCATTTTGCTCAAACACTTCATCAATTGTTTTGGTCAAAGCGCCCTCATCAAACTTAACTATCATACCCTCTTCTTCGGCAGTCTTGCGAGCGTCTTTGCCACTAAAAGCGACTAGCTCAAAAAGTTCTTTGCCGTTACTACGGGTGATAGTTTTATCTTCGACCATTTTCATTATATCAACTAAGTTCTTAACACTTATAACGGTGTTCAGGTCCTCAGTCAAACTCTCTTTTTGCTTACGCAAAACTTCGGTCATAACCCAGTTAGACACAACTTTTGGCTTATCAAAAGCCGCAAGGCATGCCTCAAAATACTCGGCTATATAGTACTCAGAAGTTAATATTTTGCTATCATATTCCGGCAAGCCTAGAGTCTCCATATAATAAGCTCTTCTCTCAGGCGCAAGGCGTGGAATTTCGCCTTTAATATGGTCTACAAGCTCTCTACTGATAGAAATCGATAGAATATCAGGGTCTGGGAAGTATCTGTAATCTTGAGCCTCTTCTTTGCTTCTCATAGTGAAGCTCTTGTTACGGTTGTCGTCCCATTTTCTTGTTTGTTGTTTGATAGTTCCGCCCTCTTCAAGGACTTCTATTTGCCTCTTGGCTTCGTACTTAATTGCTCTTTGAACCATCTTAAATGAGTTTAAGTTTTTCATCTCAGTACGAGTGCCTAGCTTGTCACTACCCTTAGGTTTAACAGACAAGTTAACATCGCATCTCATACCACCTTGTTCCATACGGCAATCTGCTATGCCTCCAAAGATAAGGTTACTTTTTAACTTAGCAAGAAACTCAACAGCCTCTTCGGCACAAGTGATATCAGGCTCTGTGACTATCTCTATAAGTGGTACTCCGCCACGGTTGTAGTCGATAAGTGTGCCGACAGTTGAGTTTACATGGATAAGTTTACCAGCATCTTCTTCTAGATGGATACGGTTTAGTCTAATAAACTTGCCGCTATCAAGTTTTATACCGCCGCCTAGACAAATAGGTTTTTGTAACTGGCTTATTTGGTAAGCTTTACATAGATCGGGATAAAAGTAGTTTTTTCTCTCAAAAACAGCTACCGGAGAGATTTCGCACCCCATACAAAGACCTGCTTTGATAGCAAGTTCAACGGCTTTTTTGTTAATGATAGGAAGTGTTCCTGGAAGACCAATACAAACTGGACATACATTAGTGTTAGGCTCCGAACCAAAGGCGTTTTTGCAGCTGCAAAAAACTTTGGTGTTGGTTTTTAGTTCGGCGTGAATTTCTAGACCTATTACCACATCGTAATCTTTCATGTTTTAGTCCTCCTTATAAAATTTTTCTATATAGCTTGCAACATCAAAGACTTGTTGCTCGTCCCACTTTTTGCCAATTATTTGGACGCCTAGTGGAAGACCACTCTCACCCTTGCTGTATGGTATGCTTATGGCAGGAACGCCAACTAAGTTAGATATGATAGTAAACATATCCTCTGCGTACATAGCTGTTGGGTCTTGTTTTGAGCCTATATCAAAAGCCTCTCCAAATGTAGTAGGCATAACAATGACATCTACATCTTCAAAGGCTTTTTCAAACTCTTTTGACAATGCTTGTTGAATCTTTTTTGCTTTTACATAATAAGCATCATAATAGCCGCTACTAAGCACAAAGTTGCCTAGCATTATTCTTCTCTTTACTTCTTTGCCAAAGCCCTCTGTACGGCTTAGTTCGTAAACTTCACCTATGTTCTTGGCACTTTCACTTCTTCTTGTGTATTTAACTCCGTCAAATCTACCAAGGTTAGAGGTTGCTTCTGCTGGAGCTATTACATAGTAGATAGGTAGTGACATCTCGTAACCCTTAATATCTACTACTTTTACCTCAGTACCTTGAGCTTTTAGGAAGGCAACTAGCTTTTCAAACTTTGCCTTGTACTTACTGCCATCAAGAAGTCCGTCTACTTGTCTTATAATACCGACCTTTTTGCCCTTTATTTGAGGTTTTAGGTCTTCTAGGTATTTTCCAACTTTTTCGTGTCCTGAGGTCATATCATGAGAGTCTTCGCCTGACATAACTTCTAGAAGTAGTGCGCTATCTTCTACACTTCTTGTTATAGGTCCTATCTGGTCTAGGCTACTAGCAAAGGCGACTAGTCCGTATCTTGATACTCTGCCGTAGCTACCTTTTATACCAACTACACCGTTTAGTGATGCAGGTTGACGGATAGAGCCACCAGTATCGCTACCAAGTGCTGCTGCGCATAGGTCAAGAGCTACCGCCACTGCACTACCACCAGAGCTACCGCCAGCAACTTTTTTATCATCAAGAGCATTTAGGCATGGACCAAACGCAGAGTTCTCGCAGCTGCTACCCATGGCGAATTCGTCCATGTTAGCTCTACCTATAATTACAGCATCTTCTGCAAGTAATTTTTGTACAGCAGTAGCTGAGTATTGGGCTTTATGGTTTTCTAGAAATTTTGACGCACAAGAAACAGTTTTGCCCTCGTACATAATGTTATCTTTGATTAGTATAGGAACGCCCGCAAGTCTTCCTAGCTTTTCGCCACGAGAGGCTTTTTGGTCTATTTCTCTTGCTCTATCTAGCGCATCATCAAATTTTTCTAATACTGCATTTTTATAACTATATTTATCTATGTTTTCAAAATAGTGTTTAACGAGCTCTTGGCTTTTGAGTTTTCCGCTCTTAACACCTTGTACAATTTCTATTACACTTAACATTATTCTACCACCCTTGGCACATTGAAGCACCCTTTTCTTTGTTTTGGGGCGTTGGCAAGAGCTTTTTCTTGGCTCATGCTTTCGCCTACAACATCTTCTCTAAGACTTTCGACAGGTACGATATTATCAAAGACATACTCTTTTTCGGTCTCAAAGTTTTCAATCTTATTTATCATATTAAGTGTATTATTTATCTCTGGCAAAAACGCCTCAAGCTCTTCTTCACTAAAATTTAGTGCAGATAAGTCCGCTAAATGTTTTACATCTTTGATTGTTAATTGTTTACTCATCTTTTTTCGCTCCTTTATGCCGTGTGGCAATTTTTTATGGTCTTAATCTATCTGGACCACGGAATATGAACATAGCCTCTCTTAGGTTTGGAAGGTCAAGTAGTAGCATTGTTAATCTATCTACACCCATACCAAATCCACCGTGTGGAGGGCAGCCATATTTGAAGAAATCAATATATGATTCTCTCATAGTATCTGGGTTGATACCCTTTTCTCTAATTTGTGCTTCTAGAATATCTGCTCTGTGCTCTCTTTGAGCGCCGCTAGTGATCTCGACATCCTTAAAGTATAGGTCATAAGTCTTAGTATACATTGGGTCGTCAGGTTTTTTCATTGAGTAGAAAGGTCTAACGCCTGCTGGGTACTCTTTGACGAAGAAGAATTGGTGACCAGTCTTTTTGATCATGTATTCGCAAAGAAGTCTTTCAGCTTCTCTATCAAGGTCATCACCCTCTTCTAGTGGATAATGGCACTCTTCGGCTAGTATCTTATAAGCCTCTTTCATAGTGATTCTTGGGAAAGGTAGGCTAGGGACTACTATATCTACGCCAAGCTCTTCTTTTACTCTAGCGCCGTATTTTTCGGCTACAAATTTGATACCAGCGTGAATTAGTTCCTCTTCAACTTTCATTACATCTTCTACATCGTTTACGCCAGCAAACTCAAGGTCAAAACCAGTAAACTCAGTAGTGTGTTGTTTTGTGTGTGAGTTCTCTGCTCTATAAATAGGTGTGCCGATAAATACTTTTTCAAAGCCACCAGCGATTGCCATTTGTTTATAGAATTGTGGGCTTTGGATAAGGTATGCCTTGCGGTCAAAATATTTAACCTCAAATACACCTGCGCCGCTTTCACTCTCGTTACCGCTGATTGTTGGGCAGTGAACTTCGATAAAGCCATTGTCGTAGCAGTAGTCTCTCATACCTTTCATAAGAGCTGTTTGAACTTCAAAAATTAGACGCTTTTTGCTATCTCTTAGGTCTATCCAACGATAGTCTAGTCTTTGGTCGATAGAGCTTTCGCTATCTATTGGAGAAACTTCTGCCTTGCTCTCAACTACTACACTTGTAGGAAGAATTTCTCTTCCGCCCATTTTAACCCACTCATTAGCTACAAGGTCACCTTCGACCGTGATAAATGAGTCTGTTGTAAGTCCGCTGAATATTGCAGCTACTTCTGGTAATTTTTCTTTTTCGACTGTTATTTGCACTTTACCGCTTCTGTCTTTGATGACGATAAACTGCATACTTTTTTGGTCACGGATTCTTTCTATCCAACCGCTAACCTTTACTTTTCCTAGTTGTAATTGTGCTATACTAGTCATTTTTTTGTCCTCTTTTTTTCTAAAAATTTCATTAAAAAAACACTTTTGGTTTTTATTTACCAAAAGTGTTATAAAATCAATTCATTTAACCCCGCGGCAATAAAAACCCAACCTTACTAAATTGTGTCATCGTTATTATTGTCGTTATCGTTAACTAGAATCATTTAATATTTATGTCCTTTTAATACCCACATTATACGACTATAGAATCTACTTGTCAACACTTTTTATAAAAAACTAAAATTGCCCTATAATTTTTACCGCTCAAAATATCTTAAAAAGATTATCCTAAAAAAAATAAAAATCAGCCCCCGAAAATCTCAAGGAGCTGAAAATTATTAACTCATTTTATCTTCCAAATAGTATTAGATAATTTGACATAACATTCATTGCGTAGCATGCAAGAACTAGTCCAGTCACACCACATGCAAGGTCAAAGATACCAAGGAAGTTTCTTTTCTTAAAATAGTGAATAAGGTTAGCAGAAATATTGATAGTTGTTATAACTAACACGCCAATAAACACAAAACCCATTGCTTTATAAGGAATCATTTGGTTGTATAATCTCTCAATTACAGGCACGCCGATGTATGAGTCATTCAAAATCTTAGTAACCATAGGTGTATAGTACATGATTATACCTGCAGCAAGGCACAAAAGTCCCAAAGCCACATTTCTTGTTCTTTTTGTTTTTTCCAAATATCCATTAGCCATACCTACTCTTAGAGGCAGCATAAAGATAAATGAAATAATAAGCATATAAATGTCATACTCGTTAGTGTTGGTGTAAGCGGCCAAATCGAAATACATTGAGTGAGCCTTAGGTGTTACTATGATAAGAAGTACCAAAAGTGCAACATCGACAATCGCCATTGTAATTGCGGTCTTTTTGTTATGGCTCAAAATAAGTTCTACAACACTGTATCCAAACATGCACCACAAGAAAAGTGTATAGAAATAGTAAACATCCCAATATTCTATATCGCAGAACATAAAGCAGAACAAAACAAGTCCAAAAACACCGCAAATACTAGAAGTAACTATCTTGATAGTATTTTCGTTAAAAGACAAGAATCCAAAAACTTTTTGGAAAAAGTTCTTAGGAGCTTTTGGTTCAACAGGTTTTTCAGGTTCTTTTTCTTCCACCTTTTCAACTTTTGCATCTTCTTGTATCTCTAAAGCTTTGTTCTTTCTCTCGGCTTTTTCTTCTTCGTACTTTTGAGCAGCTTCTTCTTTCTTTTCTTTCATCTCTTGTTCAACTTGCTTTAATTTTTTGTTGTCAAGAGCTTTTAGCAAATAATACACCGCACTCAAGATAAAGTATACAGCAAGAAGTAGGCAACCCCCTAGCCCAATCTTCAAAGCTATCATACTATCTTTTGCCAAATATTTCAAAAGATAGTGTAATGGAAAGGCTACAAACAATACAATAGGTGCAAGTGTTACTGTCGCCTCTCTCAAAATTTGCATTACTACTAGTTTATTACTAAACATCCATTTGAAACCATTTGCGATGCCTTTACCTATGCTGCAAAAAAAGTTTCCTATTTTTCTAAAAAAAGTCTTCATAAAAAATTTTTCCTTTGAATTCCCTTCAAGTATAACATATAAAAACGCTTTCTCATACTAAAAAAGGTTGGTTTCCCAACCCTTTTTTAGTATTGAAAACAATTTCTTATTCAGCAGAAGTCCAAACTGCGTATACAACTTTTGTTGCGTCTACAGTTGCTTCTAGAGTAACAGCACTATCATTCTCAGCAAATTTCAAGCCAGTTACTACAGTTTCTGTACCATCTGGATTTTTGATACCTTTGATTGCGTTAATAGCATTAACAACATCTTTCCAAGTTTTGTTAGCATCAACTACAACTCTAGCTTCTGTGCCGCCTTTCTTTAGGCTATATTTTACAGTTACAGTCTCAACCCACTCTGCATATAGAGTAACATCGCTTGATGGCATAGTTGTTACAACTGCATCATCTGCTGCATTGTGCCATACTAGTCTATAAGTTTTGCCCTCAACAGCGGCTGGATTCTTAAGATCTTTAGAAAGTTCAGCAAGGTCTGCGCCCTCTGGAACAGTTTTTGTAGTGATTACATCGCCGTCTTTTGATGCCTTGAATGTAACATCATAATTCTTTGCCCATTTTGCAGTGATTGTCAATTCTGTTTCTTGGATTGTATTAAATACAACTACAGAAGGTTGTTTAGCAGTTCCATTGTACCAACCCATGAAAGTATATCCTTCTCTTGTTGGTGTAGGAAGTGTTAATACATCACCATTAGCATAAGCTTTGGTTGCACTATCAGTTGTTCCGTCAGCATAGTTTACAACAACATTTCTGCTAATGTTAGTGATCTTTGTTACGCCTTCTTCAACGCTTCTCTTAGCTACGAAACCTTGTTTGTTTACGCCATAGTTAGCTGCGTTCTCTGCAGAAACGCCAAAAGTTTTTACAAGCCAAGCTTGTAGTTTTTCTTCTTTTCCTAGTAATTGATACATAGAACCAGTGTTTAGGTATGTTGTTACCTCGCCGTCAGTATCTTTTAGAGTACCTTCTAGGTATCTAGCAGCTGCACCATTGTATGAAGTGCCAGCACCACTATACATTATTAAGTCAACTGGAGTCTTTTTGTTATAACTTGCATATGTAGATGATGACATACCACCGATAGAATAATCTAGGTCGCCAAAGAATGCATAGTTAGACATATCGCAACCACCGATAGCTACGCCGATTCTTGAACCTAGGCTATCGTTTTTGAAGAAGTTATCTACTAGATTGTAGATAGCGTCTACAAAGTTTCCATCAGTGCCACATGGATAGTGGTTTGTTTTCCATTGTGCTTTATCTGTTACAACTTCTGATGGGTGACCTTTGAAGATAAGGTCTCTATCATTACCATAGTAGTTAGCTATGATTTGGAACATAAATTTATTTTCTGCAAATAGGTTAAATGCAGCAACTTTTTGAGCATCTGTGAAGGCGCTCTTCTCGTCGTTAAGAATAGTTAGAACTTGATTATAGTCATCTTTGTTAGTAAATACAACGCTTACTACTTCTTTTAGAGCATCGCTACCGCTTGTTGCAATATCGTCATAAGCAATAAGCTCGCTTGCTGATGTGATATCAGGCATCATTGACATTGTATTACTCTTAGCACGAGAACCTACGATTACGAATTTTTTAGATGAAACTGGGTTGCCCTTAATATCTTGTGTTCTTCTTAGTGTAGCAACTACTCTGTCACCACCGATAAGTTTTAGATATTCGCTCTTTTGAGCAGCGGTCAATCCTTCGTATAATACTGCAGAAGTACCTTCTGTCATCTTAAGGTTATAACCTGTAGATGATTCGTTATTGATTGCTTTATAGAATAATGTGTCTGTAAGACCAGCAGTCTCAAATTGTGTTTTGTATGTTTGGATTGCTACTGTATGGAAAGATGCATTGTTTAGAGTAGCAAGACCTGCCCATGCATCATAATCTTGCATAGATACTGTAGTACCTAGAGCATTAGGGTTCTTTTTTAGTGCTGCAACATTGTCTTTTGCACTTTGGATAGTTGCTTCAAATGCAGCATCTGAAGTCTCAGTTGTTTTACCAGCTACATAAGAAATATTTGAATGATTATAAGAGCCAGTACCATCTTCTACCATAACAACGTTAAAGTCGTCATCGTCAAGACCTGCTTGATAAGCAGCTGCAAATGCGCCATATGCGTTGTAATCTGTTACATAGATAGTGAAAGTTGAGTTTTTCTTCTTTCTTGCTATTTGTTTAACAGCATCAGATACTTTAGCAACCTCAGCTTGAGTTACTGGGTTAGTTTGCTTGTCGATATTAAAACCGATATTAGTAAAGTTCTTAGTATCTTCTATACCATAGTATGTATTGCCTCTTTGAACGTAGGCATAAGTTGGGTCATCACTCTTGATGGCAAGTAGTGCTGACAATGTTGGTGGGTTGGTAGAGTTAGTAAAGATAATGTTGTAGTGTTGTGGATCTCCACCATTGTTACCGCAGCCTGCAAAACCAAATGCACCAGCAGCTGCTGCTATTGATAATGCAATGCTAGAAATTGTTTTCTTTTTCATTTTTTTCTTCCTTTTTTATTTAGGGACATTTGTGTCCCCATTGATACCAATAGACTAACACATATAAAATTTTTAAGCAACTAATTTTTGGCAATATTTTTGATTTAATATTTACTGTTTATATTTGTCCCCACTGCAACAAAATAATAATTGATTTATAAACGCAAAATATATTAAAATGCTCCTCTTATAAAAAAAATATTTGACAAAAAAAATCTTGCTATTATAATGATAAAATAGAACATATATATAGTAATATTTATTATTTAGTTGTTATATCCTAAATATTTTGATATAATTAAATATGCTAAATTACTATCTACTTTTTTGGCGCTCTTTTGCCAAAAATGAAATAAACAAGCTTGAAAAAAGGAAAAGCGAACAGTGAAAAAGAATAACACTAAACTAAATAGCGAAAATCAGCTAATCAACACTGAACCTGCAACCAAGGCAAAAAAAATTAAGACCTTGACCGCAGAGCAAGTAGAAAAGACAAAGATTGTCGCAAAAAGACCTAACCCAAAGCGTACGCTAACTGGTAAAAAGATTAGACCGCTAAAAGGCGAAGCTAGAGCAAAGGTTGAGAGATTCCATGTAGCTACTAAGACAGGACTTAATGATACACAGATTGACCTAAGACAACAGCAAGGTTTGACCAACGATACAAAAGTTAAAACTACAAAATCTTATGCTTCAATAATTCTTGGCAATGTATTTACATTCTTTAACCTTTTATGTTTTGTAGTTGTTGCAGCGCTTATAGCCGTAGGGCAATGGAAAAACTTAGGATTCTTTGCTATCATCCTTGCCAACCTACTTATTGGTATCATTCAAGAGATAAAAGCAAAAATCACAGTCGAAAAAATAACCCTTGTCACAGCTCCTCTCGCAGAGGTCGTAAGAAATGGCGAAACGGTACAAGTACCAACAACAGAAGTTGTACTTGATGATATAATCAACCTTGACCTTGGCAAACAAATTTGCGTTGACTGCATAGTCCTTGACGGAAATGTTTCAGTTAACGAGAGTTTGATAACTGGTGAGAGCGAGGCTGTTAAGAAAAAAGTTGGCGACATACTATATGCAGGCAGCTATATCACAGCTGGCAAATGCGTAGCTAGAGTTGAAAAAGTCGGCATCGACTGCTACTCTGCTAAACTTGCTCAAAAGGCCAAGACTTTCAAAGCTCCAAAGAGCGACCTAGTAAAAGCCCTAAGAACAATAATTGCATCTATCGGCGTACTTATTATTCCTCTTGCATATTTTACTTTCAAAAACAACTGGCTAGCTACTGGCAACGACTTAGTAGAGACAATTAACAAGACCGCCGCTTCTGTTATCGGTATGATACCTGCGGGCATGTTCCTACTAACAAGCGTAGCGCTAGCTGCGGGCGTTATCAAACTAGCTAAGAAAAGAACACTAGTTCAAGACCTATACGGTATTGAGATGCTAGCTCGTACAGATGTACTTTGTCTAGACAAGACCGGAACAATCACTGATGGCTCTATGACTGTCAAAGTTGTTAAAGAACTTAACGGCAAGTCAAAAGATTATGTAAAAGAAGTTATGGGAAGCATGCTTTCTGCTTTTGGCGGAAACAACCAAACATCAAGAGCGTTATTCAACTACTTCACACCTAACACAACATATTCTCCAGAGATAGTACTTGAGTTTGATAGCAGCAGAAAAACAAGTGCTGTAACTTTCAAAAACAAAATGACCTATGTTATGGGCGCTCCAGAGATGGTAACTAAGAAGATTGATAAAGAACTTCAAAAAGATATTTATTCTTATCTTCAAAAAGGCTACCGTGTACTACTAGTAGCTGAGAGCAAGACCCCTATCGAAAAGGACAAAACTCCAAAAGATGTTACTCCTATTGCATTTATCGTAATAGAGGACAATATAAGAAAAGACGCCGAAGAAACAATCAAATGGTTTAACGACAACGGCGTTGAGATCAAAATTATATCTGGTGATAACCCAGTAACCGTTAGCGAGATAAGCAAGCGTGTAGGAGTTATTGGTGCTGATAAATATATCAGTATGGAAGGCATCAACAACGAAGATATACCTTCTATCGTTAACAAATACACAGTCTTTGGCCGTGTAAGCCCAGACCAAAAGAAGTGGCTAGTAAGAGCCCTTCGTAAAAAAGGCAAAAAAGTAGCCATGACAGGCGATGGTGTCAACGATATCCTAGCCCTAAAAGAAGCTGACTGCTCAATAGCTATGGCATCAGGTTCTGAGGCAGCAAGAAACGTAGCCAACATAGTAATGCTAGATAGTAACTTTTCATCAATGCCTAATGTAATAGCAGAAGGCAGAAGAGTTGTTAACAACATTTCAAAATCTTCATCACTATTCCTAATGAAAACTTTCTTTACAATATTCATGACTATCTTCTGTTTGATTATTCGTAAAGACTATATCATTGCTAACACCAACCAAACACTTTTACTTGAAACTTTAGTTATAGGTATTCCATCGTTCTTCTTAGCATTGCAGCCTAACAACACACCTATACGAGGAACATTTATGGCAAAGTTGGTACTTACATCACTTCCGGCAGCTCTAACACTATTTATCAATGTAATGCTTGTTTATGTATTAGGTCTATTTATAGACATTAACACTGAGCTATCAACTATGAGTTCTCTTGCACTTACTCTTACAGGTTTCGTAATATTATTCCGTATTTGTAAACCTCTTGACAACTACAAAATTGTACTTTTGTGTTGTATGGCAGCAGCATTTATAGCTGTCCTATCATTTGTGCCAGACGGATTCTTTGCATACGAGCCAATGCAACTACACTCAATATTCTACCTAGTTATCCTAACACTTATTAGTTATCACTTGTACTCTTCAATGATTGCTCTATGCAACCACTTGTACTACAACAAAGACGAAATACTTCGTAAAATAAAGGGCGAGGGCAAAGATAAAAATGACGATGACGATATCGATTATCAAAAACCTGAGCTTACAAAAGAAGAGCTAGAGAGAAAAGAAGCTCGTAAAGAAAACTTGATTGAGTAATAAAAGTAAATAAAAAAAGATTGCACAAAACAACCGTGCAATCTTTTTTTTGTTAACCTCATGGTATTAAATTCTAAGTAATTGACTAATTCTCTAAAGACCTAATCAGAAGTCCCCAAAACAAATAAGTTATATATAAGATATAAACAATCTCATTTACTTATTGTCTTGATTTCCTTCTAGCCACCACATAGAATACTTACAGCCACAATAGTTCTGTCTATATAGTCCATACTCTTTTGAAAGTTTGATACTCTCTAGGTATCCATCTTGCTTTTTGAAGTCGCTTGGCAAATATTCAATGCCCACCTCTTGAGAGATAGTCTCGCCTATAGCGTTGATGACTTTGCTATTCTTGTGAGGGCTAACGGTCAAAGTCGTAGCAAACATATCATAGCCGAGCTTTTTGGCAAGAAGAGCCGTCTTATAAAGTCTTATATAAAAACACTTAGAGCATCTTTCTCCGCCCTCTTTGCATTTTTCGAGGCCTTTGATATTTGTTTCGTATAGGTCGTTTTCCCACTCGCCTTCTATAAGTTCTATATGTGGGTTATACTCTCTCAAAAACTGCTTTTGAGTTTCTTGTCTTTTGATAAATTCATCATTTGGGTATATATTAGGATTATAATAATATACTGTCACATCGTAGTCTTTTGACAGCCTAGTTATGGCGGTTGTGCTACATGGGCCACAACAACTATGTAATAATATTTTTTTCATATCTATATTATAAAAAACTAAAATTAAGTTTTCAACCATTTTGTTTGGTTTTTTATTAGTTTTTTGGTATATTTGTAATGTAAATATTTATAAAGGACCAAAAACTTCATGCAACTCAAATATCTTAATTTTTATAAAGTAATTTCGCAGTTTGCGACAAATATAGTTGGTGCGTTCGTTCCACTTATTATATTCCAAGCAACTGGCAACTTAGTTCTTACATTTGTGTATGTCCTAGCTGAGCTTATGATGAGAATTATATTTAATGTTTGCTTCTTTCCGCTTTTCAAAAAGTACCCTCAAATAATGCTGCTACTTAGAGTATTTCCAGTGCTTATATACAGCTTGTGCATTATTTTGCTAGACTACAACCTAGTAGTTGGTGTTATCCTTGTCGGTATTTTTTATGCTATGTCAATTAGTTTCAAAGAACTACCTATGGAGATTATCTTTAACTACAGTAGTATGAACGGAGCTGAGGAATCTTCTTCAAAAGGCCTTGGACTTTCTCGTATGTTTGAGCAAGTAGGACTACTAATAGCTATCGTTATGGGTGGTTTGTTCATCGAAAAGCTTGGCAAGATTATACCTATCATTATTGCTATCGTCAGCTATTTGATTTCTATTATCCCTCTTGTTATTTATTTCGTAAAAGAAAAGAAAAATCCGCTATTTAACAAAGACGCTGTATCTAACGCAGTAAGTTCTTTTAAGAGTAACAAAGTAAAAGTTATGCAAGAAAAACAAATTAAGAAAAAAGTTCTTTTCAACATTTTTCTTAACTATTTCGTAACATCATCGACTGACGAAGTTACTACAATGTTTATGATTTTCTTATTCGCAAAAAATCCTAACGCATACAGCCTAGCAGGTTATATGCAGGCGTCTATGTGGTTCTTGTATGGTATTGGCAGTATCTTCGCCGAGAAATACTCTGCAAAACACGACCCAACAAACCTATGCAGACTTTGCTCTTGTATGGTCGTATTTGTAGTCGTAGCGTTACCTTTTACCGTTATGTATAACTGTGTACCAGTTGCTATTGGGCTATTTGCTGTTATGGGATTTTTCTATGGACCTATCAGCTCATATCAATATCAATGCTTACTCGCTAAGACCCGTATACTCGGCATATCTAACGAAGGCCTATATGCAAGAAGCTTAGGCTACTCGTTTGCTAGAATCCCAGGTTTTGTAGTTGGTATGTTTGGAATACTAGCTCTACCTATAGCTATATGGGTATGTGCAGGCATACATAGCGTAGCTGTTTACTCACTACCTGCAATAGAAGAAAGCAACCGTAAACTAATAGTTGATTATCTTCAAAATAACCGTATGTACTAATAAAAAAATAAAAAAGCACCAAGCGAAAAACTTGATGCTTTATTTTTATTTCTTTCTATAATCTACAATATCAATGCCATGAACTTTTCTGTATATATCAAAAGGTAAATACATAAGTATCTGGAATGCAAAGAAGAATAGTGCCACAACACATAGATGCCATGGGCTTGCAATATGTATACCAACCATCTCTATCCAAGGGCAACCTGTAATATAGATAATATCTACGACTTGGTTGCTTAGGTAGTAAACACCAGTACCTACTGCAAACACAACAATAAGTGAAACAATAGCCATCCACATATCATCTATAGAGTTGGCAAGCCAATCGCTCGCACCTATAAACATAGCAAGTAAAATAACTACGCTTCTGCTGATAACAAACTCTAAGTTAGCAAAGTTGTACATAAAGTAGTGACTTTGGTCTAGAAAAACTGGGTATATGATATCAATAATAGCGACAACCGCTGTAACTGAAAACATAAAGTTTAGCATAAACTGGCAAATAGCTTTTTTGTGTCCAAAAGCTATGGCTAGTAACATAAATATTACGCCTACCCAAAGTGTAACATGGAAAAGGTCTAAATTTGCGATGTTCCAAAAAGTTAGTGACCTTCCTAGTCCTTTAAGTTTGTTTTGGTTCCAAATCATGCGGACTACTTCTAGAGCTATAAGTATAACACATGATATTATCATAAAAATCTTTTGACGCTTTTCGCTCTTGCGACAGTAGTACATACTAAAGAAAACCACAAAAGCCATAACCGAAAAGAATATGATAAGGTGTCTCCAGGTGAAAGAATATTTTACAGGGTTGATGACTTCGGCATAACCCCAGAATCTTTCTAAAAATTTATTCATAATGTCTCCTAACTTTTATTTTAACAAAAAACATATAATTAGTCAAATATAGTGCTTACTTAGTGTTTTCAAATTTGTACCCTAGCATTTTGGCAGTGATTGGTCTTGGCTCGCCTTTTGCTCCTAAGTAACCAAAAGCAAAGTTAATAAAGCCATTTTCATAATATCTCTCACCCCCATGAAAATCGCTACCCGCCGTCTTCAAAAGCCCATACTCATCGCAATACCTGACTAAATGTTCAATTTCTCTATTTGAGTGAGAAGAATGCCCACACTCTATGCCGTCTATAACCTTCTCTGTTCTAAATTTGTCAAGAAGATAATCTATATCCTTTTTGCCATAGTTATATGGGTGGGCAAAAATACACAAGCCTCCACATTTATGAACGACCTTATATATCTTCTTAATACTAGGCGCATAACTTGCCTTCATATAAAAAGGCTGCCCCTTAGTACTAAATAACACTCTCGAAAAGTGTTTGGGGTCTGTTATCCCATACTTTTTGATAAGCTCGGCATTTTGTTTTTCATTAGCCATAATGCCGTCATATATAGGACGCCAAATACTCGGCCTTCCGGTATTCTTTATAACAGGTTCACAAACAAAGCCCATTTTTTTTGCCTTTTTGGCAAGCTTTTTTATTTGTTTGTTTACAACTTTTTGGTCGTAGGCTCTTTGGAAATATTTGTATTTTTTAAGTTTTTCTAAATCAAAGTTGTAAGCCAAAACTTCTAATCTTTCGCCGTCAACATCAACGGTTATCTCGACACCATTAATTATCTTGCCGCTGTACCAGTTTTTAGGGTTAATGTCGCTAAGGTAGTCATATACTCTAAGTGTGTCGTGGTCGGTAAAACTTATTACTTCAAGCCCAGCTTTTTGGGCGTCAATCAAAAGGTCAATAACTTCTTTTGTGCCGTCCGAAAAAGGCGTATGGCAATGCAAGTCAAATCTGTTAGCTTTTAGCCCCAACTTTTGTAACATAATCTCTCCTTAAGTAAATTTATTATAACACAAAATGTTTTTTGCCCGCTACTAAATACTATTATTTTATTACACTCCTAAAAAATGAGCGTATGTTTATGAAACATTAAATGCTATATTTTACCTATATGCAAAATTTGTTTTTTATTTGTGTTATTTTTAGTTTTATACTATACTACAAAAGAGGTAATACAAATGGTAAAAAATTTTGAATTTGACAAAGAGCTTACTCTTATGTGCAACGCTGTAAAAACCGTTTATAAAAAGATAATCAAAGGCTCAAAAGTAAATGTAAAAGACAAAGGTAGCCGTGACCTAGTTACTAACCTAGATATCGCTAGCGAGGCATTTTTGCTAGGGATATTGAGAGATAACTACCCTAACGACACTATTATAAGTGAAGAAAACAACCCGAAAGTTGCTCCAAAGGGCAGAACTTGGACAGTAGACCCAATAGACGGAACTATCAACTTTGCTAACGGCAGCAGATTATGGGGCATACAAGTATCTTTTAGCATTGACGGAGATACTAAGTTCGGTATCATATATATGCCAGAATATGATGATATTTTGTACGCAGCCAAAGGCCATGGCGCATACAAAAATGGCTTAAAGCTAGCTATAAATATAGATAACAACAAGCCACAACTCGTAGCAGTTGACTACTCAAAAGATATAAATAAATTTTTCTTCGAAAATGAAAAGACTATCGAAAAGTATACTTTGCGTATACGCTCTTTTGGTGTTGGGTGCTTTGGATTTTATTCGGTTGCTTGCTCACAAGTAGGTACATATATCTTAGCATGCTCTAATCCTTGGGACTTGCTACCAGGTATAATCATCTGCCAAGAAGCCGGCGCTACAGTATATCAACAAATGATTGACGGCGAAAAAGTAACTTTTGTTACCACAAACAATACATTTGCTAATAGATTGGGCTTTAAGAAAAAAGACATTATCTAATCCTTATTGATATAAAACTTTTTTTGTTTTGGACTTTTGTTTATTGAGTTTTTTGAGTTGCGAAAATGCAATAATAAATATACAAAAAAGAAAAATATAAAAAGCAATAATAGATAGAAAATCAAAAAGTTAGTGATAGTTAATAACAAAAATTATTAGCATAAATTATTAAGTAAAATAATAACCGCCCAGAGAAGTCAAAAAAAGATAAGATAAAATAATCACGAATGATAATAAAAGAAAAAAAGAGAAATCATATAATTGATTTCTCTTTTTTGATTGTTACTTTTTGCGATAAGTAGATTCTTTATCAGTCATAAACTAGTTCGCATATTTTATTATTTTTACTTTTGCATATACCAAATGCAACTAAATATTCAAAATATTTATCAAGGGTCTTACTTGAAAGCTTAATAAAATCTAGCTCATATCCATACAATGTGCTAGACTAAAAGCGTTGCTGTCACTAAGCTTTGTTTTGCACAAATGAAAGGACTGATATTGAATTCCAGTGATAAGTTACACTATCTTTCATTTGTTTTCCTCCCTAAAACACTTATAGTATAAGATACAGCCGGCGAAGTTGTCAATAGTTTTAGCAATATTTTTGTTATTTGACCATTTTTGAGGAGGTTTTTCCTTCTTTTTGAGTGGGTTTTCCCATATTTTAGAGGCTTGGCGACAATAAAAAACACCTTGGAATACTGTCTCAAGGTGTTAATCTTTTAATTTAATTTTGAGTTTTTTAGAGCGGTCAAAAGTTCTTTGTCTTCAGCTGTCACTCTATAGCTGTCGTGACACTTAGATACAAACTTTCTTAGGACAAAGTCATTGAGCTCTGCACTCTCTACAAAAGCTAGCGTCTTATCTCTATTTTTTACAAAGCACTCACATAGTAGCCAAGCTATAATCATATTGACATAATATTCTTGCTCGCTGTATGAGTCTTTAATGCAAGCAAAGATTGTATCAATAGATGAGCTAATATAGTCAAACATTATCTTATATCCGCTCCTACGGACATAAGGCTTAACGCTCTTAGTATAATGCGTGGCTAGAGATAATAATTTTTCTTTGTCGCTTGAAGATTTTAGACTAAACTTCATAGTGTCTACACTCGCCCAGCAATCAACAGCCGCTACATAATTGTCTAGGTACTTTTTTAGAGTCCCAAAGTCTTTTAGCTTACTCATAACTCCTGCGTATACCAAAGTGTCTTCGTAATAATTAAAAGTCATATTGTCTAGCAAATTTATATACGAGTCTATCGAGATTGACTTGACTACATCTTTTATACCTTGACTTTTTACCGCAAGGACTGTGAGATTAGTCCTTACTATGTTTTGGGTAAAAGGAGCTTTTTTGGGATCGCCTAACTTTTTCAAAATATTATCCAAAGTTGTTTGGTTATAAATGCCGTCCAAAAATAATTTATCCATTATTTACTCTTCTCCAGGTCGATGGCAAGAATAATATTATGATAGGGAAAATCTCAAGTCTTCCGGTTAGCATTAGCCCAGACAATGCAAGTTTAGTGCCAACACCTAGCGCCCCATAGTTATTCATAGGTCCTACTACACCAATACCGGGGCCAGCGTTATTAAATGTCGCAACGCATGCTGAAAAACTTGATGCAAAGTCCATTTTTTTATCTAGCGATACAAGTATAGTAAATACAAAAAGTATCGCCGTGTAAATAGCAAAATAGAAGAATATGCTATTTATATAACTCTCGTCTTGAGGTTTGCCATCTATCTTTACCGAGTACATTTTTCTTGGGTTAAGCACTTGGCGTGTCTTTACATAGCCACTTTTTGTTAGTCCAACAAGTCTTGCGACTTTTAGACCGCCGGCAGTAGACCCCGCGCAACCGCCTATCATCATAAGTATAATAAGTAATGTTTGAGAAAATGCTGGCCATGTATTATAGTCAGCCACCGCAAAACCTGTCGCTGATGCTGCGGACGAAACCTCAAAAGATGCATATCTTAGAGCATTCCAAAATCCACCAACTGTACCAGATATATTAAGGCTGATAAGAATTATAGACAAGAAAAATATGCCTACAAAAGTCCATAATTCTTCGTTTTTGATAGCGGTTAGCCCTTTGCCTATCAAGATTAAAAAGTATACAGAAAAGTTAATTGAAAAGATAAACATAAACACTGTTATGACTATCTCAACAAATAAACTATTATAGCTTGCTATACTTGCATTTGTCGGAGAAAAGCCTCCTGTACCAGCAGTTGAGAATGCAAGCGTACTAGCATCAAACCAGCCAACACCACCTATAAGCAAGATGATAAATTCAAGCAATGTAAGACCAAAGTATATACCATATAGTATACGAGCGGTTGTGCTTAGTTTAGAGGTTATTTTGCTTACATTAGGTCCTGCCGACTCCGCACGCAAAAGTTGAAGTCCGCCTTTATCTGCCGATGGCATAAGAGCTAGGATAAATACTAGTATTCCCATTCCTCCAATCCAAACAGTAAAGTTTCGGTAAAAAAGCACTCCCTTTGGTAAACTTTCGATATCTGTAAGAATAGTAGCTCCGGTGGTTGTAAACCCAGAAACTAGTTCAAAAAATGCATCAATATATCTAGGTATTGCTCCGCTAAAAATATATAGTAATGCACCTATTAGTGATACAAGTATCCAAGCAAGACCTATAGAAACTATGGCCTCTTTTGAGTATATATTGCTATCTTTGGGCTTTTTGAAGGCAATCAAAAATCCAAGCCCCAAAAATATTATTGCTGTATATATGTATGGCAAAAATTGTTCGCTATAACCTATTGCCACAAACATAGGAAGTAACACCAAAAGGCCCATAACCTTGAGTATTTGACCTATGGTATAAAATACAATTTTGTAATTCATTTTTCTCCTTATTTTATGATGCTATCTAGACTATCTACCGTTCTAGTTGTAGATATAATTATTTTATCTCCACTATCTAGCACACTCTCACCATTAGGGACAATAATTTCATTGCCTCTTATAATGCTTGTTATTATTGTATTTTCTCTTATTTTCATATCTTTGATAGCTTTGCCTACCACCAAATCATTTTCACCAATATTAAGCTCTACAACTTCAAGGTTGGCATCAATATCTTTATGCATATTTTCGATAGAGCCTTCTTCTTTTGCATTAAGTGTACGGGTGTATTTGATTATTTGGTTAGCAACAATATCTTTTGGCGAAATATTAGCATCTAAGTTGATGTCTTCTAATATGTTGTCAAAGGTATCATTGTTAACTTTACTTATAACGGTGTCTACATTTTGAGATTTTGCATATAGCGAAATTATGATATTTTGCTCGTCCATACCAGTAAGAGAAACGACTGCGTCAAAATCTTTTAGCCCCTCTTCGTCCAAAACTTGCTTTTGGGTGCCGTCAGCATTGATAACCTCGACCTTGTCCAAAGTCTCCAAAATTTGATTGCATCTATTAACATCTTTTTCTATTAGTTTAACTTTGATGCCAACATCTTGAAGTTTACGAATCAAGTGATATGCTATACGGCTACCACCGATGATAAGGCATGATTTTACTCTATTATTAAATACCTTTACCTTCTTAAAGAACGCATCAATTTTGGCTGGGCTAGAAACAAAACTTACATAGTCGCCCTCCAAAAACTTATCTGTGCCTCTTGGGATTATTGTTTTTTCGTCACGAAAAATTGAGCCAATAACTAGTTCTGCGCCAGTGCCTTTGACTAATTCCTCAACAGTTTTATTTATAAAAGAGCAATCTTCATTAAGTCTTATCTCTACAGAAACGACTTTGCCTTTCTCAAAACTATGCACGCTACTTGCTTGTGGGAAACGAAGCAAGTTGGCTATCTCCTCAGCAGTTGCTAGCTCTGGGTTAACTATTAGGTCAATACCAAAGCCCAATCTCATAAGTTCCGCTTGGTCTGTGTACTCGGTATCTCTTACCCTTGCTATTACTCTTTTTGCTCCCAAATATCTTGCGACTTTACAGCAAACAAGATTAAGTTCATCGTCATTAGTAACAGCTATAAATAAGTCAGCTTTATTAACGCCAGCCTCTTCTTGTACCTTAGCCACGGCGCCGTTGCCTAACACTCCCGCAACATCGTATGTGTTAACTACTAAGTCAAGAATATTCTTTGTCTTTTCGATAACAGTTATATTATGACCTTCTTCTAGTAAGTGCTCAGTCAAGGTCTTACCGACCTTGCCACCACCAATAATAATTATATTCATTTTTTACTCCAAAATTTTTTAATTTTGATACTAATATTATACCATATTCTGTCTATTGTGGCAAATACCCTAGGCATCAATACCCAAAAATATTAAAGCCAAAAACCTGCAAAATACCCTCTAAATTTTTGCGGGTTTAGTAATATTTAGTAAAAATAATTATACTGTTATAGCAAGAAAAAATAAACAACAAAAAACGCCATATATTTTATGGCGTTTTAGATTTTTATTTATATTTTTTCACATTGTCGATGCAGTGCCAAAACATATTAAGCATAACAAGCCCGCTAAATACAATAAACACATACATGGCAGAATTAAACTTGTACTCGGTACTCCTACCAAAACCCAAAGTTGTTTTGTCTATGCATGTCTCGTATGCAAAGACGATAAACAAAACAAGTAGCGCAATAGCTACGCTAGCACATATTAGTAGTGCAAGCCACAATTTTTTATCTTTTTTGACTCTCGCAAAAGCATAAAGTATTGGCATAGCGACAAGTAAGCACAAGATAGCTATTAAGAATATTTTAGTAAATACTGCCCAAGCGGAATTCCCAAGTTCAAAAAGTCCAGTACCTATATCTATAGAATATTGGAGTTGGGTGTTCTCGATAAAAATTTTTGTGAAAGAAAAGATAATTGCAAGGCAAGCAAAAATGCTATTTATTACTAAAAATACTATTTCTTTAGCTTTCATAACTCATGCCCTATCCTAAATATTCGTTAAGGGTTTGCTCTACAAGTTTGGCATCGCCGTACTTAGACACAAGTCCCTCTCTTAGACTAGAATATAGTTTATCAAAGTTTGCACTATCTTTTAGGATAGCTGGGTCTTTGATACTCTTAATAACTTTCTCAATGTCGCTTTTGATTAGCTCTTTGACATCGATATTATTTGAAACTTCAACAGTTTGTGGAGTGGCAGCATTATTTTCTACAGCTCTTACATTTTTGTTAACGGCTGGAGTGCCGGCTTCTTTTGCGGCTTGGATCAAAGCTTTAGCCTCTTTGTTGTCGACTTTGCGGCTAGCTCCGCAGTGTGGACAAACAAAATAATACTCCTTATATACCTTAATCATAGGGATGAAGAAAAATGTTGCCCATCTAGATGCCTCATGGAGTTGCATCTTGTTGGCGTTTTTGCAAATGCCACAAACATCATCCTCAAATACATTAAGTGGTTTTACTCTACCTGTTGAACCAAAAATTAAAAACATAAATCCTCCTCAAAATTATGTCTAAATTATACCATAAAAAATATATTTTTGCAATATATAGCACAATATTTTGTCCGCAGTAATGTATCACTAGACTACAAAAACAAATTATAAAAAAATAAGGGGCAATATTACCCCTTATTTTAATTTTGCTAAACTAAGCGCCTACTGCACCATTAACAATGCCTACAAATGCATTCCAAGTACCTGGGAAGAACATAAAGATTACTATACCAGCCAAAGCGATCAAGAAGATAAGCTTTAGGATGAAGCCTTTGGTGCTTACAAACTCTAGTCCTGTAATAGCTACTACTACAAGTGGAGCCCATGTTCTAATAACTACTAGTACATTGTAAACCTTTTCTGGTAAAAATGCCCAGTTACCATGGATGATAAGTACAAGGTATACTGCAACTGTCAAAAACGCTGCTATTCCACCAAGAATATCAAGTAGTGATTTCAAACCCTCGTTTTTCATAACAATCCTCCTTATTTATTACTATTATAATAAACTATTTGACTTTTGTTGTCAATGTTTTGATAAAAAATAATTATTTTGCAGCTTTCTTTTGCTTCTTTTGAGCCTTATTAGAGGTCTCTGCATTAACGCCTACTACATCGTTAACTGGCATAGAGAAACAAAATCCTCTGCCCTCAGCGTTAAGGTCTGTTCTGTCGGCGATGGCTTCCATAATTTTCTTTTTATCAGTTCTTACAACTAATGTCAAAACTATGTCTTTTTCGTCTTGAAGGCTAATACCCATAAACTGGTTCTTCTCCGCAGTTGAACCTCTGCCGTGAAGTATTGTGCTACCTCTAGCTCCGGCATCTCTTGCTGCGTCTACTACATAATCTGAGTAGCCTTTGTTAACGATAGTGATTATCAAATCTCTTTCTACTGTCATAATTTTTCTCCTTATAACTCAATGTTTAGCATATCAAGCATTGTGCTTGTGGCACTGCTTAGCGGTAGTGTCATCGCAATACCTCTGCCGTCTTTGTCATAGCCAATTTCTTCTCTAAGGTCTTCAAGCAAATTTCTTGACCTCTCTCTATCTACAAGTCCTACAAGAACGGACTTTTCGGCTATACCAAAGCCAAACAAATCGCCCATTGACGACTTGGCTGTACCGTCCGCTAAGAAAGTAACAAAGTTGTGGACTTCGTGCTTGTGCAAAACTTCTTCAACATCTTTTTCGAGTTTGCGATCAATGGTAACGCAAATTATCTCAATAGGACAAATAACTTTTTTCTTCGCCATAATTATTCTCCATAATCAAAGTCAATAACTTTGACTTTTGCTTTTCTAGTATGAATAGGAATAGCTCTTCCTGTAGCCTTTTTGTTTTGAACCATCTTAAATATTACACCCAAAACTTGAATACTAAGTATAGGTATAAGTGCGATAAATGCAATTGTTCCAAAGGCAAACATCATAGCATTGTTGCCAAGGGCTTCGCATATGCCATTGATAAATGGCAAAATAAACGCACTTGCCATAGCTCCAGATGCTACGCCGCCAGAGTCAAATGCAATGGCGACAAATATATTAGAACAGAAAGGCATCAAAATAATATTAAGTAGTACAAGCGGAACAATAAACCAAATGATGTTTATTCCTAAAAAGTTTCTTACTACAGATAGACATACTGCAAGCGCAACACCGATAGAGATAGTAAATAACATAACTTTTCTATGGATAATGCCTTCGGTCAAAGTCTCTACTTGTTTGGTCAAAACATACACCGCAGGCTCTGCAAATACAACAGATGCGCCGATTGCTAGAGCTACCGGAATAAGTAGCCAGCTATAACTTGTGCCAGCTATTACCTTACCCATTAGGTAGCCGATAGGCATAAATCCTACATTGACCGAGGCAAAGAAAATAACTATTCCAAAATATGTATACATAAGACCGATTAGAATCTTCAAAAGCTCATTTTTTGGCAAATGCAAAGCAACAAAGTTGACGAACAAGAATATAACCGCAATAGGTGCGATAATGATTAAAACTTCAAGTAGCTGCTTAGCTAGAGAACCCAAGATACCAAGAGGTATTTGAGAATAACTTGTTAAAGCTCCAAACGACTCTGTGACAGCGACTCCTGAAGGCTTAATAAATAGTCCCATAAGCATAATAGCAATAATAGGTCCAATAGATACCACGCCCAAAAGTCCCAAGCTGTCATCTTTCGAATCTTTGCCCGATCTAATGGCGGACACACCGAGACCAAACGCCATAATAAAAGGAACAGAAATAGGTCCTGTTGTTACGCCTGACGCATCAAAAGATAATGGCAAAAATTGCTTTGGAACAAAGAAACACAAAACTAAGATAACAAGGTAGCATATACTCATAAGAACTTTGATATTAATCTTAAACATAATTCTTATAAGAGCTAGTGCTAAGAATATTCCTGTGCCCGTTGCAACCGTAAGGATAATAACCCACTTACTACTCATACCCGGAACTTGTTCTGCTAGTACTGATAGGTCAGGCTCTGCAAGAGTAATAACAAAACCCATAACAGTAGCAATAAGTGCCATATAAAATACATTTTTTGTTTTACTTGTCGCAGAACCTATATAGCTGCCAATTTTCATCATTGACTTATCTACACCAACGCTAAATAAGCTAATGCCAAAAATAAGCAAAATGCAACAAATAAAAAAGTTAAGCATGGTAGGAAAGTTAATTCCTGCCGCAAATGTTCCAACAAAAAAAACTATAACCGCTATAGGCAAAACCGCTATAGTAGACTCTTTTATCTTAAGCCAGAAATCTCTCATATTTTCTCCTACACAAAGTATAATAAAAAACTGCGAACTTTGTCAAAAAGATAGAGATAAAAAATATAAGTAAAGGCGTTTTTATTATGTAATAATAGTTTACGAAAGGGTCAAAATTCTAGTATAATAATAAAAACAAAAGAGGTAACAATATGAACAAAATTATCGCAGTAGTTGGTATGTGTGGTAGCGGCAAAACCGTTGCGACTGACATTTTCCAAAAATATGGCTTTAAGAAGGTGTATTTCGGCGAAGTAACTTTTGACGAGCTAAAGAGATTAAATCTCCCAGTTAACGAAACTAACGAAAGAATGGTTAGAGAAAAGTTTAGAGCTAGCGGCGACAAAGCCATCTATGCAAAACTTAATCTTCCAAAAATTGAAGCGCTACACAAAACAGATAATGTAGTAGTTGAGAGTATGTACTCTTGGTCTGAGTATAAACTTCTAAAAGAGCATTTTGGAGATGTTTTTGAGGTGCTAGCAATAGTAACTAATGCAGGACTTAGAAGAGAAAGACTTCACAATCGCCCTATCCGCCCTATGACTAGCGAAGAGTCAAAATCTCGTGACTATGCTGAGATAGAAAATATCGAAAAAGCAGGTCCTATCGGTATAGCTGACTACTATATTACTAACAATGGCAGTAATGAAGAATATGCCCAAAAAGTAGAAAACTTTATAAAAGAATATATTAAAAAATAGCAATCCATAACAAAAAAACACTCAAATTTATGAGTGTTTTTTATTTATTGTTTAATCTATGAAAAATTTATAATTTATCAACTTACATAATCTATCAACCTATATAATCTATGAACATATAACATGTTAATTTGATAATTTTACAAACTTTTATTGACTAAATATTGCCACCGCCTAAATACATAATCAAAAATATTATTGCCCCAACTCCAAGTAAAACTCCCAAAGTTGTAAAGAATATTTTCCAGCCAGATTTTGGAGCTTTACCCACTATACTGCCAGTTTTGCCGTTGATTAAAAAACGAAACTTCTTTTTCTTATATTCATAGTCACATACCCATAGAGGTAAAAGTGTATATGACCACATAACATCGCTAAAAGTTGTTGTGCAACGGAAATTATCAATTCTTTCATAAGGCAAACTTGTTTTGATTTGGTCCTCAATCTCATATGCTTTTTGCTTTTTCTCTCTTTCAAAAGCTGGAACAACACGACAAGTGTTGTTAGCGGTCAAAAAGCCCAATACAAATGAACTATTATATTCATGTTGAGGGATTGAAGTATAATCTCTAAACTGCTCAATGTTAAATGTATCTAACATATCATTAGCAGGCTCTATCTGGTTAAAGTACATATTGTTGCGAGTGCCACTAACAGGTTTGCGGACTTCATAAGTATTGCCATCGTTATCTCTTCTAGTATTAACACCTATGCCTTGATATACAGAACTTGTCTTATAATCATATAGCCAGCAAGGGAAATACATACCTTTCATCTCACCCAAAATAGCATTTGTTTTTAGATTGTTTGGAGCAAATTTTCTTTTTTTGATCCAAAGTTTGAAAATGTTCTCGGCTCTTGCTCTTGACACCCCAAAAGGTATAATACTATCGGGTATGTATTCTAGTCCATCATCTACACAGTTAATTTGGTGACTGCCACAGTATGGGCAAGTTGTCTCTATAACATCGTTAATGTTTAGGTTAGCACCACAACTTTCACATTTTAGATTTACGGCAGTGCTTTGTTGTTTCTTTGGGCTAGAGTCCGCTGTCAAAAATTTCTTTTTAACAAAAGGCTTATACTCTATTGGGGTAACTGAACCGCAGTTTTCACAATATAAACCTTGTTTGTCAGGATTAAATTTTAGGTTACCTCCGCAACCTTCGCATTTGCTCTTTACTTTCATATTTGCTCCTAGATATTTTATTTATTGATAATCAAGTCCGTTATGCTTATTATAAATGGTTTTGTTTTATGCTAAATAGTATTGCACTACACAACATATAAACTCTTATGAACTATATCTCAAAACAAAAAGCTCCTAAAAAATATTTTAGGAGCTTTTGTTTAATTAAAATTTGTTACCACATTCTCCGCAGAACTTAGCATTTGGAGATCTTTTTGCTCCACATTTTGGGCAAACATCTTTTGCCACTTGTTGTTTTGCTCCGCACTCTGGGCAGAATTTTGCGCTAGCAGATAGTTTAGCACCACATTGGTTACAGAACTTACCTTTTGCATCTTCTTTTGGAGCTGCTTTTGAGTTTAGGCTCTCTTTCATCATATCTCCAATAGCTGCGCCAGCACCTAGTTGAACACCAATATTACCCATACCGTTGTTTGGATTGTTAGCACTCTCTCTCATAGCGTGTGCTGCTTGGTATTTTACAAATGTATCCATCTTGTCATCAATAACACCCATAGATGATCTTGTATCTATAGCTGCTGTTACTGCGTCTGGGAAAGAAACATTTTCAACAATAACATTGCTTAATTTTAGACCAAGATTCTCAAACATACCAGCGATTTGGGTTGTTGCCATCTTGTTAAACTCAAGTAAATTACAAGCAAGGTCAATAGCTGCGACTTTGCTCTCGGCTATTGTGTCAGAAACACCAGCTATAAGCATACTTCTTAGGTAGTCGTTGATATCTTGTGTAGTAAATGTTGAGTTAGTTCCAAATAGCTCTTGCAAGAAAACTTTTGGGTCATTTACTTTGAAAGAATATTTACCATAAGCTTTGATACGGATAACGCCAAACTCTTTGTCTCTCATAGTGATTGGGTTAGCTGTGCCCCACTTTTGGTTAGTGAATTGTTTTGTATTAACAAAATATACTTCTGAATAGAATGGTGATTTGAAACCAAAAGGTAGAGAAAGTAATTTTGTTAGATATGGCAAGTTGCTAGTAGATAGTGTGTAGATACCTGGCTCGAAGATATCTGCGATTTTGCCTTTGTTAACAAAGATAGCTACTTGGCTCTCTCTAACTGTTAACTTAGAACCCATCATAATCTCTCTACCGTCCATTGGGTAACGGTATACCATAGTATCTTTTGCGTTGTCTAGCCATTCAATTGATTTTAGTAATTGACTTTTAATTAGTCCCATTTTTTATTTTCTCCTTATCTTAAAATAACAGTATGGCTTACAGATGTAATCTCGCTATTGTCAGCCAAAACTATTTCTTGATTGTGTGAATACTCTCTAACATAGTTGCCTACTCTGATATTAAATTTTTCAGTAGTGTTGTCGCTAGTTAGGATAATGTACTTACCTGGTTTTAGGTCTTTGCCTTTTCCTACATAGTATGTAACGCCTGGGCTTAGTACAAAGTCACCCTTTGTGAAAGAAACTTTTGCGTCACCGTCACCATCAGTAGTCTTTAGGTCGTAAGTGTATCTTGCGTCTTTGGTCTCTGCAAGATTAAGTTTTGCCTTTTTCTTGTTCTTTTTGACTGCGATACTAACAACCAAAATAGCAATTAGTATTAGTGCAGGAACACCGATATAAACATATGTCATTGTGATAATGCACCTCCATTGATAGATATATATTAACATAATACTGTTTAATTTTCAACTAAATATCAAAATAATGTATTATATTTAGGCAAATTTTGTTACAAAAACGCTAGAAAAATCAATAAAAAAAGCCCATAGTCTGGGCTAAGATTATTGAATAAACATAAGCACTATCATAGCTATGCCACTGAGTATAGTTATCGTTGACAAAATAACAGCAATGACGCCTATTGATTTTCTATTAAGTCTAATCTGTAAGATAGAAAATACCATGCCATAGACACCCAAAATAACAGGCAGCACAATGCCAGCAATAACAGTGATAACAATAGACATCACTGACCCAAAGCCCGCAAACTGCATACCTCCAAAAGCTCTAACACCAAATATGAGTATAACCCCTAATGCAACCGCTATGCCTATAATACTTAGTATGATAGATATCTTGCCGTATTTCTTGCACTCGTACCTTTTGGTCTCGTCATTTTTTATCTCATTGTAACTGTTGACAAGGTTGCGAAAAAGAAAAAATCCTGTTGCTTTGCCTATGTTGTCTATTCTTTTTTCGTCCTCGTTGTTATTTTGCTCTTCCATAATACTCTCCTTGATTTTAGATTGAGCAAAAAATACACTTATTATTCTTAGATTTATTTGTAAATATATTTATGATAAAAAAAGATAGCCACAAAATGACTATCTTATTTTATTTATTTGTTTTGTTTATTTGTCTCTTCTTGAACTTGCTCAGCATTTTCGGTTTCTAGTTCTTCGGCTACTATTTCCTCAGCTAGAAGTTTAGCTTCTTTTTTTGCTTTGTTTTTTGAGATTATGTTAAGAACTAATTTTTCTATCTCAACAAATGGTATGATTGTAAGTGCAAGACCTACGGTGTATACCCATTGAATTAGATTTAGGTCATAAACTCCAAATGCTTGTTCCATAAATGGTACAAGGGTAAGAATAAGTAAAAGTGCTACACCTACGCCAGCAGCTACCCAAACCATCTTGTTACGGAATGGATTTTTGCGGAAGATACTGCATTCGGTTTGTGCGTTGAACATGTGGAAAATTTGAACAAGGTTAAGAGTTATAAATGCTATAGTTGATGCTATATGAGCGCCCCACATCTTATGCGCTACCAAAAAGCTTGTTAGTACAATAGCTGTTTGGATTATTCCGCCATAAAGAATATGTATACCTGTTCTGCCACCAATAATACTTTCGTTCTGCTTTCGAGGAGGTTCGTTCATGACTGAACTCTCTGCTGGCTCTACGCCTAGTGCAATAGCAGGTAGTGTATCAGTGATTAAGTTAACAAATAGTATTTGTACAGGAATAAGGAATATTTCACCCGGGAATAAGAAGGTTGCAAAGAATATTGCAAGAACTTCTGCCGTGTTACTACTTAGCAAGAATTGAATTGTCTTTTTGATATTGCTATATATCTTACGACCTTCTTCGACAGCAACTACTATTGTCGCAAAGTTGTCATCTGTAAGAACCATATCGGCAACTTCTTTTGTAACCTCAGTACCTGTTATACCCATACCTATACCGATATTGGCATTTTTGATACTAGGAGCATCATTTACGCCATCGCCTGTCATAGCCACGACTTTTCCGTTAGCTTTTAGGGCTTTGACTATTCTTACTTTGTGTTCAGGGCTAACACGAGTAAATACCCTATATTTATTGATTTCTTTTACAAGTTCTTCATCAGTAAATTTGTCTAGGTATGAGCCTTCGATAACTTCTTTTTGGCTCTTTACCATTTTTAGTTCTTTGGCAATAGCATAAGCTGTATCTCTATGGTCGCCAGTAATCATTATTGCTTTCATACCAGCTTTTTTACATTTTTCGATAGCGGCAAAGACTTCTTTTCTAGGTGGGTCTATCATACCGGTAAGACCGATAAATGTTAAACCCTCTTCTTTTAGTTTTTTGTCATTAAGCTTTTCACCCTCTTTGTACTTAGGACCTTCGCTAATAGCATATCCTAGTACTCTTAGAGCTTTGCTTCCAAGAGTTTTGCTTGCGTCTAAGATAGCATCAATATATTTTTTAGTTAACTTTTTAAGTTCACCATTTATCATTATATTGTCGCATCTCTTGATTAACTCATCAACTGCACCTTTTGTATACACCACAACACCTTTTTCGGTTAGGTTGGCAGTTGACATAAGTTTACGGTCAGAATCAAATGGAAGCTCTCCCACTCTCTTCATATCTTTTTCTAGTTTAGATTTTACGATAGCTTTGGTCTCAGCAAAGTCAACAAGTGCTGTCTCTGTTGGGTCGCCGATATATGTTTCTCCTTGCTTTTTTGAGTCATTGCAAAGTGTCATACAATTAACTAAATTAACAGCTTCTGGAGTGGTAAGTTCCATATCCTCAGCAGTTACTAAGTTGCCATTAAAGTATAATTCTCTAACGGTCATTTTGTTTTGGGTAATTGTGCCAGTTTTGTCCGAGCAAATTACTTCGCAACAGCCAAGAGTTTCGACTGCGTGAAGTTTTCTTATAATAACATTTTTCTTAGCAAGTTTGGTTACGCCAAGTGAAAGAATAATTGTTACTACGACCGGCAAACTCTCCGGTATAGCCGCAACCGCAACCGCAACAGCTGTCAAAAAGGCTTCTATAATCTTAGAAGAATCAATACATACATTGACTACAAATAGCACTGCTGCTATTGACAATACGATAATTGTTAAAATTTTACCAAGTTTGGCAAGGCTCTTTTCTAGAGGGGTTTGGTCTTCTTTGGTCTCGTTAAGCATGTTAGCGATTTTGCCCATCTCAGCCTCGCTACCAGTAGCTACTACAACACCTACGCCTCTGCCATAAACGACTGTGCTAGAACTAAAACACATATTAACTCTATCACCTAGTGGTGTTTTTTCTTTTAGGGCAATATCACATTGTTTTTCGGCTGGCTTGCTCTCGCCGGTTAGTGATGCCTCTTCACATTTTAGACTAGCACACTCAATCAAGTATAGGTCAGCAGGGACTACATCGCCGGCTTCTAGTACTATTACATCACCCGGAACAATTTCTGTTGTTTTTACTTTGTGGATTTTGCCATCACGAATAACTTTGGCAAAAGGTTGGGACATCTTTTTAAGCGATTCGAGTGCGTTTTCGGCTTTTGACTCCTGAATAGTACCAAGTATAGCATTAAGTAGTACTATACCAAATATAATGCACGCATCTACAAGTTCGCTAGACTCGCCATTGACAATAGATACTACAAGAGATACCATAGCGGCAACAAGCAGTACTATTACCATGACATCTTTGAACTGGCTTAAAAACTTAACAATAAGTGGAGTTTTCTTAGCATCTGCAAGCTTGTTTTCGCCGTACTTAGTTAGTCTTTCCGCAGCCTGCTCATGACTAAGTCCGTTCTCCGAAGTTTCGAGTTCATTCAAAACTTCGTCTTTAGTTTTTGTAAAATAATTCATTTACTTTCTCCTACATTTTTTCTAGAACGGTTATGCCTAGTAGTTTTAGTCCGTTACTCAAAACTGTGTGTGTTGCTTTTGTAAGCGCTAGTCTTGTGTAACAAATTTTGTCGCCGTTTAGTATTCTGTGGTTGTTATAAAATTTATTGAAGGCTTTGCAAATATCAATTAGTAGTCTGCTGATATAACATGGTTCATTGTCACGGGCAGTATTAAGTACTGTTTGTGGGAAGTCATTAAGTAGTCTTATAAGAGCGGTGCTCTCTGGGTTATTTATCTCGCCAAAGTCATAATCAACTTTTATAAAATCTTGTAAATCTTTTACGCCACTTCTCTCCAAAATGCTATTACATCTTGCGGTGGTGTATTGTATGTATGGGCTTGTCTCCAAGTCAAAGTTAAGTGCTTCGTCTAGGTCAAAGACAACATCTTTTATCTTCTCTTGTTTAAGAGTAGTAAATATTACTGCGCCTACACCAACAGCTTCGGCAACTGCCTCGCCCTCTGTCTTGTCCATACGCTCTTCTATTACTTTATTAGCTTTTTCGATAGCTACTTTGAATATATCTTTTAGAACGGCTTGTTTACCTTTTCTAGAAGAAATTTTCATACCATTAGGCAAACTAAATCTACCATAATATACATGCTCTAAGTTTTTGGCATAAGGTCTGCCAAGAAGTTCTAGTACTTTGAAGAATTGAGCAAAATGTTGCTTTTGGGATACATCAGTTACATACAAGCTCTTGTCAAAGTTGTAGTTGATATATCTATCATCAGCCGCCGCCAAATCTCTTGTAGCATACAAGCTTGAGCCATCGCTCTTTTGGATAAGGCAAACACCAAGGTTATACTTAGATAAGTCTACTATCTTAGCACCTTGGCTATCTTGTAGTAGACCCTTTTCTTGCAACTCGTCAATGATAGGTTGCATCTTATCATTATAATAACTCTCGCCTCTCCAACTATCAAAAGTGATATTAAGTAGTGAATATATCTTCTCAATATCCTCTATTGTTAGCTTGATAAACATATTGTATATTTCAAGTGCTTCTGGGTCTTTTGTCTCTATCTTCTTAAACCACTCACGAGCAAGCTCGTTTAGGCTAGGGTCGTTCTCAGCCTCAGCACAAAACTTAACATACAAGTCTTGTATAGCGTCTACGCCTCTATCAAGAACATCTTGTTCGCTACCCCAAAGCTTATATGCAGCAATCATTTTGCCAAAAGGTGTGCCATAGTCACCGACATAGTTAATAGCTACAGTCTTATAGCCAAGGTACTTATATACTTTGCGTAAGCACTCGCCTATAAGAGTTGTGCTAAGGTGTCCTATATGCATATATTTAGCAAGATTGACAGAAGAATAGTCAAGACAAATAGTTTTGCCTTCGCCGATATTGCTCTTGCCAAAATTTTCACCGCCAGCCAAAATTTCGTTAAGAACATTAAAGCTCAACTTTTTGCGGTTAACAAAAAAGTTAAGGTATCCGTTAACAATTTCTACCTTCTCGACAAAGCCTTTTGTATTCACGCATTTAGCAAGATCTTCTGCGATAGCAACTGGTGGCTTGTGCAAAATCTTAGCAAATGGGAAGCATGGCAAACAAAAATCTCCCATATCCATGTTAGGAGTAAGTTGTAAATTTTCGGCGGTAAAATTAAGTTCCGCAGGGAATTTACACTCGTCAGCAACTAACTTTTTTAGATCCATAATAACTCCTTTTTATTTAACAAATATATCTTATCACAACTACAACTCAAACTCAAACAAAAACCGCCAATCTTTTTACATTTATTATATTGCAAAATTTCTACTCTAATCTTATTATAGTCACTCCTCAATATCTATAACAAAAAAGCCGACAATATATGTCGGCAAAAATGTTTACCTCTTACAAAAGTACAAAGGTTAAAATGCTAACTATCACAAGGTAGATGGCGAAAGGATATAGGCTTTTACTTTTGACAAGTTTAAGCATGAATTTGATAGACAAAAGTCCACTAAGAAAAGAAAATACAAAACCGAACACAAGTGGTAAAATTTGAGCATCAGCAAATCCGCCGCTAATAATCTCAAGCACAAGCGAACCCAAAATAACTGGTATGCTCATAAGGAACGAAAAGTCTGCAACCTCTTTTCTATCCGCTCCCATACATAGCCCTCCGGTTAGAGTTGAGCCCGAGCGAGACACCCCCGGCACTATCGCAAAGCCTTGAAAAAGTCCCATAACTATTGCTGTCTTGTAGTCAATTTTTTGAGACTCTCCACCACGCATAAAGATACTGCAAAATATAAGCATAACACTAGTAACAAGAAAGCACACTCCAAGGTATGCCCCCGAAAAACTATCTTCAAAAAAGTCCCTAAAAAGGAAGAATATAATAACTGTTGGAATAGTCGCCACAATAAGCAAATATGTCTTTTTGTCAAAGGGTTTTTTGACCATATCAAAAAGTGTTTTGCGGTAGCAAATAATTACCGCAAGTAACGAGCCCAAGTGGACAACTATATTAAAGGCAAGATTGCCTTCGCTTATACCAAAAAGCTTTTCAAAAAGTACAAGATGACCGCTAGACGAAACAGGCAAGAACTCCGTTAACCCCTGAACTATGCCCAGAAGAATTGCAATAATTATGCTCATAAATTTTTCCTTTTTTATATATTTTAGTATTTACTTAATTTATTTATTCATTTAATAGATTTTTAGAAGCCACTCAAAGTGCAATTTTTTACAAAACAGCCAAAAGCATTGACTTTTTTTGGAAAAGGTTATATCTTATATAAGAAAATTAAAAGGAAGTAAATTATGAAATTAGGTGTTATTGGTTTACCAAATGTCGGCAAAAGCACACTTTTTAATGCGATAACAAAAGCAGGTGCTGAGAGTGCCAACTACCCATTTTGTACCATAGAGCCAAATGTCGGCGTAGTCGATGTTCCGGACGAAAGATTAACAAAACTTGGGGAGCTTTATAATACAAAAAAAATTACCCCTGCACAAATTGAGTTCGTAGATATTGCAGGTCTTGTAAAGGGCGCAAGTAAAGGCGAAGGTCTTGGCAATAAGTTTTTGAGCCACATTAGAGAAGTTGATGCTTTGATACATGTTGTTAGATGTTTTGACGACCCAAATATAACTCATGTAGAGGGCAGTGTTAACCCAATAAGAGATATTGAGATTATCAACTTAGAGCTTATTTTGGCTGACCTTGAGAGTGTAGAAAAGAGGCTAGAAAAGACAGTAAAACTTGCAAAGAGTGGCGACAAAAATGCAAAGGCCGAGTATGACCTACTAGTAAAAATTAAGGACACTTTATCAAGCGAAAAGCCAGTTAGAAGCCTTACCTTTACCGAAGAAGAAAAACCTATTGTAGACGGATTTTTCTTGCTAACTGACAAACCTATAATATATGTAGCAAATATTGCTGAGAGCGAAATATCTGAGCCTGTCGAAGACAACAAATATGCAAGTAAAGTCTTTGAATATGCAAAGAAAGAAAACGCTGGAGCTCTAGCACTAAGCTGCAAGATAGAAGAAGAGTTAATCCTTCTTGACCCAGAAGATAGAGAAATGTTCAAAGAAGAATTAGGGCTAAAAGAAAGTGGCCTAAACAGACTAATAGTTGCTAGTTACAAACTTCTTGGACTAATGAGCTATCTAACTGCCGGCGAAAAAGAAGTAAGAGCTTGGACAATAAAAATAGGAACAAAAGCTCCACAAGCTGCTGGAAAAATTCACTCTGACTTTGAAAAAGGTTTCATTAGAGCGGACATTGTAAAGTATGACGATTTAATAGAGCTAGGTAGCTACACCATTGCCAAAGAAAAAGGCAAAGTAGCATCAGTTGGTAAAGATTATGTTATGCAAGACGGCGATGTAGTATTGTTTAAGTTTAATGTCTAAAAGTAACAAAATAAAAAGACCTATCACATCGGGTAGGTCTTTTTTTATTGCATTTTTACTTATTATATTTTTGTTTTAACTTTTATATTTATTGTTTGTTTAACAGCCAGCAATAATGTTATTATAACTTTAATAATCGATATTATCTATTTATATAACAAAAATATTGGTAGTTCAATATTTACAAAATTGTGGCGTTACATACCAAATTAAGCATTACTTGCCAAGGACTTTTTTGATATCTTCTAGAGTTATTTCGCCTTGCCTTATGACTTTGATCTTATCATCAAGAAGGCTAACTACAGTTGAGGCTATATTAGATGATGGTTCGTGACGCTCATAAACTTTGTCAACCATAGAGCCAAACCTCTCTACTATCTCGTCATACTCATTAAGTGGAGTTTCTTCTGACTCGTTGACAGAGGTTGTGAACATAGCGCCATGTTTACTTAGTATCTCTCTTGCCTCATTAGAGTTAGGTATACGCACGCCGATTGTTTGATAACCTGTTGCTTCTTGGATATCTTTTTTGCATTTCAATATAAGTGTAAGGGCTCCCGGCATAAAGGTATCAATTATTTTCTCCTCGTCAGCACTTACATAGGCTAAGTTTTTGATTTGCTTAATATCTGAGCAAAGGCATGCTAATGGTTTAGTTCTTGGGCGTTTTTTCATCTTATATATTTTCTCGATATTTTCCTTGTCGAAGATGCCGCAGCCAAGTCCGTATACAGTATCTGTTGGGAATATAATTAGTCTTTCCATTTTTCTATTTTCCTCACGATTTTTATACTTTTATTGTACCACAAGAGGCACATGTGGGCAACAAAAAAGGCCACTAATAAAGTGGTCTTTTTTAGCTAATTATTTGTGAGCATTGATTAGTTCGCTAATATATACGAATAGTCCTCTATAATTACCCTCTACGCTGATTAAGTGAGAGTAAACAACAGAGTCGCCTGTTCCATTATCTTTAATAACATATATCTTCATAGTGTCTCTAGCATCATTTTCGTTTACTTCAAATAGAAGTGATGTATACTCAAACTTAACACCATTAACTGTCATAGTTTGCTTGCCGGCATATTTGTATTCAAACTTTGCTTTGGTTGTTTCGCTATTGCTACGAGGTACATGTTTTGGGCTTTCCATAGTTTTGATGCTCATATTTTTTAGAGTGCCATTGAAGATAGCTGATAGACATCTTTGTTTTACTGCAGATTGCATTTTTGAAGTAATGTTTGAAGCTTTGTCATCTTCGTCTACCTTTCCAACTTCGCCTAGCTCGCTAGAATATACTACTACGCCTGTTGGGTTAGAAAAGTTAGGCAAACTGCCTACTGGTATGCATGCTAGTATGATTGTAGCCAAAAGCAATGCACCTACTATTGATAATGATACGATTGTTAATACTTTTTTCATGTTTGTTTCCTATTTCCTAATGTAAGTATTATATTTTATAACTTGTCAGTTGTCAAATATATTTTGAATTAGTCTTTATCTTCTTTTTTTGTAGACTTACGAGGAGCTTTTGGGGTAGGCTTCTTTTCCTCAGTTTGAGTTTCTGCCTTTTCTTCCTTTCTAGCTACCTGTCTAGCTCTTACTTTGGCAAGAAGAGTTTTTGAAGGTTTTTCTTCTTTAACTTCTTTTTCTTCTTTTGTTTCAACCTTTGGCTCTTGAGCCTCGGTTTCTTTATTTTCTTCTACCTTTTCAGCAGTCTTTGGCTCGTCGCCTTTTGCCTCGTCATAAGCTTTTTGAGCTTTGGCGATAAGGTCATCAGCCTCTGCTTTTATCTTAGTTATCTCTTCTTCAGTGATAACGCCAGCTGTTTTTAGAGCCTCAGCTGTTTTTAGCCTAATGGCTTGCTCTTTTTTTGTTTTTTCTAGATCTGACTCAGTCTTTTCTAGTTTGATTCTCGCCTTGGTCTTCTTGTCGTTTTCGTCCATTTGGGCGATGATTTCTTGTTTGGTTTTACCTTGCAAAATCATCTCAACTTCGTTTTGGTAAATGGTTTCTTTTTCAAGAAGAACTTCTGCCATTGTGTGCAATACGCTGTCGTTATCTTTTAAGATTTTGATTGCTCTCTTGTAGCAGTCGTCTATAATCTTTCTAACCTCGATGTCTATTTCACTTGCAGTCTTTTCGCTGTAGTTAACTTGTGATTGATAATCTCTACCAAGGAATACCTCGTTGCTTGTGCCATAGTTGACAGTTCCAAGAGAGCTCATACCCCACTCGGTTACCATCTTACGAGCTACTTGAGTGGCTCTTTGGATATCGTTAGAAGCACCTGTTGTAACATCTTTGAAAATGATTGCTTCGGCAGCTCTACCACCTAGCATCATGGTTATCATATCGATAAGCTTATTATATGTCATGTGACTTTCGTCATTGTCTGGTCTACTCAAAGTATAACCTGCAGCCATGCCACGAGGTATAATAGATACTTCTTGGACATTGTCGCAGTTCTTTAATTTTTTGCCCACGATAGCGTGTCCTGACTCGTGGAAAGCAGTTATCTTTTTGTCACTATCAGTAACTATTCTGCTCTTCTTTTGAGGACCCATCAATACTTTGTTGATGCCCTCTGTAATATCTATCATTGAGATACTCTTCTTGCCGTTTTTGGCAGCTATGATTGCAGCCTCATTAAGCAAGTTCTCAATGTCAGCGCCTGTAAAGCCGCTAGTTAGTCTAGCAAGATTTTTGAAGTCAACGCTTTTGTCAATAGGTTTGTTCTTAGCGTGAACTTTCAAAATCATTTCCCTACCTTTAACATCTGGTGGGTTAACATATATTTGTCTATCAAATCTACCTGGTCTTAGAAGGGCTGGGTCTAGTACATCGCTACGGTTTGTAGCAGCTATTACTATAACACCTTCGTTTGGCTCAAAGCCGTCCATCTGAACAAGTAGTTGGTTAAGAGTTTGCTCTCTCTCATCATTACCGCCGCCAAGGCCTGCGCCTCTTTGTCTGCCTACGGCATCTATCTCATCGATAAACACAATACATGGGGCGTTCTTTTTGGCTTGGTCAAACAAGTCTCTAACTCTTGATGCACCAACACCTACGAACATCTCTACAAAGTCACTACCGCTTATAGAGAAGAAAGGAACATTGCTCTCTCCTGCTATAGCCTTAGCAAGTAAAGTCTTACCAGTACCTGGTTGACCTACAAGAAGCACGCCCTTAGGGATCTTAGCACCAAGGTCAGTAAAGCGTTGTGGATTTTTCAAAAACTCTACAACTTCTCTTAATTCTTCTTTCTCTTCGTCAATGCCCGCAACATCGCTAAATCTTACTTTAACATTTTGCATTACTCTTGCTTTTGTCCTGCCGAAGCTCAAACTCTTGCTGTTTGCCCCGCCTATACTCTTAATTAAGAATATAGCCATAACAACAACTATTATTATGCTAAGGTATGGTAAAAGTTGCTCAAAGAAAGATTGGGTCTGTGGCTTAGACTTAATACCTATATCAAAAGTCTTAGTAGAATCATTATTAAAGGCTTCTACCATTTCCCATACTTTAGATATATCTGTGCTAGTACTTACAGTAAAGTAGTAGTCAGCGTTGTTTGGGAAGTTTTTAAGTGTAGAGCCAACTTTCTTTACCTTAACAGTTGTGCCAATGATATACACTTCCGAGACTTTGCCGTCATTTACCAAATCTTCAAAGTTGGTATCTGGGTCGTTGCCTACTAGGTAAATTTCTTTACCCATACCACTTGTGTCAGTGATATAAAATATCAAAAGTATTGCTAGGACAAATGCTAAGATCCAAGCAAAACTTTTTAGTCCGTTACTTTTTTTAGTTTCCATCAATTCACCTCAAAAAATTTACATACATCTAAGTATGCTAAACTATTTTAGCATAGCAAAATAACTATGGCAAACAATTTTGACCTCATATGTTATATATTATATATATTTTAGTACAATATTAGTCAAATTAAAATAAAAAAGCAGCAAAAAATTGCCACTTTTTATCGCTCTGCAAAGGACTTTTGCACAGCCTTCCCCAAATAAATATTAACCCCGTCAAAGCAGTTCTTTGCTTTGCGCAAAATTACCTTAACGAACTTCTTTTTAACATAGTTTTGTTAATTGATTGTTAACTTTTTGAAATTCTCCCCTTTTATTTGCTATTTTTCGCCCCAAAAAGTCGAAATTTGTATAAAAAATTAAAAAACAAAAAGCGAAGCCATTAAACTTCGCTTTTTATATTTATTAGATAATTTTATACTTTAACCGTCTCTACAAGGTCATTCTCGGTTGTTTCATTGTAAGCCGTGATTGAATCTCTTATAGATGTTAGACCAGCATCATCTTCGTATGATACTTTGTAATCGCTATCAAATAAATACTTAGCTGTATCTACATCGCTGCCGGCGACTTTGAACACAACAAGCTTATTAGTCTCATCTACATAATAATGAGTAACTGTTGAGAACAAATCTTTTATCTCGTCAAGTGTCTTACTCTCAGCAACATCTGCATAAGCCTTAGTTATAGCATCTGCATGACCATCAACTGTTGTATTGATAGTTGTTAAGTTTTCGCTAGATAAGTAGTTAACATAATAACTACCAGCAGTCATATAGTTTACGCCAGTTAGCTCTTCGCTACCAAAGTAAACAGCACCACTCTCTTCGCCTACAGTTCTTGTATAGTATGCATAAGTTATTCCTGCAAGCTTTTCGTCATTAAAATCTGCTAAGGCAAGTTCTGTTGCTGTCTTTGGTTCGTCAGCCTCAGTTTTGCCAAGCTTTTTGTCGATGTAATTGCTTACTTCATAATTGATATAATCGTAATATTTTTGGAAAGCTTTTGTCTCCGAAACAATTCCGTCAATCTTAGCGTCAACAGTTGGCATAAAGTAACCAACTACTGTTGCAACTACTACGACAGCTGCTGAATATAGAAGACCTTTTGCAAGTCCAAATATAAACCCTAATATTTTATCAATAGCACCAAATATTTTAACTTGAGTAATTTTGTCAGAAAGTTTTTCTAATATCTTCAAAATTATTCTAATCAAAACAAATGCTACTACGCCAGCTATAACAACAGTTATTACAGAAGCAATCTTAGAGCCCAAAACAGAACCTACACTCTCGCCTGCTGGGATATTAACTCCTTTCAAAAGCAAGTTTGCAAGTTTTTGAACGACTCCGCTAATTCCCCCAGAAGCCATCTCTCCGCTGATTGCCGAAAAGTCTTCTCCACCACGAACTGTTGAGAAAAACTCACCCAAAGAATTTAGCCAACTTGTTACTTTTCCACCTATCTTTGATGTTAGCTTAAACATGCTATCTAATAGACCCGCAAAAGGTTTAGCTAGCACATACGCAGCCAAGAATGAAGCAAGCGAACCAACCATAGATATTGCCGACTTCAAAAAGCCTTTGTATAAGCCGATAACCGCAAGTAATATAAGCAAAGCAACAAATACAATATCAACTATGCTAGAAATACTCATACATCTCTCTCCTTTTATTTATAATATCACAAATATATATATTTGTCACTAATTTGTTATAAAATTAAGGCATTTTATTTTGAGTTTATTTTGCCTATTTTAGCAAAACCAAACTTAAATTCATGAGCCGCATACATATAAAGTTATAACAATAACAAAAAAAATTAACTACCAATAAAAAATCATTTAATATTGCAAACAACTAATTCTTAAATATTAAAAGCTACTAACCATTAAAAACTAAAAATCTAATTAACGATGCAAAAAAAGTTAGTTGTAAAAATATTTTTCGAAAAACCAAAGTTATAACGCAATCTAACAATCTACTTGTAATATAGGACTATAATTAAACACAGATATGTCAATGCCGATATAAAATAAAAAGAGACTAAAAGACAGAGTAAAGAATAAAAAAATAATCAACTCGACAACCTAGATAAAAATATATACGATAACGGAAATTCGATTAAAATCACTTACCGTCTTAAATATTCAATAATTTAGCAAAGTAAATTATATAAAATAGTAAAATTAAAATAATTTAGTAAAATAAATTAAAAATATTAACACCTTATAAAATACAGAAAGTCAAAAATTATAGATATATCTTATATTATTATAGTTATATTGTTATAACTATATATTTTATGCACCTATATATATTTGGGGCATTTTATAATAATTAGATTAAAAACTTACCAAATAAAAATAATAACAGTACTATGCAAACTATCGCAAAATCTGGTTAAATAACTTTTAATTTTAAGATAATTTTATATAAGTAAAATATTTGTAATTTACTTTACTAAATTAAATACTTTATTATTATTTATCATATTAAATTTTTTAATTTGTCATTTTTGACAATTTTAGAAAATTTTAAGTCTTATTAAACATGATAATTTAGAATCATTTTTATAAATATTTACATCTATATTTACAGTTATTCGCATTAACTTTTAGTTTTAATAATTTTAAAATTTTTATTATTTTAGTTAGTTCTATGCAAGCCAACACTATGTAGATAGATTAAAAAAAATACATGTTAGACTGATATTTTTCTTATTATTTAGCTTATACAGAGAGTTATATTAAGTTATTTATATGCGGCTTTAGATATATTTATATAGTCCATACCAGCTATTTGACGATGTTTTTCTTATATTTTTTTATATCAAACACCATAATTTATATTTATTTAGCTACACAATAGCAATTTCATATAAACTATAGCGTTACAGTAAGATTTTAGGTGTTTCTTCATATAGATATTTTTTTTATGTTTACATTTTCCAAATTAAAAATTTAGGTTTATTAAAACCTACCAAAAGTTCGTATAAAATAATTTGTTATAGAAGAGAGTAGATTTTTAGGTCAAACATTAAAAAATTTAGGTTGATAATCAAAATTTAGCTGTTTTGTTAAAATTTAGAATATTTTATAGTAACAAAATGTTACCATCTCATATAAAGCCGTTAAATAGGCCTAAAACGCCCGCAAAGTGTCAAACGACCAATTTATCGACTAACAGTTGTTTTGTGTCTTGTAGAAAGCGATTTTTTATGGCAGTGCAAGCAATTTTTGCTTTTTACTGCGATTTTTGAAAAAATCAAACTTTTACCTAATATTTTTTACATACAGATTTCTAAGTTTCACCCAAGACAATCAAAATATATTTATTTATCACATATTTATAACTTCGCAACAATTAGCTATATTATAGAAAAAACATTTTAGACAATACATATTCATCACCACTACCATCAAGAAATAAAAGATATTATCTACTACAAAAGTTATTTTATAAAATCAAGTCTTTAAAAATCCTTTCTTTTAGCCGTCACTATTATTTAATTATTTTTTAAGAACGCACACCTATTATTTATTCATAAACAATAAAAACTAGAGTAGAGCAAACAATTCTACACTTCTTAAGAGTTTTTTGCATTTAACAAAAAGCAAAAAAAATTAAATAGCAACACAATTCAAAACTCTACAACTTCCAAATAACTATAAACCGTTTTAATCGGCATATACATACTATTATATTTTTTAATAATATATTTCTCATTTACTATACTATTAATTTAGTTATTACTAATAATTACTAAGCTGGCAATATGCAGCAATAATTAGCTTTTATTTTATTTGTTAGAATATTTAGTTCAATTAACATGTATCATAAAGTTTTAAGAAAAAAGCAGTTTACTTACATAAAAACGTTTGCACCTATACAACATTTTCTATAAAAACACTAAAAATATGTAAGACTATTTTATTTTTGTTTCACGTGAAACAAGTATTTATTATAATAATTACACATTACTTATAATAAAAAATATGAGGATTTAACATTAGTCATCTCAGGTCAATTATAAGATCTTAAATATAATTTGTTTCACGTGAAGCAAATTATGCTTATATGCTAGATAAGAACTGCCAATAATAATTTAATATGAAAAGTCATAAGGGAGTAAATGAGATAATTATAAAGATCATACGGGACTACAGTTATTACTTAATGTTTCACGTGGAACATTGTATATAATATATAGACAAAACAACAAAACAATTACTTGTTAAAGTGTTTCACGTGAAACAAATAATAGAGAGCATAAGTCAAATAATAGTTCGTATTATACAGCAAATAACCATTATTAGCACAAAATATAGCTTGCACCCATATTACTTTTTTATAAAAAGGTAAAAAAATGTTTCACATGAAACAATTATTTAATAAATATAATATTTTTAAGCGATAAAGCTAAATTAAAATCATCTAAATATGAATAAGTCGACAAGTAATGTAAATTACAAAATACTAGTTACTTAATAAAATATTAACTTGTCAGTACAATAGTATGCAGTATATCAACCAACAGAATAACACAATATAAAGATAATGTAATATTTTATAAGCAAGCTAATAATGTTACGCAGTTAAAATACATAAAGCAAAAAGGTGTTAAATATTATTCTTCAGCAATAGAAAAGATTGCATAGTACTAACATTAAAAGTTTTTTATAAATAGCTTTATTAAATATATTTCTTAATAAATAATTTTGATTATTTTATTGATATCAACATTTTGCCTTACAATCATAATTGTTTATTATTGTATTTAAAGGACAAGCTTTTAACATTGCCGAGGCATATAAATAAATTACACTCAGCTATATTATATTGTTTTTCTCTGTATTTTAACAATAAAAAAGAGTAGTGCAATGACTACTCTATATTTTTTATAGTTGAATTGGTGTTTTTATTTTATATTAAAGTTCTTCTTTGCCTTTTTCTCTAAGCTTCTCGATAAGCTCGCAAATTCTATCAAGATCATCTCTGTTATAATAGTCTATATAGATACGACCTTTTCTATCGTTACCGATAGCAGATACTTTAGTTGCGAAGGTTCTTTGCATATTAAGTATAAGCTCTTTTAGTTCAATACTTTGTTCTTGAGGTTTCTTAGGTTTCTCAGCTTTTGGATTCAAGTATTCTTTGACAGCTTTTTCAAGCTCTCTAACTGACATCTTGTTATCTTGAGCAGCATAAGCAAGTTTTACTTGCATATCTTTATTCTCAACAACTACTAGAGCTCTAGCATGACCAGCAGACAACTTGTTTTTCTCAATAAGAGCAATAACTTCTGGAGACAAAGTCAAAAGTCTCAAAGTATTAGCTACTGCTGATCTACTTTTGCCAAGTCTATCTGCCACAGTCTCTTGAGTAAAGTTACACTCGTCCATAAGCTCTTTGATAGCTTTGGCGGCTTCGATAGGGTTTAAGTCCTCTCTTTGCAAGTTCTCAATAATAGAAACTTCTTTAATTTGTCTAGGTGTATAGTGTTTGATAATTACCGGAACAGTTTTTAGCCCTGATATAATAGCCGCTCTAAATCTTCTTTCTCCGGCGATTATCATATACTTGCCACCTTGGTCATTAACAACGATAGGTTGAATAATACCATGTTGTTTGATAGACTCTGCAAGTTCTTTTAGAGATGTTGGGTCAAAAGTCTTTCTTGGTTGGTTTTTGTTAGGGTCGATAAGTTTAATATCAATTTCCGCAACACCATCATTAGTTTCTACATTTTGAGTTGTTTGTGGAGCAGGGGCAGCTGCTGCCTTTGGCTCTTCTACTACGTTTTCTTCTTCATCAAAGGCTCTAAATAAAGCATCTAGACCTTTTCCTAATCCTTTCTTTAACATTTGTTTACCTCACAGCTATTATAATTTTGTATATTTAGTTATCTTTTTATAACTATCGTTATTTCTTTTTAAGAATTCTTCAGTAAGTTCTAGATATGCGACAGCACCTTTGCTCTTAGGGTCGTACACCATAATAGGCTCGCCATGGCTTGGAGCTTCGGCAAGACGAATATTGTTAGGGATACAACGGTCATAAACTTTTTTACCAAAGAATCTGCGAATCTCTTGAGAAACTTGTGATACAAGGTTAGAACGGTCATCTTTCATAGTAAGAATTACGCCCTCGATATCAATAGTTGGATTTAAGTGTTTTTTAACAAGCTTAATAGTATTCATTAGTTGGCTAAGACCTTCTAGTGCATAGAAATGACACTGAATAGGTATAGCAACTGAGTCAGAAGCCGTCAAAGCGTTAACTGTCAAAAGTCCCAAAGATGGTGGACAGTCAATCATAATATAATCGTAAGACATTTTTAGTCTTTTTAAGATATTTTTAACAACTTGCTCACGAGAATCCATTTGGACAAGCTCAAGCTCAGCACCTGCAAGGTCAACAGTCGCAGGAATAATATCTAAGCCTTTAACAAGAGTAGTCTTAACAACATCTTCAGCTTGCATCTCACCACTCATAGCATCATATAAAGTTGCAAGTTTAGAAGACTTATCAATACCAAGTCCGCTAGTTGCATTACCTTGTGGGTCCATATCAACAACAAGCACTTTTTTACCCATACCAGCTAAGTAAGCAGCCATATTTATACAAGTAGTAGTTTTTCCTACGCCACCTTTTTGGTTAGCAAATGAAATAATTTTTCCCATATAACTTTCCTTTTAATAATTTTATTATAACATTATTTGCGTATTTTGTAACTAATTTTTGAAATATATTTAATTTTTAAGTTAATTTTAATAAAATTTTTAAGTTTTTTAAGTAAAACCTTATCTTATTTGACACTTTTTGGGCTAGTGTGCTAAAATATTTGCAGAGAACAAAGGAGATTTTTATGGCAAGAGTTCCTGCAGATTTACACATACATCTTGACAATGATGTAACAAAAGAAAGAGTAATTAAAATTTTGAAATCAGCTGAAGAAAACGGAATCAAAGCAGTATGCTTACTAGAGCACAACAATATCAATTTTTACAAAAGAGGCGGAGTTTTAGAAGAGCTTTTGATTGAAGGTATAGAGAAGTACTACACTGGCAAAATCGTTACTGGCGTAGAGCTTAACTGCACAATCAAAGATGCACCTATTTCTAAAAAAACTGGCATTGACTACAACGGCTATGATATTCACGTAGCGTTCTATGGATTTAACCCAAAAGAGCTTAAAAAGAAAGTTGACTGGTTTAGCGAAGAGGTTGACGCTGTAAGATACTACCAAGATGTAGACAGTCTTTGCGCAGGACTACGCAAATTAAATTTGCCAGAGCCACCAAAAACTATTTTTAGATATGCAGAAGGTGTAAAACCTTTTAAGCAATTATATAATTACATTATCAATTCACCAGAAAAAGAAACTTACACCGCAGTACTTGGTGAATACCCACATCCATCAGCATTTGTTAGAAACCTAGCTTATGACCCACACAGTGTACTTTACTTTGATAGAGCCCAAAGCCCTTCAATCGTAGATGTAATTAACACTGGTAAAGAGTGTGCAAAATTCCAATGCATTTCTTACCCATATCATATCAATAGAAAACTAGTTACTGATGTAGCAGACTACATTGATACACTAGAAGCTATACCAAGCAAAACAAAAACTAAAAACTTCAATGCTGTTGAAGGCCCTTACATGCTAAACACAGATGAGGAGACAAAAGAAATTGAAGAACTAGCTAAAGCAAGGGGACTATTTGTAACAGCAGGTTCTGATTATCAACCTCAAGACAAAATGTACTACCTACCACCAGATGCAACAGAAAAAATGTGGTACGCCCCAGCTCCTGGACTATATGTAAGGCAACTATTTGACGGAGGTCTAGGCCTACTTACAATAGATGAAGAATTTTTGAAATTGCTTCCAGATGTAAGAGATTACAAAATTTATAGACAAGCAACAGCTAGCGAAATGCAAGCAAATTCTGCTGAGCAAAAAGTAGAAGAGCCTACTACAGAGCCAGTTAAAACATATGAGCAAGTAGATTCTCCAGTAGAAGAAACCGTTACTCCAACACCTGATAGCGAAGTAGAAGAAACTCCAGTAGCTATGACTGATGTAGTAGAACAAGAGCAAGAAGTAAATCCACAAGAGCCAGTTCTTAGCGAAGAGCTTCCTGGAGCAAAAGAAGAGGAACTTCCTGCAGAAGAAGTAAATGAAGAACCAGTAGTAGAAGCTGAAGAATTGCCAGCTGTAGAAGAAGTTAATGAGCCAGCTGTAGAAACTCCAGAGATAGAAGATATCGAAGACCTAGCAGCTAAACCAGTAACCCTACCACTTAACGATCAATCTCGTCCAGTAGATGTAGATACAAAAGAGGTAGAAGAGGCTGAAGTGCCACAAGAAGAAGTTTCTGAAACTGAAGAAGTAGAAGAACCAGCTGAACCTGAGGTATCTCCAGCTAAACCTATAGAGAAAAAACCTGTTAAAAAGCCAGCTCCAAAAGCTTCTGCTAAGAAGCCAGCCGCAAAACCAGCCGCTCCTAAAAAAGCCCCAGCAAAAGTAGCTGAGCCAAAGAAAGAAGAGAAAAAGGTAGAAGAAAAACCAGCTGACGACCTAGACGATACACTATCACTACTAGAAAAGCTAACTAGCGATATAGAATAGTCTTAGTATACTTTGAGAATTATAAGAATAGAAAAATAAACATAACAAATATGCTAAAATATCCTAAGTAAAATCTCAAAGAAAAATAGACTTCAAAAAGAAAAATAATAAATAAAAAGGACCACTTGTTAGGTGGTCTTTTTTTTATTTTGCATACATTTTTGTGAGGTTAAAAAATGCAAAAATTAAAAGCCTTAAAAACTTACTAAGATAACTTACTTTTATAAATAACATTCAGCGTCTCATAGTTGTATTGTTTTGTCTTATTAGCAAACTCATCATGTCTGCTACCTTATTGGTAATTTTAATTTTATTAGTAAGCTTACTTATATAATATATATTATAATATAATATATTATATATCTATATATAATTATTAAGTGTAGCCCATAATAGTTAGCAAAAGATTTATACAACATAGAAGTTATAACTTCTGATAAAGTATGAAATAAAGACACATTTCATTAAAAAAATTAGATATATATGGTAGAGATGAAAAAAGCTCACTATTAGTGATATAATAGCAAGCTTATAATAATATGAAGAACGATATATAACTTTATACAATAACCTTATACAATAGGTTTAGTTCTAGGCAAGTTTTTTGGACGAGGGAATTTCTCTGGGGTTGGAGTTTCTTTTTCGATAACAAGGACATTGCGGTCTCCGTTTTCTAAGTTGTTGATAGATACTTCTTTTATCTCTCCGCCAAGTAGTTTGATAGCTTTGCGAGCCTCAAACATTTCATCGTCAATTTGTTTAGATTTGTAAGCGATCATCTTGCCGCCAAGTTTAACAAAAGGCAAACTGTATTCCGCCAAAGTATTAAGTCTAGCGACTGCCCTTGAGATACATATATCAAAAGTTTCTCTATATGCTGGGTTAACTGCCAAGTCCTCTATACGAGAGTGAATGGCAATAATTCCGCTCATATTAAGATTGCTGATAACTTCGTTTATAAAAGTTATTTTTTTGTTAACGCTATCTATAAGCAAAAAGTTAAGGTCGGGTCTTACAATTTTTAGAGGAATAGAAGGAAAGCCTGCACCTGCGCCTATATCTATTATTTTTGCGTTTTGAGGCAAAATCTCATAAGGAAGAACGCTATCAACAAAATGTTTCTCGATAACTTCGTCCTCATCTGTTATGGCGGTTAGGTTGAACTTTTCGTTCCACTCTATAAGCAAATTATAATATTTTTCAAAGCTTTCTATTTGGTTATCAGTTAGCTCAATATTATATGCGCTAAACCTTTCTTTTAATTTTTCCTTAAAATCCATATTACTTCCTTTCTTTCATTTTTAGGTATACAGTAAGTACTGCGATATCTGCAGGAGATACACCACTTATACGGCTAGCTTGTCCAAGGTTAAGTGGCTTAAACTTATTTAACTTTTGAATAGCCTCTATACGAAGACCTTTTAGCTCGCTATAATCAAAATTCTCTGAAAGCTTCATTTCTTCGTTTTTGTGGCTTTGTTCTATCTGCATATTTTGGCGATTTAGATAGCCTTCATACTTGACTTCTGTATTGATTAGTTCTACAACGCTATCTGGTATACCCTTAAATAAATTAAACTCATCTTTTAACATTTTGGCATTGATGTTACTTCTTTTAATAACATCTTTTACCTTCATACCACCACGAGGAGCTGTTTCGCCAGCTTTTTCAAATAATGGTTTAAGCTCGGCAAGAGTCAAAGACTTGTCTAACTCTTTTCTTGCTTTTGCTATCTTTTTAAGTTTGGTCTCATATATCTTATATCTCTCATCATCTACAAGTCCAACTCTTCTACCTATCTCAGTAAGTCTAAGGTCTGCATTGTCCTGTCTTAGATGAAGTCTATATTCAGCCCTACTAGTCATCATACGGTATGGCTCGTTAGTGCCTTTTGTAACTAAGTCATCAATAAGCACACCTATATATGAGCTATCTCTTGTAAGGATCATAGGTTCTTTATTTCTTAGTTTCAAACTAGCATTGATACCAGCCACTATGCCTTGGGCTGCGGCTTCTTCATATCCGCTAGTTCCGTTAACTTGACCGGCAAAATATAGTCCAGATATTCTCTTAGACTCAAGAGTAGGGTATAACTCCAAACTATCAATACAGTCATATTCTATAGCATAAGCGTTACGCATTATTTTGACATTTTCAAAGCCCTTAACTGACTTGTACATTTTTTCTTGCACATCATAAGGCATAGAAGTGCTAAACCCTTGAACATATATTTCTTTTGTGTCAAGAGCTTCTGGCTCTAAGAAAATTTGATGTCTGTTTTTGTCAGCAAATCTTACGACTTTGTCCTCAATAGAAGGGCAATATCTAGGGCCGATACCCTTAATTAGCCCAGCATAAAGTGGGGCTCTGTGGATATTTTCTCTAATAATTTCGTGAGTAGTTTCGTTAGTATATCCTAGGTAGCAAACAGAGATATTCTTAGGTTGCTTTTTGGTTGTGAACGAAAAAGTTTGTATATTTTCGTCTCCGCTCTGAACTTCAAATTGTGAGTAGTCAATACTATCGCTAAATACTCTTGCTGGAGTACCGGTCTTAAATCTTCTTATCTCAAAACCAAGTTTAATAAGGCTATCGGTAAGACCATGTGCGTTGATAAAGCCGTTAGGTCCTTGATTTCTAGTGTACTCGCCTATTATTATTCTGCTATCAAGATAAACGCCAGTACATACGACTACGGCCTTAGTTTTTATCTCTTCGCCTAGTGCTGTTCTTACGGCATAAACTTTTCCGCCGTCCTCTAATATATCTACTATCTCTGCTTGTTTGATAGTAAGGTTAGGGGTGTGTTCAAGAGTTTGTTTCATCTTGATATGGTATTGATTTTTGTCTACTTGCGCTCTTAGACTATGAACAGCTGGGCCTTTACCAAGGTTTAGCATTCTTAGTTGTAAAACTGTCTTATCTGCATTTATTCCCATTTGTCCGCCAAGTGCGTCAACTTCGCTCGCTAGCTGTCCTTTTGCGGTGCCACCAATAGATGGATTGCACGCAAGAAAAGCTATACTATCTAGATTAAGTGTTGTAAGTAGGGTATTGTTGCCGGTACGAGCAAGTGCAAGTGCTGCCTCACAGCCTGCATGACCGCTGCCTATTACAACTGCATCATATTGCATTTCTTCCATTTTAATATTTTACCACCTTTGACATGGCATCTCCTATTTTAGTTTTTTTATTTACCAAGGCAAAACTTAGAAAAGATAGCATCAATAATATCTTCGCCAGTAGTTTCGCCAGTTATCTCGCCTAGCTTTTGCCAAGCGCTCTTGATATCTAGACTTACGCAGTCTAGTGAAATACTAAACATATTGTTTAGTGCTGTATCGATACAAGCGATAGCTTCTTTTACGGCTATTTGGTGACGCTTGTTAGTAAGTACTATGTTAGATGGCACAAACATTTCGTCTTTGATAGTGTTATATATTTTTTCTTTTATACTATCAATTCCTTGTTTGTCCTTAGCGCTAATTTTGATTATTTCGCCGTTATAATCTAATTGTTGTTTTAGGTCGCTCTTGTTAGCTATAACAAAATACTTTTTATCCTTTACAAGTTCTAGGTTTTCTTTATCTTCGTTTGATAACTTATTTGAGCCGTCAAGTACAAGCAAAATAATATCTGCATTATTTATACTTTCTTTGGCTTTTTCGATACCAATTTTTTCGACAACATCATCGCTGTCATGTAGCCCTGCAGTGTCTGTTATATTGACTTTGATATCTTTGTAAATATAACTTTCTTGCAAGGTATCACGAGTAGTGCCGGCTATCTCAGTTACTATAGCTCTGTCGTAGTTAAGTAGAGCATTCATAAGGCTACTTTTACCAACATTAGGCTTACCAAGAATAACTACATTGACGCCATCTTTTATAACTCTACCATACTTCGAAGTTTCAAGCAAATTATTAAGATTTTGTCTAATAACTTTTAGTCTCTCGTTAATACTCTCAGCGGTCTCATACTCAATATCTTGCTCTGGGTAGTCAAGTGAAACTTCTATCTCAGCAAGCATATCCGTAAGCTCTTTTTGAGTTTTTTTGACAGTTTTATATAGCTCACCATTGACAAGGTCAAAACCCGCTCTTGCTTCGCTCTCGGTTTTAGCGTTGATTATATCTACAACGCCTTCTGCCTTATCTAGACTCATCTTACCATTGACAAAAGCTCTCTTAGAAAACTCGCCCGGCTCTGCAAGTCTTACGCCGTTATCTAGGCACATATCTATAACTTTGTTACATACAAAAGTTCCGCCGTGGCACTGGAACTCAACAACATCTTCGCCTGTGTAAGAATTAGGAGCCTTAAAATAAACAGCCAAACAATGTTCTCTAAAGTCGCCGTTTACAATTCTGCCAAGATACAACTTGCGAGGCTCAATGCTATCTTTCAAAAAGTCTTTTGCACTAAAAATACGCTCTGCAATGTCTAGGCTTTTTGGTCCACTTATACGAATAATGCTTATTCCGCCGTTACCCACTGGTGTAGCTATTGCGCAAATAGTATCTTCCATTTTTTACTCCTTTTTTACTAAATGTTATTATAACACAAATATGAAAAATGTTAATAGCCTTTTTTTATAGGCTGATGTCTCCCTGCATCTTGTATTTTAGGTAACAGTCATAACACATACTCTCATATGTCTCATCTCCGCCTATAACTACCTCTTCGCCGCCAAGGTCAAGACTTCCATTGATAAATCTTCCGTTAACAGTAGCCTTTTTACCACATTTGCAAACACACTTTATCTCTTGCATAGATTCTGCTATCTCAACAAGTCTCTTTGAACCCTCAAAAAGCTCCGACTTAAAGTTAGTCAAAAGTCCATAGCAAAGCACGGGAACATTGCGAGATACTAGATGCAACTGTTCAACTTGACGCTTAGTCAAAAACTGACACTCATCAACTATGATGACGCAGTCTTTACCAAAGTAACCGTTGTCTTCGATGAAGTTATATAGGTTGGTGTCTTTATAAAATACCGCACAAGGACATGATAAACCTATACGGCTTTTTACGACAATTTGACCACCGACAATATCACGGTTGTCGATAGAAGGTTTAATCAAAAATACTCTAAAACCTTTTTGTTCATAATTAAACTTACACATTAGTGCCTGAGCTGTCTTAGAGCTGCCCATAGCACCATACTTAAAATATAGTTTTGGCATAATTTTCCTCTATATAGAGTTTAGCATAATAGGGTCATATTACATAATTTATTTGCAAAAAATAAAATACATTTTTGTATAGAAATCGCTTTACATTTTGGGATAGAGTGTTCAAAAAAGCGTAAAAAAAAGATAGGTACTAGACCTATCTTAATTTTTATTACTTATTGTCAGTATTTGGAGTGATTATCAAATATCTGTTAGGCTCTTCGCCTTCGCTATGAGTAGTCACGCCGCTATTTTGAAGAGCAGTGTGAATTATTCTTCTTTCGTATGCGTTCATTGGCTCAAGTTTGATTTCTTTATTTTGAGCGATTGCTTTACGAGCAAGTCTCTCAGCTAGAGATACTAAAGTCTCTTGTCTTTTCTCTTTGTAGTTCTCTACATCAAGAAAAACTCTTACATTTTTGAAACCAGCATTTTTGATAACCATATTAACGATATATTGTAATGCGTTAAGTGTTTCGCCACGATAACCAATTAGTGCGCTTACTTTTTCGCCTTTAATATTGTAGCTGATACCGCCTTCAACTTTTGTAGAAGTAACTAAAATCTCATCGTTTAGCTCTTTGAATAGGCTAACAAGGAATTTACTTCCAAGCTCAATAGCTTCGTCTACTGTTTTCTTTTCTTTAACAGGTTTTTCTTCTGCTTTTAGCTCTTGCTTTACTTCTTTTTTAGTTTCTTTTTTCTCAGCTTTTGCTTCTTTCTTTTCAGCTTTTTCGGCTTTTTTTGTAGCTTTCTTTTCTTCTTTTGATTCTTGCTTTGGCTCTTCTACTTTTACTTCTTCTACGCCGTCATCAAGTGTTAGCTCAACTTTTGCTTTTTTGAAGAAGCCGCCTTCCTCTAAAATTTTGATATCTACATCTTCTTGGTTAACGCCAAGTTCTTTTAGTCCAGCCTCAATAGCTTTTTCTACATTTTTTCCTACTGATACGATTGTTCTCATATTTTACTTTCTCCTATAACTTACTGTTATCTCTTCTTGTCTCTTTGCATCTTTTTTCTTTTCTATCAAATTAACTACTTTGGTAATAAGCGGAGTAGTTGCGGTAGATATTAGTGAACTTACAAATATGTAAAATGCAAATAGTGATGCGGTACTTATCATAAAAATAGCATAGATAATAGGAAGAGCTATCATCATACCTTTACCAGACTTAAGACTCTTCTTTTGCTCTTCGGTCATCATGTCTAATTTTTCTTTTGGTGGCATTTGTGATTTTCTCATGATTATTTGAGATACAACCATTAGTGCTACTACAAGGATAGGTAAGATAAAGTATCCGTTAACTTGTTGCTTGTTTTCCATAACAAGTTTCATTATAGTTTCGTATTCGGTCTTAGCTTCAGCTTTTGCTGTGTCAGACTCGTATTTTGTTTTAGAAAGTTTTACCCACTCGTCAAAAGTAGGTACAGCCTTAACAAATGGGCTATCAGCTTTCCATATATTTTTGATCCAAAGGAATCCTGTGTTGATATCGTCATAGTGGTCAAGTACTGCTTGTTGTCCAAGAGTAGTTGCCTCGTCTATTGACTTACCTTCAGTTATACTTTGGTCATAAACGATTGTGTATTGTTCTTTGTATTTTGTATATTGTTCTGCTACATGGTAGTTAGAAACAGCTGTCATACCGTTCCAAAATGTAAGCAAAACAACTATATTAAGTACTAATGAAACAAGCATCAATAGGCAAGACGAACCCATTTTTACATTGTTTTCTTTGTATAGCTTGTTTAGAGCTTCGTTAAGTACTTTTGGATTTTTTGCATAACGCTTTTCTAGTTTTTGCTTTTGTGGTTCAAGGTAAGCTTGTTGCCTTGAAAAGCTAGTCGTTGTATATCTCTGTAAAAAGTCTATAGGTAGAAGGCAAACTTTGATAACTAATGTAAGTAAAATAATACCCCATATATAGTTGCCTACGCCATCGCTAAAAGTCCTAATTAAACTTTCCCATAAACCTTTTGGATAAGTGGCTAGCAAACTTACTAAATTAGCCATTTTATATCTCCTTTCATATTGGGTTTTACAGGGTCATATCCGCCTTTTGACCAAGGGTTACACCTCAAAATCCTCCATATTGTTAAAAAACTACCTTTCACTGGGCCATATTCTCTAATAGCCGCTACGCCATAAGACGAGCAACTAGGAGTATATCTACAAGTGTGAGGTAGTAATGGGGAAATAAGATATTTATATAAATAAATCAATCCAAGAAGTACCAGCCTTAATGGGTAAAAGATTATAAATAATACTTTACCAAAAAAGCTCTTTTCTCTAAACTTTTTCAACTAACATACCACCTTTGGTAAGTACCTTTTTCATCTCCAGCCTTAGTTCATCAAAAGTCAATAGTTCGATGCCGGGTTTGGCGACAAAAATATAATTGAAAGACGGATTGACAAAGTTTATAAACTCTTTGAAAAGGTGAGTTAACTTTCTCTTCACTTTATGACGGATAACGCTATTACCGACTTTGCTACTGATAGAAAAGCCCACTTTGAAAGGATATTTTGTCTTAGCATAATACAAAGTCAAAACTTTACTATACGAAGTAGAGCCTTTTTTGTATATGTAATTGAACTCCTTATTTTTCTTTAATCTATACTGCTTTTCTAACATAACAAACCTTCGTTAATAAATTAAGCAGATAATTTAGCTCTGCCTCTGTTTCTTCTTCTAGCTAAAACTTTACGGCCACCCTTAGTTTGCATTCTCTTTCTGAAGCCATGAACAGTTTGTCTTTTTCTCTTATTTGGTTGATAAGTTCTTTTCATATTTTTACTCCTTAATTTTCTTTTATAGTATCAAATAAATTAGTCCCGCTTATAAGAAAATTTTTTGAATTACTATAATCCATAATAGACAAAGTTATTATATATTACAAAACTTTTGTTGTCAACTATAAATTGCCCGCCGTCCAAAAAGAAAAGAGTATAAAAAAACTCCTAGGAAAATGTCCTAGGAGTAAATATAGGTTAGTCTCTTGTTATATTGATAAGTACATTTTTGTTCTCTATAGCTGCTGGAACAAAATGTGGCATAAAATCCGCCTTCTTTAATTCTTCTAGTGTCGACCACTTAAACTCTAGGTGTTGAATCTTACCTTTGTCAAGTTCTTCTCTTACATAATCGTTAGGATTAACATCCTCTTTGTTTTCTGCCTCAACTATGTAGTAAAAGCCAATCTCGTGAAATGGCTTACCTTTTTCGGTTTTGAAAAAGTTTTGATTGATAGCAATAAGTTTTTTAACTCTTATTGGGTAGCCTAGTTCTTCTTGCATTTCTCTTTGAACAGCGTGGTCTGTATCTTCGTCTAGCTCAACATGTCCGCCTGGTAAGCAGTAAAATTGGTTTCTGTTTATTCTAACAGTAAGGTATTTGCCTTCGTGCTCCAAGATTCCGCAAACTCTAAACTTAAACTTTCCTTCTTCATTATCAATTCTAATATCCATAAAAAACCTCCACAAGTCGAGTATACCACTAACGAACTTTCTCTCAAAACTAAAATAAAAAATATTTGCACAAACAAAAACTTTTTTGCAAGCAAATGAGTAAAAATATACAAAAAACGCAACTACTTAGCCAAAAAGTGGCTAAAATAATATATATTAAATATAAACATAAAGTAATTGTTTGACTAAAAATAGCTAAAATCGTATAATAAAATCAATTGGAGGATTATATGAACATACTTAATATCTTAGAAAATGGCGAACTTATTTTTGTAGAAGACGCTGTTGAGAGTAAAAAGATGAGACAATTAGTAGAAGCTACAAACAAGAGCTTTACAGATATGTCTAATGAAATTAGAGAATTTAACGAATTTGCAAATTCACAACTAAAAGGCGAATATCATAACAAACTAGTTATGGCAAAGAGCCTAAAAGAATATTACACTAGCTGGCAAGCAATCAACCTAGCTTATGACGCTATCTCAAAAGAGGAGCAAAAAGCTATCGAGAAATACACTGCCGCAAAAACTAGACTTCTAAACAACCTAAAAACTTTGGCAAAAGAAACACAAAGAGAAGTTGCAGTTTCTAGTTACGACCTATACGATGGCGAGTTCAAAAAATGCGAAGAAGGCCACGAGGTATTGATTCTTGGAGCACACGGTGCTGAACTACTAGACAATATGATTAACAACCTAAGCGAGAGCTTAGTTGTTAGCGGTCACTTTGACGAGATCGAACCAAAAGAGTTAGACGCTAATTATGTTATTGTAAAAAATAATGTAACAATGTGCAAACAAAAATCAAGTGAGTTATATGGTAACAAACCTGGCAAACTTGCTAAAGTCGATATGACAATCGTTACTATGGAAGAAGTTGGTAAGAAAGTTGTATTCTTTGTAACTTACAAAAACGACCTTCTAGAAATTGGTTGCAATCCTAAGTTTGTAAACAACTACGAGAAGAACTTAACTAAACAATATATTCCACTAAAAAAGACTCTTCAAAAAGAGCTAAAAGTAGAATTTGAAGAAATTTGCAACATAGTAGTAGACGAAGCAACATATCCTAGTGCTGATATTGAAAACCCAGAAGATACTCAAACAGTAATTGGTAGAGTAGAAGATATTCCAGCAGAGGAACTAGCAGCTGAGACAGCTGAAGAAGAAGTTGCTGAAACTCCTGCTGAAGAATATGCAGATTGTATGGAAAGTGAAGAGCTACCAGAAGAAACTGATGAGGTAACAGAAGAATCTGGTGACGAAGGCGACAGCAGCGATGTATCAGTAGATACCAACATCGATGATATTGAGTAATAAAAAAATTAAAGACGGCAATTAACTTGCTGTCTTTTTTTAATTTTTTTGATAAGCACTTTGATAATATACTTATATAGCTAAAGTTTATTTTAGTTTTTTTGCTTTTATTTTTTTCGCTCACTAATATTTGTGTGTGTTCTAAGTTAGGGCGACTTAGATTGTTGACTTTACTTCTCGCAGCTCTTCATAGTTATTGTATTATATACAAGCCATATATTCCACTTTTTGTGACAATTATTTTTTTGATGGTAACCAAGTAATTTGATTGTATTTTTTTTATAACTTTTAATTATTTTTTTTTAACAACTTTATTTTAATAGTTATTTACCAAGCTCTTTACTAGTCTTTTTTACTAAGTTTATTGTACTGATATTTTTTATTATATTTAGTTATTAAGTTCTTTGCTAAGTTTAGTTTATAAGTTTTGTTTTATTAAAATAAAAAATAAAAAAACCACTTTTTGTAAGTGGCTTTTTGTTTATAGTTTTAAGTTTATTAGTTATTGATAATTCTAACAGGAAGGATAAGATATATAAACTCATCGCCTTCGTTAGGAGTTATTATACATGGACTAGATGGCATATTAAAGTTAATCTTAATAAACTCATCTCCAATAACTCTCAAACTTTCTGTAAAGTATCTAGAGTTAAAAGCAATAACTAGGTCGTTGCCTTTTAGAGCAATGCTGATATTTTCTTTGATATTACCAATATCTGAAGTAGATGTTAGAGTTAGTAGTTTGTCTTTTATATCAAACTTAACTAGGTTGTTTCTATCTACACGAGAAAGTATTGATGTTCTGTCTAAGGCGTCTTCTAGTTGTGCTTTGTTAACGGTGATAGTTGTTGTGAATTCTGTTGGTAAAATTTGTTTGTAGTTAATAAAGTCTCCGTCTAGTAGTCTTGTAAGAACTTTTGTTCCGCCAAGGTCTATCATCATAAAGTTTCTCTCTACATAAACTTTTAGCTCATCATCAACATCTTCTAGTAGGTTAGATATCTCTTTCAAACTCTTAGCAGGAACGATTAGTTCTGTTTCGCAAGAGAAGTTTACAAGAGGCTTTTTGATAAGAGCAAGTCTATATCCGTCTAGTGCTACTGCTGATACTGTGTTGTTAGCTATCTCAAGCAAAACACCTTTTAGTATAGGACGAGAGTCGTCTAGCGCTACTGCAAATACAGTCTTGTTAACTAGTGACTTAAAGTTCTTTTGAGTAATAGTGAAATACTCTCCATCTTCGATAGTCTTTAGTTTTGGGAACTCAATAGCATTAAGTACGCTAAAGTAACTCTCACTATCTGTATAGCATATTTTTAGTTGGCTCTTTTCTTCTTCTAGTATAAGCTCAACTTCTTCGTTGTTTAGTTTCTTAGTAAATTCAGCAAATACCTTACCAGGTACTACTATTTCGCCTTCTTCTTTTACTACGGCGTTAATGCTCACTTCTATACCTAGCTCTAAGTCTGTAGCAGAAAGTATAAGTTTGTCATCATCAGCACTTAACTTGATACCCTCTAATATAGGAGTAGTTGTTTTATTTGATATAGCTTTTATTACTTTTAGGGTTGCAGCACCAAGAGCTGAACCATCACAAATGACTTGCATGTTGTATCTCCTTATTTTTTTTATTAAAAATTATTATTACTAATAATCTTTGTGAAATTGTGGATAAGTTAATTTTTTATCAAAAACCCCTCATTTTTGACCAAAATTGGGGTGTTTTTTAGTGATTTTTGAAATCCACATATGTGTATAACTTGTCTAAATTATGTTAGAAGTTATCAACATATCAACTTTTGTTACTTTTTATCATAGCTGTTAGGTCGTTGATAGTTGTCTTTAGATTATTGTTTGTTTTTAGATTTTGAGTAATCTTATCTCTTGCGTGGATAATAGTTGTATGGTCTCTACCGCCAAAAAGTTTACCAATAGAATCAAGAGGCATATCCATAAGGTCTGTGATTAGGTATATGCATACTTGTCTAGGATCTACTATCTCTTTGTTTTTCTTTTTGCCGATAAGGTCGGTCTGTTGTACATTGTAGTACTTGCAGACTACTTCCATTATTCTTTCAGCAGATAACTTTTCACGATTTAGGTCGACAGTCTCTTTCAAAGTATCTATTGCATCGTCTAATGTTGCCTCAGGCTTGTCTAGCAATTTTGAGTGGAAGTATGTTCCCTTCAAAGCGCCTTCTAGCTCTCTTATGTTTGTGTCAACTTTTTCGGCGATATAGTCTAGTACCTCAGGGCTTACAGAATAATTTTCTATTTGAACTTTTTTCTGCAAGATAGCAAGTCTTGTCTCAAAGTCTGGTTGTTGTACATCTTGAGTAAGGCCGCTAGCTAGTCTTGTTCTTAATCTTTCTTCTAGTGTTTCAATCTCTTTTACCGGTCTATCAGAACAAATGATAATTTGTTTGTTATTTTGGTATAAGTCGTTGAAAGTATGGAAGAACTCTTCTTGAGTACTTGTCTTACCTGTGATGAATTGAATATCATCTACCATAAGTACATCACAGTTACGGTACTTGTCCCTAAATAGTTTAGTTGAGTTGTCCTTGTTAGCTCTTAGAGAATATAGGTAGTCGTTAGTAAAAGTCTCGCATGTAACATATATAACATTAAGCTTTGGATTGTTAGCCTTAATGTAATTGCCTATTGCGTGCAAAAGGTGAGTTTTGCCAAGTCCGCTACCACCATAGATAAATAGTGGATTGTATTTCATACCAGGGTCTTCGGCTACGCTTTTTGCAGCGGCATAAACGAATTGATTGCTTTTGCCTACTACAAAGTTGTTAAAGGTATATTTTTCGTTAAAGTTAGATTCAAACTTTTCTTTTGGAGCTTCTTCGGCTTCTTTTTCGACATGCTTGTCTTTGTTACTCTCGTATTCTTCTCTCTCCGTAGGGTCGATAATCACAAAGTCATTTACTGTCCCAAAGACTGACAAAATAGCTTTTTGTAACTTTTCTTTATGTAGTTTTAGTACTTGATTTTTTGTGTTTGTGGTGTTTGCATAAAGAACGATTTTGTCATCGGTAATGTCTACTGGCTCCAAGTTTTTGATCCAAAGGTCAAAACTTACAGCTGTTACTTCGCCCTCAATCTCTTTTAGCACAAGATCCCACTTGTCGTTTAGATTGCTCATAATATTTCCTTTATATATAATATTTTATCTATAAATTGTGGATAAGTCAACTTTTATCTTTACTAATTTGACAAATATATGATATTATATATTATGTAAAATGTAAACATAAAAAAGGGAAATTTTATGCTAATAAAAAGTATAAGTCTAACGAATTTTCGTAACTACTCAAAACTTAATATTACGCTAAACAAAGGTCTTAATGTTTTTATTGGCAATAACGCACAAGGCAAGACTAACCTACTTGAGAGCATATATTATTGCTCTATCGGTAAGTCTACCAAAACCTCAAAAGACAAAGAACTAATTAAATGGGGCGAAACAACCTCAAAAGTAAAAATTGAGATAAAAAAAGAATTTTACGAAAACACAATAGAGATAATTACTAGAGATAAAGAAAAGAAAACTATCAAAATCAATGATATTCCTATCAAAAGAATAGGCGAGCTAATGGGCGAGCTTACAGTTATATATTTTTCGCCAGATGAGATAAGACTTATAAAAGACGCCCCACAAGACAGGCGTAGATTTATGGACATAGACATATCACAACTTAGTAGAAACTACTTTTACCTATTATGTAGATATGACAAAGTCCTAAATCAAAGAAACAAACTTTTGAAGTTTACAAAAGACTTTGAAGCCTTAAAAGACGCTATATCTATTTGGGACGAACAACTAAGCGATATTGCTAGCAAGATAATTTTTTATAGGCTTAATTTTATTAGTAGCCTTAGCGAGCCAGCCAAACGCATACATAGTTTTATCACCGATGGAAAGGAAAACTTAGAGGTAACATATCAAGGTGTAACAGGAAAGGACAGCGAGGAGATAAAAAATAAAATTTTCGATACTCTATCTAAGAATATCCAAAAAGACTATGAACTAGGCTATACAACAGTTGGCCCACATAGAGATGATATCAAAGTAATGGTAAACGGCATAGATATAAGAAGTTTTGGCTCTCAGGGGCAACAACGACTAGCCACCCTATCACTAAAACTTGCCGAACTTGACATATTTAAAAACGAGCGAAAAGAAACTCCAATATTATTACTAGACGATGTGTTAAGTGAACTTGACGAAACCCGTCAACAAAACTTACTAAAAATAATAAAAGATGTCCAGACAGTCATAACTTGCACCAAGTACAATTACAAGCTTGGTATGTTTGATAAGACATTTTTTATAGACGGCGGAACTGTCAAAAGCTAATTAGAATTTTTAGAACTATTTTTGATAATTTTCAAAAAAAGCAAGTTATTATGAGATAAAAGTATTAAAAAATAAAGATTAAAAAAGATATATATAGTTAATTAACTAACTAAAAAGAACTAGGTTTTACCTAGTTTTTTGTTTTGGATTAAGGCTATCAAAAATAGCATATATCAATTTTTAGCCATTGTTTAATATATACTTGCCAAATTATATTCTAGCCAACAAATATATACTACAAGATATAACTTGCCATACAGCCAAAAATAAAGGCAATTTTGCAAAAAACTTCAAAAAAACACTTTATATTATATATATGATATGTTATAATATAAGCGTAGAATTAAAGTTCTAGTTTTTTATTATTTTTATAAGCAAAGAAGAGGTTAAAAATGAAAAGAGAATCACCAGAAGAGATAAAGAAAGAAGAAGAAGCTCTTACTAAGTCAAAGAAGTACAACGAGGACGATATTCAGGTCTTAGAGGGTCTAGAACCAGTAAGAAAAAGACCTGGTATGTACATAGGTTCTACTGACGAGAGAGGTCTTCATCACCTTATCACTGAGATAGTAGATAACAGTATAGACGAGGCTTTGGCTGGCTATTGCGACAAGATTATTGTTTGCCTTAACAAAGACGGCTCTGTTACTGTTACAGATAATGGTAGAGGTATACCTACTGGTATGCACAAGACCGAGCACAAGAGTGCTGTTGAGGTAGTTCTTACCAAGCTTCATGCCGGTGGTAAATTTGGTGGCGAAGGCTACAAGATTTCAGGCGGTTTGCACGGTGTAGGTTTGTCAGTTGTTAATGCTCTATCTAAGAAGCTAAAAGTAGAGATTTGGCAAAATGGCACTTACTTTAAGCAAGAGTACAAGAGAGGTATCCCTCAATATCCTCTAAAGGAAATGGGCGAGACCAAAAACCGTGGTACAGCAGTTACCTTCCTTCCTGATGAAGAGATTTTTGAGACAGTTACATTTAACTACGACACTCTAAAATCTAGATTTAGAGAGATAGCTTTCCTTAACAAAGGTCTAACTATTGTTTTACAAGACAAGCGTGAAGGCAGCGAGAAACAAGACGAGTTTTATTTTAAGGGCGGTATTGTTGAGTTTGTTAACTTCCTTAACAAAGGTAAAGACACAATATTCCCAGAGCCAATATATATCAATAAGATAACAAAGAACAGCGAAGTTGAGATAAGCTTCCAATACAATGATGGATATAGCGAAGTTATCAATGCTTACGCCAACAATATCAACACCGAAGAAGGTGGTACACACCTTGTTGGTTTCAAAAACGCTTTGACCAAAGTCATCAACGACTATGCTCAAAAGGCAAAAATCGTAAAAGAGAGCGAAAAACTTTCTGGTGAGGATTGTAGAGAAGGTTTGACAGCTGTTATATCTGTAAAACTTCAAAACCCACAATTTGAAGGTCAAACAAAAACTAAACTTGGCAACAGCGAAATGAGAACTATGGTCGAAAAAGTTATGGCTGATAACTTTGGAGACTTTTTGGAAGAGAATCCAAACCTTGCAAAAGAGTTAATACTTAAGAGTGTATCTGCTCAAAGAGCAAGAGACGCCGCTCGTAAAGCAAAAGAGTTAACTCGTAGAAAGGGTGTACTAGAAACAACAACACTTCCTGGTAAGCTAGCTGACTGCAGCGAGAGAGACGCTTCAAAGTGCGAAATCTTCATCGTAGAGGGAGACTCTGCGGGTGGTACTGCTAAGACAGGTAGAGACAGAAGATATCAAGCAATACTTCCACTTCGTGGTAAGATACTTAACGTTGAGAAGACAAGACTAGGCAGAGTACTAGAAAATCAAGAAATCAAATCAATGATAACGGCATTTGGTTGCGGTATTCACAATGAGTACAACGAGGACAAACTAAGATATCATAAGATTATTTGTATGACCGATGCCGATGTCGATGGTAGCCATATTAGAATACTACTTTTGACTTTCTTCTTTAGATTTATGAAACCACTTATCGAAAACGGACATGTATACATAGCTCAACCACCTTTGTACAAGGTAGCTAAGGGTAAAGAAATAAAATATGTTTATACCGATGACGAGCTAGAAAAGACACTTGATGCTATGGGCAGAAAGGGTACTGAGATTCAAAGATACAAAGGTCTAGGCGAGATGAGTGAAGAGCAACTATGGCAGACTACTATGAGTCCAGAAAATAGAACTCTTCTTAAAGTAAGAATGGAAGATGCTATGGAAGCTGATGGTATATTTAGTACTTTGATGGGCGAAAATCCAGAGCTAAGAAGACAATTTATTGAAGAAAATGCAACCCTAGTAAAAGACTTAGATGTTTAGTGGAGTGAGAAGATGAAAAAGAGAGATTATTCAGAAGAATTAGAAAAAATCGAAGACAAAACTATATATAAAGATGTCGAGATTGACGAAGAGTTAAAGAAGTCTTTTATAGCCTATGCTATGGCGGTTAACGTATCAAGAGCTATCCCAGATGTAAGAGATGGACTTAAACCAGTACATAGAAGAATACTTTATTCTATGGGCGAGCTAAACTTAACTAACGATAAGCCATACAGAAAATGTGCTCGTATCGTCGGTGATGTTCTTGGTAAATATCACCCACACGGCGACTCAGCAGTATATGAGGCTTTGGTAAGACTAGCACAAAACTTTTCTATTAGATGTCCACTTGTAGATGGACAAGGTAACTTTGGTAGTATAGATGGCGACCCAGCCGCTGCCCAAAGATACACCGAGGCAAGACTAAGCAAGATTGCCTCAGAGATGTTAAGAGATATTGATAAAGAAACTGTTGACTTCTATCCTAACTTTGATGGAACATTGCAACAACCAGCAGTTTTGCCTAGTAGATTCCCTAACCTACTAGTAAATGGTGCCGATGGTATAGCCGTAGGTATGGCAACTAACATACCACCTCACAACCTAGGCGAAGTTATCGATGGTGTTATAGCACTTATCGACAACCCAAACATTGATATTGATGACCTAATCAAAATCATACCTGCCCCAGACTATCCAACTAAGGGTCTTATCATGGGTAGAGCTTCTATCAAAAACGCATACCGTACAGGTAGAGGTAATATCGTAGTAAGAGCAAGAACTGAGATAGAAGAGAACGAAAAGACAGGTAAACAATCTATCATAGTAACAGAACTTCCTTACCAAGTTAACAAGGCAAAGCTAGTAGAATACATAGCAAGCCTAGTTAGAGATAAGAGAATCGAAGGTATCTCAGACCTAAGAGATGAAAGTGGCAGAGATGGTATGCGTATAGTTATCGAACTTAAAAAAGATGCTAATGCGCAAGTAGTTTTGAATCTACTTTATAAGCACACCCAAATGCAACAAGGTAGCGGAATTATATTCCTAGCCCTAGCAAATGGCGAGCCAAAGATTCTTAACCTAAAAGAAATACTTTATTACTACCTAGAGCACCAAAAAGATGTTATTTTAAGGAGAACAAAATACGACTTAGAGAAGGCTCAAGAGAGAGCACACATCTTAGAAGGTTTAGTTATAGCTCTAAAAAATATTGATAAAGTAATTAAGATAATCAAATCTAGCCAAGACAAAGTAGACGCCTGCGAAAGACTTTGCGGACAATTTACTTTGACCGAAAAACAAGCCAATGCAATTCTTGATATGAAATTGCAAAGACTAACAAGTCTAGAAGTATACAAGATTGAAGAAGAATTAAAAGAACTAACCGAAAAGATTGCTGAGTACAAGTCAATTATTCGTAGCGAAGCTAAAGTTCTTAATATTATCAAAACAGAACTTCTTGAGATAAAAGAAAAATACGCAACCCCAAGACTAAGCGAAATTTGCATAGACGAGGGCGAGCTAGATGTTGAAGACCTTATCGAAAAAGAAGATGTTATGATCTCACTTACTCACTTTGGATATGTTAAGAGACAACCAATCGCTGAGTACCGTGCTCAAAAGCGTGGCGGCGTAGGTGTTTCTGGTCACAAGACCAAAGAAGAAGACTTTGTTGAGACAATGTTCGTATCATCAACTCACGATGACCTACTATTCTTCACAAGCAAAGGTAAAGTATTTAGCAAAAAAGCATACTTTATTCCAGAAGCTCAAAAGCAAGCTAAAGGTAGAGCAATCGTTAACCTATTGCAACTAGACGAAGGAGAAACAGTTTCTTCTATCATAAGACTAGAGCCTAACGCAAAAGGTTACCTAATGATGGCTACTCGTAACGGCTTTATCAAAAAGACCGATTTACAAGAGTTTGCCAATATTAGAAAAGTCGGCAAGATAGCTATCAAACTTACTCCAGACGACTCACTAATAAGTATCAATGTAACTAACGGCAGAGATGAGATCTTAGTAGCTAGCCACGAAGGCAAGTGCATAAGATTTAGCGAAGAAGATGTAAGACCTATGGGCAGAGATACACAAGGTGTTCGTAGCATCAAGCTAGGCAAAAAAGACTATGTCGTAGATATGGCAGTAATCAAAAACGGCTCTCAAATATTGACTATTTCAGAGAACGGTTTTGGTAAGCGTAGTGACCCAGCAGATTATAGACTACAAACTCGTGGCGGAAAAGGTATCAAAGCTGGTGTATTTAATAGCAAGACTGGACTACTTGTAAATCTAAAACAAGTAAAGACTGATGAAGATGTAATTATCATAACAGATAGTGGTACAATCATTAGACTAGAAGCAAAAGAAATAAGCAAGATAGGTAGAGATACACAAGGTGTAAGAATTATGCGTATCAAAGGCGACAACTGCAAAGTCGTTTGTGCATCAGTAACAGCACACGAAGAAGTAGTAGAGGACTCCGAAGAAGACACCGAGCCTCAAGCTTAGTAAATACTAAATAAAAGGAAGTAACTTATTAAGTTGCTTCTTTTTTTATTTGATATAAGTGCTTTTTAGTTTTAATATTAAGTTTATTTTTATAAACTTTGAGGAAATTAAGCAATATCCGTTTAATATATGGAGAGAATAGACTTTTTATTTTTAGAATATTTACTTTATCAGTTATCGTTTTGTCAAAAATAAAAGCTACTTATTATCTTTAGAAAAAATCACTTTTACATTTTGTGGTATTTGTGGTAGCATTGTTGTAGGAGAACAATATGGAAACAATAAGAAACGCTTATGATGGCGAAATGCACAATATTTTGGATTGTATCAATGTGTCTTTTTCTTATGACAGACATGAGCCTTTTGATATAAGTGACAGCCAGCCAAAAGTGTACAAAAACACAAAGGACTTTTCTAACATTCATAATGTTTACGAAAAAGATAACGAAATATGTTGTGTCGTTGGAAACTTAAAAAACAATATTGAAGTTGATAACAAACTTTACCAATTTAGCGTGATAGGTAGTGTTTCTACTCTTCCTGAGTTTAGAAACAAAGGCTACATGACCAAAACTCTACAAACTGTTATTGATGAAAATAAAAATGCAGGAGTTGTCTTTTCGGTTCTAACTGGGTTAAGGCGTAGATACAATAATTTTGGTTTTGAAAAGTGCGGTTTTAGATACTATTTTTCTTTTGACCAAAGCTTTTGTAAATACCAAAAGCAGAATAATATAACAATCGCTAAGTTCGAGAACAAGTACTTAAACAAAATCTTTGATATATACGCAAGCTCTAATCATTATATTAAGAGAAACAAGCAAGATTTTATTTTGACATTGCAGACTTCATATTCACAAGTTTTTGTCATCTTAGCTGATTCTTGCGTAATTGGATACTTCACATATTCAAGCAAAAAGCAAAGAATAAACGAGTTCAAAGTAAACAACTTATCATATCTAGAAGAAACAATAGCTGCAATAATAAAAGCTCTTGACACTACAAGAATTACTTTTGTCGTTAATCCTCTAGAAAAAGACTATGTCTTAGCATTAGATAAAACATGTGAGGAAAAATTAGCAACCGAACAACTACACTTTTTAGTTTATGATATGGTTAGATTTTTGGAGATGCTAATTGCCATAAATAAAAAAGTTAAAAACATAAAACCTCAAAGAAGAGTTGTTTGTATTGACGGCAAAAATATTTGCATAGAGATAACACAAGAGAGCTTTCAAGTTTATTTGACGGACAAAAAGGCTCTAGAAAAATATACCTTCACACAAAAGCAATTTTTAAGACAATGTTTAGGCTTGATATCCATGTATGATGATGACGACTTGTTCCCATTGCTACTAGATATTAACTATACAGACCTTTTCTAAAATACAGGAGAAAAATATGGAAATATATTTTATAAGTACGCAAGATGATTTTTCTAAATCTCAAATAACTAGACTAAACAGCCTTGGCAATGTTATATTTTGCGATAGCCTAGAAAAGTTTTTGAGAAGCGGCGTTTTAAAAAGCAAAAGAGATAAAATAGTAGCTATTCGCCCAACCTTCTGCAATTACACTTTTACTAATGAGATTATGGACAATATCTCTAACCTAAAAGGCATTTGCCTATACACCGCCAACGCAAGATATGTTGACCTTAGTTATTGTAGAGCTCACGGCATTGTCGTTTGCAACGCCCCAGACTACGCAACGGATGCAATAGCTGAGTATATGTACTTTTTGGCACTTTGTTGCCTAAAAAAATTGCCTATCCAAATTAAATACGGCAGACAAGAGTTTAGCGACATTATGTTGCAAGGCGAAATGAAAAACAAAAAGATAGGTATCATAGGCCTTGGCAAGGTAGGAAGAAAAGTAGCCGAAATGTGTAACAAAAACGGAAACAAAATATTCTACTATTCTCTAGACAAGTACACTGACGAGTACCGTATGATTGGCTTGCAAGAATTATTTACTAACTGCGATATCATTTTCAGTTTGCTACCTATTGATGATACAACTAGAGGACTTATTACTGATAATCACTTGCTTAGCATGAAGAAAAACGCAATTTTCGTTAGCGGCACAGGACCATTTATACATAATCACGCACTTTTGTGCGATATGGTCTCAAAAGGCAAGATTTTTGGATATGCCCTAGAAGAGCCAAACAAAACAATCAACGACTACGAAGGCAATGTTATGGTAACTAGCGAATATGCATGGTTTACCGAAGAAGCCAAAACAAAAAGAAAAGATATCATGATAGACTGTATAGAATCTATTATTGCTGGCAGCCCAAAGAATAGACTAGTATAATAAATCTTAGTTAATATAAAAAATATAATACAAATACACAAACTATTAAAGATAAATAATTAAAAAGTCAGGAAATAAGAAAATGATATGTAACAGTTGCCCACGCAAATGTAATATAGATAGAGATAAACAAATAGGTTATTGTGGTATGCAAGGTATCAAGATTGCCAAAGTTATGACGCATTATTGGGAAGAACCTATAATATGTGATAGTAATGGTAGCGGCGCAATATTTTTTAGCGGCTGCAACCTAAAATGCAACTATTGCCAAAACTATGAGATAAGCCACGGCGGAAAAGGAAAAGACTATACCGTAGAAGAGCTTGCCAATATATTTAGAGATTTTGATAACTCCAATGTTAACAATATCAATCTAGTTACACCATCGCATTATATAGATGCTATTATTCAAGCTTTCAAGATTTACAAACCTCACAAACCTGTCGTATATAATAGCAGTGGCTATGACGATTTGGAGGCGCTAAAAAGAATAGACAAATATATAGACATCTATCTTGTAGACCTAAAATATTTTGATAGCAATTTGGCATTAGAGTTATCTAAGGCGAAAGACTATTTTGAGGTAGCGTCAAAAGCTATTGACTTTATGACAGCTAGCAAAAGTAGTGACATTATAGAAAACGGCATAATGAAGAGGGGAGTAATCATAAGACACTTAGTCTTGCCAGGTCATACTGACGACAGCCTAAAAGTCCTTGATTATCTAAAATCTAAACATTTAGAAAATAGATATATTAGTATAATGGGGCAGTACACACCATGCTACAAAGCAACTGGCGAACTTACTCGCAAGCTAAAAAAACTCGAATACACCAGAGTCATAGCATACTTTAATAAGCTAGGATTTAACCACGGATTTTGCCAAGACCTTTCGTCTTCATCTACAGATTATATTCCAGATTTTTAAGAGATTACTAGCAGTTACAAAAATTTTGTAACTGCTGTTTTTATTTTATTAAGTAGACTTTGATATAATAATTATACGACTACTCGGTCGTGTTTTTGTTTTTATAGGGCGAGAGCAAGCATATATTAGCCAAAGTTTTTCATTGCGCGTCAAAATTACACTCCAAAACCGCTTGGTCGGTTTTTGGCCTCTACTCCGCATAAATAAAGGATTATACGATATAGTCCGAATAGTCGGACGGCGATAGTTAGATGCTTTTTGTATTTATTTTTGTATTTTGTAAGTTGGAGTAGATAAGCTATGATTTTCGGGCTTGCGATAAGATTTTATGAGACACAGATTTTTGGCAATAAATTGTATTTTTACGACCATATAGTCGGGTGGTAATAGATTTTTCAGGTTTTTTGAATTGGAATTGATATTTTAATTTTTTGGTTTTGTGTTCATTTTGCATTTTTTGCTTGCAAAATTTGTCACAAAAAATTATTTTCAAACATAAAAAATATAGTTGACAAGTCAACTAATTGATGCTATCCTTTTCCATAGTTTGCAAGGAGGCATTATGGATAGTTATTTGATGCATATATATATGACTAAGATTAGAACTTGCTGCCGCTCGTATCTTAATGATAAACTTAAGAGTTACAACCTCACATCTAGTGAGGGCAAGTATCTTGGACTTTTGGGTGACAAAGGCGCTATGTCTCAAAATGAGATGAGCAACATTTTGGGATATGACAAAGCATATACATCAAGGATAATAACTTCGCTTTTGGCCAAAGGCTACATTATAGAAATGGTAAGTAGTGATGATGGCAGAAAGAAAATTTTTGAGATAAGCGAAAAGGGTAAAGAACTTGGCAAAATTGTTCACTATAAGATGAACGAATTTATAGATAAGTATCTTTGCGCTGGCATCGCCCAAAAAGATAAAGAAGAAGTTTTTAACATACTAAAAGCAATGTCTCAAAATGGCAAAAAGTATTTTGAAGGAGAACATAAATAATGTCTAAGATATTGAAGAACTTTAAGTGGTACGAATATATTGTTATCTTATTTATAATAGCGTTCGTTGTCACTCAAGTTTATTTTGAGATGGAACTTATCAAGCTTATGGCAGAGATTATTGGAAAAGTCCAAATGTCAAGTTCGGTTAGCGCTATTTGGGATACCGGCTGGAGAATGCTAGTAGTTGCGGGCATCATTATGGTGGCATGTATTATAAGTTCTGTTGCGGCAGCTATTTTGTCTGCTAAGTTTGCTGAGAGATTGAGAGGTTCTATATTTGCAAAAGTTAACAGCATGTCTCAAGAAGAGATAAACAAGTTTTCTACCGCAAGCCTTATCACTCGTAGCACCAACGATGTAACACAAATACAAAACACTTTGCAAATGTGTCTTCGTATGGCTATCATGGCACCTACTATGGCAGCTTTTTCGATTAAAGAAATAGTCCACTCTAGCCTTAGTCTTACATGGGCAACAGTCATTTGCGTAGGTGTTATGTTTTTACTATTTGGCATACTTTTCTTTGCGGTTGTACCTGCCTTTTCTAAACAACAAAAGAAAACAGATAAAATCAACCTTATAGCTAGAGAAAATTTGACCGGACTTAGAGTAATAAGAGCATACAATACCGAAAGCTTGCAAGAAGCAAAATTTGATGAAGCTAACAAAGATTTAACAAAAACTCAATACTATATCGGTAAAGTAATGAGTCTTATGAGTCCTTTTATGAATTTAATATTCAACGGACTTACACTTACTATCTATTGGCTTGGCGCTTACCTTATCAATACCGCAGGACTTATGTATCCAGACCTAGTTGCATTTACACAATACGGCATGCATATACTTATGAGCTTTATGTTTTTGTCAGCGGTTATTGTTATGCTACCTAGAGGCGTAGTAAGTTCTAAGCGTATAGCAGAGGTTTTGAATTCTAAATCAAAAATCGAGCCAGGGACTTTTGATGGCAAGACCGAAAAGACCGGAACACTAGAATTCAAAAATGTTTCATTTAGATACCCAGATGCTGAGATGAATGTTCTAGAAAACATCAATTTCTCAGTCGAGCAAGGTCAAACTATTGCTTTTATTGGTTCTACTGGTAGCGGCAAGTCAACTCTTGTTAACCTAATACCAAGATTTTTTGATGCAACTTTTGGCGAGGTGCTTATTGACGGAGTTAATATCAAAGAGTATTCAAAAGACGCCCTAAACAAAAAGATTGGTTTTGTACCACAAAAAGGTCTTTTGTTTAGCGGTACTGTAGAAGAAAATGTCAAGTACGGTGCAGACGATATTGACACAAACAAAGTCAAAGAGTGTTTGACCGTTGCCCAAGCTAGCTTTGTAGATAAGTTAGATGGCGGGCTAAATTATGAGATAGCCCAAGGCGGTACAAATGTATCCGGTGGTCAAAGACAAAGACTATGTATAGCAAGAGCTATTGCGAAAGACCCTGAGATATATGTCTTTGATGATAGTTTTTCGGCACTTGACTACAAGACAGACAAAGCCCTTCGTAAAGCATTAGCAAAATATACTAAGAAAGCTACAAAAGTAATTGTTGCCCAAAGAGTAGGAACAATACTAGATGCAGACAAGATAGTAGTTCTTGACCAAGGCAAAATCGTTGGTATGGGCACCCACAAAGAGCTTATGAAGAATTGCAAAGTATACAAAGAAATAGCTTTGTCACAATTATCAAAGGAGGAGTTAGAATAATGGAAGAAAAGAAAAAATCTAGTCCTCAAAAACACGGTGGTCCAGGACCTATGGGCAGAATGAGCACCGCTAAACCTAAGAACTTTAAGAAAAGTTACAAGATGCTTATTGGTTCGCTAAAAGGTTTTTATACAGTAATAATCATAGCGCTAGCTCTAGCAGTTGCTAGTACAACATTTAATATCTTGTCACCTAATATTATCAAAAAGTTAGGAACAACAATAATAGTTGGTGGCACTAACATTGATATGACAAAAATCGCCTACTACGGAATAGTACTTATTGTCATGTATGTTTTGAGTGGTATCTTTAACTTTTTACAAGGTATCATCATGGCCAAAGTTACCGCTATCGTAACAAAAAAGTATCGTGAAGATATAAGTAAAAAGATAAATAAGTTACCTCTTAAATATTTTGATAGCAACCCAATAGGCGACACACTATCTCGTATCACCAATGATGTTGACACATTAGGTATGAGCCTTGCGGATAGTTTGAGCTCAGTAGTATCTAGCTTAACTATGTTAATAGGTGCAGTTATCATGATGCTAGTTAATAGCCCACTACTTACACTTATCATGATAGCAACTATGCCTATATCTATAGGACTAATACTTCTTGTAGTAAAACTATCTCAAAAGCATTTTGTTATGCAACAAAAGAAACTAGGTGAGATAAATGGACAAATAGAAGAAATGTACTCAGCCCACAATGTAGTATCAGCATTTAGCGGAGAAGAAAAAGCCCAAAAGAAATTTGATAAAACTAACAAAGAGTTATTCAATTCTGCGTATAAGGCGCAATTCCTTAGCGGTCTAATGCACCCTATTATGAACTTTATCGGCAACTTAACATATGTTGCTATATGTGTAGTTGGCGGATATATCGCAATCAAAAATAATGACATTAAGTTTGCCGCAACTATCGTAACATTTATCACTTATATGAGAATCTTCAACAACCAAGTAAGTAACATTGCTAATATTTCAAGCACATTGCAATCAACAGCCGCAGCTAGCGAGAGAGTGTTTGAGTTCTTAGAAGAAAAAGAACAAGCAGTAGAAGACAAAAAGTGGCAACTAAAAACAGTCAAAGGTGATGTAGAGTTCAATCATGTATCTTTTGGTTATGACGAGAACAAAGAGATAATCCATGACTTTTCGGCTAAGATAAAAGCTGGTCAAAAAGTAGCTATCGTAGGACCAACAGGTGCTGGCAAGACCACTATCGTAAATCTTCTAATGAGATTTTATGAAGTAAACAGCGGAGAGATTTTGATAGACGGAGTATCTACTAAGGATATGCCAAGAGAAGAAGTAAGAAGTTACTTTGGTATGGTATTGCAAGATACATGGCTATTTGAAGGTACTATTAGGGAGAATATCGCTTATGGTACAAAAGGTCTTACTAACGAAGAGATAGAGAACGCATGTTGCTTTGCACACATTGACCACTTCATTAGATCCCTTCCGGGTGGCTATGATATGAAGATTGACGAAAAGGCAAACATAAGCCAAGGTCAAAGACAGCTTTTGACAATAGCAAGAGTTATGGTAAACAACAGCCCAATGCTAATACTAGACGAGGCTACAAGTTCAGTAGATACTCGTACCGAGGAGCAAATCCAAAAAGCTATGGACAAATTAGCTACCGGCAGAACTTCATTTGTTATAGCTCACAGACTATCTACTATCAAGAACGCCGACCTAATACTAGTTATGAAAGACGGCAATATCATAGAGTCAGGCAAGCATAACGAACTACTTAAAAAAGGCGGTTTCTATGCTGACCTATACAATAGCCAGTTCACAAAAAAGCACGCAAGTGTAGTAGAAGGTTAAAAAAATAATTAAAATTGCCTCTTGAAAGTTACATTTTGTTAGTATATAATAGATGTATCGATAAGGAGATAATTTTGATGAGAGTAAGTTATATAACCGAAAAAGCAGTAACAATCGCAGATATGCGTGAGGAGAGCGAGGACAAAACCGAGCTAACACTTGTTAGACCTAATGACACAGCATTTGTTAACAAGTACGGCAACAATGGTCTTGTTACATCTATCGACACTGAGAGTGTAGAGAGATTGGGACTACATGTAGGTTGCGTAGTTGATTACAAAGAAACATTTTATTCTGAGCTATCAGCATCTAACTATGCTGAGGTAAGAGATGCATCTATACCTAAGAGAGATAAGGCATATATCTTAACAGAGATGGCTAATATGCTAGAAGCTTGTGATAGAGGTATGATAAGCGAGAGAAAAAGAGATGAATACTTTTCAGTAATCTCAGCTCGTGTAGAAAAATGTCAAACCCAAACTCAAAATGACGACAGAGCTCAATAGTATAAAAAAGACTAGCAAAATCGCTAGTCTTTTTTTATTTTCATTTTATCAATAATTGTTAGTTTAACAAGATGTAATTGATAATCTTATTTATCTAAATATTATTTTTTACTAAGATATTATTTTTGGGTTTAATTATATCTTATCTAATAACCAAAAGTATTGTTATTAACTTAGGTTATTTTGAAAGTTGTATAGTAAATAATTATTTTAGGACAATGTCCTCTTCAGTAAAAGGTTTTTCTAATATGCTAGGGTCGTTAAACATATCGTTCCATATACGAAGGCTACGACAGAAGTAGAATCCATCGCATGGACGCTCGTCCATAGTGATACCTAAGTTCATTACTTTGCCAACGGCAAGCTTGCCATTTTCTACTACTGGCTCAAGTTTTTCTTTGCCCATAGCAATGAATAATCCAGTTGTGCCAAAGTTGTATAGATGATGATATATTGCATCAGTCTTGATAGATTTTAGGTTAGTAACATATACACTGGTGTGGAAGGGACTTGCGGCGATAAGTTTCTTTGGTAGCATGCCACGATTGTCCGCCCACCTTACTATTCCCATAGCCCATCTAAAAAGCCAGTTAGGAAGTTTAGTGAAGCTCTTGCCTTCTTTTTCGGTCTTGGTCTCTTCGGCGAAGGCTTTGTTTATCTCGGCGTTAAACTTTTCTTTTACCTCGTCAATAGTTTCTTTGCCGGTAAATCCTACTTTGATAACAGTGTCTGGAGATTCGTCTCTTAGAGATTTTTTGACAGTCATTGAGATAAATATACCTTTTCTATCAAAGACTTTGCCACGCATAACAAATCTATTAAGCATAGGTCTTACAGCTAGTAGTCTTACGATACTAGCGATGACTACATCCATGTAAGAATAGTTTTTGCCTTCCTCACGCTTTTTGGCTATCCATTTGTCAAGGTTCTCACACCTTACAGGGTTGGTAGCTAGGTTAGTTGCATCGTTGCGGGCTATCATAAAATGTGGGCCAGCTTTTTCGATTATACCCATGCCTTTGACTGGAGTTCCGTCACTTCTTCTTCCAAACATATTTTTTATTCCTTTGTTGTGGTCTAGTAAATCATTAAGCAAACGCTTACAAATAAGACATTTTTCAAGTTTTTGTTCAAAATCTTTTTACACTTTTATATTACACGAAAAATCAAAAATAATCAAACAAATATCTATATTGTTTGCAAAAATACCGCTCGTTTGTTATAATTTTGGTATAACATGTTTAGGAGACAACAATGATACAAGACATTTTGAAAAAATTAGGCACTGATAAAGCCGAGAACAGAAACATTATAGAGACAGCTATCAACGACAGCCTAAAAGACGATAGCAACCCAGCTCGTACACATTTACTTACTCTAGAGCTAGGCGCATATCTAAATGAGGACGAAAAACCAGAGTTTTTCAAAACAACTCGTCCACAAACTTATCTAAAATTATATGGCATAGTAAGAGATTTGATGAATAGAAGAGAAAACGAAAAAGCTCTTGAAATAATCAATGCAACTCTAGACTATATCACTAAGCAGCCAGTCGTTGCAGCACCTAATGGCGTAGACCCTAACAGCAAGAGATATCAATTTAACTCTTTTGCTGAGATGCTAATATATTGCACCAAGTACCCAAAAGAAAGTTGCCTTTGGGTTGCAAAAGACGAAAGTGCATTTGCTAAACTAAAAGGCTATCTTTTGATAGAAAAAAAGCAGTACAAAGAAGCAAGAGAAGTTTTGGAGCACCTAACTACTCTTAACCCACTTGATATATCTTCTATTTTGGAGATTTTTGAAACTTACAAACTAGAAGGCAATCTTGACAAAGCTTTTGAGTGCCTTAATAGAGTTTACAAAGATGTTTGGTATATCGAGGATTATGGCAGAATGCTAAGAGGCTATGGATTCTACTACCTAGAAAAAGGCGGCTACGAAAAGGCTCAAGCATACTACCTAACATCACTTATGTACGATAGCTCAGTTGAGGCAGATAAATATGTTTCTAATGAGCTTAATATCATCAAAGAGAAATTGGGAGCTAAGTTCCAAGTTCTTCCTCCACACGAAACAGCAAAATTTATGGTAAAGAACAATTTGCCATATCTTCTAAATCAAGAAACGGAAGTAACTTTGATGCGTGTATTAAAGAAACTTTATGAGCTAAAACTTGACGCCGATAAAAAAGACGCTAAGCAAGCCGAGTTTATGAAAGCAACAATCACAAGCTTTGAGGCAAACCTAAAGAGAGTTACCCTTAACAAAAAAGAGTTAATAGAGGTTGTAAAAACTGATGTATACACCAATATGTTTATGTATGTTAATAGCTTCTTTAGATACTCATTCAAGCTAGACAAAGTCTTCCGTCAAATGCCACCACAAAATTTGGCTAAGAACGAAGAAACAAGAAATATCCTATCATTCTTATATAGAACCAACGACAAGAACTTAGTTGAAGGCTTCCCTATAACAGTTATGGTGGATAAGATTTGGGCAGCCAAAGAAACTCCAGAGAACGAAAAACATAGCGACCTAGTAGACAACTATGTTAAGAGATTAGAGGACGGCGGATTCAAGATTGAATCAAGAAAGGATTTAACACTAGAAAATCTAGGTATCCCAGCAACTAAACTTGTTGTTACAAAAGACAAAGAAACAAGATGCACATACCTATTTAATATCTCACCTAGAGCCTTTGGTCTAATAAGCAGTCAAGTAGAGTATGACGGAGATATCAATGACAGCTACCTAACCGAAATGTTAGATACTTGGGACTACCTAACTTACAATAGCACTCGTATAGCAGAGATTTTGGACAAGGCACACAGCGGTTACCACTCACTATTAGTTAATGGTGCAGTTGGCACTGACAAACTTTTGAGATTCGCAAGCGAACTTGAGTTTATGCTAGCTCGTATTGTTCCTATCCAAAACAAAAATGACGCTATCTGGGAAATAACCGGCAGAAAGATAGTAGTAGGCTATATTTTGAAAGAGCTAAAAATGGGCGTTACTCGTGACAACCTAAACTTCGACAAACTTAGAAATATGCTAAGCGGCGAAGAGAGCATTGACGAGTACTTCAAAAATAGTGACGAAGTAATTGGCTACTACACTAAGGCAGCTTTAACTAGTGACGAAAAGACAAAAGCAAGTTACCTAACTTCAGCTAAGGACTTTTTACTAGAACTAGAAAAATAAGATATTTTAATAAAAAATATAGACAATCAAATATAGTCGAAAATATTTTTTATAAAGAAATTATACAAAAAACACACTATTAGATTAGTGTGTTTTTTATTTTATAGTATATTTTTTGTTTCAAAAACATACAAAAGTATATATTTTGTCCAAAAAGTTTGACATAATTGGCATTATTTTTTTATACTTAATTAGGGAGATGTTGTAAAAGGAGGCAAAATGGAGGAAGAAAATAAAAATATTATCCAGCCAAACAGCGATAGCCAAGACAATAACCTTGACAAACAGCAAGTGACAGGGCAGACTAATAACGCTAGCAACTATACTAAGTATATGCAAAAGAAAATAGCTAAAGTAAAGAAAAAAGCCCTTCAGTACGGAGTAACTATACCTGATCTAAAGTATGAACTTACAGCTCCTGACAGGCCAAGGACAATATTTAGTATAATAGGATATATCATGATAGCCTTAGGAGCGGCACTAATTGTTGGGGCATATATTTGGCTTGCAACTAGCGGACTCCTAAAGGCATTTGGCGAAATAATATCCGGCGCTAAACAAGCTCTTGACCCAGATGTAGCACTAAAAACTTTTGGTTTTTCAGGCTTTGCCAGTGTGGGTACGGTATTTATCTGTATAGTGCTTGCAATTCTCATGATATTGCCAATATGCTTATGCATCGTATTTGTTATTATAGGTACAAAAAACATAAACCTAACACATGCGTCAAAACAAGAGATGGCAGCTGGCTATGAGGTAACAAGTTATATTAGATGCCTAATACTCATAATAGGCTTGTCCATACTTGCACTTGTACTTGTAGTAGTAGAAGGCGGTAGAGGCGGACTACTAATAGTAAGTGCAATAGTCGTGTGCGTGATTATTGCGATATGTGTCCTTTTGCTTGTTATACTATTAAAAATTCGCAAAAAAGAAAAAACTTGGTTTGATGCACTACCTGATGACCAAAAACAAGATTTTATAAATCAAAATAAAATGTTAAAACAGTATAGTGCTCGCAAGAGTATAACTAGAACTACAAATTTAGGAGGTTGGTAAAAATGGCAAATAACAATTCTTTAGGAAGACTACTATTTCGTTGCTTTTCATCATTTTTAGATTTAAGGGTACTTTATAATGACATAAAGAACAATCCAGAGGCAAAAAAGACAAGCACCGTACTTGGTAAAAAAGCAATCCTTTATTGGGTTGGATTTATTCTAACTCTAGCTGCTGGCGGCGGACTAATTTTCTGGGGCTCAACTATGCTAAACTCAGCCCTTGCAATATTCGGTATAGTTATCATGGTAGCGGGTATTGGTACAGCGTTTTACGCTTTGATGTTCTTCATCATTTCTCTTAATGCTACTATTAAGCAACTTTGTCTTAATCGTAAAGCCACTGGCTGGGTAGCACTTTCATTGCTTATTCTTACTATTGTAGCAGTAGTTGTTGCACTACTATTGATATTAGCTAGATAATAAAAATAAATAAAATGTATTTTCATTATGAAAAATTTGGAACAAAAGTATGTTTAATAAATAAAAAGCACTAAATAATTAGTGCTTTTTTGATTTTTTAAGTTTATTATTCTTTTGTTAGTTATAAAGTTATTAGTATTTTTTTGTCTGTTTTATTGATATAACTTGGTATACAACTTTTTTTTGTGGGGATTGTTATTTGCCAAAAGTCCTACACACTCATACCATATTAGTTGACTAAGAGATTTTTTGATATTATAATCTAGGTAGGAAAAGTATGATTTTTCATACCGCAAAAAACATATAATATATGCAAGACATAATATTAGTAGTTATAATTTTAAGCATATTAGCTGAGTATTATGGCTTAAATTGTGTTAGTATGGGCTAGTTAATATTTTGACACTTGCGACTAGTCAAGAATTAAAGGGGGCAAAAAAATGGTTGGAGATAAAGGTAAATACATTTTTGGAGTGTGTAAAGTCGGCGAAAAAGGTCAAATAGTTATACCTAAGGACGCAAGACAAGTTTTTGATATCAAGCCAGGAGACAGCCTAGTTATTCTTGGTGATGTCAAAAAAGGACTTGCCCTTGCCAAAGTAGATATGATAACAGATAAATTAGGAGAGGACAATGAGTAACATTATAGAAGTAAAAAATTTATCTAAATCTTACGGAGATATCAAGGCTGTACAGGACATATCTTTTGAGGTAGAGGACGGCAAATTGTTTGCCTTTCTTGGTGAAAATGGTGCAGGCAAGAGTACAACTATTAACATGCTATGCACAAGCCTTGCAAAAGATAGCGGAAGTATTGTCATAAATGGATATGATATAGACAAAGATATTGAGGGAGTAAAACGCAGCATAGGTATCGTTTACCAAAATACCGTTCTTGATAAACTTCTTACCGTTGAAGAGAATCTTCAATATAGAGGAGCTTTATACGGACTAACTAAGGCACAGATAAATGAGAAAATTGAAGAGTTAGATAAACTTCTAGATGTCAAACCTCTTCTAAAAAGAAAGTACGGAACAATGTCCGGCGGTCAAAAGAGAAAGGTAGATATAGTAAGAGGGCTTTTGAGCAGCCCTAAGATTTTGTTCTTAGACGAGCCAACAACAGGACTTGACCCTAAGTCAAGAAGTCAAGTTTGGGACACTATTAGATACCTTATTAAGAAGACTCATTTAACAGTTTTTCTTACCACACACTATATGGAAGAAACAGAAGACGCTGATATGGTAGTCATAATAGATAGTGGCAAAGTTGTCGCAAGCGGCAGCCCTAACGCATTAAAGCATGAGTATTCAAAATCAGTTTTGAGATTAAAGACTGACGAGAGCAAAAAGATAAATAAGATTTTGACCCAAGAGGGCAAGCAGTATATATATGATAAAGGTTGCTATTTAATTGGTATGAGTGGCAGCGATGAGGCAAAAGCTTTTATACTAAATCACAGCGACATTATGACTGATTGGGAATTTACCGGCGGAAATATGGATATGGTTTTTCTTAGCATCACCGGCAGAAAGTTAAAGGGGGAATAATATGACAAGTTTATTTTCATTAGTAAAAAGAAATATCAAACTATTTTGTAGAGATAAACTAACTATGTTTTTCTCACTTCTAGCACCACTTATCACACTTATGCTATTTATACTATTTTTGAGACAAGTGCAGATTGATTCAGTTGGTCATTTTTTAGAAGGTTTTGGGGTGACAGGCGTTAATCAGTTATATATCAATGGTGTAGTTCACGGCTGGTTCTTGTCTAGCGTGCTTGCTGTTTCGCTTATCTCTGTTGGACTTTCATTTTATTACATCATGGTAAGGGACAAAGAGTACAATATCATTAGCGACTTTTTGGCAACTCCCGTTAGCAAAAATACTGTTAAACTAAGCTACTTTTTGTCCGCAGTTATTGTTAATATTGTTGTTGGACTTATTATCTTTGCATTAGGAATTATCTACCTACTAATTACAAAAACTATGTTCTTGACTTTTGTAGATATACTACTTACTATTTGCAATATCATTTTGTCATCAATATCAGCTTGCCTTATTATGATGCTTATCGCTAGCTTATTTGATAAAGAATCTCAGCTAGGTGGCTTTACAGGTATAATGTCATCACTTGTTGGCTTTATAATCGGCGCATATATGCCAGTTAGTACCTTCCCAACTCCTATCCAATATGTTATAGGACTAGTCCCAGGTACATACTCAGCAGGTATATTCCGTAACATTTTGATGCACGGCGCATTAGAAAAAATGTCAAACATAGACGCCTCAGCACTTAACGCTATCAAGGCATACTTTGGCACAGATGTTAACTTCTTTGGATTAAGTATCTCGTATGGTATGTGCTACCTATTCTTAGCGGTTTCTATTGTTATAGTTGCAGTTGTTGCTTTTCTTGTATTTAAGTACGGCAAAAAGCGTGCCCCAAGATTAAAAAAGACAGCTATCGCAAAAGCTAAATAGCTAACTAAAAAAAAACAAATAATTGAAAGACCAAGATTAAAAAAAGTTTTCAAACTTCAATAAATCTTGGTTTTTTTATGCGACAAAAGCCACTTTTGTGTTACAATAATTATGTAAAGAAGGAGAAAGTATATGGTAAAATTTATTTGGCATAACGGCGAAGTTCCAGCCGACGAGTATGTTAAGCAAGTTTACGGAGTAGTATTTACTCGTGACGGCAGAATAATGCTAGAAGCTGACAAAATGACAAGGGAGTATTTTGAGGCTCTAAGCAAGAGCAAAGGCAAAGACCTTTTGACCAATGCCAAAATAACTAACAAGCCAGTTTTTTGTTTGATTGGAGGAACTGTTGAGGAGTTTGATACTAATAGAGAGGCAACTTTAAGAAGAGAAGTTTTAGAAGAGGCAAATATTACCCTTGGCGAAAAGGTGTGCATGGTAGGTTATCAAGAGATATTTATAGACGGTAGGCGTGAGCCTTATGTACAGATAAGAATGACCGCTGTTATAGAAGAGATAGGTCCTAAGATGCCAGACCCAGACAGCGGAATTATTCATGACAGAATTTTAGTACCACCAAAGAGAGCTATCGAGCTACTTAACTGGGACGGTGGCGAAAAGTTAATCACAGAGGCTACCAAGGTTGCAAAAGAGCAGCTCGGGGTAGAGCTTACTAACCAAGACGAAGAGTGGGTATAGTAGTAAAAATGCAAAAATATATAATCATAATAGATATAGACGGTACACTTTTAGCTCCCGGCACATATGTTATGGACGAGGAGATAAAAAGCACTTTCAAAAGGCTAAAAGCTGAAGGACATATAGTAGTCGTAGCTACTGGTAGATCCTTAGCATCAACTTATAAGATAGACGGCATTAAGTCTGCAAGTTTCATTTCTACTCTTATGGGCGAAGAACTTGTTAGCTGTCCAGACGGCGAGATGATTGTTGCCCCTAAGTATATGGACTCTAAGATAGTCAAAGACTTTGTCGAAGCTATAGAAAAAGAAAATTTGAAATGGACATACAAAGACGAATACGAACAAAAGACATATTTTAACGATGAGTATTTGCTAAAAAAATTCACAACAAGGTATTGTGAAAGAAGCGAGTACGAAAAAGATTTAAGAGAGGGTAAAATATGTCAGCTACTTGTAGATATAGATGTTCCACAATATATTAGAGATAAGTTTAATATGTTTGAATACTTCTTTATGCCTAATAGCTATGTAGATGTCAATATACAAGGCAGCACCAAAGAAAAGGTTGTAGACTGTTTTAGAAAAAGTTATCCAGGGTACAAGATAGTTGCTATTGGAGACTCAAACAACGACCTTGGTATGCTCAAAAAAGCAGATATATCTATCGCTATGGGCAACGCATCTCAAGATATAAAAGACGCCTGTGACCACATTACAAAATGCTTTTGGGACGGCGGAGTAGTGGACGCTATTAGTAACATTTTGAAGATTTAGCGAATATAAGATAACAGTTAGACAGCTGTTATCTTTTTTTCGACAAAAACAGAAAATGTTAACCAAAATAGATATCTTTTTTAGCGACTATTTTGGGACTTCAAAAAATAAGTTAATTTTTAGGTGTTGCAAAATAATTTCACTCGCGGTATAATACAGGCATGAGCGAAAAAGCTTAAGATAACAAAAATTTATTGGAGGATTTTATGAAATCAAAATCAATTTTGAAAACTGCACTATCAGTATGCGTTTTGGCTTCAAGTATGGCATTACTTACAGCGTGCGGTGCTGGACACACACATATTTATAGCGAAAAGTGGAGTGCCGACAACACTTATCACTGGCACACAACACTTTGCAACGATACTGATGAAGTAAAAGATAAAGAAGCTCACGGCGAGGGCGTTTGGAAGTTTGACGCCAACAAACACTGGAAGGCATGCCCAACTTGTGAGTACATACTAACAACAGAGACAGCTCACAACTATACCAACTTAGTATGTGAGTGTGGCAAGATTAGCAGCGAAGCAGTAGCTAGAGTTGGCACAGAGAACAACTTTAGATATGTTAGCGAGCTTAATGCAGATGTGTTTGCATCTCTAAAAGATGGCGAAACCCTTAGCCTTCTACAAGATTACACTGACACAAAGGCAACAAAAGAGTATTTGATGCCAATAGACGCCAATGTAGTACTTGACTTTAACGGATTTACTTTCTCAACTACTGGTCAAGGTATAGACTTAGCTTATAACAAAGCTAACAAAGTTTTGACCTTGAAAAACGGTAAATTAGAGACTGCCGGCAATGGTGTATATATCCAAAATGGCGGTCACCTAGTTGTAGAAAAAGACTTCACAATCTACGGCAACAAAGGCGGAAACAACTCAAGTAAAGCCGCAGTTGTAGTAACCGAAAAAGATTCTCAAGTAGATGTAAAAGGTACTCTAAAAACTGACGGTTCAACCTTCACTCTATCAGGCAACGGTTCAGCTGGTCTTGGTGGAGTAACTATCAATGTATTAGACGGTGCAAAAATCGGAGCTGATAAAGATAATGGTATAGCTATCTATATGCCTAACGCAAAAGAGCTAAATATCGGCAGAGCAACAATCACTGGTGAAACAGGCGTATATATTAAGAGCGGCACAACTAATATCAATGGTGCAACTATCAATGCTTACGGCAAAAAAGCAGCTTTTGAGCACAACGGCAACGGTGCTAATGCAACTGGTAGCGCAATAGTAGTTGAAGCTTGTGGATACCCAGGCGGTGACCCAGTAGTTAACATCGTATCTGGTGAGTTTAACAGTGTAAACAACAAACCTCTAGAAATTATCCACTACAATGGACACACAACAAGTATTAGTACTAATATGCCAAGCCTAGATCTTACTCCAACTATTGTTAATGCATAGTCAAAAATAAAAATTAAAAAACTAGACGGATTATGTCTAGTTTTTTTGTTGTCTATTTGCTCTTTATGTTATCTAAACTATCAATATAATGAAGTAAAAACTTTAATTTTTGCTAGCTCTAATATTATCCATTCTAATAACAAAAATAAATAAAATAAAAAATAGAGGTTGTCCTCTATTATCTGGTGTGTCCAGGGCGTTGAGCGTTAAGAAAAAATATCTTGTAGTATATTTTTTTAGAGAAACGGGAGCGAAGCGAGTGGGCTCTCCTCTGGGCTAATTGTTTTTATAAGTATAATAAAAATAAAAAACCAACAACTAATTGTTGGCTTAATAGTATGGTGCGCCCAGAGGAGTTCGAATCCCCAACCTTTGGTTCCGTAGAAATTAAGGATTGTAATTCGGGGGTTCGTGTTTTTTACCATAT
>CAKVLS010000002.1 GCA_934757865.1 uncultured Clostridia bacterium | reverse complement strand
CTTGAATACGATAATCTATCTCTTCTTGCATCTTTTTGATGTCTTTTTCGGTTAGTTCGTTATACATCTTGGTGCTCCTTCAAAATGTCGTCTAGTGTTCTCCATGCAAGCTCTGCGCATTTGACACGGGCAGGCATATTAGAAATATTCTCAAACGCGATACTATCTCTTAGCATATCTTTTTCGGTGTCACTTAGAGGCTCTCTTCTAATCATTTTTAGGAAAGTCCCTATAATGGTTCTTGCCTCAGCAATAGTTTTGCCCCTCAAAGTATCTATCATGATAGAAGTAGAACTTTGGGATATGGCACATCCGTGACCAATAAAAGACATATCTTCTATAACATCGCCGTCAAGTTTGACCTCAAGTTCTATCTCATCTCCGCAGTTTGGGTTGTGACCTTTTAGACTGCAAGTAGGGGAGTCTAGGTTGCGCTTGTTGTAGCTATTCATAGAGTGCTCCATTATTAAATCTGTATAAATGTCGTTAAACTCTTCCATTATTTTACCTTTATATATTTTTCAAATTTTTTGTAAATAGCTTTTAGAGCGGTGATTAGCTTGTCGATATCGTCTTTGGTATTATAAAAAGCGATGCTTATACGAGTAGTGCTGTCAATACCAAGGTATCTCATTAACGGCTGAGCACAGTGGTTGCCCGCTCTAACGCAGATATTATAAAAGTCAAGCATAGATGCAGTATCATGTGGATGAACGCCTTTTATATTAAACGAAATAACACCTGTTCTTGCCTTACTATCTGTTGGACAATATAGAGTAATAAAGTCTAGTTTTTTTAGCTCATCATATGCGTACTCAGCAAGGTCTTTTTCTATTTTGCCAATTGTTTGGTAACCGACAGAGCTCATATAATCTATTGCTTCCGCTAGTCCGCATGCACCAGCGACATTTTGCGTGCCGGCCTCAAACTTGTGAGGTAAATCAGCAAAAGTAGCATGGTCCTCGTATACATACTCAATCATATCTCCGCCCATAAGAAATGGCGACATATTATTTAGTATAGATTTTTTACCATATAGTGCGCCGATACCAAGAGGTCCGTACATCTTATGACTAGAAAATACTGCAAAGTCAGCATCAGTTTTTTGGACATCAAAAGGCTCATGTGCGATGCTTTGTGAGATGTCTACAACAACAACTGCGCCAACAGAGTGGGCTTTTTTGATAATGTAGTCAATATCGTTTTTGGTGCCAAGGACATTGGATACGCTAAGTACTCCAACTATTTTTGTTTTGCTAGTTATCTTTTTGTCTATCTCTTCGTGAGTTAGGACAAAGTCACTATTTATATACATGTACTTTAATTTTGCGCCAGTCATCTTAGTAACCTTTTGCCAAGGGACTAGGTTAGAGTGGTGCTCCATTATAGATAAGACTACCTCGTCATCAGCTTTTAGATTGTCAAGTCCGTATGTGTAGGCGATAAGGTTAAGTGCCTCGGTGGCATTTTTTGTGAATATTATCTCCTCTGGGCTTCCCGCATTGATAAACTGAGCGACTTTTTGTCTAGCGTCATTATATTTGCTAGTTGCCTCCACGCTAAGAGAGTAAGCACCTCTATATGCGTTGGCGTTGGACTTTTCGTAAAAAGCCTTTTCGCAGTCAATCACGCATTGAGGCTTTTGGGAAGTTGCCCCGCTGTCTAGGTACACAATATTACGGTTATTTAGAAGTGGAAAATCTTGTTTGTAATTGTTCATTTAGTCAAATTTCCTATCAATAATTTCGAATATAATATTTTTTAGATTGTCATCAAATAGACAATTGATAATTGTGTTAAACTTGGTTAGCACGATTAGTTTTTGGGCTTCTTTTTGGCTAAGACCTCTGCTCATTAGATAAAACATTTGCTTGTCATCTATTTTACCTGTTGCGGTAGAGTGTTTGCCGTCTACATCTTCTTCGGTACATAGTAGCATTGGTAGAGCCTTTGACTTAGCGTCATGAGATAGAAGAGTACAAAATTCACTCTCGCTACCACAGCTCTTTTTGCAACCTTTTATTAGGTTGACGGTGCCCTTGAAGTTTTTAGAAACTTTATCTTTTAGAGCTCCAACAACTTCTATATTTGCGGTACAGTTTTTACCAAAAACTTCATTAAGGTAGTTTAGGTCGACAACTCCATTTCCTTCGCCAAGGTAAATAGAATGTAGGTTAGATTTTGCATTTTCGCCGTTTAGTCCAAAGTTAATATTTTGGATAGATAGCTTTTTACAAAAGTCAAACACAAATGTATTGAGGCTTGCGTTATCTTCTAAGTTTGCTTCGTAGTTTAAGAAGCTAGCGCCGTCAATATCACAAACGATTGCTAGGTCAAGGTTGCTGCCTTTTTCGGCGGTTACTTTTAGTTTTAGGTTGCTATAAGTGATGTTTCCGTCTAGTTTGATTATTACTTTGGCAGTTATATCTTCTTTTACAAGTATGTTGATATTAGATATAAGAGTATTTGCCTTGCTTGGCTCAATGATAAGATTGTCGTCAAGCTTTTTGTCTAGCACTATATTAAGGTCTAGGTTAGACATATCTTGTGACTGCTTATCAAGTATGCTACTGATTGTTCTTTTTAGTTTAATGCTCTTAAATGGTATTATGGTAGTATTTAGTGGCGAAAAGTCAAATTTTGATGGAGTGACATTAAGGATTTTTTCGTCAATAGATAAGTCGTTAATGCCATAGTTTACAGATGTTCTAAGTGGTGTTTCGTTAACTTTTATCATCCTATGCAGCCCTCCAATTCTAAGTTTATCAGTCTATTCATTTCTACGGCGTATTCCATAGGTAGTTGTTTTGATACAGGGCTAGCAAAACCTCTAACGATAAGGGCTTTTGCGTCCGCTTCACTAAGGCCTCTGCTCATAAGGTAAAATATAGACTTTTCGCTAATTTTACCTATTTTGGCCTCGTGAGAAAATGATACATCACTGTTTTCGACATTGTTAACAGGTATTGTGTCACTACGAGAAATCCCATCTAGCATTAGTCCGTCACAAGATACACTGCACTTGCTACCAGTAGCTGACGGAAGTATGCTTACAAGACTTCTATAAGTTGCAATGCCTCCGTTTTTTGAGATACTTCTTGAACTTACTACGCTAGAAGTATTTTTGCCTATGTGCACTACCTTAAATCCTGTATCCAAGTTTTGGGTAGCACCAGCAAAAGATATGCCTGTGTACTCGGTGCTTGAGTTGTCGCCTTTTAGAATGCTCATAGGGTATAGCATAGATATGTGACTACCAAAACTTCCGCTTATCCAATCAACTTTGCCGTTTTCGTCAATGATGGCTTTTTTTGTGTTTAGGTTCATCATATTCTTAGACCAATTTTCAATAGTAGAGTATCTAAGATATGAATTTTTCTTAACAAAAAGCTCTACGCAACCTGCGTGCAAATTTACTTTGTTGTATTTTGGGGCAGAGCAACCTTCGATAAAGTGAAGGCTAGCGTCCTCATCAACAATGATAAGTGTGTGTTCAAATTGTCCGCTCTCTGGAGAGTTTAGCCTAAAATATGATTGAAGGGGTTTTTCTAGTTTGACACCCTTTGGGACATACACAAAGCTACCACCACTAAACACTGCATAGTGAAGGGCAATAAATTTGTGGTCATATATAGGAACGCATTTTGTAAAATACTCTTTGACAAGGTCAGGGTATTCTCTTATAGCGCTGTCAAAGTCTGTGTATATAACACCTTGTTTAAGAAGTTCGTCTTTTATAGAGTGATAAACGACTTCGCTATCATACTGAGCTCCAACGCCAGCTAGGTATTGTCTTTCGGCCTTAGGTATGCCTAGTTTGTCAAAAGTGCTCTTAATCTCTTCTGGTACTGACTTCCAGTCGTTTTCTAGTTTGCTCTTTGGCTTAACATAAGTCGCTATCTCGTCCATGTTTAGCTCGCTAAGGTCTGGACCCCATGTAGGCATAGATAGTTTGTTATAAGCTTCTAGTGCTTTTAACCTAATGTCTAATACCCATTGTGGCTCGTTCTTTTGTCTAGAAATCTCTTCTACAATTTCACGGTTTAGACCTTTTTTGATTTTGAACTCATAGTTATCGGCATTTTTGAAGTCATAAATATTAGTATTTAGTTCATCAAGTTTAGTCTTTGCCATTATTTGTTTCCTTTCCACTCTTTGTATCCGTTAGCCTCGACTTCTTTTGCAAGGCTTATGTCACCAGTCTTGACAATCTTTCCGTCAACTAAGATATGAACAAAATCAACTTTTAGATGCTCCAAAATCTTAGTAGAGTGGGTGATTATCAAAACAGCATTGTTTTCGTTTTTGTACATGTCGATACCCTTAGATACAAGTCTTATAGCATCAACATCAAGGCCAGAATCTGTCTCGTCAAGTATAGCTAGTTTTGGTTTAAGAGTTAGCATTTGAAGAATCTCATTTTTCTTCTTTTCGCCACCCGAAAAACCTACATTAAAATCTCTATTAACAAGCATAGGATTCATGTTTAGCTCATCAAGATAGCTATCTATCTCTTTTTTTAGGTCAAGTCCGTATATTGGCTTGCCAGTAGTTTTGTTTTTGGCTGTTTTCAAAAAGTTAAAAACGCTAATTCCAGGTATCTCTTCTGGGCTCTGGAAAGACATAAAAACTCCAGCCTTGGCTATTTCGTCAGTGCTTTTTTCTGTGATATCCTCGCCGTCAAGATATACTTTGCCACAAGTCTTTTTGTATGCAGGGTTGCTAAGTATTACATTGGCAAGGGTACTTTTTCCTGCGCCATTAGGTCCCATGATTACATGAGTTTCGCCTTTATTTATAACAAGATTTAGCCCACGCAAAATTTCTTTTTCGCCCGCTCTTGCTGTTACATTTTCAACTTTTAGTAATTCGTCCATAAAAATTCCTTTTAACTCCTACCAATTTAGTAGGACTTTATTATAGCATACAATTTTTTGTTTGGCAATATTATAGCATTACATTTATTATTTATTTTATTATTAACTATATACTTGCAATTAGACAGCGATTTTTAGTAGTAAAAATTTTTTCAATTTACCTATTGACAAAAATGCTTTTTTGGGAGATAATAGGAACATCAAAGAATATTCGACCATTCCGTTTTTTGTTTAAGTATGAAGATTAAGTTCTTAAGAATGGCAAAAACAATACACTAATAATTTGGCTGTGTTATTTTTGTTATTTTAAGGGTTAACCTAGCAGCTTAAACAATTTTTTATTTAAGGAGAAAAAAGAAAAATGGAAAAAAGAAGAGTATTAAACACAACACTAGCACTAATCATGGACGGCGACAAAATTTTGCTTGGAGAGAAGAAAAGAGGCTTTGCAAAGGGCACTTTTAACGGTATCGGTGGCAAGCAAGACCCAGGCGAAAGCATTTATGAAGCAATGGTTAGAGAAACCCAAGAAGAGATAGGAGTAACTCCACTTGGTGGTGAGATAGTTGGCAATATCGACTTTATCAATATCCTATACAAGGGCGAAAGAGTAGATATTAACCTAAGTATTTTTAAGTGCACAGACTTTGAGGGCGAGATTAAAGAAACAGAAGAGATGATCCCTGACTGGTTCTCTAAGGACAATATGCCTTATGACAAAATGTTACCTGATGATGTGTCATGGTTTCCACTAGTTATGGACGGCAAAAATATTAAAGGTACAATAGAGTATGGCAAAACAATGAACGACAAAACTTACTTTGAGATAAAAGAAGTAGAGCACAGCATTTTAACCCAAAAAGAAAGCGAACTTGTAATGTAATAAAAAAAAGAGAGCTATACGCTCTCTATTTTTTTTGGTGGACGATCAGGGACTCGAACCCTGGACCCACTGATTAAGAGTCAGTTGCTCTACCAACTGAGCTAATCGTCCATATTTAATTAATTCCCTTTGTTTACTTTTCAGTGGGTCCAGGGAAACCCTTCCGCTTGTAGCATAGCTACTACGCCGCTTTGGCTAAAAACTTGCTATCAGCAACTTTTCTTTACGCGTCGCACACTGATTAAGAGTCAGTTGCTCTACATACTTGTGCTAATCGTCCATATTTAACTGACTTTTGTATTATATAACTAAAAAAATTAAAAGTCAATATTTTTATATAAGTTTTTACAAAAGATTTGTAAGAGGTGTAGTGCAAAAAAAGTTTGTTTCTTTATCTCATCTTTGCAGTTCAAAATATACATATTAACTAATTGATGTACTTTCATATTTTTTTATCCTTTTTTACAATATTTAGATAGCGTTATGTCGAAATTTGGCGAAAAAATGGCGCAAAATTAAAAATCAATTTATTTTTACACCAATTAGATTTGACTTACATATACATCTATATGAATAAATTTGTTGTAGATACAGGTGCTATTAGGTGCAATGCACTTGATGCAAAAAAAGAGTACGGAGGCAAACTTTGTGCCGTTGTCAAAGCTAATGCTTATGGACACGAGGCACAAAATATTGTGCCGTTTTTGGAAGATATAGCAGACTACTTTGCGGTCGCAAATGTCAAAGAAGGCGCAAAAGTTAGAGCCTTTACATATAGACCTATTTTAGTTTTGGGAGCCTTCGAGGAGGGCGACCTTGGGGATGTGGCGAGTTGTGACTTAGTGCTTAGCATTTATAACTTTGAGTCACTAAGGCTAGTTTTGGGGCTCAAAAACGATATAAAAGTGCATATCAAGGTAAATACTGGTATGAATAGGCTAGGATTTGGCTTAGACGAATTAAAGCAAGTAAAAGATACATTATCTAAAAATAGTCATATAAAAGTGCTTGGTATGTACTCGCATATTTTTGATAACAGCGAGCAAAATTTAAGTAAACAAAAAAAACTTTTTGATAGGGCTATAAATGAGTTTTGCGGCGGAGAAGTTCCACAAGATTTTATTACGCATTTGTCCGCAAGCGGTGGTATGAAGCTACTCAAAGGCAAATATAAAATGCTAAGACTAGGGCTTAGTCTTTATGGCTATCCTAAGGGAAAGAGGGCTCTTAGCATTTATTCTAAAGTAGCAAAAATAACTAACCTCAAAAAAGGCGACAAAGTAGGCTATGATGGAACATTTACGGCGGATAGAGATATGAAGATTGCGACTATTCCGCTAGGGTATTATGACGGAGTGCCACTTAGGTTGTCTAAGGGCGGATATGTTCTTATCAACAACAAGAGATATTATGTTATCGGCAAGACTTGTATGGATATGTTTATGATAAAGGCAGATGACAGTATAAGGGTTGGGGACAATGTCAAAGTCTTTTGGGACGCAAAAATGTGGGCAAAGATAAAGGGAACGCATGAGTGGGAAATTTTGACCAGCCTAAAAAGTGATAGACTAAAAGTTGTACTTATGTAAAAAATATGCTATAATAAAAATATGAGAATAATTACAGGAAGTTTGAGGGGACGCAAAATCCCATCTCCTGACCATGAAGGCGTAAGACCTACTTCGGACAGGATAAAAGAAAGTTTATTTAATATTATAAGAGATAAGGTAGAGGACGGGGTTTTCCTAGACCTTTTTTCTGGCACAGGCAATATAGGTTTTGAGGCTGTAAGTAGAGGAGCGAAGGAAGTATACATGGTGGACAGCAATAGACAATGCTTTAATGCTATCAAGTCTACTGCAGCAAGCTTCAAAGTTAATCCTATAATCATATTGTCAGACAGTACTATGGCTCTTAGAAATTTTGGGCACAAGGGACTAAAATTTGATTGTATCTTTATCGACCCTCCATACAATAGTACACTAGCTGAGCATGCAATAGCCGATATTGAGAGTCTAGACCTTCTTGCAGATGACGGAATTATTATTTGGGAGAACAGTTTACCTCTTAACAAACTTGACAACTTCAAAAGTGGCTTTGAGATGTATGACCTTCGTAAATATGGAGAGATAGGACTTGCATTTTTTAGAAAGGCAAAGTAACAAAGATTAAGGGAAGTATAGACATTTTGAGTATTAAGAAAAATTTTTGACAATACAAAAATAGCAGTTGACAAAGATTTTTTTTAAGCATATAATTTATGCATAAAGCAAAGATGAGTTTGGCGAACTCGGAGCTGGTGAAAAAATATCACCCGCCTGCCTAGCGTAAAAGGTAAATGAAGGTGCAAAAGCACAAAATAGGGTGGAACCGCGGTAATTTATCGTCCCTAGCAACGATTTTTTTGTTGTTGGGGATTTTTTATGTCCCCGAAAAAAGGAGTAATATAATGGAACAAAAAGCAACAATGGACAAAATTGTAAATTTGTGTAAGTCAAGAGGAATCATCTTTCAAGGTAGCGAAATCTATGGAGGCATGGGCAATACATGGGATTATGGCCCAGTCGGCGTTGAGCTAAAAAATAACATCAAAAAAGCTTGGTGGCAAAAAGTTGTCCAAGAAAGAGATAATGTATACGGTGTAGATGCTGCTATACTTATGAACCCAAAAGTTTGGGAGGCTAGCGGTCATACTGCAAGTTTTAGTGATCCTAAGATGGATTGCAAGTGCTGCAAGACAAGACATAGAGCAGATAACTTGATAGAAGATTATAATGCAAAACACGGCATTGAGATGGCAGTAGATGCTATGACCAATGAAGAGATGCAAAATTATATCGTAGAGCACAAGATCAAATGCCCAAAATGTGGTAACTGTGACTTTACAGACATTAAACAATTTAAGCTTATGTTTGAGACTCATAGAGGTGTAGTTGAGGGCGATACAGATGTAGTATATCTTAGACCAGAGACCGCTCAAGGCGAATATGTTAACTTCCTTAATGTTCAAAGATCAATGAGAGCAAAAGTGCCTTTTGGTATCGCTAACATTGGTAAAGCTTTCCGTAACGAGATAACCCCAGGAAACTTCATTTTTAGAACTATTGAATTTGAACAAATGGAACATCAATATTTCTGCAACGAAAAAGACGCTATGAAGTACTATGAATATTACAAAAACTTTGCAATGGACTTTTTCAAAACAATAGGAATTGATGCAGAAAAATTAAGATTCAAAGACCATGACAAACTAGCTCACTATGCAAAAGCTGCTTGTGATGTTCAATACCTATTCCCATTTGGCTGGCAAGAGCTAAACGGTACACACCTAAGAGGTACTTGGGACCTTTCTCGTCATCAAGAGTTTAGTGGCAAGTCAATGCTATACCAAGACCCATTTACTGGCGAAAAATTTATTCCTACAGTAGTAGAGCATACTATCGGTTGTGATAGACTAATGCTAGTTGTATTGTGCGATGCTTATGATGAAGAAACTTTAGAGAACGGCGAAACTAGAGTAGTTATGCACTTCCACCCAGCACTAGCTCCATACAAAGTCGCAGTTTTGCCTCTTCAAAAGAACCTTAACGAAAAAGCAAAAGAAATATATGCTCACCTATCAAAGAGCTACATGTGCTCATACGATGAGGCTGGTAGCATAGGTAAGAGATACAGAAGACAAGACGAAATCGGTACTCCATATTGCGTAACTATTGACTTTGACACTATGGAAAAAGGTCTTGTTACTGTAAGAGATAGGGACACTATGAAACAAGACGTAGTAAAGGTAGAAGACCTAGACAAGTACTTTTTTGGAAAATTTAGTTTGTAATTGACTGAAAATATAAAATAAAATCTAGACAATAATAAACAGGATAGAGATAAAAAATATTTGTTAATAAAGCGTAAATCAAAATAAAAAATATAAAACGATATAGCAAAGAATCCTTATCTAAAAATAAATAAACAAAAAAAAGTATCCAAATTTTTGGATACTTTTTTTATATCTAATTTAACAAATAGTTTATACAATCACTCTTACTTAGTAGGAGCTCCAAAACCTTGACCGTCTTCGTCTTGGCCACCTTGACCAAATCCGTCATCTGGGATATTGATGTCAGGCTCATTTTCGCCTACTTGTTTGCCTGAATTATCTTTTGTGCTGTCGGTAGTTGTTCCGCCATCTTTACCAACTTGGGTCTTGTCACTAGTTTTGCCGCTCTCTGAGCTATCTTGATCTTCACGCTTAGCTGGAGCATCAAAGTCTTCTTGGTTTTCACCTGTCTTATCTTTGTCAACGGTTGTATATGATGAGTCTTCAAAGTCTATAGTTGGATGGTTTTCAGTTATGCTAGAGTCACCATCTATAACCTTAACTATTGGAGCGGGATCTTGTTTTGGTGGTAGATACTTTACACCGTGCCAAATGCCAATGCCAGTTACAACAACTGCAACTGCGATTGCTATTCCCCAACCAATCTTTTTAGCTTTGTTTGGATCTTTTGCTTTTTGAACCTTGTCAACTTTTTTCTTTTTAGGTTTTTTAGGTTTCTTTCCGCCAGGTACTGGTTGTGGGTCTGGAGTTGGAGTAGGTGTAGGAGTAGGAGTTGGAGTAGGAGTAGGAGTAGGAGTTGGTGCAGGTGCAACATCTTTTACTTTTAAGCCCGGTTTTACAGGTGTTACTTCTAATCCTCCACGAAGTACTCTTGGCTTAGAATTTCTCATCTTATCATTAATGTTGATAGTCAAAGTATAAGGCAATTCTGCTTGTTGTGTTGGCATGTTTCCTACAGCACTAGCTGTTGGTGTATAAGGCTTGATTACAAAAGTCTTTGTTTTACTTTGTTTATCTTCCTTAATTTGATACTTAACTGTATATTGACCTCTTTTATCATCAGACTGAGTTTTTACATATGACTCTATTACTCCGTTTGTGATATCTTGAGATGTTAATTTTTCCTTTTTCATTCTGCCCATGCTTAGACCTACGATAGTCTTAGGAACAGTCCCCCTAACAAAAGATTCCCAAAGTTTAGTTACTTCGGCACTTGTTGGGTTATTATGTTGAGATAGTAGATATTGAAAATACTCAAAATGTAAATTTAATGATGCTTTTTTCATTATTTTTTTCTCCTTAACAAAAGACCATTTCTTTTGTTACTATATTCTAGCACATAGGCTCAAATATTGCAATACCTAAATTTGAATTATTTGTCGTAAATTACATATTATTTTTTTTACATTTATTGAACTATTTAAGCATCTTTTGGTGTCCCAAAATGTACTTTTTATAATGGTTTTAGCTAATCAAAAAGTACAGCAGCATTAAGCAAAATACTTATAATAATATATTTATCAATATAAAAAATTTGATAAAGCAAAGACAACAAAAAAACACATCATGCTAGGCAATAAAAATGCTAAATGTCTATTGCTGTGACAATTTTGGGACGCCTGATGGCTCTAAATATTTGATTAAACTAAAAAAATATGATAATATATAAACATAAATTAAGGAGAAAAATATGACAGAGCAAGAACTAGAGATGGTAGCTAACAAAGTTATCGAAAAACTAAATAACAAAGTAAATATGCCAGTTGAGATTATGGAGGGTGCTACTGAGCCTTTTTATGCACACCCAAATGACGCTGGTATGGATCTTAGAGCAAGGGAAGATATAGTTATTGCCCCTATGCAAACAGTTATTATCCCAACAGGTTTTAAGGCAGCTATTCCAGAAGGTTATGAGATAGCTATTAGACCTCGTAGCGGACTAAATGCTAAGACTCCACTTAGAGTTGCATATGGTACTATTGACTGCGGATATCGTGGAGAGTTTGGGGTAGTTATGACCAACTACTCACCAGAACAATATAAAGACGAAGTTTGCACAATAGAGGACAAACATAAATTTGGAACTTACCATATCAAAAAAGGCGACAGAATAGCCCAAATAGTTATGAGCAAGTACTGTGAGATGAATTTTGTAAGGGTAGAAGATATTAACTCTATAAAAGGTGATCGTGGCGGAGGATTCGGCAGCTCTGGCGTTAAATAATATGCTGGTATAATGTATCTTGATATCTAGCTAACAAAATATTTAGTTAATAAAAATGATGCTTATTAAAAAGCAACAATGTCATAGATAATATGACAAAATTACAAATAATACAAAAAAATGACCTAGTTGTAGGTCATTTTTTATATGGTTTTATTAGTTTTTTAATACATAACTTTTGATATTATAACAAATTGTTAACTATATCTTGGCAAATGTCACTTGCATTTAGTCGGTTTTCTTTTAGGAGTTTAGTTGTATTATAGTTATCATAAAAACCCTTTTTAACGCCATAAGTTAGCGTTTTTATGCCAAACTTTGCAAGATATGTCGCAATTTTTTGTCCCCAGCCACCGTCAAGAGAGCTATCTTCTATGGTGACAAAAAGGCGGTGAGTTTTGACTAAGACATTAAGAGTTTTTGTGTCAATAGATTGAACAAATATTGTGTCAATAAGACTTGCATTTATGCCTTGTGATTTTAGATTATTAGCTACATTTTTTGCAATGCCAAAGAATGTTCCAAGCCCCATTATGCAGACATCTTTTCCTAAGTTTACAACATTATAGTTAGTAAGAGAGTAGTCGTGAGTGATATTGGCTGATGGGTCGTTTAGCACGGCGGGAGCTTTTATAACGACAGGCTCATTTGTTTGATTGATAGCCCAGTCGAGAGTGCTAAGATATTCTTTTGCACTTTTTGGCGCTAAAAACTTAATATTAGGTATATGTCCAATTAGCGGTATGTCAAAAATGCCGTAGTGAGTAACGGAGTTTTGTTTTAATACGCTTGCTGACATAAGTATGAAGACAGCAGGGCTTTTGTTAATGCCGATATCTTGAGATAGCTCATCATAAGCCCTTTGGACAAATGAACTATATATAGGCACTACCGGTCTTATGCCGTTCTTTGCAAGACTTGCGGCAAATGTAACTGCGTGACCTTCGGTTATTCCACAGTCAATATATTGGGTGCCTAACTCATTTCTAACATCGTTATTTAGAGCAAGTACTGACGGTGTGCCAGCAGTAACTACTACTAGGTTAGGCGTAAGTTTAGCTTTTTTTAGTAGGTACTTTTGGGTAAGAGTTATGATAGGGTCTTTTTGGGTATCAAACTGCATACCGGTTTGTTTGTCAAAAGGCTTAACATTGTGCCAGCTCTCTAAATTATCTTCGCAAAAGCTAAGCCCATTACCTTTTTTTGTGACGATATGTAAAACAATTGGGTGATTTATATTTTTTACCCTTCTAAAAAGTTTGATTAGAGATGCGATATTGTTGCCGTTTGGCTCAAAGTTATAATCAAGGTTTAGAGCTTTGAAGTAGTTGTTTTTTGCCTTGCCTTTTGACGAGCGTAAAGCTTTTAGGTTAGAGTATATGCCTCCGTGATTTTTGCCGATAGACATACCATTGTCATTGACAATCACTATTGCATTAGTACCTATTTCGGCTAAATTGTCAAGCCCCTCGAAAGCAAGCCCACCGCTAAGTGAGCCATCTCCAATGACAGCTATTGCGTTATATTGCTCGCCAAGAATATCTCTTGACTTCATAAGTCCGCAAAGCAAACTAATAGACGAAGAGGTGTGACCTAAGACGAAGCTATCGTATTCGCTCTCATCAGGATTAGAGTAGCTTGAGATATCTCCAAAATGCTCATCATAAATAAAAGCATCTTTTCTGCCGGTCAAAATCTTGTGTGTGTAGCACTGGTGACTGACATCAAAGATAAGTTTGTCGTGAGGCATATCAAAGACATAGTGTAGAGCAATAGTAAGTTCTATGACTCCTAGATTGGAAGCAATATGTCCGCCCGTTTTGCCAGATTTGTTTATGATTATTTGTCTTATCTCGCTGCTCAAAGTATCAAGCTCTTTTATGCTCAAAGTTTTTAGGTCTTTTGGGGAGTTAATGTTGTCAAGAATCATTTTTCTAAAAATTCCTTTTTTGTCAATAAAAACTTGCAAGAGGTATTTCTTACAAGTTTTCTTTTTAATAATATATTAGTTTGCTTGATTAAATATTAAAAGTAGAGTTTTTTACAATGTATTTATATCATAACTAGATAATTTTTCAAAGTACTTTTTGTGGGTATAAGTCTTGATAAAAATAAAAAAGCAGCTACATAAGTAGCTGCAAAATGGTGACACCTATGGGACTCGAACCCATGTTACTGGCGTGAGAGGCCGGCGTACTAGACCGCTATACGAAGGTGCCATATCAAACGAACAATGGTATATTAACATTTTTTTTTGATTTTGGCAATACATTTTTAACAATTTTTTATTTTTGTTTGAGCATTTTTTAGTTTTTTTATATAATTAAGCGTATGGAAGGCGAAAAACAGAGAATTATTAACTATAGAAGCTTTGGACTTAGTGCCATAATTTTTGTTAGCACTATATTTTTTGTTGTCGGTTGTTTTGGTAGTTTATGGTACATTTTGCCACTTTGTTTGATGTTTGTGGGGCTTACTCTTTACTTTTGTATCAAGAGGAGCTTTGGCAAACTTATTTTTGTAATAGTAACTTATGCACTTATTATCGCAAGTCTTATGCTTAATATATTTTTGTATGAGGACAAAAGCCTTGATGACAACAAGCATCTAGTTGAGTGTAGAGTAGATGCAATTTATGCAACTTACGAAAATTCTACCAGTGTTATAGCTAGCGGGATAAGTGTTTCGGGATATAAGAAGTTTGGCAGAATACTTGTCACTATCTATGGTGATGAGAGTATTGAAATAGGTGACAAAATAACTTTTGAGTCCAAGGTTAAAGGCTATAAAATTTTGGACATAGCCTTGAACAAAGGGGGCTTATATAAAAACAATATCAAGTACTATGCCTCTGCTAGCAGTATAACAATCGCAAAAGGCAATCTAACGCCAAGCGAAAAGTTGAAACTAAAAACCAAGTCTAACCTTATCTCTGTCATGGGCGAAAGAGTAGGCGGACTAGCGTATGCACTTTTGTACGGCGATAGGGCAATGATAGAAACTGAAATCTATGATAACTTTAGACAATCAGGCACAGCACACCTTCTTGCTATCTCAGGATTACATATTTCACTTATCATATCTATTGTGTACTTTCTAATAAGTAAAATCAAAACTAAAAATGTCGTAAAATTTTTTATAATGTTTGCTTTTTTATTTGTTTATGACTATTTGTGCGAGTTTGCGGTATCTGTCGTTAGAGCTTCTATCATGGGACTAACGCTCATAGCTTGCAAATTATTTGGCAAAAGATATGATAGCCTAAGTAGTTTGGGGTTAAGTTTGTGTATAATTTTATTATTTAGCCCACTTAGTCTATATGATGTGGGACTTTTGCTTAGCTATGGAGCTGTACTTGCTATAATATTATTTAGCAGGACTTTGGACAAAGTAAAATTTCCAAACAACATTGTACGAAGTATTGTTACTACTATGTTTATAACGACAGTTGTTACAATATTTACTTATCCTATCACAGCTAGTTATTTTAGGACTTTGCCAATATACTCGGTAATAACTAACCTTATTGTTATTCCATTATTTACACTAGGTTTTGGACTTTTGTTTGTAACCAATATTTTGGCATTTATTGGACTAAAATTTTTACTATATTTGCCAAAGATATTTTTCAGTATCATTATTGTGATAACTGACTTTGTCGCTAGCTTGCCACTAGCTACTTTGAAAGTCGGCGGAATATCTATAGGCGTGTGTCTGCTTATATATGTTGGGCTTTTTGTCATAAGCAGATTTGTGATGCTAAAAAATAAAACAAAAGTAGTTAGTTGTTTTGTTATTTTTGCTGTTTGTGTTAGTATAGTAGTAGGTAATTATTGTTATAGTTTAACCAAATGCGGAGTTTATGCGGATAATTACTCATCATCAATTATAGAGAGCAGTGGCAAAAAATATCTTGTCAACCCTAAACTATCTAGGTCATATATTTACAATCTAAGAAGTAGCCTAAATAGTAAAGACATTTATGAACTTGACGCAATTATCTTTTCGCCAAACACAAGTGCCGAGGTTAAGATGCTACAAAACTTTTTGGAGTACTTTGACGCAAAGGTACTTGTTGCCTCAAATAGCCTTATGATAGACAACTTAAAATCTAGCGGAGTAGATTACGAGGTATACGATGAGGGTATCTCTCTTGGCGGCAATGTACAAGTTAGTGTAGATAGTGCGGAAGATGTTAAATTTACTAAAATTGTAGTCAATGGCACAGTCTTTGCGTTTGGTGCTCAAAAAGCATCTAGCGAAAACTTTAGCTCACTTGGGTACTATATAGATTATCTAGAAACTAACAAAGATATATCAAGTCCTAATATTAAACACATATTTAATGATGAAATGTATATAAATTGTAGGTAAAAAATATGAAATTTGAAGAATTGAAGAAAAATTTGACAAACGGTCTAAAACCTGCGTACTTTGTGTACGGCGAAGATATAGACCTACTATATTCAGCCCTTAGCTTATTAGAAAATGCTTGTGCTATCTCAATGCCGGACTTTAACAAAGTAGTTTTTGCGGGGGATAGTTACAGCATACAAGAAGTAGTAGAGTCGTGCTATGTTATGCCTATCATGGACGCCAAAAGGCTAGTAGTTGTAAAAGATTATAGTGGCAAGTCAAATGACGCTGACAAAAAGCTTTTGTCAAACTATCTTGACAACCCATCTCCTGATACATGTCTTGTGCTATATGCAACTAAACAAATACCACTATTTTTGTCACTTGTTAACAAACTAGAAACGGTAGATTGTAACAAGATGAGCGAAGAGATGTTAAAAAAAGTAGTCATCTCAAAACTAAATAGCAAAGGGAAAAAAATAGAAAAAGTTGCCGTTGATAATTTAGTTACTAATTGCGGCGGCAGTTATACCAATGTATCAAGAGAGTTAGAAAAGCTAATAGCATATCTAGGAGATAACGAAATAATTACAAGTGCTATGGTAGACAATATGGTAAGCAAGAGTATAGAAAATGTTGTCTACGACCTAACTAATGCCTTGGCCGAAAAAAATGGTACAAAAGCATACCAAATAGTCAATAATCTACTTGACCATGGCAATCAGCCAACAGCTCTTATCTCGCTTATAAGTAATCAGTTTAGGAGACTATTCTATGCGACAATTACAGAAGGCGACAACAAAGAACTAGCAGGATATCTTGGTGTAAAAGAGGGCGCTGTATATATTGCAAAAAAACAAGCAAAGGCGTTTAGTGCTAAGAGTCTAAAAAGTATTTGTGAAAAATGCAGTGATGCCGAGTTTAAGGTAAAAAATGGAAAAATGGAGGCAGTCAACGCAATCAATTATTTGATAGCAGAGATATTAAGTGTATGATGTTAGAATTATCTAAGAAAAAGCCTTTTGAAAAAACAATGATTTTTATTGCCACATACTTAAGCTTTTGCCTTGCGTACATTGTCTATGACTTTGGCGTAATTGATGCAAAAGGTTTCGGGAATAAGCTTCTTAGCTTTTTGATGATGGGCGTATTCTTTTATTTGATTTTTGAAGTAGTGGCTTCGTGCTTCTACAATTTATATTATAGATTTGTGCCTAATTTTTGTCTTGGTAGAGAAGACTTTAGAATGTATATGAGAGTGTTGTTTATTTTTAGGAATATAGCAATAACACTTATTAATATCATCTTTATCTTTTCCCCAGTGGCAAGCATTTGGGGCATCAAACTTACTCATATTGTAACGACTATTTTGGCGGCCTTCGTGGGTATAAAACTACTAGGCAACAAAATTGATAATGCAAAATATAGATATCTTTTTGTGACTGGCATTTTAACATTTTGCTACTTAATTGTATATCTATTTTTCGGGGTGATAGCATGAAGAAGATTTTAATTTTTATGCTAGCAGTTTTGAGTTTTGGACTTGTGCTTTTTAGCCCAGTAGCTTATGCTGACAGCACCAATTTTAATATAGTTTTTAGTGGTAACGAAGTCACAGAAAATGATATTGAAAAAGATATAATTGATTTTGTTTACGGCGAGGGAGCGAGCGTTTATGACGATAGCGGACTTCGTGTCGACCGCACGGCCGGAACTGATGGCGAATATAGAGCTAGAGATTATATAGAGGCCTATCTAAAAGGAATATACGGTATTTCTGCAGAAAAAGATTCTACTGCCGACGGGTTGTTTGGTGTCGTAAAACAAGAGGTAACATATCAAATAAGTATTACCTCACAAGCTAGAACTTCATACAATGTTATAGCTATCCAAAAGAGCAACATTGACACAACCGACTATGTGGTCGTAGGTGCGCATTATGATAACTTTTATGGCTACGCAACTAGCCTATACGGAAGTGGTGCATCTAAGAGCCACGGCATATACGACAACGCTAGCGGCGTTGCTAGTCTTATGAATGTAATTAAACTAATGAAAGATAAAAATTTGCCTTTTGATGTATATTATGTTTTCTTTGGTGCTGAGGAATGTGGCAACTACGGAGCTGAGGGATTTTATCAAGGATTTGTAAAAAAATACGCTGGCGATATGAAACTAATGATTAACCTTGACAGTATCGGCAATGGCGACAACTTATACATGTATGCAGACGAAGTTAAGACTTTGCACGAAAGTTATTATAGCGAGCTTAATAGTAAATTAACTACAAGTTATGATTTTTGCGAAACTATTAAGACTGCGCCTAAGAATAAAAAAGTAAATTATATGGCATCTAGCGGAAGTATAGGTTACTCACATATGGGGCTTGCTAGTGACAACAATCAATTCATTGGCAAGGGCAATAATGTTATTACATTTTTCTCTGGAGCTTGGGACGATGCAAATGCTATTGGCATAACCGAAAGCAGTAAAAACGACAACCTTATGCACACAAATAACGATAGCCTAGATAAGGTAAAAGAGCTTTATGGAGATGTGTTCTTTAGACGCATCAAACAAGTAACATACCTTGTAGCCAATAGCTTAGTTCAAGACGACTTTTTGAGTATGCTAAACGAGAGCAGCAAGACAAGCGGAAACTATGTTTTCTTTACTAATTCATTTTATGCTAATTTTATTTTTGCGGCACTACTAACTGTTGGACTTGTAATTTTCTTACTATGTATCAAAAAGTACAAAGTCACAGCTAATGTTGAGAGCTTGCAAAAACTAAGAGAGGCTGTACTTGATAACAATATTGATGTTATAGAAGATAGCCCTAACAAAAAGTTTACTGACAAGATAGAAAAAGAAATAATCATAGAAGATGATGATAAAAAATAAAGAATAAAAAAAGAGCACCTAGATGGGTACTCTTTTTTTTGTTTAATTAAAGTAATTATTCTGCTTTAGCTTTTTTTGCAGCTGGTTTTCTAGTAGTTTTCTTAGCTGGAGCTTCTTCAGCTTTAACTTCTTCTTTTACTTCAACTTTAACTTCTTCAGCTGGAGCTTCTACTTTTGTAGCAGGAGTAAGTTTAGCTTTGAATAGCATAGCGTTAAGTCTACCAACCTTTCTAGCAGCTGTGTTCTTATGAATAACACCTTTAGTTTGAGCAGAGTAGATGTATGATGTTACTTCTGGTAGCATCTTGTCTGCAGCTGCGAAATCGCCTGCATTAACTGTAGCTCTAAACTTTTTAATCATAGTAGCAAGAGTAGCTTTTACAAAAGCGTTCTCGTCATTTCTTCTTGCGATAACTGTTACTCTTTTTTTAGCTGATTTGATATTTGGCACGGTCGTATCTCCTTAATTATTTTCGTTACCCGAGTATTGTAGCATAATAAAATATTTTTTGCAAGTATAAATATTACTTTTTTTGATTTTTTCGCATGTATGATAGTTTTTTGGCTTTTTTGTGGCATATTTACAAAAAAAAGATAGTCAAAATTATTTTTTAAGTAACATACAAGAATTGCATATAGCAAGTTGTAACTACACACAAATAAAACATATACTAAAACAGAAAATTAGAGAGAACCTCTCAAAGTGAAGTAAAAAACATAAATTGTACTAACAATCAATAACCCGAAAGCTTATTTTGTTTTACCCAAAATATTTGCTTTTTGCATATTATACTTTATGAAAGATTACATTTTGGTATTAGATAGCGGAATAGGTGGATTGAGCGTTTTTGACGAGTGTATAAGAGCTTTTCGGGGTAGGTACATATATCTGTCTATTTCTAAGGCGTTGCCACTTGGTAATAAGAGTAAAAAGCAGATTTTTGAGATAGTGAGGACGGAGATAGATAAGCTGCTTTTGAAGTTTAGAATTAAGATCGTGGTCATAGCTTGTAACACAATAACTACTAGCATCATAGGACTTCTTAGAGATAAGTATCACGAAATATCTTTTATAGGGACAGAGCCGTGCCTAAAACTTGTCAAAGATAAAGGCTACAAGCGTGCGTTAGTTGTCTCAACTGTCGCCACAAAAAAGCACAGTGAGGTAATAAAAAGATATAATAAAAAGAGTGATTATGTAATAGGAGATAGGCATCTTGCTAAGTTAATTGAAATAAATATAAATAGTTTGCACCGGCTATACCCATATATTTTGAAAAGGTACTCAAAGTATAAAGGAAAAATCGACTGCGTTGTTCTTGGTTGTACGCATTATAGCTTTATAAAAAATATCTTTGAAGATGTGCTTGGAGTTAAGAGTTTTGATAGTGCATTTTATGTCGCAAAGAGGCTAGTAACTATTGCCCAAAGGTTAAAAATTAAGGAGGGTCTAGAGATTAACTTTTGTGATAATGGCAAAAAAGACGATATTTTTAGATATTTTTGCCAAAATAGTTTAATTTATGATGCAAAGTATGCTAAGATATAGGTAGAATTGTTTCTCAGTAAGTGAGATTAAAAGGTATTTTTATTTATGTCAAAAGAATATAACTTAGATGTAGAAAGAGCAAGAGAAGAGTTTGAAAGAATCTTTACCGCCAATATTAAGAGAGAGGGTGCAACAGCTTTACTTGAATGGCTAAAAAAATCAGACTTTTTTACTGCTCCTGCAAGCACTAGACATCACTCAGCATTTGAGGGTGGACTTTGTCTTCATAGCGTCAACTGCTACAATAGACTACTTAACAATGTTATCAATGAGTACGGAGAGGATTTTCAGAGCGTAGTCAGCGATGAGAGCATAGCTATTATGGGGCTTTTGCACGATATATGCAAAACCAACTTTTACAAAGAAGATTTGCGCAATGTTAAGGTTAACGGCATATGGGAGCAACAACCATATTACACCATAGACGACAGCCTACCTTATGGACACGGCGAGAAGTCGGTTTATATGATTTCTGGCTTTATGAAACTAACTAGAGAAGAGGCTATGGCTATTAACTGGCACATGGGCGGCTTTGATACTAGAGTTGTGGGCGGCGGCAGCGGTGCTATGGCTCAGGCTTATTATGATTTTCCTATGTGCGTACTTTTGCATATAGCAGATATTCAAGCAACATATCTTGACGAAAAAGTGGAGAGAAAGTAATTTGTTATTTGTCAGTTCAAAGACAGCTAAATATGCAGAAATTTTGACGGCGGTTATTTTAAGCCATACATTTTTTGACGGCACTAACCTATATGTCGGTGACAAAGAAAAAGTAACTGACATATATACCAAAAACAGAGATATAGGTATAGAGGTTGTTCAGGCAGAATATTTGTGCGACTTTCTTTTGGATAGCTATTCTAAACTAAGCATAAGAAATGGCCTTAGCTTGGATCCAAATAATAACAAGAAGACCAAAGCGAGAGTACTTAGCTGGTCGTATAACACTGACCTTGATGATGAGTATGTTATGGCACAGTTTAGAGCGAGAGTTAAGGACAAACTTTTTAAGCTCAATAATGGCAACTACAAAAAGATAAAGGACGAAACAGACCTTGCGCTTTTGTCGTATATGCGAGTGAAAGACAACACCGATGCCAAAAACTTCATCAAAGTGTACAAAGAAGAAAGTGTCAATTATGAGAGAACTTTTGACAAAGTCTTTTTGATATTTTCTAGCGGAATATACTACCTAATGGACGGCGAAATTGTGGCTCAAGCGGAGTTTGTGGGGGACGAGTTTTTGTCATACCAGATGACCGCTAAGAAGTTAATAGAAAATGTAAAAAAACAAGTTTAGAAGCTTGTTTTTTTGTTTACAAGGTAATTTTGCTAGACAAATAAAGGGCTTATATTGTATGATATCAAATAGGAGATTATCATGAAAAAACTATTTTCATTTTTGATGTGCCTAGGACTTATGGGACTTGCTTTTGCTTTTAGCGGTTGCGGAGGCGTAGATTTATATATGTACATTTATGCGGGCGAGTACAAACGCATCACTTCTAGCACAAGTTTTGAAGAAGAGATTAAAGACTTGGAGATTAACTGGCTTGCCGGAGAGTTAAAGGTTATCGCCGGTGATGTCGACAAAATTACTCTTACAGAAACAGGCGAAAAAGTAGAGGACAAGCCGGGATATTATAGACTAACTAATGACGGACACCTAGATATCGAATACTTTAAGTCTGGCGAAGTTAGAGACCCTAAGATTATCAAAAATCTAACAATTACTATCCCTAGAAGTTATAATTTTATGGGCATTGATATAAACACAACTCATGGCAATGTATATTTGGACGGAGTAGTAAGTAATACTATTAAACTTATTCACACTAATGGAAATTCTTTGGTAAAAAATAGTACTTTTGAAATGGCTAAGGTTATAACAAAAGTTGGCTTTTCTAATATAACCAATTCAGTAGTTCAAGAGGACTTAATCCTTAACCCTAACGAGGGTAAAGTAGAAGTTACTTCTTGCAATGTAAAAGATTATATCGTTTATACCTACAAAGGCGAAATAACTCTTACTATGCCAGATGAGTCATTTGCCCTAACTATTGACCCTGCTAGCACCGGCAGATGCAATCATGAGGACTTTGAAATCGTAGACGGAGTATATGGAGACAGAGAGAATATTTTGCATACAATTTCATTCTCTTCAACACATAGTAGCGCTGTGCTAAATCTTGTAAAATTAGTTGTATAAAGTAAAATTAACTGCTATAATATAGTTTATAAATGTTACAAATTGCATTTAGAAACTACTTAACGGAGGAAAAATTATGTTGGACGAAAAACAAAAAGAGCTAGAACTTCAAAAATGGTTTGATAGCGAAAAAGCTGGAAAAGATACTTGCGGAAGCTATGATTATTGCAAAAATTGTGACAAATCACTAGTAGACCCATGTGCTACAGCTTACGAAAAGACTGTAGAGCCAGCAGTAGAGTTAATCGGTGTTAAGGTTGTAAAGCCTGCTACAAAGAAAGCTCCTGCAAAGAAGACTGCTGCAAAACCAGCTGCTAAGAAAACTACAACAAAAACAGCTACAAAGGCAGCCCCAAAAACAACAAAAAAGACTACTAAAAAGTAATAAAATTACACCTAATTTTTAGGTGTTTTTTTATTGCATTTTGTTTGAGATTTTTTAGCTTTTGGCTATAATATCTATAGGAGAGATAATTATGAAATCATCAAAGAGAGCATATTGTAGATTTTATCAATGGTTAATGCGTATGGCTGTGCCTTTTATGCCATACAGAAAGCCAAGAGTTTTGGACAGCTTAGATAAAGTCCCAGAGCTTTTGTCTAATAAGCGTGTAGACTCTGTACTACTTGTTACAGATAGTGGTATTAGAGGACTAGGACTAACTAAAAATCTAGAAACTATGATAAAAAAAGAGGGTATCAAACTTTCAGTTTTTGATAATGTTGTGCCTAACCCAACTATTGAAAATATCGAAAAAGGCCTTGTAAAATATAACTCAAATAATTGTACCGCAATCATAGCTTTTGGCGGGGGGTCTGTTATGGACTGTGCTAAGATTATTGGTGCTCGTGCCGTCAAGCCTAAACAAAAAGTTAATGAGATGAAGGGCTTACTAAAAATACGCAAGAAGTTACCACTACTTATTGCTGTGCCTACAACTGCCGGTACTGGTAGCGAAACAACTGTTGCAGCAGTTATCACTGACGAAAAGACACACTTCAAGTATGCAATCAATGACTTTTGCCTAATTCCATATTATGCAGTACTTGATTATAGAGTAACACTTGGACTTCCACCTTTTGTTACCGCAACTACTGGTATGGACGCACTTACTCATGCAGTAGAGGCATATATTGGTAAGTCAACCACAAGTGACACCCGAAAAATGTCTGAGGATGCAGTTTTGCTTATAGTAGACAACCTAAAGAAAGCTTTTGACAACGGTCAAGATGTCGAGGCTCGTAAAAATATGCTTATGGCATCATTTGAGGCGGGCGCCGCATTTACTAAGTCTTATGTTGGATATGTCCACGCAGTAGCACACTCTCTAGGTGGTAAGTACGGAGTTGCGCATGGACTTGCTAATGCAGTTATTTTGCCATACTTTTTGAAAGAGTACGGAAGTACTTGTGAGGTTAAACTTTCTAAACTTGCAAAAATGGCAAGAATAGCAACTTATGAAGATAGCCACGAAGTATCCGCTCAAAAATTCATCAAATGGATAGAGAGTATGAATAAGCATTTTGGCTTACCAAAAACTCTAGACATGATAAACCTAGAAGATATTGATGACCTTGCTACAAAAGCCGACAAAGAGGGTAACCCTCTATATCCAGTCCCAAAACTAATGGATAAAGAAGAGTTGAAGCAAATGTATATCAAAATTGGTGGCCTAGAAACCAAAGCCAAAAAGCAATCTCAAAAAGCAACCAAAGATACTAAAAAACATGCCCCAAAAACAACAACTCCAAATCAAAAGAAAACCGCTAAGGAGCAAAAGACAACTAAATAGTTATTCAAAAATGAAAAACAAAAAAGACTGACAATTAGTCAGTCTTTTTTTTGGTGCCGGAGATCGGACTCGAACCGATACGGAGTTGCCCCCGAGGGATTTTAAGTCCCTTGTGTCTACCATTCCACCACTTCGGCATGCATATTTAGTTGTAGAAAATAATTAAAAAAGGATAACAATAAAAGGAGGGATGTTTGTAAGATATAACTTACGGGGTTAATTATTTTCTACTATCAAAATGCTTATTTACAATATCATACTTTGACATATTTTGCAAGTGTTTTTTTAATTTTCCTAATATGATTTTTTTGATACTAGTATACATGCAAAGCTCTATGTATAAAAAAATACCACTTGTGGTGGTATTTTTGTTTATTTATTGGCTATTTTTGATATGTTTTTATAAGTTTTGTTTTTCTAAAAAATATGCTTTACATATCTATATTGGCTATAAGAGATATGGCTTGAACGAAGTAACCTAAGTATTTGGTCAAATAATCCTCGTTGTTGGTTGGAACATTAAGAGTAAACTCTCTATCGTTTTGAACAAGGCCGTATCTAGTCATAATCTTTTGTAGTTTAGAAGAATATTTACTTATATCAACACCCATCTCATCTAGGTAATCTAGAGTAGTGTGGCAATCGCTTATACTTGGTCTGCCTTGCGTATCAGCCTCAAGTCTAATAGCTATGCTGTCGTGTGAGCCTGGGAAAAATATAGGCAAAGCCACAATGTATTTTCCGTCAAACTCTCTATATTTTATGTCATTTCTATAATTGTCTAAAATTTTATTTATATCCATTTAACTATCCTCGTTATATTTTACTAAATATATTTTTTTAAGTCAAATTATAATTATTTAATTAGACCTTTATCTGCATATTCACTAAGTGATAGGCTAGGGGCTTGTTCGTTTGTTTGGGCAAGAACCCTTTTATTAGCTGGGTTGTCAAGATCGATGTTTTGACCATCGTTTCTCAAAGATTTAACATTTTCGCTTGCTATCTCTAATGCAAACTCTCCAAGCTCTTTATATGATTCTAGTGTAAATGGAGTATTTTCGTCAGCTAGGATCATATCATCTACATGCAAACCAAGTAGCATCTCAGTATCTGGGCAAGAACCAAAGGTAGTGCCTTTGTTGTATCTTGCAGATTGACAATATATCATATTGTGGTCGTTCATAAAAATAGATAATGCATCATCAAATGTTGCAGGGTATAGTTCCTCTTTATTAGTTTCTGTAATCTCTTGTCTATATGCTTTGCCATCTTTTATTACAAAACCTTTGTCTTGTTCGTTAACTCTGGCAGAGTAGCCGTTAGGGTCGGTAATTCTATCTTGCATACAGAAATTGTGATTGCTGGTGTATACCGGATATACCTTTACTGTTTTTGCGATACCAAATTTGTCTACGACAATTTTGCCTTTGCTATCTCTCTCAAAGTCCTCATGTACTGTTGGTGGGTTGCAAGTAACACGATCTAGGTTGATTATGCCTTCTTCTTCGCCATGAGCTTCTAGTACAAGAAGAATATTTTGAGTATTAGTTGTTTTATCATTGTCAACAGACATAGCAAATAATACTGGTCTTTTTGACTCGCTATCAAGACCCATAAATTTAACAACATTGCCTTCACGCATTATAGGTATTAGTGGGTGCTTGAAATATCTAGCTCGCATCTCTTCGTCAGAGATTGGATATGCTGTAGTGGTGCGGCGTTTAGAGGTTGGGAAACCTTTTGGGACATCAGCCACTGTGTAACCATCAGGCACAGATACAAAGTTTCTATCGTACTCTTCGCCATAATGCTCGTATAATCTATAATCACAAATTTTTGATAGGTCGTCCAAATGGTCTTCTAGATATAGGTGTATAGAAGTTTGATCAACGGCTTTACGCTTTTCGTCAGCTGTCAAATTGTCTTTTGACTCAACAATACGAGTATAGTATCTTTCTCCGTTGTACAGAGTCTTAAAATAATTAACAAGATTATCTATACCTGCAATTTCATTTTTGCCAGTTATAGATTGAATTTGTGATCTTATTGCGATATCGTTTGTTGCTTTTACCCAAGGTTTAGTTGGTTTTCTCATCGTTGTCCTCCATATTTGTTAGTTTATTGTACCACGGACAAGGCTTTTAGTCAATACATAAGGCAAAATGAGAGTGCTTGAAAGTTTTGAATTAGTCGCTCAAAAATACATTTAGTCAAAATTAAATAACTAAATCAAAAACGATTTTTTTTGTTAATGTCATCTTCTGTTAAAAAAATACAAAATTTTACTTAATATAAAATTAAAACGCAAAAAATGTCGAAAATCTACAGAATTAAATGTTTTTACCTAATTTTACTATTACAAAAAATAAAAGCATATCTTTTACAAAAAAAAGTTGTCAAAAAAATTGACATAAAAATATAAAAACTTATAAAATAACCAAGAGGTAAGAAATGTTTAATACTCAACATATTTTATTTATGGTGACTTCATTTTCTCTTACTGTTATAGGACTTATATTATGTAAATGTTTTGTAAAAGAAGAGAAGTGTAAGAAAAATGTTTTGAAAATATTTGCAATACTTACTGTAATAATACATTTTAGCACTTTATATGTTGATTTTTTTGCTAACAAAGGCACTGCTATTGTAGAGGCTCCGCTTATCTTACCTATATACCCTTGCAATGTGTTAATGTGGTGTTTAGTTATTTGTGCTTTTGTAAAAAAATCTGATTCTAAATTTGCAAAAATAATGTATGAGTTTACATTTTATGCGGGCGTTGTATGCGGTATTATAGGTATTGTCTTTAATGAAAATTTTGCAAGCAATCCTACGCTTACCAATTGGTTTTCGTTTAGAGGACTATTAAGTCATGCAACAATGGTTTTTGGGTGCTTGTACATTTTGGTAGGTGGATTTTTAAGAATAGATATTTCGAATTGTATTTCTTGCTTTTTGGGGCTGATACTATTTTTGGTGGATGGGTTGATTATTAATGGTCTTTATAAAGCCTTTGGACTTAGAAGCTGTAATTCAATGTATCTAGAAAAACTGCCATTCCCACAACTACCATGGCTAAATACAATTACAATGGGCATTTTTGGATTAATTTTAGTCTTTTTAATTACTGAAATTTTTGAACTCAGCACCAAAAAGAAAGAGGATAGAACTTTATATAAAATAATTAAAAATTTTAAGAAAAAAGAGGTTGAAAAATGACAAAATTTTTAAGAAACATTTTTGGTTGGAAAGTTGGAAAAGTTAGTATAGAGTTGTTTTCTATATGGCATTTTCTATACATCTTGCTTATAGCGGGAGCTATTGTTGGTGGAGCATTTTTATTAAAAAACAAATCTAAAGAAACAAAAGAAAAAACTTTGAGAGTGATCGTTGTTACAACTTTAGTTTTGTATATTGTTGACTTTATGCTACAACCTTTTGTAACAAGCAATTTTACATTAGATATTGACAAATTGCCTTTCCATATTTGTACACTTATGTGTATTGTTGCTACTTTTGCTCAATACTCAAAAAAAGAATGGTTCAAAGAGGTTGCAGTTACTCTTGCCATGGCAGGAAGTATGATGTACCTTGTATATCCGGGCTCTGCACTTGGTGGAGTTTCTCCTTGGTGTTATAAAGTAATTCAAACAATGGTTTATCATGGACTTTTGCTTTCTTGGGGAGTTCTATCTTTAACCACAGGCGAAGTAAAACTACATGTAAAGAACATGTGGCAACCACTTATTGGTGTAATTTGTATCGCTTTGTGGGCAGGGTTAGGCAACCTATCATTTAACGGTGGACCTCACCACTACGACTGGTTCTTTATTACGGGCTCAACTTTCCCATTTGTACCAAAATGGTTAATGCCTTTTGCTGTTGTTGTTGCGGTATATGGGGTTATTGCTTGTTTCTATTTGATATATTGGCTTGCTACAAAAAAGAGCAGAAAACAAGAAACTGTTGTTGCCAAAGGTGAAGAAGCAAAAGACGAAAAATAAACTAAAAGATTAAAATAAACTATTTATTATTCTTTAAGTTGATGCTGATATTATGATTATTAATTAAAATTTATGAATGTTTATATTAAACAATTAAAAGTATGTGGTAAAATTTGCCACATATTTTTTTTGTAAAAAGTTCTAAAAATTGATTGACAAGCATATGTTTTGGGGATAATATAATAGCGTAAACCCCCAAGGGAGGGGGTGGGGAGTAAACTTATGATTGAAAATGATACAAAAAAGACTTTGATCACAAGATTATCTACTGCCGAGGGACATATTGCCGGCATCAAAAAGATGATAGAAGAGGGCAAGGGTTGTGAAGATATTTTGGTACAGCTAGCGGCTGTCGAGAGTTCTATCAACAAACTTGGTAAGATAATTTTGAAAAATCACCTTAATACCTGCGTGAAAGAGGGTGTCCAAAAAGGTGATGGAGATATACTTAATAGATTTAATAATATTTTGGACAAATACTTGTAAGGAGCGTAAATGGATACTGAGAGTAATAACGAAGTAAAAAAAGATAATGGTGTTGTGCTAAAGGACGAAAAGACCAAAGTACATGACGAAGAAGTTTGCGACTGTCCACATTGTAGAGCAAGAAGAGAGCGTCTTAAACTCATGGAAGAGTTAAGGAAGAAAGAAGAAGAGCAACTAGCCAAAGAATGCGAGATAGAAAACGCAAAAGCCGAAGAAGATGACAATACAGACTGCTGTGGTAATAAAACATACAAAGCACCATCATGTTGCCACACCCATAAGAGCGCTTCTAAAGAATATGAAAAAAGAGACCTTATCAAAAAGTTAACTTTGATACTTATATCTCTTGTTGGTATAGTACTTAGTTATATTGATATATGGAAATTGGTTGGACTTCCTAATCTTAGATTTTTAGATTTTGGATATGTAGCCGTTGCACTTTGTGGTTATGAAATATTTGTGACTGCTTTTATGGGACTTAAAAAGAAAAAGATAACTTCATCGCTACTTGTTAGTATTGCTATGATAGCATCTATAGTGCTAGAATATGCCGTAGGACATACTGGAGGGCATTCACATAGTTATATTTTTGCAGCGGGAGAGATAGCGTTCTTTATGGCGCTTGGCGGTTTGATAGAAGATTGGACTGTCGGAAAATCTCGTAAAGGTATCGAAAGACTAATAGCTATGACACCTAAGACTGCTATGGTAAAAGTAGGCTCTAATTACGAAAAGACACCTATCTCAAAACTTATGATTGGAGATGTCGTTCTTGTAAAACCCAACGAGCAAGTACCAGTTGATGGAGAGATTGTTAAGGGCGAAAGCTCAATAGACCAATCTTCAGTTACAGGTGAGTTTGTCCCAGTAGATGTTAAGGTCGGCGATAAAGTTTATGGCGCTACCTATAACAAACAAGGCGTTATCGAAGTAAAAGTTACCATTCCGCCTAAAGATATGACTGTTAACAAACTTATTGAGCTAGTTAAAGAGGCCGAGGGTCAAAAAGCCCCTATCTCAAGACTTGCTGATAGATGGGCAAGTTATATTGTACCTAGCGCAGTTGTTTTGTCGCTTTTGATAGGTGTTGTATCTTACTTTGCTTTCCATTTGACTATAGCTCAAGCGCTTATTAGAGCTACAACAATTCTAGTTGTTTTCTGCCCATGTTCATTAACTCTTGCAACTCCTACCGCTGTCGCTGCTGGTCTTGGTTCTGCCGCATATAACGGTGTTATTATCAAGTCTGGTGACGCAATTGAAAGACTTGCAAAAGTAGACACTGTTGCATTTGATAAGACAGGAACAATAACAACCGGCGAGCTTAATGTAGAAAAAGTTATCGCCTTTGACAAAACTAAAGAAAAAGATTTGCTTACAATGCTTGGAAGTATAGAGAAGTATTCTGAGCACCCAATAGGAAAAGCTATTTACAAATATGCAACTTCAAAAGTTAAAAAAGTTCCAGACCCAATAAACACAAGATCACTTGTAGGTGTTGGTATATCTGCAAAAGTTGATGGCAAACTTGTAAAAGCTGTCAGCTACAAAGAAGCTAAAAAGTTGTATCCTGAGGACAAAAACTTAAATTCATTAAGCGAGTACCTAGACAAAGGTTACAGTATAGTTGTAGTAATTGCAGGATTTAAGCCAGTAGGTGCTGTATGCTTGTTTGATACACTAAGAGATGACGCAAAAGATATAATTGACCTTCTAAAATCAAAAAATTATAGCACTATAATGCTAACGGGTGATAACAAAGCTGCTGCTAGTTATACAACTTCACTTGTTGGCGTAGATAAATATGTAGCTGAGCTTATGCCAGAGGATAAACTTGATGCTGTGCTTAAACTTAAAAAAGAAGGTCACAATGTATGTATGATAGGCGATGGTGTCAATGATGCACCAGCACTTGCAGGAGCAGATTGTTCGGTAGCTATGGGAGCTCTAGGTAGTGATGTAGCTGTCGAGACTGCCGATGTTGCTATCATGAACAGCGATGTAAGAAATGTATATAACACACTTCACTTATCTCGTAACACCCTAGGAACAATCAAGAGAAATATCATTATTTCTATGAGCATCAATGTTATATCTGTAATACTAAGTTTGTTTGGCATTTTGACCCCAACAACAGGTGTACTTGTTCACAACTTCTCATCACTATTTGTAGTAATTAGTTCTGCATTTATTCTTAAAACAAAATATATCAAACCTGAAGAAGAGCAAAAAGCAAAACAAGAAACTACAAAAGCTAAAAAACTTGAAGAAAAACAAGTAGAAGAAAAAGTTTGCCACTGTAAAGATAAAAAAGAGTCTAATGGTAGCGGTGAGCATGAATGTTGCAAAAAAGAGCAAAAAACTCCAAAAGCAAAATGCCCACATTGCAAAGACTAAAAGACTATTTGTGGCACAAAAATAAAATAAAAAAGAGCACATTTAATATGTGCTTTTTTGTTTTTGGGAAAAATAACTAGGAGAATTTGCTTGATGATTTTTTGGTACAAGTAATTTTTTAATTTTGATTGTTATATTTTTATATTTAGTATATAATCAAATTAGGAGAAAATTATGGATAAATTAGTGATTATAGATGGCAATAGCCTTATCAATAGAGCATTTTATGCACTTCCGCTTTTGTCTAATAAAGACGGAGAATATTCTAATGCTGTTTACGGCTTTACGACTATGCTACTTAAGATGATTAGCGAGGCTAACCCCTCACATATTGTAGTCGCTTTTGACTATGGCAAAAAGACTTTTCGTAACAAACTTTTTGCTGATTATAAAGGCACTCGTAAGCCAACTCCACCTGAGCTAAAATCACAATTTCCTATTCTAAAAAGATTGCTTGAAGCTATGGGCATTAAGTATATTGAGCAAGAGGGTATTGAGGCGGACGATATTATAGGAACTATCGCAAACAAACTAAATGTCCAAAAAATCATACTTACCGGAGATAAAGATAGCCTTCAACTAATTAACGATACAACAGAGGTTTGGCTAACCAAAAAAGGTATAACCGATACTGTCGTAATGAACACTAAGACCTTCTTTGAAACCTATGGCTTGGAGCCAAAAAGACTTATTGACCTAAAAGCTCTAATGGGCGATAGCTCAGATAATATACCGGGCGTAAAAGGTGTGGGAGAAAAGACAGCTCTTGACCTTTTGCACAAGTACGGCTCATGTGAGGGCGTATTTGAGCACCTAGACGACCAAAAGGGTAAATTAAAGGAAAAGTTAGAGGGCTCTTATGACATCGCTATGCTGTCAAAACGCCTTGCCACAATAGAGGTAAATGCTGATATAGATGTCAATATTGATGAGTATACTTATGAGTTTCCTTTTAGCGAAAAAGTCTTTGAAATTTTTAATCAATACAACTTTAATAGCCTTATCAAAAGAGATGATATTTTTGTGTCAGGCACTAACAAAATAAAGGAAAAAAAAGAGCTTCACAAAAATGAAATAAAGACTCTTGACGAGCTAGATAAAGCACTAATTGGTGCTAGGGTCCAAAAGGTAATTGCCTTTGAGATAGATAAGACATTTAACTTCACAGTTGACGGCGTGACAGAAAATTTTTGCGTGCTAGAAAAAAATCTTTTTGGTGACGGACTTGACCTTGAAGATGTTTTGAGCCATGTTAAGCCATATTTTGAGGACGAAAATATTTACAAAATTTGTAACGACCGCAAGACAATTTTGCGTAAGTACGGCAAGTATTTTAGCCTAAATGGTAAAGTATTTGATGACCTTTTGGCTTACTATATAACAAGCGGTGGCGAAAAGGTAACTATACAAGATATGCTACTTAGCAATAATCAAGATAGTGAGTATATCGCATGTAGCAATTTTGAACTAGAAAAAAAATTCAAACAGGCTCTAAGAGATAATGAGCAAGAGCATTTATATTATGATGTAGAATTGCCACTTGAAATGACGCTTTTTGATATGGAAAAGACAGGTTTTAGAATAGACCGAAAAGTGTTATTTGAGCTAAAAGACAAGTATGGCAAAGAGATAACTGACATTCAAAAAATTATTTATGACCTAGCCGGTTATGAGTTTAATATTCAGTCTCCTAAACAAGTTGCGAAACTTCTTTTTGATGACCTTGGACTAAAACATAAGGGCAAAAAGGGCTCTACTAGTGTAGAGGTGTTAGAAGAAATTTTTGACCAACACCCAATAGTTGCTATGATTATGCGTTACCGCAAACTTCAAAAACTTGTTAGCACATATATTGACCCATTTGAGGTTATGACAAGGGACGAAGATATTATTCATACAGAGTTTAAGCAAATGCTAACTTCTACCGGTAGACTAAGTTCGATAGAACCAAATCTTCAAAATATTCCTACAAGGACAGAAGAGGGTAAAGCCCTTAGAAAAATGTTTGTCCCAAGTAGTGAAGATAGATATATAATCTCAGCAGACTATTCACAAATAGAACTTAGACTACTTGCACATTTTTGCGGAGACGAAAATCTTATCAACGCATACAGAACAGGTCAAGATATTCATATGCAGACAGCTAGCGAAGTTTTTGGTGTTCCGTTTGCAGATGTTACCCCTCAAATGCGTAGAGATGCAAAGGCTGTAAACTTTGGTATCGTGTATGGTATCAGCGAGTATGGACTTGCAGAAAATATCGGTTGTCCGGTATACATTGCTAAACAATATATTGAAACATATTTTGAAAGATTTCCGGGGGTTAAAAAATACACTGATGGCAATATAGCCTTTGCTAAAGAGCATGGATATGTTAAGACTCTTCTTAACCGTAGACGCCGTATACCAGATATTAACTCTTCTAACTACAATATGCGTAAGTTTAGCGAGAGAGCTAGTATGAATATGCCACTTCAAGGCACAGCTAGCGACATAATCAAACTTGCTATGGTTGAGGTTGACAGAAGACTAAAAGAGCGAAATCTAAAGAGTAAACTTATACTTCAAATACACGATGAGCTAATCGTAGACACCGCTCCTGATGAGATAAACGCAATAGTGAACCTATTAAAAGACGCTATGGAAAATGTTATTAAGCTAAATGTTCCACTTGTTGTAGATGTCAACATGGGCAAAGACTGGTTTGAGTGCAAATAAAACAAAAAAGGTACTAATATAGTGCCTTTTTTTGATATAAATAACGCAAAATGCATACACTAAAAGTATGGAAAGACAAGAAAAAAATATTTTTTTGACATTTACAATAGTGCTAAGCGTTATTTTGTCATTTGTTGCGGTGCTACTTGTGTACAACATTTGTACCTATCCGCTCAAATACAAAGATAGCATTTTGAAGTATTCAAGTGAGTTTAATCTTAGCCCATCACTTGTTGCTAGCGTTATCAATAGCGAAAGCGGTTTTGATAAAAATGCTGTATCTAGAAAAGGTGCTGTGGGGCTTATGCAACTAAAACCTGAGACGGCTCTATATATGGCAGATTATCTTGGCGAAAAGTTAGATACAGAGATGCTAACTGATAGTGATACTAATATCAAACTTGGGTGCTGTTACCTTGATTATTTGTTTAATAAATTTAGTGACGAAAAAACCACTCTTGCAAGTTACAATGCAGGCGAAGGGGTAGTCATGCGCTGGCTAAAAAATGAAGAGTACTCTAAGGACGGAAAAACTCTTATAAAAATTCCATACAAAGAAACTGAAAATTATGTAAAAAATGTTATATCTTCAAAAAGCATATATGAAAATAAATTAAATAATTGACAAAGTATGTGTTTTGTGTATAATGAAATCAGCAAAGGAAATTTATGATAATTACAAATATAAAAAAATGCAATAAAAAACACAAGGCTAAATAGTTTTAGTCAGTATTTTGTTGCAACGATATAGCACAAAATGTTGGCTATATCGTTTTTTTATTTTTGACCGAAAATTGCGGCTTTTGTCTAAAATTAGTTGAAAAGCTTTGCTAAATATGATATTATACAAGGGTAAATATAAAAGGAAATTTCAAATGGAACAACAAAAAAACAATCCAAATTTTGAAGGTCTATCTAACGAGATAGATATTAGAAAAAGTAAGATTGACCAACTACGCCAAGATGGTCAAATTCCTTATAAAGAAAAGTTTGACAGAACTAACACTATAGCTGAGGCTCGTGAACTTCCTGTCGGCACCAAAGTTAGACTTTGCGGCAGAATTATTTTTAGAAGAGTAATGGGCAAATTCGGCTTTATGAAAATATCTGACCTTATGGGCAGTATCCAAGTTAGCGTTGGTATCAACGAACTTAGCGAAGAGCAATATACCTTCTACAAAAAGATGATAGACATTGGCGATTTTGTAGGTGTTGAGGGCGAGCTATACACAACCCAAACTGGCGAGCTTACAGTTAAGGCTTATTCTGTAGAGTTACTTTCTAAGACACTAAGACCACTTCCTGAGAAGTTCCATGGACTTACTGATACCGAGCAAAAATACCGTCAAAGATACCTTGACCTTATCTCTAACGAAAAGTCAAGACAAGTATTTATCACTCGTAGCAAGATGGTATCTTTTATTAGAAGATATCTAGAAGATAATGGATTTTTGGAAGTTGAAACTCCTGTACTTCAAACCAGTGTATCAGGTGCAAGTGCAAGACCTTTCTTCACACACCACAACGCACTAGATATGGAGTGCAATCTAAGAATAGCTACCGAAACATGGCTAAAACAATGTATTTCTGCGGGCTTTGATAGAGTATTTGAACTAGGCAAAGACTTTAGAAATGAGGGTATCGACCCATCACATTTACAAGAGTTCACTCAAGTTGAGTGGTATGCTAGTTATTGGAACTTTGAGAACAATATAGTTTTCTTCCATGATATGATTATCAAAATGCTAAAAGAGTGTCTTGGCACAACAAAGATTACCTTCCAAGGCAACGAGATTGAGTTTGATAGCGAGTGGCCAAGAGTTAACTATGTAGAAGAAATGAACAAGATTTTGGGCTTTGACTTTTTGGACGAGCATGATGTTAACGAGTTTAAGAAAAAAGTTGTCGAGGCAGGCGTTTATACTTATGCCGACCTTGAAGAGTGCAAGACTGTAAGAACTATCATTGACTACATTTACAAGCGTAAGATTAGAGAGGGTATCGTTAACCCAACTATCATCTATAACTACCCAGCAGAGCTTATACCTCTAGCTAGAAGAAATGACAAAGACGATAGAATAATAGATGTTTTCCAAGTAGTAGCAGGTGGAGCAGAATTAGTAAAAGCATATTCTGAACTAGTTGACCCTATTTTGCAAAGAAAACTACTAGAAAAACAACTTGAAGAAAAATCACAAGGCGAAGAAGAGGCTATGGACCTAGATGAGGACTTCCTACTATCTATGGAACACGGTATGCCACCTATCTCAGGTCTTGGATTTGGTATCGATAGATTTATGCAATTCATTTTTGACTTGCCTAATATTAGAGATGCAATTTTGTTCCCACTAATGAAATAGTGGATTTATAAAAAAGGAGTAATTTATGTACACTGTTGTATGCGATTCTGCGTGCGATTTATGGAAGGATCAAGCCCAAGAGCTTGGCGTTAAAGTTTTGAGATTTCCATTTCTTCTTGACGGAGAAGAGCAAGAGAAACCTCTTGAAAAACCTGAGGACTTTGACGAGTACTACACCAAACTAAAAAATGGTGCTGTTCCATCAACATCTTTGATTAACGAATTTGTTTTGGAAGAGTTTTTTGAAGAAATTTTGAAAAAAGGTTCTGACATATTCTTTATTCACTTTTCAGGAGCTATGACCTCGACATTTAATTGTATGGACTCGCTAGTTGATAGACTACTTCTTAAGTATCCAGAGCGTAAGTTTTTGGTAGTGGACACACTAGGTGTAACTATGCAAGCTGGCGTGCTTGTTTATGATGCTTGCAAAAAACTAAAAGCTGGCGACAGTTTGGAGGCAGTAAAAGAATACCTTGAAACTATGAAACAAAAAGTAGCTTGCTACTTTGTTGTTAATGATTTGTTCTTCCTAAAAAGAGGCGGAAGAATATCTACCGCAACAGCTATCGGTGGCACACTACTTGGTATCAAACCACTTCTAAAACAAGGTGAAGATGGTAAACTTGTAAAAGTCGGCACCGTAAGAGGTAAAGCTGGTGCTATCAATGCCCTTGTTCAAAAAATGAAAGAAAATGGCGAGGCAGTGGCTGATTATCCTATCATAATAATGCATTCTATGATGGAAGAAGAGGCAAAGGCTCTAAAAGAAGCCGTTGTTGCAATAGTTGGTGATGATAGCAATGTATGGATTCAACCAGTAGGACCTATCATCGGTACTCACTGTGGACCAGGAACTTTGGCTCTTATATTTAGAGCAAAATGCAGATAAAAACTTGTGTAATAACACAATAATTATTGAAGTATTAAGTAATATTATTGCAAGTCACAAGTCAGTGGCTAATATGATGAATATATGTAAAAATATTTTGTGTTAATAATAAGTGAAGAGTTAGAAAATCAGTTAAGATAAACAAAAAATAAATTAAAATAGATTAAAAATAAATTAAAAAGCAGCAAGTTAATTGCTGCTTTTTTTGTTACATTTTATCATTACTCGTTATCATTGATTATTATTTATTACTTATTATTTATTACTTTTTACTTATCATTTTTAACTTTTTGCTAAAACTTTTTGCTAAGAAAACTAATAAAACTCGTCATCACTTGTTGTTCTAATAAGGTTGTCGGTGTCCATAAGAAGTGCTTTTTTTATGCCATTAGCACCGTACTTTTCACGCACTTTGTCTATGCTTTTTTCTTCGTTTTGTTTTTTTTTTGTTACCTTTTCGCTTGTGAACATATCAAACTGAAAAGAAGAGCTGTCATTTATGAGATTAGAGCATGCAACTCTTACCGCCCTTATAGGTTTGAGAGTTTTCCAGTTCTTTTCGTATAGGGCGCAGGCTTTTTCGTACATATCTTTTGTGTTAGATATTGGGCTAGTGTAAGATTTGCTATATGATACCCAGCTTAGGTCGCTATCTTTTATTGATAAGGTAAGAGTCTGTGCGGCAAACATCTTCTTTCTCATACGGGTCATAACGCTATCACATAGGTAGTATGTTATTTTGTTAAACTCATCTCTACTTGTGATATCATGTATTGCAGTTGTGCCATTGCCGATGCTTTTGACCTCGGCGTTATCTCCATATAGCGCGACTTCGCTCTTGTCCAAACCTCTTGCTATATCGACAATCTCTTTACCATTGATGCCGAAGTAGTGGGTTAGCACCTTTTCGTCAGCGTACGCTAAATCTCTACATGTGTTAATATTTAACTTTTTTAGCGTTTGCTCACGATGTCTGCCGATATACATAAGGCTGCTAGCAGGCAGTGGCCAAACCACTTGTCTAAAATTTTCCTTAGTAATCTCGGTTGTGGCGTCAGGTTTTTTGAGGTCGCTGCCAAGTTTAGCAAACATTTTGCAAAAGCTAACGCCTACGGATATAGTAAGACCTATTTCTTTTTTGACCGTTTCTCTAAGGGTGTCGGCTATTTGTTTGCCTGAGCCAAAAAGTTTGGTGCTGTGAGTGACATCTAGCCAACACTCATCAGGACCAAAAGGCTCAACCCTGTCGGTAAATCTAAGGTATATATCTCTAACCATTTTGGAATACCTAGTATATTCTTCGTGGTGAGGGCTTACACAAATAAGGTCGGGACATTTTTGACGAGCCTTCCAAATAGTGTCTCCGGTAGATACTCCATAAGACTTGGCTAAAGTGTTTTTGGCAAGAATAATGCCCGTTCTAGTCTTAGGATTGCCAGAAACAGCGACAGGTTTGCCTTTTAGCTCTGGGTGTCTCAAACACTCAACTGAGGCGTAAAAATTATTAAGATCACAGTGCAAAATAACTCTATCCATTTGTCCCCTTTACTCATTTATGTGCGTCTTATTTTCATATACATTATATAGCATATTAGGTAATTTATCAAACAAATATTCGATAAAATTAACTAAATATTACAAAGCCAAGTAGGGGAGACCTTTTTGGGACAAACAAACTCTTGAGACTTCTAAAAATATTTTGACAACCCTAAAAACTAGTATAGTATAATGCATATTAAATCTTTGAATAATTTGAGAAAATAGAGTAGTTTTTATGTTTTTTGTAATATTTGGGGCGCAAAAAGAAAAGGTTATTCAAAATATTTGACTATATAGATTATAGATGATAAAATATAAAGGTCAAAGAAAGTCAAACTATTGAAAAGTAGGCAGAACAAGTAAAAAGGAGAATCAAGTGCAGAATATTAGCGACATGATAGAGCAGTTTATATTAAGTACTATGGCGGATTCTGAGAGCCTTGATTTTTCACGCAATGATTTGGCGGAGTATTTTAGATGTTCGCCTAGCCAGATCAATTATGTTTTGTCTACAAGGTTTAATATTAGTAGAGGTTTTGTTATCACCAGTCAGCGTGGCGGTGGGGGCTTTGTTAATATTAGCAAGCTCGAGACGACTGATGATTATATGATGAATTTGATTAACAATAGACTATCTAATCCTATAAATTACAAAGATAGCGTATATATGCTAGATGACTTGGTCAAAAAAGGCTTTTTGGGTAAGGAGAGTGCGGATACTTTGAGGCTTGCAATAAGTCACGAATCACTTAGTATGCCTATTAACTTAGAGGACGACCTTAGAGCAAAAATACTTAAAAATACTTTTGTGGGAATAATAAAAAACGGAGGGAAAAATAATGAACAATAGCATCAAATTTACCGAGAGTGCGGACAAAACTATCAAAATAGCTAGCGAAATAGCTATCAAACTCGGCACTAACCAAATAGGTAGCGAACATATTTTGTATGGACTACTTGGTGTTACAACTTCGCTTGCTAGCAAAAAATTGAAAGACCTAGGCGTAACAAAAGAGAAGTTGTATTCACTATTTATGCAGAACGCAAGTCATTATTTTATGACCTCTAACCAAATGGAACTTTCGCCAGTTAGCAAAAATATCATTAGCATTGCACAAAATTTGTCTGTAAGACTTGAACATAACTTTGTATCGGCAGAGCATATTTTGCTTGCGACACTTTTTAGCGATGATTGTTATGCGGATAGAATACTTTCTACATATTTTAAGGTAGATATTGAGAGCGTTCGCAATAACTTATACGAAGAGATGAAAAACGCCGGCGGTAGCGAAAACTTTGATAATATCGAAGAGCAAGAAACGCAAGAGAAGACTCTTCCGGACAACTTAATTGAACTAGGCTATGACCTTACCGCCAAGGCCCGCAAAGGCAAAATGGATCCTATCATCGGTAGAGATGAAGAGACAGAAAGAATTATTGAGATACTTTGCCGTAAGACAAAAAATAACCCTATACTTATAGGTGAGCCGGGTGTTGGTAAGACAGCAGTTGTTGAGGGACTAGCACAGGCGATAGTTAAAGGTAGAGTTCCACAGCTTCTAAGAGATAAGATAATTTATAGTTTAGATATTGCATCACTTATGGCTGGCACTAAGTATAGAGGCGAGTTAGAAAAAAGGCTAAAAGACGCAATCGAAACTATAATAGAAAATAAAAATATTATTGTATTTATAGACGAGATACACACACTTGCTCAGTCGGGTAGCGAGAAGGGAGATATTAGTCCTTCGGACATGTTAAAACCTTATCTTGCTCGTGGAGAGCTTCAAACAATCGGTGCGACAACTACTGATGAGTATAGAAAGTTTATCGAAAAAGACAAAGCTTTGGAGCGTAGATTCCAACCTATCATGGTTAACCCACCAAGTGTAGATAACACTATAGAAATTTTGAAAGGTATAAGAGATAGTTATGAGGCTTTCCACAAAGTCAAAATAACTGACGAGGCAATAGAGGCTGCGGCTAGACTTTCGGATAGATACATTATGGATAGAAGTTTGCCGGACAAAGCTATTGACCTTATAGACGAAGCAAGCAGTAGAGCAAGAGTTGCTAGCAGCACAATCCCTGATAATCTTAATAGCAAAAAAATGAAGTGCTTGTCACTTAATAACGAGCTAAAAGAAGCTCAAATGCAAAGAAACTATGCTAAGGCTGATAAGCTAAGACTTGAACTTGTAAAGTTAACAAGTGAGATAGAAAAAGAAGAAGATTCTATCAAACTTTCAAAATCTTTAACCGAGCCTGAGATAAATGGTAACGATGTTGCGGAGGTTGTAGCTAAGTGGACAGGCGTGCCTGTTAGCAAAATAACAGAGAGCGAGAAGGAAAGATTACTTCACCTAGAGGACATACTTCACAAGAGGGTAATTGGTCAAGAAGAGGCAGTTACTGCCGTCTGCAAGGCAATAAGACGCTCTAGAGTGGGGTTACATGACGGCAAACGCCCAATTGGCTCGTTTTTGTTCTTGGGACAATCAGGTGTTGGTAAGACAGAACTTTGCAAAGCTCTTGCCGAGGCAATGTTTGATAATGAGAATAATATCGTAAGAATTGATATGAGTGAGTACATGGAAAGTCACTCTGTCGCAAGACTAATAGGAGCTCCACCGGGATATGTTGGACACGATGATGGTGGACAGCTAACAGAGGCTGTAAGACGCAAGCCATACTCAGTTGTGCTATTTGACGAGATAGAAAAGGCTCACCCAGATGTATTTAATATTTTGCTTCAAGTGTTAGATGACGGAAGATTGACGGATAGCCAAGGTAGAGTTGTTAACTTCAAAAACACAATAATAATAATGACTAGCAACTGCGGTATTAGTGAGCTTAGAGCAAGAAGCACAAGTTTAGGTTTCTCTAATATGGATATGAGAGAAGACAACCCTGACTACGAACAAATGAAAGAAATAATTATGACAGCTGTAAGACGCAAGTTCAAGCCCGAGCTTCTTAACCGTATAGACGTTATAACAGTCTTCCATAGCCTAAGCGAAAATGACTTAACAAAGATTGCTAAACTAATGCTTTCTAGCCTAAACAAGAGATTAAAATCTCGCAATATTGATATCAAGTTTACCGAAAGTGCTCTAAGATATATCGTTGCCAAAGGCACAAATCCAGAGTACGGCGCTAGACCTCTTAAGAGACTTATACAGCAAGAGATAGAAGATAGACTTGCGGACTATATGCTATCGGGAGACCTAGATGGCAAGGCAGTAATTGTTGATAGTGATGGTCTAAAACTTGTTTTCAAAAATGCTGGCTAAAAGGCTCAAAACGCTTTTATAAAAAACAAATAAATGGTATAATATATTTAGAAAATCAATAGGAGGTAAACCAATATGAAAATTGATATTTCTTCAAAAAACTACACAGTCTCAAACAAACTACAAACTATCATTGAGAAAAAGGTAGAAAAGCTAGAAAAATACCTAGATGACGATGCAACAGTATCAGTAGTATGTAAGCAAGAGGGTAGATTGTGCAAGCTAGAGCTTAACATTAGGTCAAAAGGTATGTTCTACAGAGCCGAAGTAAAAGACGAAAATATGTATGTAAACATCGACCTAGCCCTTGCCAAAGTTGAGAGACAAATCGTAAAATCAGCTGAGAAAAATAGAGCTAAATTTAGAAAAGGCGCTGACTTTGAGGCAGGATTTATTTACTTTGATGAAAAGCCTGCTGTCGAAGAGAAACATTTGGTTAGAACAAAGACCTTCGAACTAGAGCCAATATCTGTTGAAGATGCTATCACAGCATTAGAGAACATTGACAATAATTTCTATGTATTCCTAAATCGTGAAACTAATAATGTCAATGTTGTATACAAGAGAAATGATGGCAACTACGGCGTAATTGAGGCTATCTGCTAATAGTAGATAAACTAAAACTAAATAACAAAAAAACACCAATTATTTGGTGTTTTTTTGTTTTCTAATCAAATTTTCTTTTAGTCAAAGTTTTTAATCTTGTACTCGGGATTAACGCCGTATTCGGCTTTTTCATACCACTCGTCAATGTTTAGGTTTTTGCAGTAGTCTATTATGTCAACTACATCTGACACAACGATATATTTAGGTGGATTGCCCGGTTCAAAGTTAAAAAACTTTCTCAAATTTTCTGGAATAACTGATATATCAAGCTCGTACTTTTCGCAGATAGGGCGGTTAAGTTTGTCGTATTCTTTGTCTAGTTCATAATCTCTAAATTTAGATAATCCGCCTTTTAGAATCTTTTCGACATAATACTCATGGTAAAAGACATAGTCTGTTAGTAGATGCAAGAAGTAACCCCTATTAAAGTCGCTATCTAGCGAATACTTTTCGGTAAAGGCCTTTAGGTTTACCTTGCCGGTGAAGATAGCTATTGGGTCTTTGCTATAATACTTGACAGAGAAGTGAGAAGCGGATTTCTCGACAGTGTCTGGATATAAACTACCTTCCAAAAACTCTTCAAAATTGTCTATTTGATTATATTTTGCATATTCTTTTGCTATTGCATAATGTACTACTAGACTTGCCATATTTCGTTTCCTTTAGATTAAATATTTGTTAATGAAGAATGCTACGCCATCTTCGTCATAACTCTTAGTTGTGTAGGTGGCTATTTCTTTTAGACTAGGTTCTGCATTATCCATCGCAACGCCAGCGTGACAGGTCTTGAACATCGTTATGTCATTGACCGAATCCCCAAAGGCTATTGCGTCATCTGGAGTTTTGCCTATTAGGGTTAATAGTTTTTCTAGTCTTTCGCCTTTGCTTATGCCACGATATACACCTGCTACCCAGCACTTAGGAGAGAAGGAGTCCTTCATACTAATAGTATCAAGAGATATATAGTTGTTTTTTAGATAAGCAACAAAAGGCGATACATGGTCGTAATCGTTAAAATAAATGTTAAATTTTACGATAGGCTTCTTTGGCATTTTTGATAACTTGTCATCAGTTGTTATCATCTTGCCATCAGCTACGAAGTAGAATACATTTTTTATTCCATATTTGCGGGCTTTTTTGATAATATTCTTTAACCAATCTCGAGGTATTTCGTTATAGTTTATAACAGTGTTGTTTTTTATATCATAGATTATCGCACCGTCACAGCATAGCATATAGTCGCACACGACAGGTCGCCCGTTAAATATAGGAAGTGTCTCGCATAAAGCTCTGCCGGTGGCGATAATAATTTTGTGCTTTTTATTTGCTTTAACTAGCGCTTTGTATGTCTTGTCAGTAAGTTTGCCTTTGCTATTGACCAAAGTTCCATCGCAGTCAAATACCAAGACTTTTTCTTTGTCTTTGCGGTATTCTTGCAAGAACTTGCTTGGAGAAACTTTTTCTTCGGTGGCCTTTGGTGGTGGCAAATGCTCAATGTTTTTAAGAAGCATAAGTTCCCAAATAACAATGACAACAAGAGGTAAAATATTAGTTATAGTAGGTAGTAGAGGTACAGCCTCTATGCCTAACTTCAAAACATCATGATAGATAAATAGAGTAGGAACACGGCAAACAAGTGTACGCAAAGTTTGATTTATGAAGTTTGCGTTAGTCCTGCCTAGGCCTCCTATTGCTCCAAGAGTTGTCTCGTTGGCGGCTATTGTTATGTAGTCATATCTCTGGATAGTGAAGAATAGTAGTAGAAGTTTATAATTTTCACTATTGCCACGAGTTATGAAGCGTATAATAGGCTCTTTGAAAATAGTCAAAACAGTAAGAACAAGTAGGCACTGGGCTATAGAGATTATAAGTCCGCAAGTATATATTTTTTTGACTCTAGAGTAGTTGCCCGAGCCATAATTTTGGGCGGTCATAGTGTTTGTGGTATTTCTAACCGCTGTCGAAAATGTCTCAGTAAAACTACAAATAAGTGCTAGTAAGTTCCAGATAGTAACAAATGATGTGCCGTAGTATTCAGAAAGTTTAGAGTTGATGAATATTTTAGTACCATAAAATACAAAACTTCCAAGGAAAAGTGGAAGGGCAATCTTGATAACTAGCTTTAACAAATTGCCGTCAAAAGCACCTTTTTGCACTCTATAAGTTTGCTTTTTGCCAAAAAGTGTCTTAAAAGCAAATATTAGCATGAAACTTTGGGCGATGATTGTTGCCCATGCAAAATGCGTATTTGTTACATTAGGTATTCCACTAAATGCAAGCACTGAGCTAAGTATCATTTTGATAGCGATAACGCCCATGTTGACATATAGCATGTTGGTTGTTCTGCCTTTGGCTTTTTCAATACCGGTGTATAGCGAGTTAAAAAATCCTATGATTATAGAAAATACAGTCACTATGTAGTAGCCATAAGAAGAATCAATTATTTCTTTTGGGGTGTTCATTAGTGTAAGTATTGGTTGCCCAAAACCTATAAACACGAATATGATAATAGCACTAAGAGCGCACATTGCCCAAAATGTAGATGCAAGATATTTGTTAGCTTTTTTGGTGTCCTTAGCGCCGATTGACTGACTGACAAGTGTTACCATGGCAGTGATTGTTGCCCAGCCGACACAGTTAATTAAGTTTTTTATTTCGCCAAGATAAGCTATACCATTAGCAGTGCCTTTGTTGCTTATTGTGATAACAAAGGTGTCAAATAAAGTATAGACTTTGTCCAGCATCGCATAAGCAAAAAGTGGCAATATTATGCCAAGCATAGTCTTGACGATATTGCCATTAAGTATATTATTGCGTGCTTCGGTATCTTGCTTTTTTATACTTTCCATATAAGGAGTATAGCACAACAAAAAAATATAATAAAACAAAAAATTACATAATTAGAGTTTTTGCCCAAAAATATAGTTAATATTATGTATATAGTTTATATTTGGGCTGACATTTGAAACTTTTTGCTATAAGAGAGTAAAACTTTTATGACAAAATATCATGTTAGAGTTGTCTTATCTTGATAGCATTTTGCAAAAATAGAATTTTTTGTTAAACTTATGAAAATGAAAAAGAGCATAAATAGAAAAATAGTAAAGATAGGTATGAAAATAGTAAAATAGATAAGGCTAAAAAAGGAACTTAAAAATGTTAACAAAAAAGCACCGATTTTTCGGTGCTTTATATTTATTTAATTTGGATTACTTCAAAAGCAAATTGTGTTTTTTCATAACGCTAGCAATGATTTCTGCGGCTCTGTCTATTTGCTCCTCATTAAGAGTTGCCATATAGCTTGTCCTTATCATAGCACCGCCTGCAGGTGCTGCTGGGCTAACTACTGGGTTAACATATACGCCGGCATCAAATAGCTCCATACAAATCTTAAATGTAGTAACATCGTCATAAGTGTTGATAGGTATGATTGGTGCTACGCTATCTCTTATGTCAATGCCTAGCTCTTTGTATTTTTTACGAGCATAGTCTGCGATGTCTAGTACTCTTTGAACTCTTTGTGGCTCTTTTTTGATTACATCAAGAGCGGCTTGTGCACATGCAACATTTGCAGGTGGAAGGCTTGCAGAGAAGATAAAAGGTCTAGAATTGTGTTGAACAAAGTGACAAACTTCTTCTGATGCAGCCATAAATCCGCCTAGAGAAGCAAGGCTTTTTGAGAATGTGCTCATAATAATATCTACTTCGTCCTCTAAGCCAAAGTGTGATGCTGTGCCTCTACCGCCTTCGCCAAATACGCCAAAGCCGTGAGCGTCATCTATCATTATACGAGCGCCGTACTTTTTAGCTAGGGCAACTATCTCTGGTAGCTTGCATAGGTCGCCACCCATACTAAATACGCCGTCTGTTACAATAAGTATACCTTTGTCACTAGGTACAGATGCTAGTTGTCTTTCTAAGTCTTGCATATCGCTGTGCTCGTATCTCAAAAGCTTAGCATAGCTTAGTCTGCATGCATCATATATAGATGCGTGATTTTCTTTGTCTCCGATGATTACATCATTTCTACCAGCTATGCAGCTGATGATTGCTAAGTTGCTTTGGAAACCAGTAGAGAAGGTAAGAGCTGCTTCTTTGTGTACAAATTCAGCAAGGTCTTTTTCTAGTTTTATGTGTTGTTTTAGTGTTCCGTTCAAGAATCTTGAGCCAGAGCATCCTGAACCAAATTTGTCAAGAGCCTCTTTGCCGGCGTCAATAACTTCTTGATTAGTTGTTAGTCCTAGGTAGTTGTTAGAACCTAGCATTATAACATGAGTGCCGTCCATTACAACCTCTGCATCTTGTCTTGTGTCAAGCGCATGGAAATATGGATAAACACCTTTTTGCATATATTCTTTTGCTATAGTGTAGTCTTTGCATTTTTGAAATAAATCCATTTCTTTCTCCTTAAAAAATTAAAGTCATAAATCATTATAAAGGCAAAATGTGATTTTACCAAACGATTTGGGAAATTTTTGAGAAGAAATTTTTCGACAATAATTTTTTTGTATAAAAATTCCAAAATGTAACTTATTCCGCTTTGTGATTTTGCCAAAATGTAGTAAACTAACAAGGTAGGTGAAATTATGATAACTATTTCTAATGCAACACTAAAATATACAAAAGAATTTTGTGCCATAAAGAATGTATCTTTTGATGTCAAAAAAGGCGAAGTTGTGGCTCTAGTTGGACCAAAAGATAGCGGTAAGTCATGCCTTATTAGACTTTGCGCTGGCCTTGAAAAGTTAACTAGCGGCGAGATATATATAAAAAATATTGCCGTTTCGAAACTAGACACTCAAAACGACATTTCTATAGGATATATACCATATAAGGGTAGTTTTTTTGAAAACAAATCTGTCTATGACAATCTAAAATATGTCCTAAAAGTTCGTAAAGTTCCTGAACAAGAGCAAGAGAATATCATCAACAAGATGCTTATTGACTTCAAAATCGAAAAGTTAAAAGATGTTATTGTAAAAGATTTGACCTTGCTAGAAAGATACATTGTATCTATCGCAAGACTAAGCTATAGAAAACTTGAGCTTTTGCTTGTGGACAATATCTTCGAAGAGTTTGACGAAAAAGACGACAAAATGCTACTTAATACTATCAAAAAAGTATTTTTGAAAAATGGTACAACTTTGCTATTTGCTACCTGTGACCCAAAACTTGCCGAACTACTTAACGCAAGAGTAATCAAACTAAAAGACGGCGTAATAGTTAAGTAATGCTTAATTATAGTTAGTTTTAGTTACTAAAAAAATTAACTAGTTGCTAAAAATATCAGCTAAAAGTCTTAGTATGATAAGTGACTTATTATAAGTGTTTTACTAATCAAAGGTATAATCATTAACACATTTTAACTCGCATATTTGCGAGTTATTTTTTTTACCACTTGTCAAAGAAGATAGCACGCTTAGCATATCTCCGCCATTTGACTTACTGAGCAAGTTCATAAGTCCATTAGCTCCGCCACCTGATGAGAGTAGAGAGGTTATTTGGCTTAGCATATTGCCAGTTTGAGCTCCTTGATTGAATGTAGAATTGGCACTCGTTGGGTAGCTAGTATTTTGAAACGAGGGCTGACTTTGAGGGGGTGCAGCCGCTGGGCTATCTATGTAACTATTAGGGTACAAACTTGCAGTTTCGCTGATATTTTGGTTATAAGCATTTTGACTTTGCGTAGCTGCTATTTGATTTTGCGATAGTGGAGGCTCTTGCGACTGCATGCCATTTAGCATAGGAAGAAACTTTTGGAGTAGAGGTAGTAGAGTTTGGATATCCATTGATATTGTGCTCCTTTTAACATTATAAATATATGATTCATATAATGTTTTAGTTAAAAAAAAGGAGATATTATGCCGAGAAATATATTTGATATGGAGAATATTAGCAAGCAAAACCTAGATGAAAAAACAAAAGAAAATGCCGAAGAACTTATCAAAAAATACAAGAATTTTTCGCAAGATGAGTTAATGGCAGAACTAATAAAAACGGCTAGCGAGGAGAAGCAAAACGGCTCGCTAACCAAAGAAAAATTAGACAACATCAAGGTAACTCTTGCGCCATATTTGACAGCTGGTCAAATGGAATATTTGGAGCGGATAATAGCGAAACTAGATGTTTAATTATTTAGAAAAGATTGACAAAAACATATATTCCTTTGTGACAACCGAGAGCGTAAAACATTGCGACTGCATAGTGCATGCAAAGGATTATTTTAACTTTAGAAAAAAGCTAGACCAAAGAAAATTTGATTACATAGAATTGCCTTTTATTAGTGCCTTTGGCATAAAACTTGAGCTAAAAGAGGTTATTTCGCTGGCTAAATGTAAAGTTGTGAACTTTATCTCAAAAAGCACAAAGGTATTTTCGCAGGCTTTTGTGTCAAAAAAAGTACTCAAAGTAGACTCTTTTTATAACAGGGGTATGTACGGCGATGGCGGTACTATTGCTGTTATTGATACGGGCGTTTATCCGCATCTTGACTTTCTTGTCCCCAAAAATAGGCTAATAAAATTTGTTGACCTTGTAGATGGAAAAGATAAGCCGTATGACGATAACGGCCACGGCACTATGGTGGCAAGCCTTGCCCTTGGCTATGGTACGCAGTATATGGGCAAATATTCTGGCATGAGTCCTAGGTCTAATCTTGTTGTAGTCAAAGCTATAGAAAGCTCGGGAGAGACTGCATCAACTAAGATATTACAAGCTATGCAATGGGTGTATGACAATAGAGCTAAGTATAATATAAAAGTGTGTTGCATGAGTTTTGGGAGTACGCCGAGTGAAGGTTTTGACCCACTATCGGCTGGGGCTGAAAGCTTGTGGAGAGCAGGGGTGACAGTTGTAGCCGCCGCCGGTAATAGTGGGCCAGAATCTTATAGTATCAAATCCCCCGGTATAAACAACAGAATAATAACTGTAGGTGGACTTGATGACAAAAGGCAAAGTGAAGAGTTTGTAGAAGGCAATTTCACCATTGCGGATTTTTCGTCTAGGGGACCGACAAGTAGCGGATACAAGCCCGACCTTATAGCCCCAGCTGTCAATATAGTTGGAGCTAAGAAGGGTGGTGGGTACTGTGAGATGAGCGGTACAAGTGTAGCTACGCCTCTAATAGCTGGTATATGCTCGCTAATTAGCTCTAGATACCCCAAGATATCTCCCGACGAGATAAAGGTAAGGCTTATACGAAGCTGCAAAAAAGTTACTTATGACAGAAATAGCGAAGGCTTTGGACTTCTTGATTGCAGCAATCTGTTTAATATGTAGCTAGTTAGTTTCTAGTATCTCTTTTAGAGCTTTTAGGAAGTAATCTATTTGGCGTTTTGAGTTATAGTGGTTAATGCTAACTCTCAAAGCTCCAGTTTTGAGCGTGCCTAGATACTTGTGAGCTAAGGCTGCACAATGAAGTCCACCTCGCACCATTATGTGGTACTTTTCGTCAAGTATCGTGCTTAGCTCAACAGAGTCAATGTTTTGTGCGTTAAAAAGCATTACGCCATATTCACTTTTTGGGTTTGTGTATACAATGACGCCTAGCTCTTTAAGTCCGTTATATAGATATCTTGTTAGAGTAGCGACTTTTTGGGTGTGCTTTTCAAAGTGATTTATTACATAGCTTACGCCAGCAGATAGACCATATATCATAGGACAAGATAGCGTTCCGCTTTCTAACTTTTCGGGGTTGGACGATGGCATAACAAGTTCGCTTGAATTAGTACCTGTTCCTCCGTATTTAATAGGCTTTAGGTCGCAGCCATTTAGACAAAGTCCTCCAATGCTTTGAGGTGCAAAAAAGCCTTTGTGTCCAGCGAATGTTAGCATTGAGATATTGTCTTTTTGCATATCTATCATTATGTGTCCGCTACTTTGGGCACTATCAACAAGGAAGAGTATTGATTTTTCTTTGCATAGTTTACCTATCTCATTGATGTCGTTTTTGTTGCCGAGAGTATTATTGATGTATGATACGCACACAAGATAGGTATCAGGTCTTATGAGTTTTTCGACATCGCTGCGAGTTATTATATTGTCATTCTCAGGCTCTACAATGCTAAGCGTTATAAGCCCATCATCTTCTAGTTTTTTGAGTGGTCTTAAAACCGAGTTGTGCTCAAAAGTGCTTGCTATAACATGCCCTTTTTTGGCAGAGCCTAAGATTGCCATATTAAGCGCTTCGGTGCAATTGGAGGTAAAAATTACATCTTCTTGTCTTGGAACATTAAAAAATGTTTGGAGTTTTAGTCTCGCTCTAAATATCTCTGTTGCGGATTTTTGGCTAAGAGAGTGGCCGCTTCTGCCGGCGTTGGCAACTCTTAAACCTTTGAGCGTCCAAAGTTTGACGCAAAGGGGTTTTTTGTATGTAGTTGCAGAATTATCAAAATATATCATATTTGCTCCTTTTAACCATTTAAGGCTAACTTTTATATAATATATTATGGGGAAGTAAAAATAATGCTAGGAGGGAGCAATGAATATTATTGTAACTTTCAAATCTCGTAATCAAGCTATGCTTTTTTCGAGTTTACTTACCCAAAGTCGTGTGCCTAATAAAGTTATCAACACCCCTAGGAATTTGAGTGCATCTTGTGGGCTCTCGGTCAAGCTCTCAAAAGCTCATGAGATTATCGCAAGAAGACTACTTAGCGAGCACAACTTTGACAGTCTAGGCGGTATATATGTTGTTAATGTCTAATAAAAAATAATTGACTTTCTAAGGCACTAAAAACCTTGGCAAAAGTAAAAAAATATTATTGATAATTCCTTATTGTATGTTATAATATAGAGGCAATAAGGACAAATTCCTTATTGTATGATTAAAAATCTGCAATAAGGAGTTTTTTATGGGGGTAGATACAAATATTATCTACGATAAGCTTGGTACTATTTTTGAAAAGGCAGAGTGTGAACTCAAGTTTAATAGCAATTTTGAACTTCTAGTAGCTGTTATACTTTCGGCTCAGTGCACAGACAAAAGAGTTAACGAAGTGACAAAAGAACTTTTCAAAAAGTACAACACGCCTAAGGATTTTGCTAGCCTTGACCAAAATGTTCTTGAAAAAGAAATATATTCTTGTGGCTTTTATCATAACAAAGCAAAAAATATTATTTCTATGTCAAAGGATTTGCTCGAGAGATTCGGCGGAGTAGTGCCAGACGATTTTGATGAGCTTTTGAGTTTGGCGGGAGTTGGCCGAAAAACTGCTAATGTCGTTCTTGCGGTGGGATTTAATCAAGATACAATAGCTGTTGATACGCATGTTTTTAGGGTGTCTAATAGACTAGGAATAGTCAAAGCTAATACGCCTTATAAGTGCGAGATGGCTCTCCAAAAAATTGTCGACAAAGACAAGTGGTCTAGATTTCATCATCTTTTGGTTCTATTTGGCAGATACTATTGCAAAGCTATCAATCCTAAATGCAATGGCTGTGTACTTTGTGACGAGTGCAAATATTATAAAGGAAAATAATTATGTTTATTGATAAGGTAAAAATTTATATAAAAGCAGGTAACGGTGGTAACGGCATCGTTTCTTTTCATAGAGAAAAATATGTCGCAAACGGCGGCCCAGATGGCGGCAACGGCGGTACAGGTGGTAACATTATCTTTAGAGTCAATAGAGATATGAACAACCTAGTATCTTTCCATTATAGCAAGCATTTTAGAGCGACAGACGGTGAGAAAGGCGATAAGAAGCGTTGTAACGGCAAAGACGGTAAGGACCTAATAATAGAAGTCCCACAAGGAACTATCGTTAGAAATGCGGAAACAAACAAGATAATCGCAGATATCTACTATGAAGGGCAAGATTATGTAGTGCTAAAAGGTGGTAAAGGAGGTAAGGGAAATGCGTACTTTGCAACCCCTACAAGACAAGCTCCACACTTTAGCCAGAGCGGCGAAACTACAAAAGAGTATGCAGTTATTTTGGAGCTAAAAACTATAGCAGATGTAGGTTTAATTGGTTTCCCTAATGTTGGTAAAAGTACACTTTTGTCATCGGTATCTAACGCTAATCCAAAGATTGCAAATTATCACTTCACGACACTATCACCTAACCTTGGCGTTGTTAAGTATTATGACCATAGCTTTGTAGTTGCAGATATTCCAGGACTTATAGAGGGCGCTAGTGACGGAGCAGGACTAGGTCATGACTTCCTTCGTCATATCGAAAGAACAAGAATGCTAGTGCATGTTATAGACATATCTTCTGTAGACGGCAGAAACCCATACGAAGATTATTTGGCTATCAACAACGAGCTTAAGAAGTTTAGCGAAAAACTATCAGAGCTACCTCAAATAATAGCTCTTAACAAATGCGACCTTCTTGTAGATAGAAAGCCTATTGAAGAGTTTAGAGCACATTTTGAAAAAGACGCTAAGATAGTAGAGATATCAGCTCTATGCAAGACCAATGTCGAGAATCTAATCAAAGAGATTTATGATATGCTTGTTACTTTGCCAAAGCCAGAGGCTATTGATATAGAAGAGTTCAACTTTGACGCAAAGGATACAACATCGGTTGAGATAACTGTTAACGAGTATGGCGAATATGTAGTTAGCGGTGGATATATTGACAACCTAATTAGAGGTGTAGTATTATCTGATTACGAGTCAAATGCCTTCTTCCAAAAACGCCTAAAAGAAGATGGTATATTGGATAAATTAAGAGAAAAGGGTGCAAAGAACGGAGATACTGTCCATATCGGTAGTATTGAGTTCGAATTTGTAGACTAAAAGGAAAAAATTATGTTAAACGCAAAACAAAGAGCAATGATAAAAAAGTCTTATGGACAAGAGCCAGCAATATGCTTTGTTGGTAAAGAAGGTTTGAGCGATACTTGCCTTGATAGTATCCAAAAAGCTCTTACCGCTAGAGAAGTAGTAAAGATTGCCGTACTTCAAAACTGCGACAACACCGCTCGTGAGATAGCAACTATGCTAGAAGAGAGCATTAAGTGTGACACTGTATCAGTTGTTGGTGGCAAGATTATTAGCTATAAGTATTCAGCTTTTGCAAAGAAGCATGTAGATATTAGCTGTAAGTAAAAAGTTAGTTTTTGACAGCAAACGGTTCAAAATAGCTAATCAGTGACAGAACAAAAAGCACTAAGCTATATACGAGATAATACCCCCTAAATGGGTACAAAAAACTAAACAAAAATATCACAATCCCATTGACAAAATACCCCTTAGAAGTCTTTTTTGTGAAGGCCACTTTGGCTAGACTTTTTAGGGTGTTTTTGGTGGGATTTTTTTGTTTGTATATACTTTTTGGCATGGCAATATTGTCTTTGATATAGTCAAAGTACAAGTTTGATATATTTATAACGGTTATTTTTTCCTCGAGAGTAGCAAGAAAATTTGCAAGTTCATCGCTTACTTTTTCGGCAAAAATTACTTTTTCCTTCCCGTCACAAAAACTTGTATATATATCGCTAAAATCATATAGCGTTACTTCGCTAGAAGCTAAGAATACGCATATACTTTTTGTATCCGTTTCGATATTTTCGCCCTTTATCTCTCCATTAAAGGCGGTTTTTAGGTATATAAGAGCGTTTTTTGTGCCACAAGTGATGAGATAATCTCTTAGCGACTGTATGTTGTTTTGGTCTTGTTTTTTGATTAAGATAGTATTTGACTTTTTGGAGATGAGAGAAGTGAGCAAAATATACGCAAGATAACTCAGTGCAAAACTTGCCAAAAAACATGCAATATTTGACCTAAAAAAATACCTCATAACAACTAGGCTTATAAGAAAAAGTATTGAGAATAAAAATAAGTGGTCGATTTTTTTGATAAAGCTCTTTTTTTTCATATAATAATTATTAGAGATTTAAGTTTTTTTATACTTTTATTTGCGTTTTTTGAAAAAAGAGTTTATCATTTATATAGGAGAAAATTATGGAAATTTTTGATTATGTTGTTAAGGCATGCGAGTGCCTAAAAGATATGAAAGCCGAAAACATTATAGTTATTGACACCGCTAAACACGGTATAGCAAAATACTTTGTTATAGCTACATCAACTAGCAATGTTCAAGGTAGAGCTTGCGCTAATAAGATAAGCGAAACTTTATTAGAGTTAGGTCTTGAGTGCTTCCACCGTGAGGGTAGCACAACTCAAAGTGATTGGGTATTGCTTGACTACTATGACTTTGTAGTGCATATCATGACTAAAGATATGCGTGAGTACTACAATCTAGACAAACTTTGGGGCGATGGCAAAAACACTAAAAAGTTTGAAACTATAGAAAAAGAACTTGAAGCCCTTGCAAAAAAGCAAGAGAAAAAACAAAAGAAAGAAGAAGAAAAGTCTGCTAAACTTGCAAAAAAAGAAGAGAAAAAATCTCCAAAAGAAAAGAAACCAAAAAAGCAAGGAACTGAAACTAAAACTACAAAAAAACCTGCAAAAACACCTACAATAAAAGCAAAAAAAGAATCTAAAAAAGAAGCAAAATAGCCCTAAGTAAAAGTTAGTCGTCGAAGCATATATAATTATGCTAGACTATTGAAGTTAGCCCATACATAATGGTGAAAAACATATATATAAGCAAAAAAATAAGAAAAAAAGCGAACTTATAGTTTGCTTTTTTATTTTTTATAAAAAATTAGACTTTTGATAAAAAACAACTTAATTAAAAACAACTCAATTAAAAACAATTTAATTAAAAATAACTTAACTAAAAAAATTGACTAAAAATAACTGATACATGGTAGCTGTTTATTAAATAATATTTGTATAATATAGTTAATTTATTTGTAACTTTGTGGGCAGATTTGATATAATAATTTTTGGAGAGAATATTATGGATCTAGAGATTATAGAGGGCTTACAAGCTTTGAGGACTCCATTTTGGGACAGCTTTTTCTCATTTGTGACGGACTTTGGGGCAATGCTTGGCTTTGTAGTTGCATTTGCACTTTTGTACTGGCTGTATGACAAAAAATATAGTCTAAACTTTGCAGTAACATATTGCGCAGTGTCTGTTGTTAATAGTGTTGTATTTAAGAATATTTTTAGACGCCCACGCCCACTAAAAGTTAGTAGCAAGTATCCTCCATATAGTGGATATCCTACAAGTTATTCCTTCCCATCTGGGCACTCTGCATCAGTAGCTACAATAGCTGGATATAACATTTACGAGACGGATAAGTATAGAAAGAGCTCAAAAGACAATAGGTTATTTATAACTGCACTAGTAGTTGGCATTTTTCTATGCGTGCAGACTATGTTTTCTCGTATGTACCTTGGCGTACATTATTTAACAGATGTCTTAGTAGGAGCGGCGCTTGGATTTGGTATTTCTTATGTATTTTTTAGATTTGTCAATATTAAGAGCATGAAATTTTATAGATGGCTACTTCTTGCAGAGCCTGTGTATTTGGTACTACTTATTGTGCTTAATTCGTCTAAAATTAGCGTTATGGGTAGCTTGTTTATGAGTATTGTTGCTGGCGTTAATATTGAAGACAGATTTATAAAATACGACTACAAAAAATATAAAAATGTATGGATTAAACTTTTGATTGGCGTGCCTATTATTGCACTTGATTTTGTCCTTGTGCTATGCACGGGTTCAGTTAATAAGTATATCATTACTCTAAAATATTGGAGTATGGGGCTTGTGATTACTTGTCTTGTTCCTTACATTTTATCAAAATTAAAAGGAAGAAATAAAATGATTTCGAAAAGTGAAAATGATACTTTGAAACTTGGCAAAAAAGTTTCTAAACAGATGAAAGGTGGAGAAGTTATTCTTCTTAATGGCGACCTTGGTTGCGGTAAGACTGTTTTTGCAAAAGGTTTTGCTGAGGGTATAGGGGTTAAAGAACCTGTTACTAGCCCAACATTTACTATCGTCAACAAGTACTCTGGTAAGTTTACAATGTATCATTTTGATATGTACAGACTAGAAGACGAAGAGGAGGCTATGGCTGCCGGACTTGATGAGCTTATAGACGAAAAAGGCGCTGTCAAACTTATCGAGTGGTCAGAAAAAGTTCCAAATCTTTTGCCTAAGGACTGCATTGTTGTAGATATTAAAAAAATAGACGATAACACTCGTGAGATAGAGATAAAAGGATTAAACTAATGAACACACTAATAATGGACACATCTAGCAGCAATATGCTAGTAGCACTTAATGCAAGTGATGAGCTAATAATTGGCAAAAAGTACAATACACCTAAACATTTGGAGACTTTGATGCCAGCTGTTGATGAACTACTTACTAAGAAAAATTTTAATGTAGCCAATTTGGACTACATAGGCGTAGTAGTTGGACCGGGGTCTTTTACAGGTATAAGAATTGCTGTTTCGACCGCAAAAGCTATGATGATGGTAAATAAAAAAATCAAAGCCATAGCTGTTAACGCAATGGAACTATTGTATAATAGCTACTATAAGAAGACTCAAGATGCATCAAAGGTAGCAGCTATTATACCTACCACTATCAAAAAAGTATATTTGGCAATATTTGAAAATGGCAAAAGGCTAGAAGATGATAGCGTTGTAGAACTAGAACATCTTGGCGAATATGTTAAAGATGCAAAAATTATAACTCCAGCTAGTACTCTTGGGGGAGAAATGGTTAGCGTAGACGAAAAGGACCTAAATGACTATGTAATGGACAAGATAAGAAAGGGCGAGTTTAGCGAAAAGTTATCTCCATGTTATATAGGGTTGAGTCAAGCTGAGGAGCAACTAAAAAGTAAGGAGAACAAATAGTGGTTGAAATATATAGGTGCGATGATAGGCACTATGACCAAATGTACCACCTTCATCTAAAATGCTTTGAAGAAGAGCCTATGACAAAGGGTATATTTTTGGACGAACTTACAAACGAGTCTAGAGTGTATTTTGTGGCTCTTGATGGGGAGAGAGTAGTTGGCTACGCCGGCGCTTGGAATACCGGAACAGATTATTCTATCATAAGTGTAGCGGTTGACCCTGAGTACCGCAAAACTGGTATAGCTATAAGACTACTAAATAGGCTAATTGCTGACGCTAAGAAAAAAGAGATATACGCAGTTTCTCTTGAGGTTAGCGAAAAGAATTTGCCAGCTATTAACCTATACAAAAAACTTGGGTTTATCACAACTAATGTGAGAAAATCATATTATAAGAATAATACATCAGCTTATATTATGTGGCTATATATGTAGGAGAGAAATTTGTTTGTAATATATAAAGATTCTAAAGTATATTACAAAAGAAAAGGCAAAAGCCCTATGCCAATTTTGTTTCTTCATGGCTGGGGCGGCAGCACAAAAAGTTTTGAGTTTTTGAGCAGAGATGGAGATATACTTATTGATTTCCCGCCCTTTGGCAAAAGTCAAGAGCCAAAAATTGAGTACTCGCTTGACGACTATGTAAATATAGTTCTTCTTGTGCTAAAAACTGAAAAAGTAGAAAAAGTAAATATAGTTGCACATTCTTTTGGCGGTAGGGTAGCTATTGAACTAGCTAGCAAGTATAATGTTGTAAACAAAATGCTTTTGACTTCTAGCGCAGGACTCAAACCAAAATTTTGTGTAAAAAAATATTTATGCCAGATACGGTATAAGCATATTAAGGAAAAAGTGCAAAAAGGGACTTTGGACAAAAGTGCTCTAGATAGTTTTGGTAGTAAAGATTATAAAAATTTGAGCCCAATAATGAAAAAAACTTTTGTCAAAATCGTTAACTATTACCAAAATGATATGCTAAAAAACATAAAGTGTGATACACTGCTTGTATGGGGACGCTTTGATAAAGAAACGCCTCTATATATGGCAAAAACTCTAAAACGGCATATAAAAAATAGTGAACTTATAGTTTATCCTAGTGGGCACTTTTGCTACCTAGAGAATAGCTTTGCCTTTGGGCAAATAATCAATAACTTTTTAAGGAAGGAAATATGAAATTTTTTGTAGCAAGTAATATCAATATGTACATAGCTTTGGGGCTGTCTATACTTAATGGCGTAGCCCTATGCTTTGCTGCGTACAAATTTTTCCAAATAATCCAGCTTACTGGATACAAAGTAAAAGGCTACTTTTTGTGGCTAAGAGATACTAAGGCAAAATATATTTTCCGTATAACAATGCTTTCGTTTTTGAGTGCGACGGCATCGTGCGTAGTCAATGTATTGTTCCAAAAGTTTAATAGTAACTTCTTGTTTACATACCTTGGGTTAATATTTTACTTTTTCCTTACTATTGTATTTATTATCAACCTTTATTCAGCACCCAAAAAAGTGCCCCTAAAAAATACCGCTCGTATGTCTAGACTTAATGTGTTCTTTGGTTTTGTGGTTGCAGCTTTAACATTTTTTATAATTGCATTTTTCTACTATATCATACCTATGCCATACACACCTTATGCATTTAGTTTTTTGACACTAACTCCGTTACTTCTTCCAATACTTGTACCTATTGTACACCTTATACTTGTACCACTTGAAAATGCAATTACTGGTAGATATTTGTTTGAGGCTAAACTTAGACTAAAAAAGCGTCCTGACCTAATCAAAATAGGTATCACTGGTAGTTATGGCAAAACAAGTACTAAGTATATGCTTAATTCGATACTTTCAAAAAAGTACAATGTATGTATGACCCCTCATAGTTTTAATACTTTGATTGGTGTTTCAAAAGTAGTTAACGACTACCTAAAACCAGAAAATCAAGTGCTTATCATTGAGATGGGTGCAAGAAATGTCGGCGATATCAAAGACTTAGTAGAGTTTACTAATCCAAAATACGCAATTATTACCAATATTGGCAGTCAACATATGTTATCGTTTGGTAGCATAGAAAACATAGAAAAAACAAAATACGAACTAATAGAGGGACTTCCAGAAGACGGCTATGCAGTATTCTTTGGCGAGAACGAAGGTGCATATAGATTGTACCAAAAGTGCCCTGTTAGAAAAGATGTAGTTGGCAATGTAAAAGAGAGCAGAATCAAAGTCTCAAGAGTAAGAGTAGGTAAAAAGGGTACAACCTTTAACCTAAATATTGATGGGAAGGACGAACATTTTTCTACTCGCCTTGTAGGTAAACACAATGTTAATAACCTACTACTATGTGTAGATATGGCACTAGAATTAGGTCTTAGCGTAGAGGAAATAAAATCAGCTATCAAGGACCTAAAACCAGTACCTCACAGACTAGAACTAAAAGAAAATCAAAACGGCATCACTATACTAGACGACTCGTATAATGCAAGTGTAGAAGGTGTTGAGGCAGCGCTTGAAGTACTATCTAAGTTTGAAAGTAATAGAATAGTAGTAACTCCTGGACTTGTAGAACTAGGCAAGATAGAAAAAGAAGAGAACTTCAAATTTGGCGAAAAGATAGCAAAAGTTGCAGATATATGCATAATAGTTAATAGAGTTAACTTGGAGTCAATCAAAGCCGGTCTTGAAAGTGCTAAGTTTGATATGACCAAAGTTTACTCCGTTGATACTCTAAAAGAGGCAAAATCAAAATTGCAAGAAATAGTCAAAGCAAACGATACAGTACTATTTGAGAACGATTTGCCAGACAATTACATTTAATATATTTGCCTTTACAAAAGATAAAAAATAATAATTTTTGTAAAGGAGAAAATATGCAAAACATTTTGATACTTATGGGTGGAGTGAGTACCGAGCACGATATATCACTTATCACCGGAGTACAAGCGATAAATAATATTGATAAAAATAAATATGCCATTTACCCAGTTGTCATTGATAAACTAGGTAAGTGGCATTTTTCTAATGACTTCCAAAACATCAAAAATATTCAAAAATATTTTGCCACCAAAAAGCAAAAAGGTGAAGTGTTTCTTCGGGACAAAACTTTGTACCATGTCCTAAAAAATAAGCTTAAAAAACTAGCTACTATTGATTGTGTGCTATTTTGCCTGCATGGTGGTACGGGCGAAAATGGGGCTATACAGGGCTTTATTGAGAGTATGAATCTCCCTCACACCGCTCCGGAGCATACTTTTAGCGGTATTTTTATGGATAAATATCTATCAAAAATAGCTTTTGGTAAACTAGGTGTTGAGAGCGTAAAATGCATAAAAATTGACAAACAAAAATACCTTGACGAAAAGGTCAAGGTAATAGAAAAAGTTAAACAAAATATTACGCCTCCATATTTCGTTAAACCTAATAGTCAAGGTAGCAGTATAGGTATCAGTAAGGCAAAAACTACTACTAAATTGAGAGAGTGTATAGAAGATGCTTTTTGTTATGATGATGAAGTTTTAGTAGAAGAAACAGTCAATAATTTATATGAACTTAATATCGCCGTCACTAGAAAAAATGGGAAAACTATAACCTCACTCATTGAGCGTCCCGCTAACAAAAATAAAATACTAAGTTTTGGGGATAAGTATTTAGCAGGTGGAAAAAGAGGGCTAGACGGTATGGGTAGAGAATTGCCCGCAAAATTAACTCCCGAGATGGAAAATTATATCAAGCAAAGTGCGACAAAAATATATGATAATTTTATCAAAAAAGGTGTTGTCCGTATAGACTACTTAGTAGACGGTAAGACACAAAAAGTCTATGCCGGTGAAGTAAATACAATACCTGGGTCGCTATCATTTTATCTATGGGAGGAGCAGATGACTTTTGCCGAGCTACTTAGCGCTATGATAGATGACGCCATTATGCAAAATGAAAAGAGTAGCCATTTAAGAAAAACTTTTGACTCATCTGTGTTTGACGGCTTTTCGGGGGCAAAAGGCAGCAAGTTGAGATTATAAATTTAATTTTTTAACTAGCATTTCGCTACAACCAGAAGGGTTATCGTTAATTAAATTTTTGAGATAACCCTTTTCGTCTTTTGTGAGTACTAATGTGTCGAGTTTGAAACTCTTATCAATACCAATACCGCCGTTTTTACCCATGACAGTTATAGTAGGTATGCCGGCGCACTCTAAGTAGTCAAGATATCTATATATTGTTCTCACGCTGACTTCGTTTTTCTCCGCAAGTGTACTTGCCTTTTCGGTGTCGCATTTTAGTAGGTCCACGAGTAGCGAGATGATTAAATAATTTTTCATATTTTCCCCCTCATTTTATAAATATATTATAAACCATACTTTGTACCTTTTTTGTCTCATAGTGACAACTTTTTTGAAAAACAAGAGAGCAAGAGACTTAGCTTTCAAAAATATTTTTTCTAAAATAGGGCAAATAAGTTAGATAAATATTTTACAAAATATAATTATATATGTATAATGAAATATATTGAGGTAATAAAACATGGCAGTTTTTAAGAAAAATAACACTTTGAAATTTAGACGCCCAGCAAGTCTTTGGGGGTCTATGTGGAAGGAAGCGCTTCCTACCGGTAACGGTCTTATTGGCGCAAGTGTTCTAGGTGGAGCAGGATTTGATAGTATTTTGATCAATCACCATGATTTGTGGTGGCAAGGTCATACTGGTGTTTTGCCAGATATATCAGACAAAATCAAATCTGTAAAAACAGCCATCAATAACGGAAACTATGCTGATGCCGAAAAAGTTTTGCCAAAGGCTCTAATGGTTAAGTCTTATAGACCACAACTATCATATCCTTTGCCACTATGCGACCTAAGAGTTGAGATGCCTATAGAAAAAATGGTAAAAGACTACTATAGAGCAGTCAACATGGACAACGGCGAGGTTACAGTTTCTTATAAGGACAAAAACACAAGATTTGAGAGAAACTTGTTCGTATCTAGAGTAAATGATATGATTTGTTACCAGATTACCAAGAGCGGTAGCAAGACTATCGATTGCAAGTTAAAATTTACTATTCATAACAAGTTTGACAATCGTGGACCTAATGGTTTTACACAAGTATCGGAAGATTATGATTTTAGCGCAGCTAAGGGTTATATGTCATATTCTGTTCGTAGCGAGAACGGTACAGACTATGGTGCTGTTGCGAGAGTACTAACAACAGGCGGTGCAGTAACTTGTGACGAAGACGGTATCAAAGTCGTTGGCGCTGATAAAGTAACACTATTTGCAAAAGTTTATGTAGATAGCCAAAAAGAAAAAGAAGAAGAGAATATCAAAAAAGAGCTTAGCCAAGTAAAACTTACTTACGAAAAGCTTTTGAAAGAGCATACAGCTGTTCACTCTAAACTTATGAACCTAAGCAGCCTAAATCTTAACGCAAAGCAAGAGTCTTTTGTAGACGACTTAATTGACAAGACAGTTAATGGCGAGCTTCCTACAGCACTTCTTGAGAGATTGTTTGCTTATGGTAAGTATTTGTTCATTTGCTCATGCAGAGAAGACGGCAGCCCAGCTAACCCATATGGCAACTTTAACGGAGATTATAAGGCATATGAGAGCACTCGTAACAATTTCTTCCAAACTCAAAGACTATATGACTTCGCATTTAATGGTGGTATGTCTAGCTTAGTTAAACCTTTGCTTATGAGATACTACAACAATATGGACGACTACAAAAAGAATGCAACTCGTCTATACAACTGCAAAGGCGTTTATGTTCCAGCGCTAGAAGCTCCAGGTTCTGGACTTCTTGGTTCTATTGAGCCGGGCGTTATACTTAACTTTAATGTGGCAGCTTTTGCTAGCGAAATGTTCTATCAATACTATATCCATACAGACGATATAGAGTTTATGCGTGAGTATGGTTTGGAATTTATCACTCAAACAGCTGAGTTTTATGAAGATTTGCTAAAAGTTAATAAGACTACCAAGACTTTAGAATCTCCTATTGGATATTCTCCATACAATACACCTCTTAACTATGCCGGCAAGAACAAAGAGCCACTATGCATAGCTTCTAACTGTACAGTTGATTTTGTATGTGCAAAAGAGATTTTTGGTATTTTAACCGAGATAGGCAAAACTCTTGGCATGGAAGAAGAGGATATAACTAGATGGTCAGACTTACTTGCTAAGATTCCTGACATATCTATTGACGAAGAAGGACTTATAAAAGAGTACTTGTCATCAGTATTCATTACTAACAACAAGACTCCATATATTCCACACTTGTTCCCTTATGCAATAGGTTTCAATGCCAAAGGTTCAACTCGTGACCTAAACAAAATAGTAGCAAATACTGCAAAAGCAAGATTTAATAGATCAAGAGACTTGTTCACATCTGGCAACCTTGTTAACATAGCCGAGGCTTTGGCTACTACTGGCGACAGCAATAGTGCATACGAAGTACTTGAGATCTTGACTCAAAACTTCTTGACTAACAACTTAGTATTCACCAACTCAGACTATAGAGGTATGGGCGTAGGTAGAGTTGACAAGTGGCCAACATATTCAATAGATAAGAATACTGGACTTGTAAGCATTATTCAAAATATGTTTGTAAACTACGAAAATGGTAGACTAATACTATTTAGAAACTTGCCACTTGCGTTTACAAAAGGCTCAATCACAGGACTTACTCTAAATAATAGCCTAAAACTTGATATGGAATTCCATAGAGCTAAGGGCTGGGCAAAGATTAAGATAAAGGCTCTAAGAGTATCTAACCTAACTATAGAACTACCAGACGGATTTACTAGAGTAAAAGGCGTACCAGCAGAAAATGTAGATACCGAAAATCAAAAACTTACTCTTCAAATCCCAGGCGGTAAGACTGCAACTCTTGTAGTAAGATGGGCTAACAAGATAGATAAGTAATATTTATAAAAAAAAGCACCTAAATGCTAGGTGCTTTTTTATTTTATAAGTTTTTTAATTTGCCAAAATAAATGCCTGTTTCGAATGTTTCCATGTCGTAACTCTCAAAAAATACAAAATTGTTACTTAGTATGGTGCAGTTACTATAAAATGTTAGTGGAGTTTTGAACTTATAATCCTTGATAAAAAATGTTATAGTTCCGTCTTTAATAAAATCGTCACTACTTAGGCTTACTATTGCATTTTGGCTAAATAGACTTTTGCTAATAATGTCCCCATGATTGCAGACAAAGTACTTATATGTGACATCTTTTATAGCATAGATATTGATGCCATTTGACTGCTTTTCGAAGAGTACATTGTCTGCCTTTTCGTCAAGAACAGTAGTGAAAGTAACCGAAAAATCTTCAATTAGGCTAACGATATAATTATCTTTTGCTTTGGCGCAGAAGAAAATTTGCTCCCCTATAACATCGCCGCTTATAAACTCGTCAACTTCAAAACATAAACTTTTATCAAAGTCTGTTATGTACAATTCTCCATCACCTAAGAAAAAGTAAATGTTATTATTAACTAAAACGCACTTTTTGGGGTGAGAAATGATAACTTTTTGCTCAAAAGTGGTAATTTTTGGATCTCCAATGCAAAAATATGTTAATTTGCTGTCATTTTTGGCTATTTTGTAGCAGTTTTCTATATTTAGACTTGAGAGGCTTGCTTTTGTTTCTAGCTTGCCAGTTTTGTCTAAAGTATATTCATAATCGCCGCTTATTAGTATGATTTTGCCATTATGGTATATTCCAGTGTGGCAAGTGGTGTCAAGAATAACTTTTTCGCTTATCTTATATCCGCTAGAGTTAAAGTCGGCAAAATATGTCTTGTTTTCGTCACTAAAAACAACTACATAGTTGTTGCCCCTAAACGCCGTAATGATAGTTCCGTAGTTTTCGACTTTATTAAAGAAACTAAGATAACTAATACCTGCATTTGTGGTAGGTGGGTAGGTGATAGTAATATTAGAGCTTGCACGAGATGGTACTTTGATTTTGGCTATCGAAAATGGAATAAGCAACAATATAAAACCTATAATAAAAAATGTTCTCAACTTGTTATTTTTCATGTTAAGTCTCCTTTTTTGAAAAGAGTTTAGCATAACTAGAAAAAATAATTTGTCGAAAACATTTTTTGTCTTTTATTTATATTTTTTATTATTTATTTACAAGTTTATATATTTCTTTTAGTAGATTGTCAGCACCGTCTTGAAGCTTGGCTTTTGACATATTTTGTATCAGTTTTGGGCTGTCTTGTTTTAATTTTTCTATGGCTTTTAGTAGACTTTCTGTCGTTATATCTTCTTGATATAAGGTATGAGTTAGCCCTTGAGACTCAAAACTTTTTGCATTTTCTATCTGGTCACCACGACTTGCACCTTTTGGCAAGGGTACTAGTATAGTTGGCTTTTTTAGTGCTACAAACTCAAAAATCGCATTTGATCCCGCTCTTGATACAATATAGTCGCTGATAGCGAAGATATCTTCTATGTGGCTCACATATTCAAGAGGGTAGTAGCCTTTCATAGATATATTTGAGCCTTTGCCTTTGCCAACAATATTGATTATATTATAACTTTTTGTAAGCTCAGGTAGAGCTTTTATCACGGCGTCATTTAATGCTTTAGCTCCAGTAGACCCGCCCATAAAAAGTATAGTTTGTTTAGTCTTATCAATAGGTGCTAGCTTGTAGCCATTTTCTTTTTTGCCGTTAAAAAGGCTCTTTCTTATAGGGCTACCGGTAACAACGGCTTTTGATCTATTTTCGGCGGTTTCTTTGAAACTTGTACAAAAGACATCGCTATACTTATAAATAATCTTATTAGCAAGCCCAATTGAGTAGTCGGACTCATGGCTTATAGTTTTTATTTTTAGCTTTTTGCCAGCTATCACGACAGGGAGCGAAACATATCCGCCTTTTGAAAATATTATATCAGGGTTAATCTCTTTTAAGATTTTTTTGCATGCTCTTATGCTGGCCAAAAACTTAAACGGCATAGTCAAATTTTTTAACTTTTTACTACGGTCGAGCTTAGTTGCTTTGATTGTGTGATATATGACTCCGGTGTCTTTCATTATGTCTTTTTCGATGCCATCAGTGCCGATATAATGAACCTCAAAATCTTTTTTAAGTGCGTCTAAAATGCTAAGGTGAGGGATAACATGCCCGCCTGTTCCTCCACCTGTCAAAACTATTTTTCTCATACTTTATATATATGTATTTTTTGTGTTTGTTATACGTTTTTATCATATTTTGGACGCTTAGTTGACATTATTTTTATGCTTTATAATGCATAAATATGCATATTTTTGCATAACTAAAACATCAAATGTTTTTGGCTTTGTAATAATGTCAAAAAAATTTATTTTTATGCAAAAATTGTTAGGAAAATAAAGTATATTGTGTTATAATAAAATCGTAAAAAATAAATAAATTATATCAAAATTTTTGACGATAGATTTTAGTATCTAGGTTAAAAATATTGTATTTTTATGCAAGCAAAAATTTTTGAGGGGGATATGTATGGAATCGTATGGCTCAAAGGATATTGTAGTACTAGAAGGTCTTGATGCTGTAAGACTTAGACCTGGTATGTACATAGGCAGTACTGGCAGTAGAGGTGTTCATCATATTTTGTGGGAGATAGTCGACAACAGTATGGACGAAGTAGCTAACGGCTACGGCAATAAGATTGTTGTTACTTTATATAATGACGGCAGCGTAAGTGTAGAAGATAATGGCCGTGGTATACCGGTTGATATGCACCCAACCCTAAAAAAATCTGGCGCAGAAGTAATCTTTACTCAGTTGCATGCTGGTGGTAAATTTAACAATTCTAACTACAGCTATTCTGGCGGACTACATGGCGTTGGTGCGTCTGTTACTAATGCATTAAGTAAATGGCTTAAAGCTGTTATTTGGCGTGGCGGAAAAGTATATGAGATAGAGTTTGCGTCTATTCCTGATAGTGAAGGCAATATCAAAGGCGGCGTTACCCAAAAGCCTCTTACAGAGATAGGAACATGCGCCGAGAACAAGACTGGTACATTTATTAGATTTTTGCCAGATGACGCAATATTCCAAGGACATACTTTTTCTTCTGATGTTATCAAAAAAAGACTTCGTGAACTTGCTTTTCTTAATAAAGGCGTCCAAATTGACTTTATTGATGAGCAGGAGAAGAGCAATGTTTCATATAAGTATGATGGCGGTCTAAAGGACTTTATCTCATACCTTAACGAGACAAAAACTGTTATTCATGATACTCCAATATATGTGGAGGGCGCAAGCGAAGAGGACGGACTTAAACTTGCCCTAGCTATTCAATACACAGACGGATATATTGAGAGCGTATTTTCATTTGTTAATAATATTTGCACAACAGAGGGCGGAACTCACGAGACAGGTCTAAAATCTGCTCTTACTAGAGTTCTTAACGATATCGCCAAAAAGCAAGGCTATCTAAAAGAAAAAGAATCCAACCTTATGGGCGAGGACTTTAGAGAGGGTATTACATGTATTTTGGCTATCAAAATGCGTAATACACAATTTGAAGGTCAAACAAAGACTCGTCTTGGCAACCCAGAAGCTAAGACTATTGTAGAAAATATTGTTTGCAATGAGCTATATAAATTCTTTGATAAAAAAGAAAATGCAAAGATAGTTGAAGTAATAATTAATAAGGCAAAATCAGCCGCAAGAACAAGACTTGCCGCAAAGAAAGCTAAGGAAATTTCTAGACAAAAAAATAGCATAGAAAATTCTAGTCTAATCGGTAAACTTGCTGTTTGCTCAGGTAGAAAGCCAGAACAAAACGAAATATTTATAGTTGAGGGAGATTCTGCGGGCGGCAGTGCTAAACAAGCTCGTGACAGAAGTTTCCAAGCTATTTTGTCACTAAGAGGTAAACCTCTTAATGCCGAGAAAAAGCGTCTTGACCAAGTACTAGCTAACGAGGAAATTAAACTAATAATCGGTGCTCTTGGCACAAGTATTGGCGAGGACTTTGATATTGATAACCTAAAATATCATAAAGTAATTATTTTGTCCGATGCCGACCAAGACGGCGCTCATATTAGAGCAATACTTTTGACTTTCTTCTTTAGATATATGAAAGACCTACTTACTCATGGACATGTATATATTGGTCTTCCACCACTATACAAGATAAGCAAAAAAGACACTGTTGAATATGTTTATTCTGATAAAGAGCTACCAGACGCAATCAAGCGTTTTGGTAAGGGTTACAGCATCCAGAGATACAAAGGTCTTGGTGAAATGAATCCAGAACAACTTTGGGAGACAACTATGGACCCAGCTAAGAGATCACTACTTAGAGTAGGTGTAGAAGATGCTGCTAACGCTGAACGTATGGTAACAACCTTAATGGGTGATAATATTGACGCTCGTAAAGCATATTTGAGCGAGTATGTAAACTTCAATAAAGAAAGCAGCAACTTCGAAAAACTAAACGAAGACTAAAACTTAAAAATCAAACAAATAAATAATCAAACAATAAAATTTTGTAAAAGGAGGAACTATGGACGACGAGAAAAAAGACTTTGATGAAAATCAAAATGTCCCTATAGACGGTCAGCTTGGACTAGAAGATTTGTATTACGAAATGTCTACCAAAGAGCAAGTTGATGAATCAATAACCAATAATCCAATAGATGGTCAAATATCGCTTGATGACCTATGTGCGGTCCATAGTAATCAAGATACAAAAAATATGGACTCTACTATGAGTAGAGAAGATAATGAAGCTTCTCAAAACGCTATCAATATCCAGACATTTGCAGACGAATCCAACGAAAGCGGCGATAGTCAAGAGATAACAGATAGCAATATTGATAAAAATATAATCGAAAATGCAGAAGAGCAAAATATAGATGAGTCAGCTTCGCAAGATGCAGAGGCAGACGATGAGAGCTTAATGCTTGACGAGAGTAGCCTTGCAGCAGATAGCCAAGAGACAAATACTGACGACGAGCCTTATGACGAAAATCTTGAAGATGCTCAAGTAACAAATGATGAGCCTCTTGAAACAGAAAATGCTAATGTAAATGATTATGAAGATAGCTTAGATGATGAGTCTTATGATGAGCCACAAGAAGATAATCAAGATGTAGAGACAGCCGAAGAAACAGGCTCTTCTTATGCTCTGGTAGACGAGAGCTCGCAAGATGACTATCAAGATAATGATATTGATACTAACAAAGAAAATATAGATGCGGACGATGTAGAGACCGAACTAGAAAATGAATTTGAAGAAGTAGAAGATACTCAAGAAAATACTCAAGATAATTTAGAAGAAAATGAGCCCGATGACCATCAACCAGAAAAAGTCCCAACAGGTGCTATGGTGGGTGATGTTGAACTGTTAAGTTTAGGTAATATATTCAAAGATGACTTTGTAGAGCCCGAAAATGAGCCTGAAACGGCGAAAACGGAAGAGACGAAGAACGATGAGCCGGATGACAATAGCGATTACAAGGCAAAAATTGAGGATATATTAAACAAAAACTTAGAGCAAGTAGAAGAGCAAAAACTTGCAAAAATGAAAAAAGAAAAAGGGGTGAAACCAATGGAAGATTTCTTTGAGGACAAGATAGAAGATTTTGGACAAGAGCAAAATACTGGTGTTCAAGATACTAATAACTCAAATGAAAATGCAGATAATTCTAACGGTTCTGGTGGAGAAGGAAAAGGACTTTTCTATAAGAACATTGACGAAGTTTTGCATGAGTCTATGATTCCTTACTCTGAGCATGTTATTATGGACAGAGCTTTGCCTAGAGTAGAAGATGGACTTAAACCTGTTCAAAGAAGAATACTTTATTCAATGCTTGACCTTGGTATTACTCCAGACAAGCCTTATAGAAAATCTGCTCGTATTGTCGGTGATTGTTTAGGTAAATATCACCCACACGGCGACACATCAGTTTATGATGCAATGGTAAGAATGGCTCAGCCATTTAATATGAACGAAATACTTATCACAGGTCACGGTAACTTCGGTAGTATAGACGGAGATAAAGCCGCTGCGATGAGATACACAGAGGCAAGACTTGCGCCTCTTGCACTAGAACTTTTGAGAGACCTTGATAAAGATACTGTCAAGTGGTCACTTAACTTTGATGACACAATAAAAGAACCTGACACTTTACCAGGTAGATTCCCTAACCTTCTTGTCAACGGAGCTATGGGTATAGCTGTTGGTCTTGCTACTAATATTCCACCACACAACCTAGCAGAGGTTATTGACGGTGTTGTAGCATACATAGATAGACCATCTATTACACTTAAAGAAATGATGAAGTATATCAAAGGTCCAGATTTCCCAACTGGCGGATTTATACTTCCAACATCTGAGATAGAGCAAGCTTTTGCTACCGGCAAAGGCAAAATCATAATGCGTGCTAAGATGCATATCGAGGGCAACGGCACTGATAAGCGTAGCGTAGTAATTACTGAGCTTCCTTATCAAGTTAACAAATCTGCTGTACTTCAAAAGATAGCCGCACTCCGTGATGATGACAAAAACACTATTCTAAACGGCATCTCTGATATAAGAGATGAGTCTGATAGAAACGGACTAAGAGCTGTAATCAAAATTAAAAAAGACGCTAATTTGAAAGCTATTGTTGAGTATTTATTGAAATACACTGATTTGCAATGCTCATTTGGCGTAAATATGGTAGCCATCGCTGATGGCAAGCCAAAACTAATGGGGCTACTTGATATAATCAAATACTATGTCGAGTACCAAAGAGAAGTTGTTCTTCGTAGAACCAAGTTTGACCTAGAAAGGACAAAAGAGCGTCTACACATCTTAGAAGGACTACTTATAGCTATCAAAAACATTGACGAAGTAATCAAAATTATTAAGTCTTCGCCAAATGTATCAACCGCTAAACAAAGATTGAGAGATAGATTCTCACTTAGCGAAAAACAAGCACAAGCAATCCTTGATATGAAACTTGCAAGACTTACAAATCTTGAAGTAAACAATTTGCAAGAAGAAATCAAGAAAAACAAATTGTTAGTAGAACAACTAACAGCTATCGTAAACTCTAAAAAAGCTCAATTTGAGGTTGTTAAGACTGAGATTTTGGCTATCAAGAAGCAATATAAGAGTGACAGAAAGTCAATAATTTTAAAATCTAGCGACAGCTTGGAGCTTCCTGCAGATGATGATAAAGAAGCTGTCGTTGAAGGTTATATCGCAGTAAATGCTGTTAATAATATTAAATTTATTAACAAAAAGGCATTTGGAGCTAGTCAAAAAGAGTTTAAGGAAACATCTAACTTGTACGAAATCCACAAGATTTTGACCAAGACCGATACTGACAAGACAGCATACATCTTCACTAACAAAGGTAACTGCTACAAAGTGCCAGTTAAGTCAATCCCTGAGGCTAGATTTAAGGACAAAGGCACACCATTTGCAAGCGTTGTTAAATGTGATAAGGGCGAAATCCCATGTGGTATATTCTCAATAGATGAAGATATGCCAAAAGGCAACTTAATCTTTATGACCAAACAAGGTATGGTTAAGAAGTCATCTTTCAAAGAATACGGCGTTTCAAAATCTACCTTCCAAGCAATCAAACTAAAAGATGATGACGAAGTTATCAATATCTTTGTAGAAGAAAAATCAACAACACTACTATTCGTTACTAGAAGTGGTATGGTACTTAATGCTGATAAGAGCGATGTCCCTATCCAAGGTAGAATTTCTGGCGGCGTAAAAGGTATTAACCTAAATGCTGGCGACTATGTAATATTTGCCGGTCAAGTAACCGAAGATGGTGAAGTAGTTGTTATGACCAACCGTGGCTTTATTAAGAGAGTTGTAGTTAGTCAAATAGATGTAATGGCAAGATACAGAAAGGGTATCAAGATAGTTACCCTTAGCGAAAAAGACAACGGCACAGAGCTTGTATATGCAAGCTATGTAAAAGAAAACTTCGTTGTTGTAGGCGAGGCTGATGATGGCAAACTATACGGTAGAGATACTGATGTATGCCCAATCGAGAACCGCACCGGGAAAGGTAAACTTATCGAAAAGATGAAAAAGCCACCTGTTATCCTAAGAGGTTATAGATATCTTGTATAATAGATTATAGCAAGATAACTAAGTAGTGACTTACTATAAGGCCTAGTGGGTAGATATTATTGTAAATAAGTGTTATTGTAATAAACATTATTATAATAGATATATATAGCAAAATTTGCTCAATGATAATCAATATACTCAGTTAAATAACCTTATTAAAAAGTAAAATGCTTGATATAAAAAATAGGAATATTTATATAATTGTAAAATAAAAAATGCGAACTAATTTTTAGATCGCATTTTTTTGTTTTTAATTTTTGAATAATACAAAATTCTAATCAATATAATATAGTAATACAAAAAAAACAAACTGCCCAAAAAAGCTATTATTCTACAAAAACATATAAAAAGCTTACTTGGCATAATAATATAATAAAAAGCGAGGACAAGATGCGATTTTTAGTTGTTCCGAAAAAATATCTATACATAGGACTATCAATTTTTTTGCTTATTTTGATGCTGATTATCAATGTCAGCAATTCAAGTATGGCAGATGTGTACTTTGGAAAATCAATGCGAAAAGTTCCTATTTACTGCGTAAAAACTGAGGAGAAAAAAGTAGCCATTAGTTTTGATGCAGCATGGGGTGCGGACAAAACTCGTAAAATTATGGACGAACTTGAAAAACACAACTGCAATGCGACATTTTTCCTAGTAGGATTTTGGATAGATAAATATGAGGATATAGTAAAAGAGATAGATAGTAGAGGCTTTGAGATAGGTTCTCACTCTAACACTCATCCCGACCTTACTAAGTTAACTCGTGACAAAATAGCCTTAGAACTTAGTACCACCAACCAAAAGCTAGAAAATATCACTGGCAAGAAAGTTAATGTTTTTAGGTCTCCTTTTGGGGCTTATAACAACACAAGTATAGAAGAGGCTGAGAAGCTAGGGCTTACTACTGTGCAGTGGGATGTAGATAGTTTAGACTGGAAGGGTGTTTCTGCACAAACTATTTGTTCTAATGTTTTGCCTAAGGTTAAGCCAGGGTCAATTATACTTTGTCACAACAATTCTGACCATATAGTAGAGGCTTTGCCAACGCTACTTACGACACTCAAATCTCGTGGGTACTCAGTGGTGTCTGTTTCGGAACTAATATATAAAGAGAATTACAGCATCAATTCTCAAGGAATACAAATTAAAAATGGAGATTAAAAAATGAATTATGAACTAATGGAAAACAACAAAGTAACTTTGATGGGAAAGGTTGTGTCAAAGCCTGAATTTAGTCACGAGGTATTTGGTGAGGGTTTTTATGAGCTCGAGCTTGAGGTAAAAAGACTATCTGACAATAGCGACATTATACCTATAACTGTATCCGAAAAACTATTAACAAACGATGACTTTGGATTAGGAAAGGAAATTTTTGTAAAAGGTCAATTTAGGAGCTACAACAAACTCATTGATGGCAAAAGCAAGCTAATGCTTACTGTGTTTGTAAGAGAGGTAGAAAAGGATTTTGGCGACCAAAACCCTAACCAAATAGAAATTACAGGATACATATGTAAGCCGCCTATATACAGAACTACGCCTTTTAAGAGGGAGATATGTGACTTACTTGTTGCGGTTAATCGTGCGTATAACAAGTCAGATTATTTGCCTTGCATAGCTTGGGGCAGAAATGCAAGATTTGTCCAAAATGCAGAAGTAGGGCAAAAGGTTAATATTATAGGCAGAATACAGAGTAGAGATTATCAAAAAAAACTGCCTAATGAGACAGTTGAGACAAGAGTTGCTTATGAGATTTCTATTAGTAAAATATCAAAAGACGAACCAAAAATGGAATATGATATAGCTGACAATATTGGATAAATAAAAAAAGTAGTTAGAAAATAATTGTTATCTAGCTACTTTTTTGTTTTTTCTTATTACTACTACTAATATTAAAGTTAGTATTACGCATACAACTGCAAGTAGTATTGCGATGATTATCTCAAAGCTTATACCATCTACTTGGATAAACTTAGTCTTGACATAGGCTGTTTTTACAGTTCCGTTGTCTACATATTTTATCTCGGTATATTCTGCTGATTTGTCATAGTTAGATGTAAGTCTTACTCTTGTAGTGTTAAGTAATACAAAGTCTCTAACTAAAACATAGTTGTTGCCTTGTTTTGTGTATAGGTTAACGAAATCTTTTTCGTCACTTGTTACTATTGTTGCGTTTGCCTTGATCTTGGTAGGCTCTTTTTCGGTGTTGTAACTTACTAGTGAGTTTGCGTTGATGTATCCGTATGAACCATCAGCAAATTTTACTTCGTAGAAGCTATAACCGCTAAAATCTGTATAATCTTTTAGGTATCTAGTTGCGGTGATTTTGTCGCCAGCATTTAGGCTAGATAGTGAGTAAACTATTGCGCTACTTGCACCTTCTTCGGCTAGCATAGATGTTGGATACTTGTATATGTTAGCTAGTGGAGAAGAGATAGCTTGATTATATAATAGGTTAGTTCCGTCAAGGTTAGTAATTGTATCGTCTATAATATTTAGGTGGTTTTTGTGAATATATACAGCTAAGTTGTATTCCTTTTTGTTAGTGATTAGACAGTAATAAAAATTAGAGTTGTTAGATGTGTGCGTACTAAGAACTATTGCCCAATCTCCAGCATTAAGCGAAATGTTAGAAGATAGTGTATATGGGTAGTTGTAAGCTATTGTACCAGAGGTAAGTGTTGCGATTTGAACTTTGGTAGTATTTAGCTCAGCTTGATTTAGATATTCACGAGGTTTTGTAAAAGCTGACAAATGGTCAATTCCGGTTACATCTATATTAACAATTTTGTTATCTTCTTGGTCAATAAAATATACTTTTCCGTTGACTTGGTTGAAAGCAAAATGTGTGTAACTTTTGTCTAGATTGATTGTCTCAGTAGATGCGTATTCACTAGCTAGTAATTTTGTGATAGTGTTGCCATTTAGGTAATACAAGTTGTCTAAGTGATCAATTTTTACATCTGTGTGAGGAACATTGATTGAGTATGTGTTAATCACTGTAAATGATCTAGAATCAATAACAGTGATCTTAGTGCTAGAGCAGACAAACATATAATCGCTGCTAGCAGACATAAGTATTGTAGAATCATCATCAATAGTTAGGTTGTCTATTGATATAGCTTTGAAACTTCCAGTCTCAGTGCCATCTACGATATTGCTAAAGAATTTTAGTATACGGCTGTTATTTGAGTCGCTAGAAATGTTAAGTGCGTATAGGTTGCCGTATGTATCAAGTGCAAGCGAACCTATTTTTTCAAAATTTTTGGTCACATCATTGTCTAGGTAGCTGTCATGATAAAAGTCTTGATATTCGCCTTTGTAGTTAAACTTTTTGATATAATTGCCGTTGCCTATGCATAGGTAAATGCTATTATTGTCACAAACGATATGTGTTGGGGTAGTAGTACTTTGGTCCTGCATACCGCTCTTACCGAAGTTGTAAACTTTTAGAGTAGTTTGGTCGATTATTTGGACTTTACTCGCTCCCTCATCGGTAACAAATAGGTAATTGTCATAAGCTATCATCTCAGATGCACTCGAAAAGCCGCCATTGTCTAAGATGAAATCTATGCTATCTGCGTATGAATATGTACTCACCGGCAAAAATACTAGCATCAGCAAAAATATTGGTAGCAGTGCCACGAATAATTTTTTCTTCATAAAGTAAGCATAATCTCCTATTGTTATTATATATAACCCTGTCAAAATAATCTAGAAAAATCGCACACTTTTTTCATTTTTTGTCCAGAATATTTTTTGGGCAGACCATAATAGACTATCACTTTGTCTTTTATTTGTCCAACGCTTTTTGAGTTTTTTTGACAAAATATTTTTATTTTTTTTGACACAAATTTGGTATGTATGACAACTATTGTCAGCTTTTGGGTGTTATTATAGAACAAATGTTTGAAGAAACTACCCTTTCAACATATTTAGACATTTTTCAATATTTTTTGATAATATTTTACAATAACATTAAAAAATATGTCAGCAAAAATTGACTTTGGCAAAAAGTTGCTTTTATACTGATGATGGCTAAAGCATATTTTAGTTTTTTCAAACAGCGGGGGAGGTATTATGAACATAAGTATTTTTGGGAGGGCTCTACTTAACTTATATAAGTATTTGGAGCCAATGACCATGTCTATTGATAAACTAATTGCCACAAAGACTGAGAACTTTAGCGTGTCTATGGGCGAAAATATGGAGAGTTTATCTAGCGAAATAATCAATTTGACCGAGCGAAAAGTTTCGCTTATCAATATAAAAGTCCTAATTGATAAAGCTATCGCAAGGTTGTGCAAAGGTAACAAAAAGATGATAATTTTGAGGTACATTGACAACATGTCGATTAACGACTTATCCGAACTACTCGGCATCAGCCAACGTACTTATTTTAGAAAGATTAACAGCGCTTTTGCGGCTTTTTGCAATATGCTCGCATTTGAAAACACACTAAACAAAGACCTTTTGTCTAAGTACTTAAGAGAAAGGTGGTTTGCTAATTTTGTAGACTACTTTGACGAGGGCAGTAAAAAAACAGATTGCAGCAAACTTCTCGTTTGCGACCATCTGTTTAGACAAGTAAAAGAGGTTTGTTAATATTAGATTTTGCCATCTTCTACAAATGTAGTAGATGGTTTTCTTTTGAAGTTTTTTACAAACTTAGGCAAAAACAGTAGTGGAATAAACAAAATACTAACAAGCACAACAGGTGCTATAACGAGCATTTTGCCGTCACTTGATAGGTACTCAATATACTCAGTACTAGGGCTAACATATGGGTTTGCGATGTACTCAAAGGTCTCTGTATTTGGCTCTATAATAAGTCCATCACATAGACCTGCATATACATAGCCACAAATAGAACTTTTGCCATCTCTATACTCACAGTAGTACCATGCATTGCCTCGGTTTTCAACGAGTTCCTCGCCATAACTTGTGGCGATATATTTGATAGGGGTGTTAACTGGGAGACTTGTTAGCGTCTTAGATAAGATATTGGGCGATAGTTTGAGCTTATTATAATCACTTGCGAATAATCTAAATGTAGAAGTTGTAAGATATGGACATTTTGGTGTCCCTCTTACAACTTTTATATTATCACACTTGACATAACCTTTTGTGCCCATGTACTCAGCAATGTAGTGCCCAGACTTGTAGCCAGAAATTTTTACAAAATATGTTTGAGGGAGCTCAAAAATAAGATTATTTTTTGTGTCCTTATATAGATAAGTACCGCTGTTTATTATTTGACCATAATAAATATTTTCGGCAAAAGCTCTCGGTGCGGGTAGTAGTGAAAAACAAAGAATTAAAATTAGAGTTATCATTTTAGCCTCCTAAATGTATTTTAGTAAAAAACTAAAAGTGTTTTTTATAACTTATTGCCGAAAAAAAGGAATTTTATGCAAAAGACAGACATATTAAACAAGATAATAAAAATAGACAAAGAACTCGCAAGGCGAAAGACAGCAAACAAAGTCTTGTATTATAACAAAACTCCGCCTATCCACTATAAACAGCTTGAATTTCACAAATGTCCAAAAAAGAATAGGTGGGTGTTCGGTGGTAACCGAAGCGGAAAAACTGAGTGCGGAGCGGTCGAAGTTGTGTATATGGCAAGGGGCATACACCCGTATAGAGGAAACAAAAAGAGTACTACCGGCTGGGTGGTGTCACTATCACAGCAAGTGCAGAGAGATGTCGCCCAAAGTAAAGTCTTAAGTTATATCAACCCTGACTGGATAGTAGATATAGTTATGTTGTCCGGCAAAAAAGACAGCCCCGCAGGCGGAGTGATTGATTATATAACTATCAAATCCGCTTTGGGCGGTATATCAAAGATAGGTTTTAAGAGTTGCGATCAGGGTAGAGAAAAGTTCCAAGGGACATCTCTTGATTATGTCTGGTTTGATGAAGAGCCGCCGCTTGATATTTACACCGAGTGCCGCATGAGAGTACTTGACAAATGCGGAGATATATTTGGAACAATGACTCCACTTAAAGGTTTAACTTGGGTATATACAGACATCTATCTTAACCCCAAGGGCGATGAAAATATATGGACAACTTTTATGCAGTGGGAGGACAACCCTTATCTTGACAAAAATGAAATACTGTCTCTCGAAACAAGTATGTCCAGTGACGAACTCGAAAGTCGCAAGTATGGTAAGTTTTCGTCAGCGGAGGGGCTCGTGTACACAGAGTTTGACGAGAGAGTAAATGTTGTAGAGCCATTTACTATCCCAAAAGAGTGGCAAGATAACATATCTATTGACCCCGGGCTTAACAACCCTTTGTCGTGTCACTTTTATGCGGTGGATTATGACGGCAATATATATGTTGTTGGCGAGCACTTTGAGTCGGGCAAAATTGTTGAGTATCACGCAAAAAAAATAATAGAGCTAGCAAAATCTCTAGGTTGGCATTTTGGCAGTGACGGGAGACTTGAGAGTTTGATAGATAGTGCCGCTAACCAAAAGACTCTCGCTAGCGAAAAGTCAGTAACAGAACTTTTCTTTGATAACGGCATAGCAGTCAATCCCAAGGTTAATAAAGATCTTTTTAGTGGCATATCTAAGGTAAAAAGTTATCTAAAAGATAGCACCGGCAGAAGCAGACTTTTTATATTCAAAAATTGTCCCAATCTTATAAGGGAGATAAAAAGTTACTTTTGGGGCTCAAATGATGTGCCGATAAAAAAGGACGACCACTGCCTAGACGAGTTGAGATATTACATAATGTCAAGACCCGAAAATGCCAAAAAGCCATACGAAAAAAGCGTCATAACAAAAGACAAAGATAGACTGATAAGGAGGTTAAAAAACAGCAAAGTAAGACTATGAAAAGAAATATAAACAAAGCACTAAAAGAGGCACTTCTTAAAAAGGCCTTAGGTTATACTTCTACCGAGATAATAGAAGAGTACACTAATGGCGAAGATGGTATGGTGCTCCAAAAGAAAAAAATTACCTCCAAGGATATTCCCCCCGACCCACAATCATTTAAGGCTCTACTTGATATAGATGATACAAAGGCAAATGAGTTTGAAAGTTTTTCGGACGAGGAACTCATAGAAGAAAAAACTAAACTCATAAGACTAATAAAACAAAAGGACGAAAAAGATGAAAGTAAAAGATAAAGAAATTAAACTTCTTGTTGAAGAAATCCAAGAAGACTTTGAAAACCGCCAAAAAGAGCGAAAGAGTTTTGAGGCACAGTGGCAACTTAACAATAACTTTTTGATAGGCAATCAATATTGCTTCATATCTCTACTTAACAATGTAGAAGACTATGACAAAAAGTATTTTTGGCAAGAGCGTGAAGTTTTTAATCACATAGCACCTATTATTGATGCAAGACTTGCCAAACTTGTGGCTATAAGACCTAAGATGTCAGTTATACCTGCAAGTAGCGAAGAAAATGATATCAAAGTCGCTAAGTTATCAAAAGATATTTTGGAATCTACATACCAAAAACACAATCTTAGCAAAGTAATCGCAGAAGGTACTAAGTGGAGCGAAATTTGCGGAACAGTTTTTTACAAGGTTATTTGGAAAAATTATAAGGGCAAAACTATAGCAAAGAATGCTCTTGGTGGAGATGTAAAAGAGGGCGACCTTGAAATAGTCGCAGTACCTCCATACGAGATCTTCCCGGAGGCTAACTGTTACAGCTCACTTGATGAGTGCGGCAGTATTATGCATGCCAAAGCATATAGCGTAGAGAGTGTAAAATCAATCTGGGGCGTAGATGTTAAACCCGAAAAAGTTGATGTCTTTTCGCTAGACAAAAGAGAAACTCTTGGCGGTCTTGGATATAATGCTAGCCAAAGTAAATTTTCTAGCACCATAAAGCAAGACCATGCAATAGTTATCGAAAAGTACGAAGCCCCTACCGTCAAGTATCCTAACGGCAGACTTATTACCGTTTGTCAAGATAAATTATTGTATATGGGCGAACTTCCTTTTATTAACGGCATTGATGGTAAGAGGACTTATCCATTTATAAGACAAGTATCTGTTGATGTTCCAGGGTGTTTTTGGGGCAGTAGCATAATAGAAAGAATTATCCCTGTCCAAAGAGCCTACAATGCTATCAAAAATAGAAAGCACGAATACCTTAACAGATTGTCTATGGGTGTGCTTACTGTCGAAGACGGATCAGTTGATACAGACAGCCTAGAAGAAGACGGCTTATGCCCAGGTAAAGTCTTAGTATATAGACAAGGCTCTAATCCGCCAGATATTTTGAAAAGCGACAGCGTACCAGCGGACTTTACAAAAGAAGAGCAAAGACTATTAGAAGAGTTTAATGAGATTAGTGGCGTAAGTGATATATTCACTGATGTGTCTAAAATAACTAGCAATGTTAGTGGTGTAACTTTACAGTTAATGCTTGAGCAAGCAGAGTCAAAGCTTACTTCAACAATAGACAACATTAAATACGCCGTAAAAGAAATAGCAAAACATATTTTGAGACTTTATAAGCAGTTTGCGACAACTCCTAGACTTTTGAAACTCTCTAACAAGGGAGAGGTCGAAGTATTGTACTTTAATGCAAGTGATATTGGTAGTGAGGATATTGTTTTTGAGACAGAGAACGAACTTGGCGAAAGCTTGGCACAGAGAAGAGCAAATATTTTTGAGATGTTAGATAAGGGGCTACTATATAACAGCGAAGGTAAAATCTCTGACTACAACAAACTTAAACTTCTTGAAATGCTAGGCTTTGGCGTTTGGGAAGACGGAGTAGATATAGAAAGACTACATATTAAACACGCCGAGAGCGAAAATATGCAGTTTGCAACAAATTATAACAAAGTCGAAGTAATGGAAATAGATGACCACGAGCTGCATATTAAGACACATATAGCATATATGCTATCTAATGAATACGAAGAAAAATTGAAAAAATATCCTAACCTAAAAGATAAAATCTTAGCACATATTAGAGTGCATAAGACATTTTTGGCAATGGAGAATAAGGAGTAAATATGGAAAAAGAATTAGAAAAATTGGAACAACCACAAGAGGAGTGCCACGGCGAAGTGTCGCAAGAAAGTATAAGGGCAGAAGAAAATTGTGGCTCCATACTAGGTAAGTTTAAGGACACTCAAAGCTTAGAAAAAGCCTATGAAAATTTGCAAAAGGAGTTTACAAAAAAGTGCCAGACATTGTCCGACACCCAAAAGAAACTCGAAAGTGCATATAAAGAAACGGACACAAAAGAAGCTTTCTTTGCCTCTAATCCTACCGCAAAAAGATACATTGATGACCTAGAAAATATTATTTCTGGCGACAAACAAATTATGGATAGTGATAATCCGTATTTGTCCGCTTGGGATAAATTTAGAAAGGACAACTTTGTACCAAAAGATGACTTAGCCAAAGACCAAGAGTTTTTGGACAAGTATATCTTAACTAACGAAGACCTAAAAAAGCGAGTTATAGAAGAGTATTTCGCTAATATTAGCCTTCAAAATATTCCGCCTATTATTGCAAAACAGATTGGGTCAAAATCACTTCTTGCAAAACAAAATAAGCCAAATAGTTTTGCTGAGGCGGGAGCACTCGCAAAAAGCCTTCTTGAAAAATAAAAGGAGAAATTATGGTAACTTTAACTACAGCGCAAGACGCATTAAAAACCGTTTATCTAGGAGTTGTATCTGATCAACTTAACCTAAACAGTAATCCGCTTCTTGCAAAAATCAAACAAACAACAAAAGATGTATGGGGAAAAGAAGTAAGAAAATTAGCTCCATACGGCATCAATGGTGGTATTGGTGCAGGCACAGAAGAGGGCGCACTTCCTGCTTCTGCCGAGAATAAATATGTGCAATTTGTATCAACTCTAAAGAACTTATATGGCACTATCGAAATCTCAGATAAAGCTATTAGAGCTTCTGCTAACAACGCAGGCGCTTTTGTTAATTTGCTTAATGACGAGATGGAAGGACTTGTAAAAGCTAGCTGCTTTAACCTAAGTCGTATGCTATATGGTGATGGCTCTGGCAAACTTGCTACTATCGCAAGTTATGCAAATAATGTTATCACCCTTAACTCAGTTAAAAACTTGATTGAGGGTATGGTAGTTGATATTTATAACGGTACTAGTGCAGTTACTGGTCTTACTGGACTTCGTATTGCTACTATTGACAGAACTAATAAGACAATTACCTTTACTACAACTCCTAGCGGAACTATCGCAAAAGATTATGACTTATATGTTCAAGGTTCAAAGGGTAACGAAATCACAGGACTTGGTGCTATCTTCAAAACAACTGGTTCACTTTATGGCGTAAGCAAAACAACTTATCCATGGATGAATCCATATATCTCATCAACTTCTACTGAGATAAGCGATGACCTAATGCAAAAAGCTATTGACACCCTAGAAGAAAATACTGGTAGTGTAGTAGACTTCATTACATGTTCAGCAACTGTTAAGAGAGCTTTTCAAAAATATCTATCATACTTTAGAAGAAATATAGATGTTATGGAACTTGAAGGCGGCTACAAGGCACTAGCTTACAATGGTATACCTATTGTTTCTGATAGATTTGTCGATGACGATACTATGTACCTTCTTAACACTAGCGAGTTTAACTTGCATCAACTATGCGATTGGAACTGGCTTGAGGGAGAAGACGGTAAGATTATCAAACAAGTAGCTGGATATCCAAAGTATACTGCAACTCTTGTAAAATACGCAGACCTTATTTGCAACAAACCAAATGGTCAAGCAAAAATTAGTGGTATTAGCTCAACAGTAACTAATCCGCTAGCTTCAAGCACTGCTTCTAATTAGCAAAAACTTTTATGACAGGTCTATATAGGCCTGTCATATTTTTATAAAAAAGGCGATAAGATGAAAAAAGTAATAATTGATGACTTGTACGGAATATCTAAGCGAATAAAAGCAATAGACAAAGGCTACTTTGTGATGTACGACACAGACAAAAAGTGCTACGAACTTCACCACAAAAACGAAAGACCTACATATCTTATATCGCTAGGCCCAAGGCTTACAAAACAGAGTATAGAAAAAGTTTATAAATCCCAAAGCAAAAACTGCCTAGATATATTTAGAGCAATAGAAAAGACAAATGAAAACCTAGAAAAATATGCAAAAAGAGAAATGTTAGATAGGGCGAAATGCGCCCTAAAAGAAAACTTAAAAATAGAAAAATATTTCTAAAAGGAGAACAAATGAAAGTAAAAGATGTATTAACCAAAGCATCACAAATTCTTAATATTGAAAGTGATATGAAAGTGCAAATAGAAGCTACCTCAAAGCCTACACTTAGCGCTCAGTTCAATATGCTATACAACGCATGTATGATAGCATACGAGGAGCTTGCTACTGACTACTTTCCACTACTTAGTAACGAAGAAGTCGTGGTGCAAAATAACAAAATATACTACACAGATTTAGCAAAAGATGTAAAAGACATATACAGAATAGAAGGAATTGACGGTAAAATTTTTAGGTTTAAGTGTTTTCCAGATTATTGTTATGTAGGTGGTGCGGGCAATGTAAAAGTGCTATATAGTTATATTCCACAAGAGCCAGAGTGGGGCGGAGATTTTAGCAATTTTTGTGGCAAAGTAACAACTAGAAGCTTTGCATTTTTGGTCGCAAGTGAGTACTCATTTATTGCAGGATTTTTTGATGACGCTAAGATTTGGCACAAAAGATTTTGTGATAGTATTAGAGCTAACCAAAGTAAAAAAGGCCCAATCTTTTTGCCTAAAAGGAAGTGGCTATGATATATGAAAAAGACCTTGAGACAAAAAAATGCACTTATAAAAGAATCATTATAGACGACTTCTCGGGAGGTAACGATAGCACTACTAACCCCGAAATGTTAAAGTACAAAAAAGCCGTTTCGCTATATAATTTTATGGTAAAAAACGGCAGGCTAGAGCTAGGGTATGGAGTGCAAACTGTCAAGCTTCCAGCGTCTATTACAGCAAGTAATTGCACGCTTAATCCTACCTTTAATTGCGAGTACGATTATCAAGGAATTTGGCTATACAAGTACTATGATAAAACTGCGCAAAAAGACTCTTACGACCTTATCATTTATGCCAGCAATGGACAGATGTATTGGCTTGGAGTTTTTGATAATAACCCTAATGTTTTTGAGTTATATGATATAACTTTGACCAGTAAACCTAATGTCATCAACTACCGTATGTATGATAGAGATTATCTTCTTATCTGCAACGAAACGGAGGGTATGATATCTTGGGATGGGGTATCTATTCCTAAAACTGTAGCCTCAGCACCGAATATTAGGTCTGTATGTAGGCATGGTTCAAGGCTGTTTGCGTTAACTAGCGACAGATATTATATAAGGTATAGTAGCGAAATTGACCCGACCAACTGGTTGGTGACCGAAACTGACGAAAGTTCGGGCTATATACGACTTTCCGACCAAATGGGCGGTATGAATAAAATTGTAAGTTTTTTGGGATATTTGTATGTTTTTCGTGATAACGGCATAACAAAAATTAAATTTTTTGAAGAGGACAACACATACGAAGTTTCGCAAGTTTTCTTTGCGGGGAGTAGAATTTATCCAGATTCAATAGCAATAGCGGAGGACGAAATATATTTTACAACTCGTGACGGATTGTATTCTTTTGATGGTATGGATGCCAAAAAAATTAACCTAAATCTTGACTCGTTATATGTTAACCAAACCTTTGAAAATTCAGTTGGAGTTTTTCACAAAGGCACTTACTTTTTGGCATGCTATCTATACTATAATGACAACGCTTCTGTTGGCGATGACAAAGGCGCATTTAGTACTTATACAGTTGTTAATAATGTACTTATTGGGCTTGATACTAAGACCAAAAAATTTGACCTAATGCGTGGCATAGATGTTGTGTCAATGTTGCCTATTGATGCCGGCAAAATTAGCAAACTTTTACTTCTACTTAGAGGTCCTAATGATAACAAAATTTTTGAGCTTACTCATGACGCACAATATAATGGTGCGTTGTCCAAACAATGGAAGACAGATTTTTATTCTCTAGGAGATCCACAAAAAAGAAAAATTTTGAAGTCATATACAATCTATACCAAGTACGAAGTTGAGATAGAAATTTTTTCTAGTAACGGTTCTGCGTACAGCTATGTATACGGAAAAGATTATCCTCAAACTTTTAAGTGCAACTTGCTTGGCGATTCGTTCTCGGTAAGAGTAAGGAGCCTAGACACTAACGCCGATGTTAGACTTGTGGCTTTGGAGGTTGCGGAGTATGACAAATAATTTATCTAAGTACACACTTAACAAAGTAGAGGAACTAGAAAGGCTAATAAGAAAAAATAAATCTAATCAGGCGTCTTCTAATACTGATGTTATCAAAAAAAATGATGACTTTTTTAGGACAGAGATAACGGTAACTGACAGCCTTATTGATAGTTATACTTATACTACTAAACTTATTAAAATGTGCCCGGGGACAAATGTTATTGGCATTCGTCTAGCGATAGAAAATACTTTGTTAGATTCAAGCGATACAGAACTTTCTACCAAGGTAGAGGACAAGTTTACCATAAAGATAAATCTAAATGATGAGGAAATTGGTAGTGAGACAAAAGAAACTTTTGGATATTTTACGCATTTTAATTTTTACATCTCAAAATACATTTTTGACACGCCATGTACCATAGAAGTCGTTGTATCTCACGAACAAAGCGTCAAGTATAAGATACATGACTTTGTTATTGATGTGGAGAGAGCAGATAGCTTTGTTAATGATGAAAATATTTTGCCTCACGATACTACCAACCTAACGGGCAGTATTTATAACGGTGCGTCTGTAACTATGATTGATGGCGTAGATATGAATGGCGTATATAACAAAAAATACGCATTTAGCGAAGTAGATAGAACTAGCAAAAATGGCTATATTTATGAGCAAAATGTTAGTGATTTTTGTCTCTCAAAAGCTCCTATTGTAATGACTATACCAAATATTAAGGCAGATAGTTCGCTTTCTATTGGTTACAACTGCATGAAAGATGATGACGGCAATATTGTTTATAGACATTTGGTAGGACATTATTATTCGGATACTGAACATATGGCTAATGTAACACAGCAAAGACCTGCCGTAGGAACATTGTTTGATACTTCTAACAAGATGATCTATACTGCACATCAAAGTGATACAAAAACTATATACGGTTATATGTTATTGCTATCAAAAAGTATGATTTCATATGGTGATAGTTTAACCAATAGCTTTGTTAGACCAATTTGTGAAAAGGATTATGCAACATTAAAAAGAGATCGTAATGAATTTCAAGATGTAGGAATGCCTCTAACTCGTAATCTAAATGATGTGTATAAAACAATATATCCATTGATTGTATTGAGGGGTAAATTGTATATGCTAAAACCAAATTCTTTTGAGTTTGTAGCTATAGATAGTGCTCCATATGGCATAACAAAAATTGCAGGAATGTCATATATTGACATAACTAGTAGTGATGTAGATGTTTATCTAGTCATAGGAGGCTACACTTACAAATATAGATTTTGTTTGGACACAAGTACTGGGACCTATTATGTCGATACAAGTGTAAAACCTGTTTTAATAGGTTACGGAATTGTTCAATATCAGCCGCTATATGATAACGATGCTTTTATTGTTACAAAATCTCATATGTACTTTACAAAGGATAGTGATAAAATATGGCTTTAGAAATTTTTAGCAAACAAGAACTTATCAATTACTTTTTTCGCTCTCGCCAAAAACAATTTTCAGGAGGGGGTAATTATCTCAACAAGTACAAAAAACCTTGTGAGAAAAAACAAAAATGTGGCAAGAAATCTTCAACTTAGCACTTTCTAACGGTATATGGTCGGCGATGTTTCTTGGGCTTTTGGTTTATGAACTAAAAGACAGCGCAAAAAGAGAAAAGAAATATCAAGACACTATATCTAAGCTAAATGAGCATCTAGATGCTGTTAGCGACATTAAAGAAGAAGTAAAAGAGATAAGGCAGGCTGTAATGGCTGGTAAGGTAAAAAGAAAAAATGAAAAAGTTTAAGCAATACTCATTTTATATAGGAATAGTTGGGGCAGTGCTAGCTATAACGGGTGTTGTTCTTAGCTTTTTTGGTATAGTTAATATTATGCCTATAATAACCGAAATTGTAGCTATAATAAGTGCTATACTTGTATCTGTTGGACTTGTCGAAAAGGGAGATAGTAAAGATAAATCTTTTAGCACCCTAAAAGACGAAATAAAAAGTGACATTGACAAGAGCGCTAGCGAAATAGGTAAGGACAAAATACAAGATGCCAAACAAGACAAAACTATAGAAAGTGAAGATAAATAGTAAAAAGCAGAGGTCAAAAGGCCTCTGCTTTTTTTGCGCAAAAAAAATAACTCTTGACAAAAATAATTTATAAGTATACAATCTTTCAATCGATTAGTTTTAAGAATTATTTATAATTATTTGGCTATTATTAGCAAAAATGGCTTTTATTTTGTTGTATTTTCCAAAAATATTTGCCAAAGATAAAGTAATATAGTATACTACTTATAGTAAAAATAGTTATATAATAAGGAAATATCATGAAGTTTAACAATACTGTAAGACTTGTGCTTACTAATTTTTCTAATGTTTGGAAATTATTACTATATTATATTATTTGCATAGCTATCAGCACACTTATGCTTTACCCAGTAGTTAGCCCTATTATTGCTAAACTAAGCGAGGCTAGAGTGTTTGAAGAGTTGCAAGTTCTATTTAATGGCATCTTTTCTCAACCTACTAACTTTGTTAGCTCTTTTTATGATATTCTTATTACTATTGGACAAGTTCTTACTGTTAATGCAAATGCACTTTTGTTAAATTACATTTTTACATGTGTACTATTGTTTTTAATTTTACCATTTATGTTTGGACTAGCAGACTTAGCAGTTGGCGAAGTTTTGTACGGCTATATGTCTAGCCAAACAACTTATAGCTTTACCGGTTCTTACTTTAGAAACTTTGGCAAGTCTGCACTTTATAGTTTGGCAAGACTTCCTTTTAGACTAGTTCTTACTGGTATATTCGGGTTGGCTTTTTATGGTATAGTTAGACTTTGGGCTATGGGCGGCATACTTTATACACTTCTTGGCGTACTTGTTTTTCTTGCTTGCCTTGTGCTTTATAGTCTTATGATTACAATATTTGCTTGTTGGATGCCAGCTATCGCTGTTAACGGCACTAGAGTTTATAAATCTATGGTCAAAGGTTTTAGAGCAGTATTTAGAAACTTCTTTAGTACTTTTTCTAACGCCCTAGCTATTGTACTTTGCGCCCTAGTTGTTAACTTCTTGTTTGGAGTTTTCACATTTACAACAGCACTTATTATAACACTTCCTCTTACAGCATATACTGTTACCGTTTATGGTATGGTAGCATACTTTTCTAACCAAGGTATGAGATTTTATGTTTACCCAGATATGTTCGTAACACCAAAAAAGATTAAAGAACAAGAAACTGTAAAAAAACTAAAATTTTACATTTAGTATACCCAAAATAGTAATTACAAAAGATACCGTGGCATGCCAAGGTATTTTTGCGTGTAAATAGAAAAAATTTTTGAAGGAGAAAATATGAAAAAAGAAAACTTAAAAATTATGTTTTTGGGTGGCGTAGACGAAATAGGTAAAAATATGACCGCCCTAGAGTACGGCGATGACATTATCGTTATAGATAGTGGTCTTGGATTTCCGGACGAAACAATGCCTGGTATTGATATAGTTGTGCCAGACATCACATACCTAACTATGAACAAGGATAGAGTAAGAGGCATCTTTTTGACTCACGGACACGAGGACCATATAGGTTCACTTCCTTATGTTTTGGACGAGCTAAAAGCTCCTATATATGGTAGCCGTTTGACACTAGCACTAGTAGAGTCTAAGATGAGAGAGTTCAAAAATGTTGAGTATACCGCAAACAGCATCAAAAACGGAAGCGTTATACAAGCAGGCTGCTTTAAGGTAGAGTTTATATCAGTTACTCACTCAATCCCAGGAGCTATGGCATTAGCTATCACAACACCAGTTGGTGTAGTAATGCACACAGGCGACTTCAAAGTTGACCTAACACCAATAGGTGAGGACAGAATTAACCTAAGCCGTATCGCTGAGATCGGTAAAAAAGGCGTATTACTTTTGATGTGTGAGAGTACTAACGCTGAGAGAAGAGGCTTCTCTATGAGCGAGCGTACTGTTGGCAAGACTTTTGACGACCTATTTAATGAGCTAAGAGATAAGAGAATATTTATCGCAACATTCTCATCTAATGTTCATAGATTGCAACAAGTACTAGATATCTCTAAGAGATATAATAGAAAGATAGCTTTTACCGGTAGAAGTATGGTCAATGTTATTGATACCGCTCTAAAAATCGGCGAGCTAAAAGGCGACAAAGACAACTTTATAGACTTTGATAAGATTGACAAATACGAAGACAAAGAGTTAATCATTTTGACAACTGGTAGCCAAGGCGAAGCTATGAGTGCTATGACTCGTATGGCTTCTGACAATTTTCCTAAGATTAGCCTTGACGAAAACGATGCAATCATTTTCTCAGCCAGCCCAATCCCTGGCAACGAGAAGAGCATCAATACAGTAATCAACAACCTATATAGAAAAGGCTGCACTGTAATATACAACGAACTAGCAGATGTCCATGTATCAGGACACGCTTATCAAGAAGAGCTAAAACTTATGCACTCTCTTGTTAATCCAAAATTCTTCATACCAGTTCACGGCGAGTATAGACATATGGTAACTCATAAGAGATTGGCTATGGATATGGGTATGGAAGAGCGTAACATCATAATACCAGAACTAGGTATGCAGATAGATGTTAATAGAAACTTCTTTAGAGCAACTGGCACCGTTCCAGCAGGCGAGAGATTGATAGACGGTACAGGCTTTGGCGATTTGGAGAGCGTAGTTATAAGAGACCGTAAACTTCTTAGTGAAGAAGGTTTGTGTATAGTTATTGTTAATAAGCACTCAAGAGGCGATGAAGTATTCGGCGAGCCAACACTTATCTCAAGAGGATTTATTTATCAAGACGAAGCTAACGATGTTATTACTGAGGCCAAGGAAGTTATTGCTAACGGACTTGCTAACCTTGATGCAAAATCAATGGACAACAACGAACTAAAACAAAACATCAAAAAGATAGCTTCAAACTTCTTCTTTAAGAAGACTAAGAGAAAACCAATGATTATCTCAATAATCAATGAACAATAGGATAAAAAATGATTATTACGCAAAAAACTGAGGATATGTTAAATAAATATGCTAGTCCAAATGACGAGAGACTAAAGGTAATAGAGGATTTTGCGAGAGCAAATTATATCCCTGTTATGCTAGACCAAACTTCAAGCCTTATAAGGACATTAGTTTCTATGTATAAGCCTAAGAAAATTTTGGAGATAGGCACAGCTATAGGCTACTCAGGTAGCATAATGCTGCTTAATAGTAGCGCCGAGCTTGTTACTTATGAAAAATTAGAGACAAGTTTCAATATGGCAAAAGACAACTTCGCTAAGATGGGACTTACAGATAGAGTGACCCAAAGGCTAGGCGATGCCGGCGAGCTTCTAAAAAATGAGAAAGGTCAATTTGATTTTATTTTCCTTGACGGGCCTAAGGGACAGTACCTTAGCTATATAGAGGATTTAGATAGGTTGCTTGCGGACGGCGGAGTGCTTGTTTCGGACAATGTACTATTTAAGGGTATGGTCGCAGGCGAGGTAGAGACGCCAAAAAAACATAGGACTATCAAGAACAATTTAACTCAGTTTATAGATAAAATGTATGAAAACAGAAATTACATAAACTCACTACTTAATGTCGGTGATGGCGTTTTAATTTCTGTAAAAAGGAGTACAAAATGTTAGAATTATTAGCCCCAGCAGGCAACATGGAAAAATTAAAAACAGCAGTATACTACGGCGCCAATGCAGTGTATTTTGCTGGTAAAAAATACGGACTTAGAGCCTTTTCTGGCAATTTTACTAAGGACGAACTAAAAGAAAGTATCGATTATTGTCACGCACATAATGTCAAGACATATATCACACTTAATATTATCGCTCACAATAGTGACTTTGACGGTCTAAAAGAGTATCTAGAATACCTAAGAGATCTACATGTCGATGCGGTTATTGTAGCAGATGCTGGAATTATTAAGTACATCAAAGACACCGTTCCAGAACTAACCATACATGTAAGTACACAAGCTAATATCACTAACAAGTATTCTGCTAAATTTTTTGTAGACATGGGCGCTAGTCGTTTGATTTTGGCTCGTGAGCTTAGCGTCAGCGAGATAAAGGAAATAAGAGATTATATTCCAGCCAATATAGAACTTGAGGCTTTTTGTCACGGTGCTATGTGTATAAGCTATTCAGGCAGATGCCTTTTGTCTAACTATATGTCTGGCAGAGATGCAAACCGTGGTGCTTGTGTTCAATGTTGTAGATGGGAGTATGCAATAAGCGAAGTTAACAAAAAAGGCGAGTATTTTCCAATCGCAGAGGACGAAAGAGGCACATATATACTTAATAGTAAAGACCTTAATATGTTAGCATATATAAAAGAATTAAAGGATGCTGGCGTTACAAGCCTTAAGATTGAGGGTAGGATGAAATCTCCATACTATGTAGCAACAGTTACTAACGCATATCGTAGGGCTATTGACGAGCTAGAAAAGGACGGAGATAACTACAAAGTTGACCCAATTTTGGAACAAGAGCTATACAAAACTAGCCACCGTAAATACACAACGGGATTTAATTTCAAAGACAAGTTCAAAGAAGAAAGTGAGTGCCTTGAGAGTTCATATCCTGTCCAAACTCACGAGTTTATGGCTATAGTAACCGAGGACCAAAAAGATGGCTATGTACAAGTTGAACAAAGAAACAGATTTGCAATCGGTGACGAACTAGAGATTCTATCTCCAAATGACACATTTAATAAGATATTAAAGGTTGAAGAAATGAAAGACCTAGAAGGCAACGCTTTGCTTGATGCAAAAAATGTTCAACAAAGACTATATATCAAAACTGACTTGCCGCTAAAAGCAGGCGATATCTTGCGTAAAAAGATTGAAGAAAAGGACTAGATAGCTAGTCCTTTTTTGTTATGTACAAGCAAAAATTGACAAAATACGGCATATACATACAAAAAAATAAACTATTTAGGAGTATGTTATGATAATAGAAAGTTTTGTCAATTTTATGAGCAAAATTATGTTTTTTTCCGCCTATGTCAATAACGCCTCTAACTTTCCTAGACCACTCACGCTAAAAGAAGAGCAAGCGGAATTCGAGAAGTTTTGGGCGGGCGACCAAAAGGCAAAAGAAAAGCTTATAGCGCACAATTTGAGGCTGGTAGCTCACATTGTCAAAAAATACAATACCGCAGGCGAGGCTGACGACCTCATCTCTGTCGGTTCAATAGGGCTTATTAAAGCTATCAATACATTTAGGTATGATAAAAACACGCAGTTTAGCACTTACGGAGCTAGGTGTATAGAAAATGAAATTTTAATGTTGCTTAGGGCTAATAAAAAACATAACAATGTTATTGCCCTCAATGAGTGTTTAGGTCAAGATAAAGACGGCAACGAAGTTTGCCTTATGGATATAGTGCCAAGTGATGAGGACCTAGAAGAAGAGGCTTGCAACAATATTTTGACCGAAAAGCTTGTCAAGATTATGAAAGAGAGTTTGTCACCAAGAGAGTATGAGATAGTGTCATTGCGTTATGGGCTTAACAATAGTCCTAGCTATACTCAGCGTGAAGTTGCAAAAAAACTAGGTATATCAAGGTCATATATTAGTAGATTAGAGAAAAAGGCCATAGAAATTATTAGACAAAAAACTAAAGAAAATAATATTTATATGTCTTAGATGTTTGGATTTTGTCAATAATTTTGTTATAATACACATAGAGGTAGACAATTATGGTAGTATTTTTGTTTATTGCTATCGCTTTGGTGATGGCTCTAGGAATAGCCTTTGTAACTGGTAAAGGCTTAGGCCTCTTGTATAGTGACCAACCTGCGACTGATGAGGATATTGAAGAATTTGCCGAAAAGCACATCAATCCTATTCATCTTTGCAGATTTATCGGCGTATGCATCTTGGCTGGCTGTGCGGTTGCTATTTTGTTTGTAGTAGGACTTTTGACCTCTAACAAAGTATTTGATATCGTGGCAATTTGCCTTGGAATAGCTGGCGTTATAGCCGCTGGTATTACTTATCTTGTGTTATTTAGACTTAACCCTTTGAAGAAAAAATACTATGCAGAAAAAGAGAGCAATGAGGCTTCTAAACAATTATAAAACTTGACAAATAGTATGCACTTGTGTATACTATTTTTTGTTAGGTAGCCAGATGGTCGCGGGGTAGGTGTGATGCCTACAACGAGGAAAGTCCGGGCTTCGTAGGACAGGGTGCTGGGTAACTCCCAGCGGAGGCGACTCTAGGGATAGTGCAACAGAGATATACCGCTAGACCTTGTGTCTAGTAAGGATGGAAAGGCGAGGTAAGAGCTCACCACCCCTTTGGCGACAGAGGGGGTTATGTAAACCCCACTTGAAGCAAGATTAAACGAGACCAAATAAGTTGTCCGCTTGGGTCTCAAAAAGTATCGCTTGAGCTATGTGGAAACATATAGCCTAGATAGATGACCATCTAATACAGAACTCGGCTTACAGACTACTCTAATATCATAAAGAAAGAGGCGTTAATATCGCCTCTTTTTTTTACAAATAATATCTGTTAGTCAAAAAATGAACTAAATAAAAGCGCTTTTATTCTCAAAAAAAATTGATTGTTTAATAAAAATATTATTGCCAATAATATTGGTATGATGATTGTGTTATTTGTTTTAGGATTTATTTTTATATCGCTACTTGGGTGCCTACTTCTTGTAGGTATCTCTAGATTATTTGAGTACAATTATTTGACTATTAAGTACTCGCATAAGGTGTCAAAATCAAGCATAAATAAGCTGCTTATAAACGGCAAAAATAATGAAGAAATTTTGCAAAAAATTAACTTCAATATGCCTAGATTAAAACTTGATTTTAGCATGGAAAAAATGCGTCAAATTTTGACTCCATTAGGGGTTAATTTTAAGCAAAAATTTTATGTTATAAACATTACAGATATGAGTAATATGAAGGCAATAATAGAGGAGCTTACATTCCTCAAAAGGCTTGAAAGAGAAGGCGTTGCACTCAATATTATAGTGATAACTCATAGCTATCCTAAGCGTGCTTACAATATAAAATATGTACTTGCTAGTCTTGACTTTTGCCTAAGCGTAGTGAGAGTATATGATAGTAATGAGCTTGATTGTATGTCGATTAACATGCTAAATATGCTTAATATCAACTACTACTGTGGCACAAAAATTGCCGAAAATATGACTAAAAACGCAAATTATAGATATATTTCGGCAGATGGCGGAGTATATATGGAAAAATTGCATAGTACTATGCAAAAAGGAAAGGGTTATGCTGAGAGCCAGTCAGTACTATGCAACTATAATATTGTAGAGGCAACAACTTTTGATTATAGTAGAGATGTACTAGTTACTAGACTAGACTTTTCGGGAGCTAAAAAGGGTGACAAAGTTGAAAAGTTTATAAATCTTGACCTCTCTAATTATTTTACAATTTCGGTCACTCCTTGCACTCTTAAAGTCACTGATTTTGAAAGACAAACTGAGCTATATTTTACCTCTAATAAGCCAATATTTTTGGACGCTATTTATAACAAAAAAGGCATATATTTTAGCTACAAAATTGATAGCCCATATATCTATATTTTTAGGTCAAAATGCGAGTTAAAAGTTGCTAATATTTTTGACTGTGAATCTATATTTTTGCGTGCGGCAACTAGCCTAAATAATCTGCCTAAACTTAAAGTAAAAAGTAACGACACTGACCTTGACGATATAATTAACAGCGTGCTTCCTGAGAAGATTTTGAGTTTCTTTTTCGAAAACCCTAATAGAGAAAAAAGTCAGTTTAGAGCCTTTGCTTGTCTTAATGAGATGGCTCTTGATAAGGAGCGCTTGTCGTCTAAGATTACGCCTTACGCCACTAAATATTTTGATACCCTAAGGAACAAGTACGGCATTAGCTTTGGGTCAAAAGGTATATATCTATCAAAGAATAAAACTGAACTTTTGTCGTCCAAAGTAACGCTAAAAAGGAAAGGTCAAACTTATACCTTTGACATAAAAAACGAAGGGCTCGGCGAGGGGACTTTTAGACTGGGCGGGGTTGAGTATAGCGGCATTAATTTTGTAAGTTTTGATAAGATGTTGTTGCCTATAAGTTTACAAATGTAAAAATATTTGGTATAGTATTACGAGCGAGGAAATAATGGACAATTTTGAAGGATTTGCCAAAAAGCCGCTTGCCGAGCGCATGAGACCTACCAGTCTCGAGACTTTTGTTGGACAAGAGCATATCGTTGGCAAAAATCAGCTTTTGGATAGAGCAATAAGAGCGGGAGTTTTGGGTAGCTGTATTTTTTATGGTCCTCCGGGCACAGGCAAAACAACTCTTGCTAATATAATTGCATCTACTTGCAAGGGCGAGTTCCGCAAACTAAATGCGGTTTCTTCTGGAGTAGCTGATGCAAAGGCGATTATAGACAAGGCAAAGCAAGATTTTGAGTTATATGGCAAACGCACATATTTACTACTTGACGAGTGCCATAGATGGAGCAAGGCGCAGAGCGATTGTGTTTTGCAGGCAGTTGAAGAAGGTAGCATTATCTTCATAGGTTCGACTACTGAAAATCCATACACAAGCATGACAAGGGCGATTGTTTCTAGATGCAGAATCTTTGAGTTTAAGGCTATACAAGATAGAGATATAATCAAACTTCTAAAAAGAGCTGTTGAAGATAAAGAAAATGGACTTGGTAACTTGCCAGTAGTTGTTGACGAAGACGCTTATAAACACTTTGCTTATGCATGTTCTGGTGATGCAAGGCAGGCACTTAATGCTTTAGAACTTGCCGTTAATACGACAGGACTTGGCAAAGATAAGAAGATAACTATAACAAAAGAGATTGCCGAGCAAAGCATACAGCACAAAGCACTATCTCTTGATGAAGATATGTATTATGATATCCTTAGTGCATATTGTAAGAGTATTAGAGGTAGCGATGCCGAGGCGGCTTTGTACTATGCGGAGAGGCTTATACAAGCGGGTATCGACCCAAGAATTTTGGCAAGAAGACTTATGGCACACGCAAGCGAAGACATAGGTATGGCAGATAGTAATGCACTTTTGCTAGCAGTAGCAGCTATGTATTCGTGCGAAAAACTAGGCTATCCAGAGTGTATGCTCAATTTGTCACACGCCATAATCTATGCTTGCGAAGCAGAAAAATCTAATTCTGTCGTAAAGGCTATGAACATGGCTGAGCAAGATGCAAAAAATGTAAAAGATGACAATATTCTAAACTGTCTAAAAAATCACCCTAGCACCAATAAGGACGGCACGGGTGCGTACAAGTATCCTCATGATTATGGCGGATATGTTAAGCAGCAATATATGCCTAACAGTCTAAAAGATAGAGTTTATTATGTCCCTAGCAAAAATGGCAGAGAGAAAAATATGCAAAGAAAGAAAAATAGACCTCAAAATTAGTTGTAAAAAGTCGAAAAACCAGGTATACTTAAGAGGTAAAATATAAAAAACACAGGAGAAAAACTATGGAATTAAAAAATTCACAAACATACAAAAATTTGATGACAGCATTTTCTGGCGAGTCACAAGCAAGAAATAAATATACATATTTTGCAAGTGTTGCTAAGAAAGAAGGCTATGAGCAAATAGCAGAAATCTTTACTCAAACTGCAGATAACGAAAAAGAGCATGCAAAAATGTGGTACAAACTAGCTGAGGGCATCGGCGATACAAAAGCTAACCTTGAGACTGCTGCAAGTGGCGAAAACTACGAGTGGACCAAAATGTACAAGAAATTTGCAAAGAAAGCAAGAGAAGAGGGTTTTGAGGGCATAGCAGTACTATTTGAGGGCGTTGCAGCTATCGAGAAATCTCACCAAAAGAGATATGAAGCTCTACTTAAAAACCTAAATAACGGAACTACTTTCAAAAAAGTTACTCCAGTAGTTTGGGAGTGCCGTAACTGCGGATACAAAGTAAAAGCCGAAGAAGCTCCAGAAGTTTGCCCAGTATGTGGACACAAGAGAGCATATTTCCAAGTTTTGACTCCAATCAAATAACTTGAGATATCTAATAAGTAAAAAAAGCATCTAAATGTTTAGATGCTTTTTTTTGTTATATAATTGTATTTGTTTATTAAGAGCTTAGAGATACTAAATCTTAGGAGTGAAGCCCTCGAAGATGATATTGTCGCATTTTTTGATAGTGTTCATATAGTCTTGTTGACTTCGTATAGTCCAAGCAATAACTGGTAACTCTTTGTATGTGGTAGAGCAGCAACGAGGTATCTCGTCAAACTTGTATGCAATAAAGTTAGGCTCAGAAACTTTTTTGTTAAGTTTCATGTGAGATAGAAGGTACTTCTTGATGAAGCTCATCCTTTCGCCCTTAAACTTGCAAGATAGTTGACCTCTTACTATTTCTGGAGCGTTCTTTTTGAACCACTCAAGTACATAAGGATTAAAAGCCTCTATGGCATATTCGCCTTTGTACTTTTTTAGCATTTTAAGTACGGTTTCTTCAAGTACACCTATTTTACCAGTATTTTTTATCTCTATTAGTAGAGGGACTTTGCCATCTACGAGTCTTAATACTTGTGCAAAGGTAGGAATACAGTCTTTTGTACCATTTAGTTTGTATTTTTTTAGGTTGTCTTTTGAGGCGATATTTCTAACATATCCGTCAGCGCCAGTAACTCTTTTTAGAGTCTCATCATGAAAAACTACAACTGTTCCGTCACCTATCATCTGTACATCTAGCTCGATGGCATAATCTTTTTCTACAGCGTTTTTGAAAGCAGACAAACTGTTCTCTGCAAACTCCTCATTGTGAAGTCCACGATGGGCTATGTATTTATTTACTAGCCAACTGTCAAATATCTCCATAATAATCTCCATATATACGACCGACCGCTCGGTTTAATTTTTTATTGATAAGTAATTTTAACATAATTTTACATCTAAAATCTACTAAATAAAGGTAGTTTTTTGTATAATTTTGTAAAAATGTACAATTTTTACCCATGCTTTTTGGTACATAATTGGTACATTGAGCGAGTTTTAGCAAGATTTTGGCGGCGGTATACTTGTTTTGGGCGACCTTTTGGTCTAAAAAATTAGGGCGTTTTTTGTTGCTAATAAAGTTTATATTTATTATAATATTATTTGTAAAAATGGAGACCTTATGAGTAATAGACAAAAAAATATAAGGAACTTTTGCATTATAGCACACATCGACCATGGCAAAAGCACCCTTGCAGATAGACTAATAGAAAAGACCGGTACTTTGTCAAAGCGTGACCTTCAAGACCAAGTTTTGGACAGTATGGATATTGAGAGAGAAAGGGGCATAACTATCAAGCTTACCCCAACTCGTATGTTCCATACCGAAAATGACGAAGAATATATCCTTAACCTTATCGACACCCCAGGACATGTTGACTTTACCTATGAGGTATCTAGATCACTTGCAGCATGTGAGGGAGCAATACTTGTAGTTGACGCTACCCAAGGTGTTGAGGCACAGACTGTTGCCAATGTTTACCTTGCTATAGAAAATGACCTAGAAGTTATCCCTGTTATTAACAAGATAGATTTACCTAGTGCAAATGTAGAAGAGGTAAAAAAGCAGATAGAAGATATCATAGGTCTTGATTGCTCAGACGCACCTTTGATTTCCGCAAAGGAAGGACTTAATATTGATAAAGTCTTAACCGCTATCGTTAACAAAGTCCCATGCCCAAAAGGCAATGAAGACAAACCTCTAAAAGCTCTTATATTTGACAGCTACTATGACAATTTCAAAGGCGCAGTATGTATGGTGCGTATAGTAGATGGTAGCGTAAAAGCTGGTCAAAAGATTAAAATGTTCAAGACCGGCAAAGAGTATGATGTTACAGAAGTTGGTGTATTCTGTCCAGCACCTAAGCCTATTAGTGAGCTTAGAGCGGGAGATGTTGGATATATAGCAGCCAGCATTAAGACAGTATCTGATACCAAGGTCGGCGATACTATAACTCTTGCTGACAATATGGCAGATAGCCCACTACCTGGATACAAAGAAGTTAAACCTATGGTTTACTGTGGTATATTCCTAGTAGACGGCTCAAAGTATGGCGACCTAAAAGATGCGTTAGAGAAATTAAAACTTAACGATGCAGCTCTTGACTACTTGCCAGAGGTTTCACAAGCTCTTGGCTTTGGTTTTAGATGTGGTTTCCTTGGACTTTTGCACATGGAGATTATCACCGAAAGACTTGAACGTGAGTTTAATCTTGATATTATCACTACAGCTCCGGGAGTTTCGTATAGAGTTACAAGGACGGACGGCGAGGTGCTAGAAATATCTAACCCAGCCAATCTTCCACCTGTTACCGAGATAAGCACAATAGAAGAACCTATTGCTAGCGTTAATATTTACACTCCACCAGAGTATGTAGGCTCTATCATGGAATTATGCCAAAATAAACGTGGCGTATATCTTGATATGCAGTATTTGGACAAGAACAGAGTCGTTATGAAATACGATATGCCACTTAACGAGATTATATATGACTTCTTTGATGGCCTAAAATCTAGAAGTAGAGGATATGCAAGCCTAGATTATGAGATTAAGGGTTATGAGGTTAGCGATCTTGTCAAACTTGACATTTTGCTAAATGGCGAGAAATGTGATGCACTAAGCCTTATTGTTCATAGAGAAAAGGCTTATGGCAGAGGCAAAGCTATTGCCGAAAAGTTAAAAGATGTTATTCCAAGGCAGTTATTTGAGATACCTATTCAGGCAAGTATAGGCAACAAGGTTATAGCAAGAGAAACAGTTAAAGCTATGCGAAAAGATGTTTTGGCTAAGTGTTACGGCGGAGACATCTCTCGTAAAAGAAAGTTACTAGAAAAGCAAAAGGAGGGCAAAAAGAGGATGCGTCAGGTAGGTTCGGTAGAACTTCCTAGCGAGGCGTTTATGAGCATCCTAAAACTTGACTAATGAAAAAGTTATCAATTTATATTCATATACCATTTTGTGCAAGGCGTTGTGGCTATTGCAATTTTGTAACATTTGTTGATAGAGATAACTATATGTACGATTATACCGATTGCCTTATCAAAGAGATGAAGATGCAGGCAAAGAAATTCAAAGATTATGGGGTACAATCTGTATATATTGGCGGCGGAACTCCTAGCTACCTTCATAGCGGACTAATGCTTAAAATTATGAAAGCTTTGAGAGAAAACTATACTTTCCTAAAAAATGTCGAGATAACAATCGAGGCTAACCCAAACTCACTATCTATCGAAAAACTAGAAGAGTATAAGGCTTGCGGAATCAATAGACTAAGTATTGGCGCCCAAACTTGCAACAATCATATCTTGAAGAATATTGATAGACTTCACAACTTCAATGACTTCAAACTAGCACTAGAACTTGCTCAAGCCAAAGGCTTTGACAACATATCAGTTGATATGCTTCTTGGTCTTCCTAGACAGACTAAGCATGATGTTATCAAAATGCTAAGATACCTTGTATCACACGAGGTTAAACATATATCTGCTTATAGCCTAATATTAGAACACGGCACACCTATGTTTAACAAAGTCAGCAGCGGCAAGATGATGTTGCCATCAGAAGACAAAACTGTAGATATGTACAACGCCGTATACAAGTATTTAACCAAAAAAGGCTTCAAGAGATACGAAGTATCTAACTTCGCTATTCCTGACTATGAGTGCCTTCACAATACTGTATATTGGACTATGGGCGAGTATATAGGCTTTGGCGTTGCAGCTCACTCTTATGCTTTTGGCGAAAGATTTGCCAATACTAACAATCTAGACGAGTATATTGATACAATCAATAGTAAAAAACTTGCCGTTGTAGATAGAGAAGTGCTATCTATAGAGGAGCAAAAAGAAGAAACTATAATGCTATCTCTTAGAACTTCAAAAGGTATCAATATAGAAGCTTTTAATAACAAATTCAACTGCAACATACTAGAAGATAAGCAAAAAGAAATTGCCTTCCTTATGAACAACAGGTTTATCGTTATCGAAAGAGGCTTCTTGAAACTTGCCGATAACGCCTTCTATGTCCTAAATAGCGTTGTCCAAAAACTAATATAGTATCTAAAGTTGTATCTAAATAACTATCTAGTATGATAAATAATTAGCATACTAATAATATACCTAATAAGTAAAAGCTACTATTGGTATAATAATCTAACTAATAAATGCTACTATTTGTAGAGGCAACGGCTAATTTGCTATTTATGATATATATTATTATATTTTATATTATTATCTAATCATATAATAAAAGTGCCAATAATTTAGTGTCACCCCAAGAGGCGGGTGGCACTTTTTTATTGCCTTTAGTGGTGTTTGAGGCTCATGGCGTGTGGTATTAGCCTCTACGCTTTTATAATATTTTTGGATTTTTTGAGGCATTATAGATAGTTTTGGTGACTTTTGAGATATTAAATAATATCTCAATTTTGGCTCAAAAAAAAGTTTCAAAAATTTTTGAAAAAATGTCATAATTTTTGTTGACATTGCATTTTTTATGTATATAATATAGTTAGCACTAAGGTAAAGAGAGTGCTAACAATCTAAATCATTAGAGTGCTAAAAGGGAAAGTTATGAGTGATAATTTACCAATGCTTAGCCCTAGAAAAAGACAGATTCTTTATAGCGCCGTAGATAATTATATCAAAGGCTCTAATCCAATCACAAGTTTGCTAGTACAGCAGACGGAGATGAAGGATCTTAGTACTGCGACACTTCGTAATGAGCTTAATTCACTTGAAGCGATGGGGTTTTTGAAACAGCTCCACACATCAAGTGGCAGAGTACCGACTACAAAAGGTTATAGATTCTTCGTTAATGAGATTTTATCCAACCTTGAGTATACGACTAGTGAGCTTTGCAGTGTCAAGGATGAACTATTTTCTAAGACTAACAACCTAAGCGAAATAGTAAAGAGCATAGCCGAAACTATCTCCCAAAAGACCAATTACCCAGCGGTAGTTATCTTTGATGGGTTTAAGGAGCTTTTGGTCAAATCAATCAAAATCTTCTATCTAATCAGTGGACAAGTTTTGGTACTTGTAGAGACCAATGCAGGCGTTGTAACTAATACAATATCTGCTAGCATTAGTATCACAAGTGATGATTGCGAAAATGCCTCAAAGTTATTTAATTCAGTCTTTGCAGGCAAGAGCATAGGTTATCTTATGGACAACATTGATAGCTTTAGCGATAAAGTCAGAGAGGAAATTGATAAGTACGGCGAGATATTCAAGCTAGTGCTTATAGTCCTTGAAAATTATGCTAAGTCATCAGGTGGCGTTCAAAGTGGTGGTTTGGTAAAATTGCTAAATTCTCCCGAATATAGCGATGTCCAAAAGGCAAGAGATATTCTTAATATTTTGTCCGACAAAAAACAACTAAAAGATATCTTTGATACCAAAGACGAAGATGGTGTGTATGTAAAAATTGGCGATGAGCTAGAGAATGAAAAACTTAGCGATTGTGCCGTAATTACTACTCCTATCAAAATTGATGGCAAGAAGGTAGCTTCTATTGGCGTAATAGGACCTGAGAGAATAGATTATGCCGAGATAGCATCAGCCCTAAAAATCATTGCTGACGAGATAAATGACAAACGAAGCAACAAAGACAAAGGAGGTGGGTAAGCTACATGGCAAACGAAAAAGAGCACGAAAAAAATAAACAAGAAGCTCCTAAACAAGTAAGTGCTACAAAGTACGATGAGCTTTTGAAACAATCAGCTGTATATCTAAATACCGCAAGACAGTTACAAGCTGACTTTGATAATTATAGAAGGCTAAACAAAGATGCCCGCAAAGAAGGTATGGAAGAAGGTGTAATTAAGACCTGCGAAACAATCTTCCCAGCATTGGACTCTTTCAAAAAAGCCCGCAAAGTTATCATGGACAAGAACAGTCTTAATGGTATTAAGATGATAGAAGATGCTTTGCTTGATGCCTTAGCTAAGCTAAAGGTAAAACGCATACCAACAATAGGTCATGAGTTTGACCCAAATCTTCACAATGCGGTAGTGCTAATAGATGATTTTAAGGCAAAATCAAATACGATAATAGAAGAACTACAAGCAGGTTATACTTATGACGGCAAAGTCATAAGATACAGCCAAGTTGTAGTTGCCAAATAATATATAAAAATAATAAGGAGATTAAAATTATGGGAAAAATTATTGGTATTGACTTAGGTACAACAAACTCATGCGTAGCTGTTATGGAAGGAACAGACGCAGTCGTAATTCCTAACGCAGAAGGTGAAAGAACAACTCCATCAGTAGTTGCTTTTTCAAAAGATGGCGAAAGACTAGTAGGTCAAGTAGCAAAAAGACAAGCAGTCGTAAATCCTGAAAGAACAATTCTTTCTATCAAGAGAGAGATGGGTAGCGACTACAAAGTAAAAATTGATGACAAAACATATTCACCACAAGAGATTTCAGCTATGATCCTTGCTAAATTAAAACAAGATGCTGAAGCTTACCTTGGTCAAAAAGTAACTCAAGCAGTTATCACAGTTCCTGCTTACTTTACAGATAGCCAAAGACAAGCTACAAAAGATGCTGGTAAAATTGCTGGACTTGAAGTATTAAGAATAATCAACGAGCCTACAGCTGCATCACTTGCTTATGGTCTAGACAAAGGCTCTGACAAGAACCACAAGATTCTAGTATACGACCTAGGTGGTGGTACTTTCGATGTATCAATCCTAGAGATTGGTGATGGCGTATTCGAAGTTATTTCTACAGCCGGTGATAACAGACTAGGTGGCGATGACTTTGATAAGAGAATTATGGACCTTCTTGTTGACGAGTTCAAGACAAAAGAGGGTATAGATTTGTCAAAAGATAAACTAGCAATGCAAAGATTAAAAGAAGCTGCAGAAAAGGCAAAGATAGACCTATCAGCTGTTACTCAAACATCTATTAACTTACCATTTATTACAGCCGATGCAACTGGCCCTAAACACCTAGAATATACTTTGACAAGAGCAAAATTTGATAGTATCACAAGCGACCTAGTAGAGCGTACTACTACCGCCGTAAACAAAGCTATCAAAGATGCAAAACTATCATTTAACGATATTGATAAAGTAGTTCTTGTTGGTGGTTCTACTCGTATTCCAGCTGTTGTAGAATCTGTTAAGAAAACAACTGGTAAAGAGCCATTTAAGGGTATTAACCCAGATGAGTGCGTAGCACTTGGTGCTGCTATTCAAGGTGGCGTACTAGCTGGTACTGTAAAAGATGTTCTTCTTCTTGATGTAACACCACTTTCACTAGGTATTGAGACACTAGGCGGTATCTTCACAAAACTTATCGAAAGAAATACAACTATCCCTACTAAAAAATCACAAATTTTCTCAACTGCAGTAGATAATCAACCAGGTGTTGATATCCATGTATTACAAGGTGAGAGAGAGTTTGCAGCAGATAACAAAACACTTGGCAGATTTAGCCTAGTAGATATTCCACCTGCACCAAGAGGAATCCCTCAAATCGAAGTAACATTTGATATTGATGCTAACGGTATCGTTCATGTATCTGCCAAAGACCTTGGAACAAACAAAGAACAAAGTATCACAATTACAGCTTCTTCTAACCTAAGCGAAAAAGATATTGATAAAGCTGTAAAAGAAGCCGAGAAGTTTGCAGAAGAGGATAAGAAGAAAAAAGAGCTATTCGAGACTAAAAACAATGCCGAGAATATGATCAACTCTCTAGAAAAGATGCTAAAAGAAAATGGCGACAAGCTAACAGAGGACGACAAAAAGACTCTAGAAGCTGCTATTGAAAAATGCAAGAAAGAAATAGAGAGCGATGATGTTGAGGTTATTCGTAAGGCTCTAGAAGAGCTATCTCAAAGTTCAAGCGGTGTCATCTCTAAACTATACGCTCAAGCACAAGCTGAAGCAAAAAATGATGACAAAAAAGACGGCGATGACGAGATAATTGTAGACGACAAAAAAGACTAATTAGGAGAATAAGAAAATGCCAAATAAAGATTATTATTCTATACTTGGTGTTTCTAAAACTGCTAGTCAAGATGAAATAAAGTCAGCCTATAGAAAACTCGCAAAACAATATCACCCAGACCTACATCCTAATGATGCTGACTGCGCCCAAAAGTTCAAAGATATCAACGAAGCTTACGAAGTGCTAGGCGATAGCACTAAGAGAAGTAACTACGACCAGTTCGGTAGTGCTAACGGCAATGATTTCTTTGGCAATGCTGGAGGGGGCTTCAGCTCACAAGGGTTTGGAGGTTTTGGTGGATTTGAAGATATTTTTTCAAACATTTTCTCTGGTTTTGGCGGAGCTTCGAGAGCCGATGAGGCTGTTCAAGGCGAAGACATAGTTACACACATTGACCTATCTTTTGAAGAGGCGGTCTTTGGGTGCGAAAAAACCATCAGAGTTAATCGTGCCGAAAAATGTAGTTCTTGCTCAGGCACTGGTGCAAAAAATGGCACTGCTGTCGATGTTTGCCCAGACTGTAAAGGTACTGGCAAAGTAAGATTTGTACAAGATACTATGTTTGGTAGAGTAGTCAAAACTGGTATTTGTAAAAAATGTAACGGCAAAGGCAAAATTATCAAAGAAAAATGTAGCGATTGTAATGGCAAAGGTATTATCAATGTTACCAAAGAGATTAAAATTAAAATCCCAGCTGGTATTGATAACAACCAAGTTATTACTATGCGTAATAATGGTAATGCTTCATTTAATGGTGGCCCAAATGGCGACCTACAAATTGAGGTTAGCGTAAGACCACATGAAATTTTGCAAAGGGACGGCGTAAACCTATACCTAGACCTTTATGTTCCATTTACAACAGCTTACCTTGGCGGAAAAGTTACTATCCCAACCACAAATGGGACTCAAGAATTAACTATTCCACCTCTTACTCAACCTAACACAATTTTTAGACTAAAAGGAAAAGGTATCAAACATCTTAACCGTGAAGTTTACGGAGACATCATTGTAACACTTAGAGTAGAGATGCCAAAAACAGCATCAAAACAAGATAAAGATATGATTCAAAAGTTGCAAGAAGTTTCTTCTATGGCAAGTTATTCAAAATCAAAAGCCTATGAAGATAAGATTAAAAAATATGCAAAATAACAAAAAAACTAGAGGTATTCCCCCTAGTTTTTTTTATTTAACCTTTTGTTGTTACTAGCTATTTGGTAGCTTTATCAGTAGATTTTGTATCATCATTTTTAGTTTCTGCTACACTTGTATTATTTTTAGTATCATAATTTGTTTCTAATTTATTTGCCTTGTGAGTTAGTATCTTTTCTACAACATACCCTGGCAAGAACATCAAAAATCCCGCTAGTGTAAATCCCGCAACATATAGAAGCAAAAATACTGGATATGGCAAGAAATAAAACTCTTTTAGAACAAGCAATGTACACTTAAAGTATGGACTAATGTAGAACATATTGAAAGTAGCACCATGTAGTACTCCGCTATGATATACAATTATATTCATAATATCTGCTATAGCCGCAAGACATACAAATACCAAAACGCCCGTGAAAAAGTTTTTGATAGTAGGTTTTGACCTTTTTGAGATAATGCAATAAATACCAACGACAACCATACCGCCATGAACAACCATAGTTTGAATATTTATGCCGATGTATTTCATAAACACATCTCCTGGGAAAACCATAACTGCAAGCCCTGCAAATAATCCAAATGTTCCAAGGAAACTCATAAGTGCATCTCTAAATTTGCCTTCTTTGACAAGCCCAGCAATAAGAGCAACATATAGTGGTGTAGAGCAAAATTGAAATGGAAAAGCATACCACTCGTATTGCCAGTTGTTATTGTAAGCAAATAAAACTTGTTTGTATACCTCAAGCACTATGGCAGTAATGCTAAAAGTAAGCAAAACTATTCTGCTGCGTTTTTCGCTGTCGCTTTTTCTTGTAAGTATCAAAAGTATGCATAGTCCAATAACTATTGCCCATGCAACTAAATGAAACCAGCCAAACATTGTAGGTGTTGGCATCTTAGACGCTAAAAATTCCATTTTTTTCTCCTAAGTATTTTAATACATTTATATTAACATATAACTTTAATAAAATAAACAATTTGACAATGTTTTGTTCAAAATTTATCTAAAAAGAGTAAAAACCAGCCAAAAACCTGTACTTTATATACATTTCGAAAGGATCATTATACTTTTTGCCTATTTTTGTATTTAGTATAGCTAGCTCTATGTTTAATAATGTTAGATTATTTATGTTAACTACTAAGTTGTTTTCTATCGCAAAATCAATATGCCTTTCTCTCAAATTTTACTTTTGACTTTATTCTCGTTTGTGCTATAATGTGCGTATGGAAAAAAGATTTTTTATAACCAAAGATAATATATTAGATGATGAGATAGTTTTGCGTGATGATGAGCATAATCACTTATCAAGGGTATTAAGACTTGCTGTTGGAGATAGTGCCGAGTGCTTTGAAGATGGCGGAGATATTTTGGAGTGCAAAATTGAGAGCATAACTAAGTCTCAAACAACACTAAAAATCCTTTCATCTAGACCTTGCACAGCTAACCCAAAGTGCAATTTGACACTATTCCAAGGCTTGACCAAAGGCGAAAAACTAGAGTGGATTATCCAAAAAACTAGCGAACTAGGCGTTCAAGAGATTAGGACTTTTACATCTAACTTTACTATAGCTAAGCCAAACGATAACAAAGTAGAACGAAGTCGCAAGATAGCGATAGCTTCTGCTAAACAGTGCGGAAGAACTTCGGTTATAAAGATTTACCCTACAATTACTTTTAAGCAAATGTTACAGCAGCTAAAAGATTATGATATAGTTATCTTTGCTAACGAGACCGAGGACTCCAAAAATATAAGAGAAGTCTTTACAGAGGAGTATAAAAATGTCGCAATAATTGTAGGCGCTGAGGGCGGTTTTAGCCGTGAGGAAATCGACAGCATTATAAACAATGGCGGAGTGTCAGTTAGCCTTGGCAATCGCATTTTGAGGGCGGAGACTGCGGCAATAGCTATGTCTAGTGTTGTCTTGTACGAATTAGGAGAATTAGACAAATGAAAATATGCTGCATCAACCTTGGCTGCAAGGTCAATCAGTACGAAATAGACAGTATAGTCTGTAATCTAAAAGGCAAGTGCGAAGTAACACAAGAGCTTGAACCAGCAGATGTTTATATTGTTAATACCTGCGCTGTAACTAGCGAGGCAGAAAAAAAGAGTAGACAATTTATCTCAAAAATAACCGCTCTTAACAAAGATGCTAAAATTTTGCTTTGTGGCTGTGCTACCCAAAATAACGCTGACCAGTTCAAAGATAAGCCAAATGTAAAAGTAATACTTGGCACAATGGGCAAAGGTAATATCGCTAACTATATAGAAGACAACTTTATTGATGTTCTTCCTATTGATCACAAAGTATACGAGGACAACCTATTTGTAAACGAGTGCGACAGAATTAGAGCTTATGTTAAGATTCAAGACGGTTGTAACAATTTTTGTAATTACTGTTTGATACCATATATAAGAGGTAGGAGTAGATCAAGGAGTCCAGAGTCTATCGTAAAAGAAGTAAATGCCCTATCCAAAACCGCTAAAGAGATTGTAATAACAGGCATCAATATGTCTGACTATCGCATAGATGGAGAGCTTGCCCTAGGCAAACTTATGTACATGCTAAAGGACTGCACGGTAAGACTTCGTATAGGTTCGTTAGAGGTCAATGTCGTAACTCGTGAGTTTCTTGAAATACTAAAACAAGTAAAAAACTTTTGTCCACAGTTCCATTTGTCACTTCAAAATGGCTGCGACAAAGTCCTAAAAGAAATGAATAGACACTACACTTCAAGCGAGTATCTTGAGAAAGTTAACCTTATAAGAGAGTACTTTCCGTATGCGGGTATCACTACCGACCTAATAGTCGGTTACCCAACAGAGACTGATGAGGACTTTGAGATAAGCAAACAATTTTTGTCAAAAGTTAAGTTCTCAGCTGTGCATTATTTTGCTTATTCACGCCGTGAAGGAACAGTAGCCGCAAAACTACCACAGATTAACGGGTCGGTAATCAAAGCAAGAGAAATGGCACTAAAACCAATAGTAAATGGGCTAAAAAATGACTTTATTGCATACAACCAAAACAACACATTAGAGGTCTTAGTAGAAGAAAAGACCTTAGGCCATTGGGTCGGTTATTCAAAGAATTATATAAGATGCTATATCTTAAGCAATAAAGATTTGACAAACAAAGTCGTAAAAGTAAAGGTAATAAAACCTTACAAAGACGGCGCTATAGCAGAGCTTATAGAGGATTAATAAAAATAATTTTTTGTATATAATTTTGAGCATGCAACTATCAATAGTTCTTTTAGAATAGATAGCTAAATTTTTACTCAAAAAAACTTGCAAAAAAAGTAGTTGACATTTTTATTTATTTATATATAATTATTTTTGTTAGTTTATTTACGAGGGGGTGAATCAATAACATGTCAACAGTTAAAGTAGGCGAGAACGAGAGCTTAGAGAGCGCACTTAAGAGATTTAAGAGAAAGTGCCAAAAAGACGGCATCATTGGTGACCTTCGTAAAAGAGAGGCTTATGAGAAGCCAAGCGTAAAGAGAAAGAAAAAAGCAGAAGCTGCTAGAAAGAGAAAAAATAAGTAATTTTTTTGAGTGAGTTTATCTCACTCATTTTTTTATTTATAGAAGCCTTTTTATTTATATCAGCCTGCAAGCATTTTTTTATTTACAGGCATATTTATTTATAGACATATATACATTTTTTGTTTTGTTTAGGATTATATGCTTTATTTTCATATTGCTGTTGGGGGCTTGAATAATTAACTAAGTAAGTTTTTAATTGACTAAGTATTCTTTATTATTTTGTTTTTTACCTTTTTATTTTTTACATAAGATTTTTGCGAAGGGGATTTTTTAGCGTATTTTGTTGAGAGAAGCCAAAAATCTTCTAAAACTTGTTATTTATAACTATTTGTCCATAAAAGTAACTATTTTTCGACCATATTAGACTGTGCTTTTATTTGCTAAAAATATGCATTTGCGTATAATTGAAACTGTTGCGAAAGTGACACAGTTAATATTTTATGTGGAGGAAAAAATATGTCAAAAACAAGTAGTTTGTCTTTGCTTGCCAAGAGCGCAAAAGCAAGACTAAAGTGCAACAGCTATGATGGGGTAAAAGCGTTGCCAAGACCAACAAATTTTGGGGAGTACATCAGAAAACCAGAGTTAAAACAAAAGAAGGAGTGCGTGACTATTAGCACCTATGATGAAATGCTATATAAGAAAGTTTGTCACATAATCACCGCCGGACTAGACAAAATCAATCCAATCGGAGAGCTAATAGATAAGAAAGTCTTTTCGGGGCTAGACTTTGAGGCTAAACAACATTATATTTCAACACTTAATTTTAAGTACAAAGAACTTAAACAAAGATATTACAAAGAGCATTTAGTAGCCCTTGCGTAAGGCCAATGCGAAAAGTTAAAGATATTAGCTAAATAGGAACTTATTAAAGGTCTTAATATAGGACTTAACAAAAATCTAATAAAAATCTGTTAAAATGCCTATCTATAAAATTCTTAAAATGCACATTTTTTGTCTATCTTTGGTTTAGGCTAAAATGTAAATTATTGAAAAAAATGATTTATCAAAATATAACAAAAATAATCTAATAAAAAGAACGCTTATATTTTTAAGCGTTTTTTTTGTTTATTTTGAGCTTATTCTTTTAGGTGCGTCAGAAAAGGGACACAGGACACATATATAAAAATATATTATATTTATTTTATAAAGTGATTGATTTTTGTGCGGCTAGTTTGGTATAATAGCGTTATGAAAACATTTGACCTTAACGACCTTAATACAGAACAACGCTTAGCCCTTCAAGAAACTGAAGGGCCTATTCTTGTCACAGCAGGTGCTGGTAGCGGCAAGACTAGACTACTTACATATCGTATTGCGTATCTTATTCGGGACAAAGATGTTTCGCCTTCTAATATTTTGGCGATTACTTTCACTAACAAAGCCGCCAATGAGATGAAAAATAGAATTGCAATTCTTTTAGGTGATGAAAGTGTAAAGAAAATAGATGGATATACTTTTCATGCCATGTGTTGTAGAATATTAAGAAAAAATATAAATTCTCTTCAGAAAAAACTTAACTTAAAATATGGCACTGATTATAGAAAAGGTTTTGATAATAATTTTTCAGTATATAATGATTCAGATAAAGAAAAAATACTGAAAGATGTTTTTAATGATTTAAATATAAGCGATGAATATACAAAGAAAAATGCTTTATGGCATATTTCAAATGCTAAAAACCAAAACTTAAATCCATTTGATTATCAAAAAATGTATCAAGATGTTAAAGATATAGATATTTATGCTAGAATATATAATAATTACCAAATTGAATTAGAAAATAATAATGCATTAGATTTTGATGATTTGCTTACTAAAACATATGAACTTTTTATAACATGTCCTGAAGTTTTAAATTATTATCAAGAGAAATATAGATATATTCATATAGATGAATTCCAAGATACTAATAAGGTTCAATATGACATAGTTAAATTATTGGCTCAGAAAAATAGAAATATTTTTGTGGTTGGTGATGAGGATCAATTAATATATGGATGGCGAGGAGCAGATATTTCAAATATTTTAAATTTTGCTAAAGATTTTCCAGATTGTTTAACATTTAAGCTAGAACAGAATTATAGAAGCACAAAAAATATTTTAAGACTTGCAAATGCATTAATTAAAAATAATACAGAAAGATATCCAAAAACACTTTGGACGGATAATAGTGAAGGCGTTAGGGTAGAATATTATTCACTACAAGATGAAAATGCCGAGGCTGAGTATGTCGCATCTAATATTTATAATCTTGTAAAAAACAGCGGATACAACTACAGCGATATAGCAGTGCTTATGAGACTTAATGCACTAACTAGACCTTTTGAGGAAAAGTTCCTTAACTACAATATACCTCACAGAGTCTTTGGCGGTTTCAAATTTTTCGAGAGACAAGAGATAAAAGCTGTATTGTCTTATCTTAGAATATTAGTTAACCCACAAGATAGCTCAGCACTTATGCGTATTATTAACTTCCCTCGTAGAGGTATAGGTGACGCTTCACTTGCTGAGCTTAACACTCAGGCTAAGTATTACAGCGTAGGACTTTTGACCCTTATACTTAACCCAGACGAAGAGTTTTTCTTAGCGGATAGTATTCAGCACAAATTTGATAATTTCAAAAGTTTATATCTTGACCTTTTGGAAAATATGAAACAAAAGCAACCTACTGACTTCGTAAGATATATGCTAAACAAGATTGATTTCAAAAAGGCATATTCTTCAGGCTCAGAAGAAGATTTGAGCAAACTTATGAACATAGACGCTTTTGTTCAATCAGTAGATGAGTACTTTGAGCTTAACCCAAATTCAACACTAGAAGAGTACTTGCAATCTGTTACTTTGTCTAGCGATATTGATAGCTACGATGAGGCAAACAACGCCGTAACTCTTGCTACCGTTCACTCGGTTAAAGGTCTTGAGTTTAAGGTAGTATTTGTTATAGGACTAGAAGATAGAATTTTCCCACTTGTTAGGATGGGCAGCACTAGCAAAGATATGGAAGAAGAGCGTAGACTTATGTATGTAGCTATCACTCGTGCCGAACAAAGGCTATATCTAACCAATGCAAAAACTCGTTTTATGTACGGCAGAAGAGATTATATGATTCCTTCTAAGTTCATAACTGAGCTTAACCTTCAAGGCGATCGTCAAAGTCAGAACTTTGGCAAAGCATCTCTTGATAATAGCAACTTCGCTTACACCAAAAATAATTACAACTTTGCCGGATATGAAAGATCAAAGGTAAGTTTTTCTATGCCAACTAATACCATTGCAACCACCAAGCCAAGCCCAATAGGCGATTTCAAAGAAGGCGCTCAGGTATTGCATACAAAGTTTGGAATAGGCAATATTATTAAGATAGACCAATCAAGCAAGCTAGCAACAGTAGAGTTTAAGGACTTTGGTACTAAGACTTTGTCGCTAGAATACGCCCCAATCAAAGTTATAAAAGGAGAGTAATATGACAAGGCAAGAGTGGCTTGTACAAGAGCTAAATAAATACGCCTATAACTATTATGTTTTGGATAACCCAATAGTTGCGGACAAGGATTATGATAAACTTTATGACGAGCTTGTCGCTATCGAAAAATCAACCGGCGTCATACTAAAAGATTCTCCAACCCAAAGGGTAGGTGGAGAGATTTTGAAGGGCTTCAAAAAAGTTGAGCACAAAGTCCGCTTGTATAGCTTAGACAAATGCAACTCTCATGAGGAGCTTGGCAAATGGATAGATGATGTCAAACTAGAACTTCCTAATGCTAAGTTTACATTAGAGTACAAGTATGACGGTCTTCGTATAGTAGTAGAGTATAGAGACGGATATTTGTTCAGGGCTTCTACTCGTGGCAATGGACTTGTAGGCGAAGACGTAACCGCTCAGGTTAAGACTATCAAGTCCGTTCCTCTTAAGATAAATTATACCGGAAATGTAACCGTACAAGGCGAAGGAATGATAACTCTATCTAACCTTGCTAAATATAACAAAACAGCCTCTGAGCCCCTTAAAAACGCTCGTAATGCGGCGGCGGGAGCTATTAGAAACTTGGACACAAGTATAACAGCTAGCCGTAACCTAGATGTCTTTTTCTACGATATAGTCGATATTGATAGAGACTTTTTGACGCAAGAAGAAGAGCATCAATTTTTAGTTGATAATGGCTTTTTAACTGGCGATGAGTTTAAGATATTTGACAAAAAAGAAGATGTCTTCAAAGAACTTGATAGAGTAGATGCTATCAAGTCAAAAATAGATATTCTTATAGATGGTATGGTTCTAAAGCTAAATGATGTAAAAGCAAGAGCCGAGTTTGGCTTCACATCTAAATTCCCAAAATGGGCTATGGCGTATAAGTTTGAGGCACAAGAAGTTACTACTATGCTAAAAGATGTCCTTTGGGGCGTTGGCAGAACTGGTAAAGTAACTCCTATTGCAATACTAGACCCAGTAGAGCTTGCCGGAGCTACTGTCAATAGAGCCACACTTAATAACTATGACGATATTAAGAAAAAGAAAGTTATGCTAAATAGCCTAGTCTTCGTTAGGAGAAGCAACGAGGTTATACCAGAGGTGTTGTCTGTTGCACAGACTTTCCCTGATAGCAAAGAAATAGTAAAAATAGATACTTGTCCTAGCTGTGGCTCAAAACTTGTAGAAATAGGACCTAATGTGTACTGTAAAAATGCAAATTGCCGTGGCAAGATAACTAACAAACTTGCGTATTTTGCTAGCCGTAATTGTCTTAATATTGACGGCTTTAGCATTAAGACTGCAGAGCAAATGTACGACAATCTTGGCATAAGAAAGTTGTCTCAAATATATTCTTTAACAGCTGAGGATATATCTAAACTTGATGGCTTTAAGGATAAGAAGATAAATAACTTGCTTACCGCTATCGAAAAAAGTAAAGAGTGTAAACTAAACAATTTAATTAGTAGTTTGTCAATTAACGGCGTTGGCGAAAAGACCGCCAAAGATTTAGCCAAAAAATATGATACTCTAGACGACTTAATAAATGCGAGCGCCGAGGAACTCTCTAAGATAAAAGACATCGGCCCTGTTATCGCAAAGAATATCAAAGAGTACTTTTTGGACGAAGACAACCTTGCTATTTTGTGTGAGCTAAAAGATGCTGGCATCAAGATAACTAATACCGCTGCGGCACAAAATGGCGTATTTAGTGGGCTAAAAATCGTGCTTACTGGGACATTGCCTAGTTACACGAGAGATGAGGCTAAGGCTCTTATTGAGCAAAATGGTGGCGAAGTTGTGTCATCTGTTTCAAAGAACACATCTATAGTTCTTGCAGGTGCTGAGGCTGGTAGCAAACTAGACAAGGCTAAACAGCTTGGAATTAAGATAATTGATGAAGAAGAATTCAAAAAATATCTTTCAATTAACTAGTTGTAATTTTTATTTTAGTGTGTTATAATACACTTGTTAAATAATTATATATATTATAAAAGAGGTAAATTGCTTTATGATGTTATATCCTTGTATCGAAAAATTGGCTGAAAAAGTTGGCAACTCATATATACTTGCCACTGTCGTAGGCAAAAGAGCAAAGGAACTTGAGAAGACTATTCCTGATGTAATTGAGAATTCTCAAGACAAAGCTATCTCAATAGCTGCAAAAGAATTAGAGAGTGGAAAAATAATCGCCGTAAATCCTGATAAAGAATAAAAGGTAGGACTAAATGATAGCCGAAGTAATAGTAGATGTCTTAAATAGCAATGTAGATAAAATCTTTGATTATAAGATACCCGATAGTGAAAATATCACGGTTGGGTATAGGGTACTTGTACCATTTGCTGGGCGCACAACTAACGGCTATGTAATAAATACAAAAGAAAAATCAGACTTTGACGCTGACAAACTTAAATGTATTATCAAAAAATTAGATTCACAGCCGTTACTATCACCCAAGATGGTACAGCTGTGTTTTTTTATGAAGGAAAAGTTTTATCTAAGACTTGCCGATTGTATTAGACTATTTTTGCCGCCAGAAATTAGAAATGGCTACTCAGAAAAAATAGAAAAAACTATCTTCCTAAAAACTGACGACCCCTCAAAAATATCTTCTAGAGCTACTAGCCAACTAAAAGCTTTTGAGTACCTAAAAGAAAAAGGCGAAGAGAAACAATCTGTGCTTAACGCTAAGTTTGGTGCATCCGCTGTCAAAAAGCTTGTTGATTTGGACATTTTAGGCATAAGAGAAGATGTCTCTTATAGAAGGCCAAAGACAACTTTTACTGTTGAAAAAAAAGAAATACAACTGACCGACCTTCAAAAAAGAGCTGCCGAAGCTATTAAAAATTCGCATTATAATACCTTCCTTCTTTATGGTGTAACTGGTAGTGGCAAGACAGAAGTATACCTTGATTGCATCAAAAAAGCCGTTGCCGAAGGCAAAACCGCTATAATGCTAGTACCTGAGATCTCGTTAACTCCTCAAATGCTTAGTAGATTTAGAAACGCCTTTGGGGATACTGTTGCGATACTTCATAGTTCACTATCTAGTGGAGAGAGAGCGGACGAGTGGAACAGATTAAAGACTGGCAAGGCAAAAATCGCCTTAGGTGCTAGGTCTTGCATATTTGCACCTCTTGATAATGTCGGTGTTATTATTATTGATGAGGAGCATGACCAGAGTTATTTTAGTGAGAGTAACCCTAGATACTATACTCATACAGTCGCAAGATATCTTGCTTACCTTAACGACTGCCCGCTTGTTCTTGGTAGCGCAACACCTAGTATTGATAGCTATTACAAAGCTAAAAACGGCGAGTATATACTTCTTGAACTTCCTAATAGGGTAAATAATAGAAGTTTGCCGCAAATCAAAATAGTTGATATGCTAAGCGAGATTAGAAACGGCAATACCGGTATCTTCTCAAGAGAGTTTATCAACGAACTTACCGATTGCATAAAAAACAACAAACAGGCAATGATATTCATTAACCGCAGAGGCCACTCATCATTTATGATGTGTAGAGAGTGTGGCTATGTTGCTAAGTGTACAGATTGCGATGTTTCTCTTGTTTATCACAAGGACGAAAATATGTTAAAATGCCACTATTGTAGCAAGAGGTACAAAGCCTTAACTTGCTGTCCTAAGTGCAAGAGTACTTACATTAAGTTAGGCGCTGTCGGCACTCAAAGAATAGTAGATGAGCTAAAACAAGCTTTCCCTGAGGTTAAGATATTAAGACTTGATAATGATACAACTACAACAAAAGAAGCTTATGCTAATATCTTAGAGGAGTTTAATCATACAACGCCTGCAATCTTAGTAGGGACACAGATGATAGCTAAGGGACACGACTTCAACAATGTAACGCTAGTTGGTATAATAGACGCCGATTTAAGCCTGCATTTTAGTGATTTTCGTGCCACCGAGAGAACATTTGACCTTATCACACAGGTATCTGGCAGAGCTGGCAGAAGCGAGTATGAAGGCAAAGTTGTCCTTCAAACTTACTTCCCAAGACATTATGTTTATAGATGCGTAACCAATTATGACTATGAGGCTTTTTATAAAAAAGAAATCAATCTAAGAGAAATTTCACATTTTCCGCCTTTTACAAACATACTAAGAGTGCTTGTTTCTGGCGAAAATCAAGACCAAGTTATATCGGTTACAAGAGAAATTTTTGACAAGATGAACGAGTTAAAAGCAAATTACAAGAGCGATTTTGTGTATTTGCAGGCGATGAAATGTCCTAAGACTCGTATCCAAAATAAATATAGATATCAAGTTTTGACTAGATATTACAGCAAGAGCAAAGATGAAATCACAAAAGCAATTTTTGATATCTGTGACAAAGTAAAACGAAATAAAATAAGCGTGTTTGTGGAACTTAATCCGCAAAACTTAAGCTAAAGGAGATAAAAATGGCTTTAAGAAAAATTTTAACAGACAAAGACCCAGCTCTTCGCAAAGTCTCAAAACCAGTTACTAAGTTTGACGAAAACTTAGAGATTTTGTTAGACGATATGAAAGAAACTTTGAAAAAAGCCAATGGCGTTGGACTTGCAGCACCTCAAGTTGGCGTTTTGAAGAGAGTCGTACTTTTGTGGGTTAACAATATGTTTGTAGAGCTTATCAACCCAGAGATTACATATACTGAGGGTTCTCAATGTGGTGAAGAGGGCTGCCTAAGTTCCCCGGGCGTATACAAAAAAGTAACAAGACCATACATTGCAACCGTAAAAGGACAAGACAGGTATGGTTATGAGTTCACACTTACTGGAGAGGCACTTCTTGCAAGAGCTATCTGCCATGAGTGTGACCACCTAAACGGCATATTATTTTTAGACAAAGCGGAGGATTAGATGAAGATAATTTTTTTAGGAACACCAGACTTTTCGGCTAATGTCCTAAAAGCTCTTATAGACTCTCATCATGAAGTTGTAGGCGTTGTAACTCAGCCCGACAAACCTTGTGGCAGAGGTCATAAGCTTATGCCTTCGCCGGTTAAAGTACTAGCGGAAGCAAACTCAATATCTGTTTATCAGTTTAATAGAATAAGTAAAGAATGCGCCCCTCTAAAAGACTTAAATGCAGATATTATGGTAACCGCTGCATACGGACAAATACTAAGACAAAATGTCCTAGACTTAACTCCAAAAGGGGTTATCAATGTCCATGCATCGCTTTTGCCTAAGTATCGTGGCAGTAGCCCAATACAATGGTGCATTATCAAGGGCGAAACCCAAACTGGTGTAACAATAATGAAGACCGATATCGGTGTAGATACCGGAGATATGATACTTTCAAAGTCTCTTACAATAGGCGAAACCGAAACTGCCGGCGAACTATTTGATAGATTGTCAGTACTAGGTCAAGATGCTCTTCTTGAGGCTCTAGACCTAATAGAAGAGGGCAAAGAAACCTACACAAAACAAGACGAAAGCAAGATGAGCCACTACCCAATGCTTGATAAAGACAGCGGTAAGATTGATTTTAATATGACTTCTCGTGATATAGTTAACCTTTGCCGTGGACTTAATCCATGGCCAGTTGCCTTTGTAAGTCTTAACGAAAATGACAGATTAAAGGTTTATAAAGCTTCTAAGGTAGACACTGACTCTAATGCAAAAGCCGGTACAGTACTTGCCTTAGATAGCAAGAATGGGCTTATTGTCAAATGCAGTGACGGAGCTGTAAGTTTAGATATTATTCAAACTGCTGGCACAAAAGCAATGCCCGCAAAAGATTATTTAAGAGGAAGAAAGTTGCAAATTAGCAACCTATAAAAGATATGGCAAATTATCTAAATGTGTGTTATAAGGCACTATATAATATTTACAAAGATGGTTCTTATTCTAATGTAGAAGTTAATAAACAGTTATCTTCTATAAAAAATGATAAGGAACTAATTACAAAAATCGTTTATGGCACAGTCGAAAACGATATTAAGATAGAGTATATCATCAAATCTCTAGCCCCAAAGGTAAAGGATTTACCAGTAAAAATTGTTCTAAAAATGGGCGCTTATATGGCTCTAGACCTTAATATCCCAAGCTACGCAATCGTTAACGAAAATGTAAAACTTATCAAATCTCTAGGCTTTACATCGGCAAGCGGACTAGTTAATGCCGTCTTAAAGAAGATTGTAAATAAAGACTACAAATTGCCAAGCGAGAGCAATCTTAAGAAATATTTATCTATCAATTACAGCAAGCCAGAGTGGTTTGTTGATATGGTAATTAAGCAGTATGGCAAGGACTTTGCAAAGGAGTTTTTTGCCACAAAAGTTGATACTACAACTACTATTAGGGTTAACACCTCTAAGATCTCTGAAGCTGAGTTTAAGTCACTTCTAAAAAATATGAATATTGCTTACAAAGACACATTTATCGGCAATGTCCTAGCTGTTGATTACAAAAAACTTAACGGCGAGAAGCGTCTACTTGGACTTTATACCGTCCAAAATATCGGCTCAATAATCATTTGCGACACTGCCGAGATAAAAAATGGTAGCAAAGTTCTTGATACATGTGCAGCCCCAGGCGGAAAAACTATGTATATAGCCGAAAATAACAAGCAGGGCACAGTTGAGGCGTGGGATTTACACGAGCATAGGGTAGAACTTATTGAAAAGTATAGACAAAGGATGGAATTAAACAATGTTAGCGTCAAGGTAAAAGACGCAACAGTTTTGGACAAAGCTTGCATTAAAGCTTATGATGCGGTTTTGTGCGATGTTCCTTGCTCAGGACTTGGCGTTATTTATAGCAAGCCTGATATTTTGATATCTAAAGATATAGAGAGCATTGAGACTCTTCCAGAACTTCAATATAATATCCTAAGCACTTGTGCAGAATATGTCGCTCTTGGCGGCTCAATCATTTATAGTACTTGCACAATTAACAAAAGCGAAAATGAAGAAGTTGTCAAAAAGTTCCTAAGTGAGCATAGCGACTTTAAGCTAGATTACAACTTGCCAAAGGGCGTAGAAGTATTAGATAGCGGTTTTGGTTTCACAACACTACCTAATATCTCAGGACTTGAAGGCTTCTTTGTTTCAAGGATGATAAGAGTATGATAGACATTTTAAGCTTAAATTTAGAAGAGTTAGAGAAGGTTGCCACTGATGCTGGCGAGCCAAAATATAGGGCTAAACAGCTATTTTCGGCACTTGCATGCGGCAAAACTGTAGACGAAATAACTAATATTCCGTCTAAGTTTAAGACCTATCTAAATGAAAATTACATAACAACACCTCTAAAAATTATCCAAAAGAAAGTTTCGAGCGAGGACGGAACAACTAAGTTCTTGTACGAACTTCATGACGGCAATGTTATAGAGGGCGTGCTTATGAGTTATAAGCACGGCAATACACTTTGCGTGTCTACACAAGTTGGCTGCCGTATGGGTTGTGCCTTTTGTGCGTCAGGCCTTGACGGACTTGTTAGACATTTGTCTAGTGGTGAGATATTAGCCCAAGTAGTCACTGTCAATAGACTCCTTGGTGGCGATATCAAAAACCGTAAGATAACTAATCTTGTTCTTATGGGTAGCGGAGAGCCACTTGATAACTATGACAACACAATTAAATTCTTAGATCTTGTCAATGATAAGGACGGAATCAATATTAGTTTTCGTAACATTTCACTTAGCACATGCGGCTTAGCACCTAAGATTAAGATGCTTGCTGATAGCGGCTATCATGTTAATTTGAGTCTGTCTCTGCACGCTAGCAATGATGAGATTAGGCACAAAATTATGCCTATCAGCCGTGCCTACACTATGGAAGAAGTCTTAGATTCTATAAGATATTATTTCAAAAAGACAGGTAGAAGAATTATAATAGAGTATACTTTAATCAAAGGTATTAACGATTCTGATGCGTGTGCAAAAGAGCTTGCTAGTAAGCTAAGAGGTATCGTTTGCCTTGTCAATGTTATCAAACTAAACGAGGTTAAAGAAAAAGATTTTATCTCTCCCAAGAGATCAGAAGTGTATGACTTTGCGGAAAAATTAAACAAATATGGACAAGAAGCAACCGTAAGACGCACTATGGGAGACGATATAGATGGCGCTTGTGGACAGCTTCGCAAAAACTTCATAAACCACAATATAAAGTAAAATAATTGCATAACACCACAATATTGTGTGTACTATGCAAGTACTATGCAAACTAAAAAGGAGATAATCAATATGTCAGCAACCGTCACTAAGAACATATCTAATATGTTTGTGATAAGTGATAGCGGAAAAGTTTATACCGCTAGCGCCCAAGGAAAATTAAAGGCAGATAAGGTTTTGGTCGGCGACAAAGTCGAGTATAAACTTGACGGCAAAAGAGCAATTATAACAAAGATTTTGCCACGCAAAAATATGCTTATAAGACCTAACATTGCCAATGTTGACAATTTAGTTATTGTTGTATCTCCTGTGCCAGCTCCTGACTTTTTGCTTATAGACAAGCTGATACTTACATGTCTATACAATGACATTAAGCCTATACTTTGCGTTAACAAAGATGACATGGACGAAGGCTTTATCGAAAAAGTCAAAAGCCAATACGGAAATGTAGTAGTCAATATTTTGTCTACCTCCGCCGTAACGAAAAAAGGCCTTGATAGTTTGAAAAAGATAATTAGCGGCGAGGTGTCAGCTTTTGCTGGTCAGTCGGCTGTCGGTAAGTCAACTATACTTAATGGCTTGCTTGACGATGCTGTAGCCAAGACTGGTAGCATAAGCATTAAGACCCAAAGAGGCAGACATACAACTCGTCACTCAGAGATGTTTGAGATATCTGCGGGGACTTTTATTATAGATACCCCAGGTTTTAGTATGCTCAATATTGGCGGTATCACATACGATAACCTTAGATTTTATTATCCAGATTTTGCAGATTTTAAGTGTAAGTATTCAAGTTGCACTCATACTGGCGAAGACGCCAGAGAGTGTGCCGTAAAAGCTGCAACTACCAGCGGTTTTCTTGACAAGGATAGACTAGAGAGGTACAATACAATATATAAAGAGTTAAAAGAGAGGAGAAATGTGTATGAAAAAAATTAAATTAGCCGCATCAACCAATCCACCACTAGCTAGTGAACTTTTTAGATATATAGAGATTTTGGACGACAGCGAAGTTGACTGCATTCATTGTGATGTCATGGACGGCAAGTTTGTTGAAAATTTGGAATTAAGTTACCAAACTGTCAAAGAGATTGCTCGCTCAACTCACAAACCACTTGAGATTCATCTTATGGTTAATGAGATTAGCCGCTATGCTGTCTGGAAATATACAAGACTAAGACCTAGAATTATAAATCTTCACTATGAGGCTTTTAAGGACAAAAATAGATTAAAGAAGCTTCTTCTTCTAATTAACAAAAAGGGTGTTAAGGCAGGTCTTGCTATCAACCCTGAGACAAAGGCTCAAGATGTCAAAGAGTTTTTGCCTTATGTTAGCCATGTGCTAGTTATGTCTGTTCATCCGGGACTTAGTGGACAAAAGATGATAACTTCATGCGTTGGCAAGATTGACGAGTTAAAAGCCCTTGCCACTGAGTTTGGGCTTGACGATATGACTTATGAGATAGATGGTGGAGTATCACTTAGCAACATTTCTAATGTTATCAAAGCCGGTTACAATATGGCTGTAAGTGGCAAAGCTCTATACGATGTCGAGAATAAAAACGCCTTTATTGACGCCTTTACCTCTGGGAAAAAAGCTACAGAGTCAAAATAAGTAAATATAAGCAAATATATAGGCACGCCTTAGGCTGTCCCTAGGTTATTTTTTAGGGAGCTTAAGCGTGTTTTTTTTGTGTCAAAAATATGACGCTTTTCATATCTTATTATATATATAGCTAATTTCAAGTTTTAGGCATGGTAAAAAAGGAGCGCTTATGAAAATAATTTGTGTCAAATCCCCAAGAATTTTGTCGTTTTTTCTCAAAGTTTTGTTCAAAAAAAATTACATAAAACTAGAATCAAATAAGCCGGCTGACAACAATTAGTCAGCTTTTTTTAATGATTTTTGGCGATTATGCTTAATTTTGGTTGCATATTTTGTTTGTTTATAGTATTATTATTTTGTTAAAAATAACAAAAGGGGAATCTTATGTCTGTAAAAACTTCTAATGCATATGGTAATATAACTATTACTGACGAAGCTATTGCTATAGTCGCTGCATATACAGCGCTAGATTGCTACGGAGTCGTAGACCTTGTAGCTAGCAAAAAGACTGTTGATAGTTTCCCTGACATTTTCAAGAAACAACCCTTAAATCGTGGGATTAAGATAACAACACTTGGCAACAGGATAACACTTGATGTTTTTGTAATACTAAAATACGGTGTTTCTATCAATGCAGTCGCAGAGAGCCTTCGTAAAACAATTAAATATAATGTAGAGAAGTTCACCGGTATGATTGTGGATGCTGTCAATGTAAGAGTTATCGGAGTTAGGGTATAACTATAACTTTACAGTAGGTAGAATTACCGGAGGAATAAAAATTGCAAAAAAATATCAATGGTGCTATGTTTAGAAAGATGGTTCTAGCAGCATCAAATTTATTAGAAGAAAACAAAAAACTAGTAGACGCACTTAATGTTTTCCCTGTACCAGATGGCGATACAGGTACTAACATGTCTATGACTCTAAAATCAGCCACCAAAGAAGTTAATTCATGTGCTAATAACAACCTAGACGCTTTGGGCGAAGCCCTAGCAAAAGGTGCTTTGAGAGGAGCTAGAGGAAACTCTGGTGTTATTTTGTCACAAATTTTGAAGGGTATGTCAACTATCATCGTTCAATGCGATGAACTTACAACTAAGACCTTTGCCAAAGCTATGAAGGAAGGCTCAGATGTAGCATACCAAGCTGTAACTAAGCCAAAAGAGGGTACAATTTTGACCGTTGTAAGAACAATGGCAGATTCAGCCCTTGCTATTTCTAAAAAAGTTACTGATTTTGAAGAATTTTTCAAGCAAGTACTAGAAAAGGGTGAAGAAATCCTTCAACAGACCCCAGAAATGTTGCCACCACTTAAAAAAGCTGGTGTTGTAGACTCTGGTGGTAGAGGACTTATAGTTATCTTTACAGGTTTCTATAAGGCTATAATCAATGACGAGTCTGTAAAATTTGAGTTTAACGATGTCGCAGTTACTATGGAAAAGATCAAAGCTTTCCATGCTAGCTTATGTGATATTAGCCAAATTGAATTTGCATATTGTACAGAGTTTATGATAGTTAATATGCACAAAAAGACTACCGAAAGCGATATTGACAAACTAAGAATCAGACTATGTGAAATAGGCGATTCTGTTATCTGCCTAGGCGATTTGTCATTAGTTAAAGTCCATGTCCATACCAATACTCCAAACATAGCCCTAGGTTATGCTCTAGAACTTGGCGAAATTACCAATATCAAGATAGAAAACATGCTTGAAGAGGTAAGAGAAAACATGGCTGCTTCTGCAATGCAAGAGCCTTTGAAACAATATGGTATGGTTTCTGTTGCAGCAGGTGATGGACTAGCTAGCCTATTTAAGGATTTGATGGTAGACTATGTCATTGAGGGTGGTCAAACTATGAACCCAAGCGCTAACGATATAGCTAGTGCCGTTGATAGAGTAAACGCTCAAAATGTCTTTGTAATGCCTAACAACAAGAATATTATTCTAGCTGCTGAGCAAGCCAAAGCTTTGACTAACAAAAATATCATAGTTATCCCTACAAGAAGCGTCCCAGAGGGTATATCAGCATGCCTTGCATTTAACGAAGATGCTAACCTAAACGACAACACAGAAGCTATGAATGAGTCTGTAAAAAATGTTAAATCAGGTGCTATTACATACGCTGTAAGAGATACTAATGTAGACGGTTTTGACCTAGTAGCAGGCGATATTATTGGTCTTGATAACAATTCTATTTTAGCCAAAGGCGAAAAAATCCCAGAAACAGTTCTTAGCTTACTTGAAAAACTTGTTGACTCATCAACTATCAACATCACACTTTTCTATGGTGCAGATGTAGAAGAGGTTAGTGCTAACGAGCTTAGAGATGCAGTAACTGAGAAGTATCCTAACTGCGAGATATCTGTTCTATCAGGTGGACAACCAGTATACTATTACCTAGTATCAGTAGAATAATAATCAAAAAGTAGCTAAATTTTAGCTACTTTTTTTTACGCCAAAAAATTAAATTTTTGCAAAATATTTTCAAAAATATTTTTATAAAATTGTATTTTTAATTATTTTTTTGACCAAAATAACATTAACAATTCTATATTTAGAGTTGCAGAAAAATGCAAATTTTTCGCAAAAATTTATCTAAAGGAGTCTCAAAAATGGAAGCTAAAAAGACAACTAACAAACAAAGAAAAGCTACTACTGCTAAAGCAAAATCAGAAACAAAATGCTGCAAGTAGTTTTTCAAAAACAAAAATAGGGTGCATATTTACCCTATTTTTTGTTAATTATTTTGCCAAAGGCGTTTTTTGCATTTTTTGTGATAATTTCAAAAGTTGCAAGAAATAAAGTATTTTTTATCACGGGAAAGGCTTAACAAAAATCAACTTTGCATCATATAATAATGATATAAGAGCATGCCTCATTTACCCCAAAAATTCATAGCAAAATTTTGCAAAAAAATATTTTCAAAAAAATCAAAAAAAATTGTAAAAATGTGTTGACTTGTACCAATTGTTTTGGTATAGTATAGGGGTACGAAATGACATGGGAGCATAGCTCAGTTGGGAGAGCATCTGCCTTACAAGCAGGGGGTCATAGGTTCGAGCCCTATTGTTCCCACCATTATATTTCGTACTTTTGCGGGAGTGGCTCAGTGGTAGAGCGTTGCCTTGCCAAGGCAAATGTCGCGAGTTCGAATCTCGTCTTCCGCTCCATTTTTTTATATAGGCAGAGCGGGTTACAAAAGAAGGTATGGCACCATAGCCAAGTGGTAAGGCAGAGGTCTGCAAAACCTTCACCCCCAGTTCAAATCTGGGTGGTGCCTCCAAATTTTACATAGGTGCACCATTAGGGTGCATTTTTGTTTTTGTAATACCTTTGTCTTTATGGCGGTGTGGCGAAATGGCAGACGCACGAGACTCAAAATCTCGCGAGAGCAATCTCATGTCGGTTCGACCCCGACCACCGCTACCAGCAGTATGAACACAAATGTTCGTATCTATCAAATGCCCTATAGTACTGGAAATATCTAGGGTATAGCGGTTGCTAGTGACTTGTCACTGGCAACTTTTTTATTAGCCTTTTTATGATATTTTGGTCATTTTTGCGGTCATTTTTTTCCATTTTACCTGCCATTTTTAGCTCATTTTTTACCCATATTTTGAGCCGCTTTTAGACAAATGCGAAAAATCTGCCTAAAACTACCTAGAATTATATTTTTAATAGTTGGGTCAAAAATTGAATATAAAAAAAACAACCTCTAAAACTCGGGGTTGTTTTTTGTGCTTTATTGATAGTTTTTAGTTTTTGTATTAGAGTTAGGGCGATGATTATTGAGATGAGCCCAAAGACCGTGCCAGTTATTGCGTTAGAGGCTGAAGCTTTACTTAATCTATAATAAGTTTGGAGTTAGATATATTATAGTAAAATAATTGTTGCTTTGCTGTTAATTATTATTTATATCTTAAAGTTAATATATATAAAATCATTTTACATTTTTTTGGTGTGTGCTAAAATAAAGGTAATTTAGGAGAAGTATATGAAACCAAAATGTTTGAATAGAGGCGATAAGGTAGCAATAGTTAGTTTGTCTAGCGGAGTGCTTGGCGAGAGCTTCGTTGCTCACGAACTAAAACTTGCCGAAAAAAGACTTAGAGAGTTTGGGCTTGAGCCAGTGTATATGCCTAATAGTCTAAAGGGTATCAGTTACTTAAATGAGCATCCAGAAGCTAGGGCTGAGGATCTAAAAAAGGCTTTTGCTGATAAAGACATAAAAGGTATCATTTGTGCAATAGGCGGCGATGATACATATAGACTAGCTCCATACCTAATGGACGACCAAGAGTTTATAAACAATGTCAAATCAAATCCTAAGCTATTTACAGGCTTTTCGGACACTACAGTTGACCATTTGATGCTAAATAAGCTTGGACTTAATACCTTTTATGGACCTAATGTCGTTTGCGACCTAGCAGAATTAGATAAAGATATGCTTAGTTATACTAAGGACTGGTTTGAGGTTTATCTAGGCAAAGACAAAAAGGAAGTTGAGTCATCTCCCGTTTGGTATTTGGAGAGAACAGACTTTAGCCCTAACGCTGTTGGTTCGCCTCGTGAGGCAAGACAAGAAACTCATGGATACGAAACACTTTTGGGCGGCGGAGTAAGAGAAGGTAAACTTTGGGGTGGTTGTATAGATAGCTTATATACACTTGCTTTTAGCGAGGCTAAAAAGCCAATTTGCGATAAATACAACCTAATGCCAAGCCTTGATGAACTAAAAAGCAAGATGCTATTTATAGAAACTAGCGACAATAAGCCACTTCCTGAAGAGTTTGAGAGGATACTAACGGCATTTAAGGACAGGGGCATATTTGATGTCGTTTGTGGTATTATTGCTGGTAAACCTCAAGACGAGACCTATTATGACGAGTACAAAGAGATTTTCAAAAAAGTCTTGACGGATAAAAATGTCCCAGTGTTATACAATGTCAACTTTGGGCATGCGACACCAAGGTGTGTTGTTCCATACAATATCACTTGCCGTGTAGACTATGACAAAAAGACGATTACTTATCTAGAGGACTTGTTTGAAAAATAATTTACATTTTAGGAGAAAAGATGAAAGAAGAGTTAGTTAAAGCTTTGGTGGACAAATACACAGAGTTATCTAAAGACAACGCATTTGTATGGATAGGTGATGTAGTTATTTATTATGACAAAGACGGCGTAAGACATGACGAAAAAATTGGCTTCTTTGACTACGAGTGTATCAATATTTTGTTTGACCTAAAGTCTCAAGAGTATATTGATGTGTACCAAAAGAACATGCATACTATAATTGAGAAGAGGACTAAATAATGAAAGTTTTAGTTGTTGGTGGCGCTGGGTATATAGGCAGCAACCTTTGTCTAAAATTAACTAGACTTGGCTATGATGTGTCTATAATAGACGACTTCCGTAACGCAAGAAAAAGTAATATAACTAGGCTTTCAAAGGCTATTAACAAAGATATCACTGTTATAGAAGGCGATGCGTGTGATAAGGGTTTTTTGGACGGAGCTTTTAGGAGCGTTAAACCTGATATTGTTGTACATTTTGGCAACAAAAAATACATAGGCGAAAGTTTTGACAAGAGCTTAGATTATTACGAAAACAATTTGGTATCTACCTTTAATATCTTGCGTATGTGCGAAAAGTACAATGTTAATAAGTTACTATTTGCTTCATCTGTTTCGGTCTATGCAGATTCTAATGCAAAAATTGATGAGCAGTTTGAGAGAGAGTTTGTTTCGCCTTATAACAAGAGCAAAATAATGGCTGAGGAGATTTTGACAGATTGGCAGAAGAATAACAAGGACAAAGTTGTTATAATCACAAGATTTACCAATCCCGTTGGGGCAAGCGCTGAGGGACTTGGAGATAGACCAAAAAGCGGCAAAACTAATGTACTCCCATATCTAATAGCTAAGGTAAAAAGCGGCGAAGATATAGTAATTAACGGCGGGAAGTTCCCAACCAAGGACGGTTCTGCGGTTAGGGATTTTATACATGTTAGTGATTTAACGAGCCTTGCAGCTGAGCTTATAGACAAGGTAAATGTCGCAGGGACGCTTGTTGTCAATGTTGGCACTGGTGGAGATGGATATTCGGTAAAAGATTTAATTGATTGCATTTCAAAAGTGCTTGATAAACCAATAAGCTATACTTTTAACGAGTCAGCAGATTCCGGCAGATGTAAGGTTATTGTGAGCGTTGATAAGTTAAAAAGTAAAATAAATGTAAATATAAACTATGGACTAGAAGATATAATAAATTCTGAGTTAGCCCTAGAGCAAGAAGGAGAAGACGATGAAGAAAAAATTTAGATATATATTGCTTGCAATATTCATATTGCCATTGTGTCTTATTTTTACAGGTTGTCAAGATGGACTATCTGCTTATGAGATAGCTGTCAAAAACGGTTTTATAGGTACAGAGCAAGAATGGCTAGAAAGTTTGAAAGGTGATAAAGGCGAAACTGGAGAGTCTGGCTCATCAAGTAAGGCTGAGATTATAAATGGCTATTGGTATATTGATGGCATTAACACTTGGGTTAAAGCAGAAGGAAAAGACGGAGAGTATGCCGGTCAAGGTTTATCAGCTTACGAGATAGCTAAGAGAAATGGCTTTGAGGGGACAGAAGAAGAGTGGCTTGCGAGTCTAAAAGGTGAAAAGGGCGATACTAGTGATAGTGTACTAACAGATGTAGCTAATAAAGTTATTACTTCAGTAGTAGCTATAGAGAGTAAGTTTACCATCACTCAAATAAATGGAACTGCTACTAAAATAGGTTATGGTTCTGGCGTAATAGTAGGTGGAGATAAAACTATAGGCGAAGCTTATGTTTTAACAAATAATCATGTAATATACAATGCATCTAGTGTTAGCGAGGATAGACTAGCTAATACAATTAATGTATATTTGTACGGGTATGAATATAGTGATTATGCTATATCTGCTCAAGTAATAGGTACATCTCTTACTTATGATGTCGCACTTCTAAAAATAACAAGCGATTTGTATAAAGATAGCATTTGTGATGCAGCAACCTTTGTATCTTCACTAACAGTAACTGCGGGTGATGAGGCTGTAGTTATAGGTAATGCAGAGGGCGAAGGCATAGCAGTAACAACTGGTATAATCAGTAAAGATTGTGATTATATCGATATGAATATGGCTCTAAAAGACGGAACAAATAAAACTATCACATATAGATCACTTAGAACTGATGCTGCCGTAAACCCTGGTAATAGTGGCGGCGGAATATTTGACAAAAACGGCAAACTAATAGGTCTTATCAATATCAAAACAACTAGTGACGAAATTGATAATATGGCTTATGCAATTCCTAGTGACATTGCCGAAAAGGTTTATAGAAACCTAAAAGAAAACGCTACTGAAAAATGTGTTAAAAAGATTTCGACAGGACTAACTTATAAGATAGCTTCTAGCTCTTCATATTTTGATAATAATTTGAAGAGAGTAAGATTGCAAGAGGTTGTAAAAATCGAAGAGATATCTTCAAGTAGCGAAGCAATAGGATTTTTACAAGTTGGAGATGTTATAAACGCTATTGAGTTTAATGGCACTAAACATACCATATCAAGAGCATTTGAACTAGTTGACTTAGAACTTGACATGAAGCAAAATGCCGAAGTTAAGTACTATATCACTCGTAACGGAATAGAAAAGACTATAGTTGTAACTTATGCTACACAAATTTTGGTTGTCTAATAGATTGCTTGCTAATATATAATAAGCGGTAAATTGTTGGTATTTAGAAGTTTTTGAATGCCTCACATTCTAGTTATCATAGGCAACAAAAAATAATAACTTATATAAAAATAAAAAAGACACTTATTTTTAAGTGACTTTTTTTATCTAGTTTTTAGTTGTTTGTGCTAATTTTTGTTTAGTTATTTTAAGATTTAGTAATTTAAGATATAGCTAGTATATTTGCTAGCATTTCATAGATTTCATTAGAAGGGCTATCAAGCTTAGAACATTGCTAAGTCTTATGTAATTATCTATTAGTCAAGTGTATATATCTTAGACTTAGCTATTAAGAGTTTAGAGTTATCTATTGCAGCTTTTTGCTTGTCTTTTGCTGATTTATATGCGGGCAAGCTATATACTAGACTTTCCATAGTTTTTGGGTCTTTGGTCAAGATGACTTTGTAAGGGCAAGAGTCTAACATAGCCTCACACTCAACGGGATACATGGCTTTTAGCTCACCAATATTTTCAGTCCTTAGCATGCAAGACATATTTCTGCTTCTTGCTATAAGCATAAGATATGGCAAAATGTTAAGCTTGCGTGCGGTAAAAATATTTTCAATAAATATATTAGTTGGACGCAATTTTAGGTTTTCGTTGGTGTTAATTTCTTCGATATATTGTTTAACTATGTATTCAAGCAAAATGTTTGTAAACTTGTTAAAATAATGCTCCATATTGTAGTGTTTGATGAAGATTGCTGATGGAGTATTTACAAAACTTTTGATATCAAAGTGATTTTTTGCCAAGAATCTGTGTATAGCTTTGTCCTTCAAAAATTCTAAGTTTTTAGTTAAATCTTTAAGAACAGCCTCTTTTGTTACTTTATTTAGAGAGCTGAAATTTGAATACAAAGTCTTGGTGTAGTCGCATTTATTTTCAAAATGTTTGTCTAATTTCTCAAATACATCTTTGTCTTTAGGATTAAATTTGCAAAATTCATTATAAAAATTCTCTAAGTTGTATGTGCCAAGAGAATACTTATCGTCCTCAATCATAGCTAGCAAAAAGCTTACAAATAAGTCTTTTTGAAGCTGATAAAGTGGGGTAGGAGCGCCATTTAGTATAGCGTTTACAAAGTCTCTTAGCTGTGGCTCAATATCTATTATAGCATCATTTTTTGGCATTTTACTTTTAATATTATTTGAGTAGTCTCTATACATTTCTTTTAGTGGATTGAACTTGTGTGACTTGTCAGGACTTGTAAAATCAAAAATTAAAGTATTATAGCCATTTTGACTAAGAGTGTCTTTTGTCTGGTTAATTATTTTGTCATTGTCGGTTAGGACAATGAAATTATGTTTAGTTGCCGCTTTTGAAAAGACATCAATATTTTGTGCTATTAGGCTATAATCCCTAGCCCCAAAGCTACTATCTATAAGCAAAGTATTGCAGTTTTGTTTAGCAAAAGTAAGCTTATTCTTTGTCTCAGATAGTGCGTTATCGCTTACCAAAAATCCGCCCAAAGTGTCAAGCTCTAGACTAGGTTCTTTGTCTTTTGATATTTTTTTTGTTATAAGGTCTTTTTGAAAGTGCTTTTTGATAAAATCAAACATATTTTTACCTCTATATAAGTTTACATTTTATGATAATTTAGGTCAAATATTTTAATTTATTTTTGTGTGGCATATTGAAATATTATCAAAAAAATGCTATCATAATAATATGGAAACAAAAAGATTATGCCTTATAGCCCCAAAAAATCTAGAAAACAAAGAGTTCTTTGGATATCATAGAGAGGTTATATATGATTTAGTCTTTGGCGGGGGAGTCGCTGTCAAAGAAACTTTTGACGTCCTAAATGATATAAATTTAACTCATGAGGGCGCAAAAGCTTTTTATGATACTTATCTAAAAAATAACAACTGTATGCCAAGGACTTCTGCCGGCAAACCACTTTTTACTTGTACAGACCTATATATGCTTAATAGATACATTACTTCATACATAGGTACGCCACTTGTATATGATGAGAAATTCTCAAATCCTGTAAATAATAGGGTGGCGGAGTATATTACAGACTTTTTGGTAGAGGCAAAAGGCTGGGCAAAGGTCCAAGACAAGATATATACCGCCGACCCATCTAGTTATGTAGACTTATTTGACTATGCTAGCAAGGGCTATTTGATAGAGCTTGCCAAGTATGAGCTACATTTTGTACCAGAGCAAGACAAGTTTATCTCTATCAGCAATGAGCTAAGAGAGCGTCTATACGAAGAGGACAAAGAGGTCTACGATAGCGTTGCATGCAACTTGGCTCAGTATAGGACAAAATATTTTAGAGAGCAGATAGCGTGCGAGAAACCTCCTAAGACTGATGGACTAGAAGAAGATGAGGACGAGAATATTCGCTGGAAAGTATCAAAATCTACCCAAAATGAGGAAGAAAGAGAACAAAAAGATGACTTTTTGCCTAAAACTCCAAGGACCGAACAGACTCAAGATCAATAAAAAGCATATGATTGTAATAATAAATTTTAAGGACACCAACATTTATTGGTGTCTTTTTGTTTTGTAAAAAAGTTTGTGTATGATATAATCAAATAAAAATAAAGGGGTGGACAAAATGACAGATATTGAGATTGCAAATAGCGTTCAAATGGACAGAATAGAAAAGTTAGCCGCAAAGCTTGGTCTTACTGATGATGACCTATTATGCTACGGCAAGTATAAGGCAAAAATTACAAAAAAGCCTACAAACAAAGCTGGTAAATTAGTACTGGTTACAGCTATTAACCCGACAAGCGCCGGCATAGGTAAGACTACTGTATCTATAGGTCTTGCTGATGCACTAGCTGATATGAAAGAGAGTGTTTGCCTTGCACTTCGTGAGCCATCTCTTGGACCGGTATTTGGTATTAAAGGCGGAGCAACTGGCGGTGGATATAGTCAAGTAGTCCCTATGGAGGATATCAACCTTCACTTTAATGGCGACTTTCATGCAATTACTACCGCTAATAACTTACTTTGCAGTATGATAGACAATCATATTTTCCAAGGTAATAGCCTTAATATAGATCCAGACAGAGTACTATTCCATAGATGTCTAGACCTTAATGATAGAGCTCTTCGTGAGATAACATGTGGACAGGGCAAGAAAAATGGCGTTCCTCGCAAAGATTCATTTACAATCACAGCAGCTAGTGAAGTTATGGCAATATTAACTCTAGCTCGTGATATGGACGACCTAAAATTAAGACTTGGAAATATTTTGGTAGCTATCAGCAAGGACGGAAATCCTATCTATGCTCGTGACCTAAAAGCCGCTGACGCTATGGCAATACTTCTAAAAGATGCTATATATCCTAACCTTGTTCAAACTCTAACTCACACACCAGCCATTGTTCACTGTGGACCTTTTGCTAATATTGCTCACGGCTGCAATAGTATAATAGCTACAAAATTGTCTATGTCTCTAGCAGATTATACAATTACAGAGGCAGGATTTGGTGCGGACCTTGGTGCTCAAAAGTTCTTTGACCTAAAGTGTAGACTTGCTGAGCTTAAGCCAAATGCAGTTGTTTTAGTTGCTACTATTAGAGCTCTTAAACTTCATGGTGGAGTAAAGCCAGAAGAACTTGCAGAAGAAAATATTTCTGCTATTGAAAAGGGTATTCCAAACCTTCTAAAACATATTGATACTATAAAAAATGTATACAAACTACCTATGGTCGTTACGCTTAATAGCTATGTTACAGATACACAGGCTGAGATAAATAGGGTAAGAGAAATTTTGAAAAAAGAAAACATTGACCTAGTAGTCAATGAGGTTTGGGCTAAGGGCGGCAAAGGTGCTCTTGACCTTGCTAAAAAAGTAATTGAACTATGTAAGGAAGATAACTCAAAGTTTACTTATTCTTACGATCTAAATGATAGTGTCGAGAAAAAAATAACAGACATCGCAACCAAAGTTTATGGCGCAAAATCTGTAAGACTTTTGAGTAAGGCAAGAGAAAGTCTTGAAACTATTAACAAGCTTGGACTAGATAAACTTCCTATAATAATCGCCAAGACTCAATATAGTCTAAGCGATGACAAAAATCTACTTGCTCGTCCAAAGGACTTTGAGATAACTATAAGAGATATCGAGATAAGGACTGGCGCAGGATTTTTGGTAGCTTTAGCCGGTAATATGATGTTGATGCCGGGTCTTTCAAAAGTCCCTGCCGCTGTTAATATGACTATTGATAAAGACGGAAATATAAGCGGACTTTTCTAACGCCTTGCGTTTTTTGTCAAAATTTGATATTGACTATTGGGGTAAGTTGAATTATAATAAATACAACAAATACAAATGGAGGAATGAAATAATGAAAGAAACAGAAGTAAAAACAACAACTAATTTTGATCTAGCACTTGATATGATAGACAGAATGTATTCTGCAACTAATGAGGCTGTTAAAAAGGGCGGAGAAAGAACAAGAGAACTAGTTGAGGATCTTCAAGCTCTTGACTATACAAAAATGGCCTTTGAACAAAACAATATCACAGAAGAACAAGTTTCTCAAGGTATGGGAAAGAACTTCAATTGCATGAGATTTAATGGTAAAGAAAATCACAAAGTTGCCGAAGTACATATAAGATATGATGGATACAAAATTACTTCATATATAGTTCCTCAAGATGAGGAAAAGATTGAAGGTATAGGCTGTTACCAAATCAAAGCTATTCCTTATCCACTAGATGGCGATAAAAGTTCTGTTAAAACTTATGGTGACAGACAAGAAAAAATTTTTAGTACCAAATATGATAAAGATGGACAAATTGTTGAAACTCCAACACAAGTTCAATAATCAAAAGCTCAGCTTAAAAGCTGAGTTTTTTATTGTCAAAATTTAGATAATTTATGAAAAACAACCTAGGATTTTGTACGAGTGCTATTTTATTTAAGTTGGTAGCAAAAAAAGGTCGTTTTTAGTTTAGTATATATAAAATTTTTATTATTTTATACATTAATTTGCAGATGTCCTATATTGACAAATATGAAGCGCTTTGATATACTTATAATAATAAATATGGAGGGCTATTATGGCTACAAAATTTGATGAATTGATGAGAGATATAATGAGAGAAGTTGATTCTGGTAGAAATACTAATAGATACAACGACTTTTTGGCATATATTGAATCTTCAAGAGATATGACCGATGAACAAAAAGTGAAATATGTAGAGAATTTTGACAAGATATATACTGCACTTTGTGAGTCTATTACTCGTAAAGCTCTAGCAAAAGCTAACTCAGGACTTGAGAGAAATACACAATATATCACAATGCTTAGAACATTAAAGTATAATCTAGCTGAGATTGCCACTACAAGAGTTGAAGAGGGCAAACCAGTCACTTTTTATACAGATTCTATAAAAGGTCCACAAGGCGATTTGTTGCTAGCAATGAAAGATATACTTAATATCAAAAACTTTATTCCAAATCTTACAGGTGTTAAACTTCCTCAAGACAACCCAGCAGTTGACCAAATTGAAGATAAATTTACTTTGGGTCGTGTTATTGGAACTATACCTAATAATGCAAAAGTAGCTAGAGGTTTTCAACAATTTATGGCTCTTGATGTTGATGGCGAATTGTTGACAATTACAGATTATAGTTATAAGTTGCAAGAAAAGTTGCAAGAAAATTATAGTGGAGAAGAAAACTACGCTTCTAATCCTCAAGTATCACTTGCATTTTCATATTTCAAGAGTATGGCTGAAACTTCTGCTAAACAATGTGGATATCAATTAATTAGCCAAGAATACCTTGATAGATATAAATTTGCTCAAGTAAAGTTTTTGGAAACTTTGTACTCAAAGATGGAAACTGAGGGCAATTTTGCTATGTGCTTTGAAGATGGCAAACCTGCCGGAGACCTAAAAGAAGCTCTAAAAGGAACAATGTTTGATAACGATCTATATAAAACAGTTGCACTTCCTTTAATTCTAAAGTGGGAAGTAGCAGGAAGTATAGATGGGCATGAGTATACTATGGGAACAGAAGGCTTTAAGGGCAAGCCAAGTGAAAGCAATACTTTTGCGTTGGTATTTACAAAAGATAAATTGTCTCAAAACCCAATCAGACCTTATAACTTTAACAATATGGGTAAGCATATAACTGAAAAAACAAGACTTACCGATAAAGAGTATAAAGAAGATAAATATCTAGCGCTAAATGCGTCAACAGACGATGAGTGTGCAAGAAGACTTTTAGAACAGGGATATACAGAAGAGCAAGTTGATGCTATGGCAAAAAAAGTTTTTGATATCCAAAGAGGCAGATATACAACTCCAATACTTAAGAAACCTCTTGAAAAAGTTCTTAAAACAACAAAATCTCAAAAAACTGAAAAAATTACAAAGGTTACCCCAGCAAAGTCTGTTGTTGGAACTAAGACTCAAATTTTCTTACCAATAAAAACTATTAACTATGTGCCTCAAACTGTAAGCGCTGGCAAAATTACAAGCCGTGATACTTCAGCCAAAGTCATAGCTACTAAGATGGCAGAAGCACGTAAAGTTTTGCTTGAAAATTCTGTAGGTGGCAATTTTGAGGGTATAGAAGAAATTTCTGATACTATCGCTCTACAAACTGCTCAAAGAATGCAATTTGAAGAAGATGCTAATGCTTTTGATGTTTATGAAGGTGTTCTAAAAGATGGCATTTATAAGTCTGCTAAACAGTCTATTGATAATGATAAATCTTTAGTTTTGGAGATGGGCGAGGATGGTGCTAAGGGCGAGCTAAAGACAATAATTGAAAAAGCTTCTGATGAAGTAATGGCAGTTTGTCCAACATTTTTAGGTGCAGATGCTAGCAAGGCAAAAGGCGTACTTGTAAAAGGTCAAGAATCAAATAAAATAACTATTTCAAAAGATGGTGTTACTGCAGAAGTAGCGCAAGAAGAGGGTAAAGCACAGTAATTTAGTTTTGGCTAAAATAATTTTATAAAAATTAAAAATTGCCTCTTGACTAAGTTTAGAAATATGATAAACTAAATATCGTTTGATAAGGAGAGATAGAAAATGTATTTTGAAGAGAATTTTATAACAGAGAAAGATGCTTTTAAGTATTGTATGGCTGAGAGTGTTTATGCTTTTAAGGATTATGAAGCAGTTATGAAGAGAATATCAGCTAAGCCTTCTTTTGTTAATTATATTAATGCTATGCCAGCTGCTATTGCTAACAGCATAGCTGAAAGAGCAATCACACCTAAACATTCAATCCTAAAAGGTCATTTTTTGAGAGATATAGCAAGAAATATTGCTGAATCAGAAGTTTTGAGGAAGGCAACAGAATGTGTAGAAAATGATGTTCCTATGCAAATTGCTTTTGACAAAAAAGGTAACCCAATAGGAGATTCTGCTGAGATAGTAAGAGGTGTTATCACCGGACTTGAATGTGTTCAAAGAAGCTTTGGCGAACTATCTTGCGTAGAAGTTGAGCCTTCAAAAATTGAACTTCACGAAATGGGGAATAGAAGTGTAACAATTAGCCCAGAAAATGGTGTTGTTCATATGAACAGAACTAAAGTAAAAGAAATGGAAACTACACAAGCTCAATAACGATTAAACAAATCTAAAAAAAATAACTGGCAAGTCCAGTTATTTTTTTTGTCTATTTGAGTATTTTTGACTTTGTTGCATACAATAAAAATATGGACAATAATGATTTCTGGGAGTTCTCGCTCAAAGTAGCTATGCCCAAAAGTGACTATCTATTATATATAAAAGACAAGGTCTCTGGCATCGTCAAAAATGGTAAAGGCGTCGTTACGACTATTTACTCACCGAGTGATGTTACGCTGCTTATAGGCGTACCTGTGGCTCAAAAAATGGTGTTAAAGCCCCTGTTATATAGCCTAATTGCAGATGTTGTAATATGCGTGTACAAAAAAGACTATATATGTAGCAGGTTTGACTTTGGGGTAAAAAACGACCTTTTGTACAAAAGTTTTGTGCAGGCGCTAATCGCTTTTGATGAGGAGATAGATAAGCGAATAGTATTCCAAAAACTACTGCCTTACGACAATATAGTTCTGCAATCTTTTGTTGATTTTAGACTAAAAGTTTTGAAACAAAAATGGAACGACCTTGTATCGCTCGCTAATGACAACTACTTATATCTTCTTAGTGGTGGTAATTTTTTGGAGCTAATGAAATTTATGTTATCCAATATTGAGAGTAAAGAAAAGTGCGTAGAAGTAGACTTTGATATGGAGGGTAAGTTTAATCTCAAATCTAGTGGCAAAATGATTGAACTGCCAATGTTAATAAAAAATGACAACGCCGAAAATGTAGTTATGAGTCTTGTTGCCCTAAGCCCCAAGAAAATAACAATCAACGAAAGCCCATATCTAACAAAAGAAATCACTGGGCTTTTGTATGAGCTTTTTGGAAATAAACTAGAAATTGTAAAATAGTGTTGACAAAGGCATAGTTTGCGACTATAATTGAGGCATAACTTAATAGCATAGGTTGATAAAGACAAGTAGTTATTATGCCACTTTATTCCAGAGAGAGTACCCTTGGCTGCGAGGTACTGTAAATGCACAATAATGAAACCACCTTTTGACTATGGGCGTGTCAAAGCTTATTTGACAAAAAGTGGTCTTAAGACAATTAAGGTGGAACCGCGGAAATGATATTTTTCGTCCTTTACGATTTTCGTAAAGGGCGTTTTTTATTAGACCTATGTGAAAAGCTCGCTGAAACTATTAAATTATAAAAAAATTTTGGGAGAGAAAAATGGAAAAAGAAGAAATGCAAAAAATGTACAGACATAGCATGAGCCATGTTATGGCAAAAGCTGTTGGCAAACTTTATAAAAATGTAAAATTTGCAATCGGTCCAGCTATTGATGATGGATTTTACTATGATTTTGACACTGAAGATGTTATAAGACCTGAGGACTTTGACAAAATAGAACAATCCATGAGAGAGATTATTAACAAGAACGAAGACTTTGTTCGTAAAGTTGTTTCTAAAAAAGAAGCTCTTGAAATGTTCAAAGACCAACCATATAAGCTAGAGCTTATACAAGATTTACCAGAGGACGAAGAGATATCTATCTATACTTTGGGTGATGATTGGTACGATTTGTGTCGTGGCCCTCATGTAGAGAATACTAAGTATTTGAGAGGCTTTGCTTTCAAGTTTAACAGAGTAAGTGGCGCTTACTGGAGAGGCTCAGAGAAGAACAAGATGCTTCAAAGAGTTTATGTATACGGCTACCTTGACAAAGCAGACCTAAAGGAAAGATTAAGACTTGCCGAAGAAGCTCTTCAAAGAGACCACAGAAAACTAGGTAAAGAGCTAGGAATATTTATGTTCTCAGAGCTTGTTGGTAGAGGACTACCTATGTGGCTACCAAAGGGCTTTATCCTAAGAAGAACTCTTAACGACTATATCATGAACAAAGAGCTTTCTCTTGGCTACAAACATGTTATGACACCTTCTATAGGTAATGTAGACCTTTATAAGACTTCTGGTCACTGGGACCACTACAAAGATGATATGTTCCCAGCAATGGAACTTGATAACGAGTCATATGTTCTAAGACCTATGAACTGTCCACATCACATGATGATATACAAGAACTTTATGTATTCTTATCGTGACTTGCCACTTAGAATAGCCGAAATCGCTAACGACTTTAGATACGAGGCAAGTGGTACACTTTGCGGTATAGAGAGAACAAGAGCCTTTACCCAAAATGACTCTCACATCTTCTGTCGTCCAGACCAAATTGAAAGCGAAGTAAAAGGTGTTATTGATTTAATTCTTGATGTTTATAAAGACTTTGGTTTCAAAAACTACAAGTTTAGACTATCACTAAGAGATAAGTCTAATACCGAAAAGTACTTTGGCAACGATGAACTATGGGAAAAGAGCGAAAAAGCTCTTCGTCAAATATTGCAAGATTCTGGCGCTGAGTACTACGAAGCTCCAGGCGAGGCTGCTTTCTATGGACCTAAGATTGACGTTCAAGTTTTGAGCGCATTAGGTCACGATGTAACACTTTCTACAATCCAACTTGATTATCAACTTCCAGAGCGTTTTGAACTAGAATATGTTGATGAGGACAACGAGAGAAAGCGTCCAGTAGTTATTCATAGAGCTATACTTGGTTCTCTTGATAGATTTACAGCCTTCCTACTTGAAGAGACAAAAGGTTCTTTACCTCTATGGCTTGCTCCAGAGCAAATCAAAGTTATGAACATAGCTGATAGTTCTCTAAAATATGCTGAGAGCGTAAAAGAAAAATTAGTAGCTCTAGGATATAGAGCAGAGCTTGATGGCAGAAACGAGAAGATTGGCAAAAAGATAAGAGAAGCTCAATTAGAGAAAATCCCTTATATGCTAGTCGTAGGTGAAAAAGAAATGCAAGATGGAACTGTTGCTGTTAGAAGAAGAGGCGATGGTGACCTAGGTGTTATGAGTTTTGATGATCTAGCTAAAAAGTTGAAAGCTGAGCTTGAAAATAAAAATGTTTAGAAAAGCAAAAAAAATGTAAAAAAATAATTGACAATAAGATGCCTATATGATATTATTATGTCGTTCAAAGAAGAAGTATCCACTTCTCACCGTACAAGCATGCTTAGTCCGGTAGCTATTATTGATAACTTTTTAATTATTAGTAATGTATAAGTGGGTGCTATTTGGCGCCCACTTTTTTTGGATACAAATTATTAGGTAGGAGGACAGTCCCATTAACAAGGAACAACTTATCAATGACGAAATCAATTTACCAAAGGTAAGACTTGTTGGCGAAAAGGGCGAGCAGATTGGCATTATGTCAAGTGCTGAGGCTAACAAAATCGCCGATGAACAAAACTTAGACCTAGTTTTGATTTCTCCACAGGCAGACCCACCTGTATGCAGAATAATGAACTATGGCAAGTTTAAGTTTGAGCAAATGAAAAAGTTGAAAGAGCAACGCAAAGCTCAAAAGATTATTGAGCTAAAAGAAGTTCAACTTTCAATGACTATCGACACTCACGACCTTGAGGTTAAGGCAAAACACGCTAAGAGATTTCTTGACGATGGTAACAAAGTAAAAGTTACTATCAAAATGAGAGGTCGTCAACAGGCTAGACCTGAGGCTGGTATTGCTGTTATGACAGGTTTCGTTGACATGTTAGAGGGCTTGGCTGTTGTTGAGAAACCAGCTGAGATACTTGGCCGCAATATCATTATGATACTTGCACCTAATAAAAAATAATAATTTTTGAGGAGATATACAATTATGCCAAAAATGAAGACAAACAGTTCTGCTAAGAAAAGATTTACTGTAAAACCATCTGGTGTTATCAAAAGAGGTCAACAAGGCAGAAGACACATTCTTACAAAGAAATCAACTAAGATGAAAAGAGATTTAAGACAAGGGGCTTATGTAAGCTCAACCCAAAGCAAAACAATCAAGACTTTGGTACAAGGCTAATAGGGGGAAAAGACAATGAGAATCAAAAGAAGCGTAAACAAACAAAAACATAAAAAAGCCATTCTAAAAGCCGCAAAAGGTTACAGAGGCACAAAATCAACATTAGTAAGAGTAGCTAACCAAGCCGTTATGAAGAGCGGACAATATGCTTATGTTGGTAGAAGACTAAGAAAGAGAGATATGAGATGCCTATGGATCGCAAGAATCAATGCTGCTTGCAGACTAAGTGATCTATCTTATAGCCAATTTATGCATGGTCTAAAATCAGCTAACATCACTCTTAACAGAAAAGTTCTAGCTGATATGGCTGTTAATGACAAAGAGGCTTTTGCAGCTCTAGTTGAAACTGCAAAAAAACAACTTGCAAAATAGTTAATAGAGGCAACCACTAAACAAAGTGTTGTTCCCAGCAAGAGAAAAAACTCGCAAGGAGCGACCCTTACGAGTTTTTTTAGGGTCAAAATAAAGGAAGGAAAGTTATGCAATACATTACTTCTAATCAAAATAATCTAGTCAAACTTGTCTCTAGTTACAAAGATGGCAAAGAGGGCTTTGCACTTGTAGAAGGCACAAAAATCATAAAAGAAGTGGCTAAATACGGCACTTATTGCAATATGCTTTTTGCAGAAGAGCAAGTTTATAATGAACTAAAAGATTATATTGACCCAAAATGTGAAGTTTATATAGTAACACCTAATATACTTGAAAAGTTGTCATACACAAAAACTAATCAAGGTGTAGTTGGAGTTGTAAAATGCGACAAAAAGTCGCTAAAAGCTCCAGAAGGTAACTTTTTGGTGCTAGATAATCTTCAAGACCCAGGCAACTTTGGCACAATATGCAGAAGTAGCCTTGGAGCTGATTTTAGAGATATTTATGTCATTAACTGCCCTAACTACTTATCATCTAAGATGGTTCGTAGTAGTATGGGTACAGTTTTTGGACTTAATATTTATGAGACGAGCTATGATGAGCTAAATAAACTTATTGTAGATAACAAATTGACTTTGCTAGTTGCAGACCTTGATGGAGAGAATATTTTTGATTATAATCCACCAGAAAAGTTTGGTATAGCAATAGGCAATGAAGGTAACGGAATTTCAAAAGAACTTTTGAGTATTCCAAACAAAAAAATCACAATACCTATGAAGAACAACTTAGAATCTCTTAATGCAGGTGTAAGTTCAGCAATTTGTATGTATTGTTTATCAAATAAAAGGAGATAAAATTATGTCAGGACATAGCAAGTGGGCAAACATAAGAAGAACAAAAGGTAAGACTGATGCTGCTAGAGGACAAGTATTTACTAAGATCGGTAGAGAGATAGCAGTAGCTGTTAAAACTGGAGGCGCTGACCCTAACTCAAACTCAAGACTAAGAGATGCTATAGCTAAGGCCAAGAAAAATAATATGCCTAATGACACTATCCAAAGAAGTATCAAAAAAGCTAGCGGCGAACTTTCATCTATCAACTATGAAGAGATAACTTATGAAGGTTATGGCGTAGGCGGTAGTGCTGTTATAGTAAAATGCTTAACTGATAATAAAAACCGTTCTGCAGGCGATGTTAGACATGCTTTTGATAAACTAGGTGGAAGTATGGGCTCAACCGGTTGCGTATCTTACCTATTTGATAACAAAGGCATTTTGACTCTAAAGAAACTTCCAGACATGGTAGAGGACGATATTATAATGATGTGCCTTGAAGCTGAAGCAGAAGATGTAGTTGATTATGAAGATTGCTACGAAATCATCACAACACCAGCTAACTTTAGCTCAGTAAAGGACGCTCTAGAAAAACAAGGTCTTACATTTGAAGATGCAGAAGTTAGATTGATTCCTCAATCAACTATCGACCTAAATGATGAGCAACTAGGCAAGTTTGAGAGACTAATTGACACTCTAGAAGAACTAGACGATGTTCAAGAAGTTTATCACAATGTCAACCTTCCAGAAGAAGATGAAGAGGAAGAATAATTCTAATTTTAGAATATCAAAAACTAGCAACAACCTTGCTAGTTTTTATTTTATATATTATATATGTACTTTAATTTGACATTTTTTACTAAACTAAATATACTTAGCATAGAGGCTTTTTATGAGAATATTAGGTATTGACCCGGGGTTTGCGATAATCGGTTATGGAGTGATAGACAAGGATAGAGACCTCAAAGTAATTGATTATGGAGTGATAACAACCCCAAAAGAAGATAGCATAGCCAATAGACTAGAAACTAACTACAACGCAATAGTAGCTCTTATTGATAAGTTTAAGCCGGACGCTATAGCTATAGAAGAGCTTTTTTATTTTAGAAACCAAACAACAATTATTCCCGTTGCAGAGGCTAGAGGAATAATTTTGCTTGCTTGTAATCAAAGTAGAACTCCAATATATGAGTATACACCACTACAGATTAAGCAAGCTATAACCGGTAACGGCAGGGCAGAGAAAAAACAAATTCAGTATATGGTAACTAATATTTTGGGTCTATCAAGTATCCCAAAACCAGACGATGCTGCCGATGCTTTGGCGGTTGCGATAACTCACAGCCAAACAAACAATTTAATTTCTAACAACAGAGTATAAGGAGAAAACAATGTTCGCATTTTTGGAGGGAACAGTAGCATATAAGCAAGATGGATATGTTATATTGAATGTTAATGGCGTAGGTTACGAGCTATTTATGTCTAACTACAGCGTATCAGCTTTGCCACCTGTTAACGAGATTGCTAGAGTTTATACTTATCTTCAAGTCAAAGAGGATGGCGTGGCTCTTTTTGGCTTTTCTAATATGGAAGAAAAAGAGCTTTTCCTAAAGCTTATTTCCGTAAGCGGCGTTGGACCTAAGATGGCTATTGGTATACTTTCTAACATTTCTATGCAAGATTTAGCCAAGGCTATTGCTCTTAATGATGTTAAGATTTTGTCTACAATAAAAGGCGTTGGCAAAAAGACTGCTGAGCGTATAGCTATCGAGCTAAAAGACAAAGTAACCTTCACTATGGCAGAGTCAATGCCTGAGCAAATAATTGATAGCAAGGCGGTTGACGAGGCTATAATAGTCCTTGTATCTCTAGGTATTAACAAGAACGATGCGTTAAGACTTGCAAGAGAATATGCAAGAGAGGACTCAACTGCTGAGGACATTGTTGCCAAAGCTCTAAGGGGGATGAATAACTAATGGACGATTCACTTTTTCAAAGCACAAGAACTCTTACTGATGTTGAGATAGAAAATTCTTTAAGACCAACAACACTTGACGAATATGTTGGTCAAACCAAAATTAAAGAGAATCTAAAAGTGTATATAGAAGCTGCCAAAAATCGTAAAGAGGCACTTGACCATGTACTTTTGTATGGACCTCCAGGACTAGGCAAAACAACACTTTCACACATTATTGCCAATGAGCTTGGTACTCAAATAAAAATAACATCAGGCCCTACTATAGAGCATGCAGCAGACCTTGCGGCTATACTTACTAATCTTAACAAAAATGATGTTTTGTTTATTGATGAGATTCATAGACTTAACCACTCAGTAGAGGAAATATTATATCCAGCTATGGAGGACTATGCCTTAGACTTTATCGTGGGCAAAGGTCCGTCTGCTCGTAATATGAGACTTAAAATCCAGCCTTTTACACTAATCGGCGCAACTACTAAGGCGGGTAGCATTAGCTCGCCACTTAGAGATAGATTTGGCGTGCTAGCTAGACTAGAACTTTATTCTACCGAGGAGCTTGCAACTATCGTTGAGCGTAGTGCTGGCATACTTAATATTGCCATTGATAAAGACGCCGTAACAGAGATAGGTAAGAGAAGCCGTGGAACTCCAAGAATAGCCAATAGACTTTTGAAGAGAGTTAGAGACTATGCCGAGGTTAAAGGCGATGGCAAGATTACTCTTGAGATAGCAAAATATGCTCTAAAACTTATGGAGATAGATGAGCTAGGACTTGACTTTATTGACAGAAGAATTTTGAGCAATATTCTTAACAAATTTAGCGGTGGTCCAGTGGGACTTGACACGCTAGCTGCTGCAACCGGCGAAGAGGCAGGAACAATAGAAGATGTTTATGAGCCATACCTAATACAATTAGGCTTTATAGCTCGTACACCAAGAGGCAGAATAGCCCTAGCACCTGCTTACAAACATATGAATGTAACTTTGTCTGAGGACAAAGAAAAACAACTAAACAGTTTACAAAAAGGACTAACTGATACTAATGATTGATTTGACTAAAACTTCAAGTTATTACTATAACTTACCAGAAGAACTAATTGCTCAAACACCCGTTGAGCCAAGAGACCACTCAAGGCTACTTGTTTATAGCAAAAAAGATAAGACAATAGAGCACAAGCACTTTTATGATATAGTTGACTATCTACACAAGGGCGATGTTCTTGTTATCAATAATACAAAAGTTTTACCTTGCAGATTACTGGGAACAAAAGACACTGGGGCAAAGATAGAAGTATTTATTCTAAAGAAACTTAACGGCACTGACTGGGAAGCACTAGTTAAACCAGGTAAAAGATGTAAAACTGGCACAGTAGTTACCTTTAACGACAAACTAAAATGTGAGATTATGGGAGACGCAAACTTTGAAGGTGGTAAAATTGTTCACTTCATTTTTGAAGGGACTTTTGAAACTGTTCTATCTGAAACTGGCACTATGCCATTGCCTCCATATATCAAAGAAAAATTAAAAGACCAAAACAGATATCAAACTGTTTATTCAAAAATTGACGGCAGTGCAGCAGCTCCAACAGCTGGACTACATTTTACAAAAGAACTTCTTGAGAAGATAAAAGCAAAAGGAGTTAAGATAGCTGAGGTATTGCTTCATGTAGGACTTGGCACATTTAGACCTGTTAAGTCTGATAATATATTGGAACACGATATGCACAGCGAGTACTTTGAGGTTAACGAAGAGACTGCTCGCCTTATCAATGATACAAAAAAGGCCGGTGGCAGAGTAGTTGCCGTTGGTACGACTTCTGTTAGAGTTTTGGAGTCGGCAACTAACGAAAATGGCGAGCTTGTAGCTCAACATGGCAATACAAAAATTTTCATTTATCCACCATATAAGTTTAAGATGGTAGACGCTCTTATTACTAACTTCCACCTACCTGAGAGCACACTTATTATGCTAGTAAGTGCTTTTTGTGGATATGAAGAAACTATGAGATTTTATAACGAAGCCGTAAGAGAAAGATATAGATTCTTTAGTTTCGGCGATGCAACTTTCTTGTACTAATTGAAGTAATTTGAAGGTATAAATAAAGTCCCCAAAGGACTTAAAATCCCTTATAAAATCTAACAAAAAATTATTAACGAAATTATTTGAAAATATTTTGCAAAAACAACTAAAATAGCTAAAAATTAAAAGGATTATTATGGAAAAATTTTGGTTTGAAACTACCCATATAGACCCAAATAGTGGCGCAAGGACGGGTATTTTTCACACTCCACACGGAGATATAGAGACCCCTATATATATGCCAGTAGGTACTCAGGCGACTGTCAAGAGCTTGACCCCACAGGAACTATATGATATAGGCGCTCAAATTATTTTGTCTAATACATACCACTTGCATCTTCGCCCAGGCGAGGAGATAGTTAAGAAGGCTGGCGGTCTTCATAAATTTATGGATTTCAATAAGCCAATACTTACTGATAGTGGTGGCTTCCAAGTATTTTCTTTGTCAGACCTTAACAAAATTACCGAAGAGGGCGTAGACTTTAAGTCTCATCTTGATGGCAAAAAACTTCATATGAACCCAGAAATTTGTATGCAGATACAAAATGACCTTGGTAGTGATATCATTATGGCATTTGACGAGTGTAGCGAATATGGCGTAACAAAAGACTATGCTCGCAAAGCTATGGAAAGAACTTTGAGATGGCTAGACAGATGTTATAAAGCTCAAAAGAACGAAAATCAAATGCTTTTTCCTATTGTTCAAGGAAACTTCTACAAAGATTTGAGACTTGAGAGTTTGAAGAGAACACTTCCTTATGTAAGATGCGGCATGGGTATTGGAGGGCTATCTGTTGGCGAGCCAAAAGAACTTATGTATGAGATACTTGACGAGATGAAACCTTATCTTCCGGTAGATTCTCCTAGATACCTTATGGGTGTAGGTAGCCCTGATTGTCTTATTGAGGGCGTGCTTAGAGGTGTAGATATGTTTGACTGCGTCTTAGCTACAAGAATTGCTCGCAACGGTACAGCTTTTACATCTAAGGGCAAAATCGTTATAAGAAATGCTAAGTATAAAGAAGACTTCACACCACTAGATGACGAGTGCGATTGTTATTGTTGTAAACATTATACAAAGGCATATTTAAGACATCTTATCAATGCTGGCGAGATTTTGGGTGGAAGAATGCTAAGCTTGCACAATTTGAGATTCCTTATTAAACTAATGGAAAATGTTCGTCAATCTATCAAAGAAGATAGATTTTTGGAGTTTAGAGAAGAATTTTACAAAAAATATGGCGACAAATAAAAATGTCTTAAAAATCAGTTTGAAAAATATCGTTTTATTTGTATACTAAGTAAGTAAAACAAAAATAGAGGAGAATATTATGAAATTAAATATGTTACTTGATAGTGCTACAAGCTCTGGCACTACAAAAAATAACAATGGTACATCTACTTGGATTATGCTTGTAATCATTGGATTAATTCTAGTACTTTTAGTTGTTAGAATGTTTGCTGACCGCAAACGCCAAGGCAAAGCAGAAGAGATGCTTAATGAGTTAAAAGTTGGCGACAAAGTTGTAACCAATGCTGGAATTTATGGTGAGATAGTTTCTATTAGACAAACTAACTTCGGCAAAGTTGCTCTTATCAAATCTGGCGAAGGTAAAAATGTAAGCTACCTAGAGGTTAATCTATCAGTTATTCTTGGTATTGACGAGAAACAAGATGTTGTACTTGATAGCGAAGGCAAAATAGTAGAGCCAAAGACTGAAGAAACAAAAGTTGATGACAAAAATAAAACAGCTGGCGAAGAGCCTAAAAAAGTGGAAGAGCCAAAGGCAGAACCTACTGAAGAAGTAAAAGCAGAGGATGCAAAAGAGTCTAAGCCAAAGGCAAGAAAACCTAGAACCAAAAAAGAAGCTAAATAATTTTTAGTCTAAATAATTTATATCTCTCATATCTTATGGTATGGGAGATTTTTTATGGAAAAGTCAAAAAAGTTTTCATTTTCTAATGTTCTAAAAGGTGCGCTTGTTAGTGTACTTATATCTCTTGGTTTGATACTTGTTTTTGCTGTGCTTCTCAAGTTTGTCGAACTCAGTGATATAGCTATCAAACTTATCAATCAAACTATAAAAATTATTAGCATTTTCTTTGGTGTTTATATGTGCCAAAAGCATCAAAAAGAGCAAGGGTTAATCACAGGTCTTATTATAGGACTTATATATTCATTTATAGCATATTTTGTATTTTCGTTACTTAATTGCAAAATCACTTTTGGACTAAGTAATATTCTTGATTTGCTATTTAGCGGTATTTTTGGGGCTATTTGCGGTATTTTTTGTGCCAATTTTAGAACAGAAGAGAGAATTAACTAATACTTACTTTGCGTAGTACTATGCAAAGTACTATGCAACTTTTTAGACTATAACACAATTATTTTTATGTAATAGGTGGGCAGAAGGAAACTTTTGTTCACCTTTTTTTTATTGTAAGATAAGAAGTTATGTCGTGCTTTTCTCAAGATGTTTTTGCTGTTTAATTGTACTCAAAAAAGAATTAAAAGAATTAAGAAAAAGCATTTGATTATAATAGAGTGCATATTGAAGGAGCATTTTTAATGAGCAAAAAGAGAAGCAAAATCAAACTAATTATACTAGCTTTTGTTGCTGCTCTTGGTATCTTTTTGACATGCTTTAGTTTTAATATTCCTTTCACTCACACTACATGGAAAGGTTTTGCCAACGCTATATCTATGGGACTTGATATCAAAGGTGGCGTTTTGGCGGTTTATGAGGCTAATGTTGAAGAAGAATATCAAGATGAGTTTGATACCAGATTAGATGCTACTATTTTAAGAATAGAAGATTTCCTTGTTAACAAAGGTTATTCTGAAGCCTCTGTTACAAAACAAGGTAGCAATCGTATTAGAATAGAAGTTCCAGATGTCAATGATCCAGATACTATTTTCTCACTTATTGGCGAACCAGCTGACCTTTATATCACAGATAGCGAGGGTGGCGAGGCAAAAATCACTGGTAAACATATTAAATCATGTGAAGCAGCATATCAAAATAACGAATGGGGTGTTGTTCTTAAGTTTACTGATGAGGGCAAAGAGTTATTCAGCACCATGACTAGCAATAAAGTAAATGATAGTAGTGATAAGAAAATCTACATTTACATTGACGGTACATTATTCTCAGCACCTCAAGTTCAAGAGGCTATTACTGGAGGTACAACATTTATCAACGGTATGGGTTCTCAAAGCAGTGCTGAAACCTATGCTATGAAGATTTTGAGTGGTACTTTCCAAGTTGACCTTTCAGTTGTTTCTAACTCTGTAGTTAGTGCAACACTTGGAGCAGACGCACTTAAGTATGGTCTTATCGCTGGTGCTATCGGTCTAGTTGCTATTTTCGTATTTATGATTTGTGTATATGGTATGCTTGGAGTTTTGGCAGACTTTGCATTAGTATTTTACATTATACTATTTGCGTTCTTCTTACAAGCTATTCCTCTAGTACAATTAACACTACCAGGTATTGCTGGTATCATACTAACTCTTGGTATGGCAGTTGATGGTAACGTAATTATCTTTGAGAGAATAAAAGAGGAGTACCGCAAAGGTAAGAAGATACCTGCGAGCGTTAAGTCTGGTTACAAGAGAGCATTGTCATCTATTCTTGATGGAAACATAACAACTATCATCGCATCTATCGTATTATACATTTTGGGTTCTGGCTCTATTAAGGGCTTTGCAGTTGTATTGTTTATAGGTACAGTTATAGCGCTATTTACTTCAACTATCGTAACTAGAGGCTTAGTTAACATGTATTTGCCAATCAACAGCACTAATCCAAAATTATACAAACTTAAAAGGGAGGAGCATGTAAATGAAATCTAATCCATCTCTTTTGAAAAAATCATCTAATTACAACTTCTCAAAGAATTCTAAATGGTACTGGATAGCATCATGTGTTATAGTTCTTGCAGGCATACTTGTTATGTGTTTTGCGGGTCTAAACCTTGGACTAGACTTTACTGGTGGTACTGTTATTACAGTTAATTTAGGAGAAGAAATTTCTACTGATAGCGGTTACAATAACTGCCTATCTAAAATAGAAAAAGTTCTAAAAGACAATGGTGTTAAACTTTCTAGTTCGCAAAAAGAAGGAAAAGGTTCTTCTGCAGCTATAATAGTAAAATATCAAGATGTCGCCGGATATAGCGATGTTAGAATGGACGAACTTACCAAAACTATAAGAACAGAGATTAACCAAGCTTTTGAGGTTGAGAACTTCACAGAGCTAGGTGATGAGTATGATATTACTCTTAACTCTGAGCGTATAACTGGTTCTGCTCGTAGTGATTTGATATTTAATGCCGTTGTTGCAATTATGTTTGCTACTGCTTTAATTTTGCTTTACATTGCTATAAGATTTGAGGCTTTGAGTGGTCTTGCTTCTATATTGGGTCTTGCTCATGACTTAATTGTTACTGTTAGCTTAGTTGCTATTTTGCGTATACCAGTTAACAGTTCATTCATTGCCGCTCTTATTACTATTGTTGGTTATTCAATTAACAACTCAATTATTGTATTTGATAGAATAAGAGAAAATCTTGCTAAACCAAATCTAACCGATAAATCTAATAAAGAAATTGCTAATATGTCTATTTCTCAAACTTTGAATAGGACAATCAATACAACAATAACTACACTTATAGCTGTTGTTGCACTTGCCATCATTGGAGTTTCATCTATTAGAGAGTTTATTGTAGTTATTATCCTAGGTATTTTAGTTGGTTTCTATTCTTCATTATTCTTAGTCCCAGAATTTTGGTCTAATGTTAACAAAGAAAGAAAACTTACAAAACCAACAACTGATATTGAGCCAGAAGATATTAACGACGATGACCCAAATGCTGAGGTTATTGAGGTTATAGACGATAAGCAATAAAAAATATAGCCTTTCCTTTGATATATGGAGAGGCTTTTTTTATAAATAAAGTGAGTAGTTTTATGGATATAGAAGAAAAAAATAAATTAGCTAAATATTATAATATCAATCGTCATATCATTGATATTTTATTTAATAGAGGGTATGATACTAAAGAAAAAATCGACAAGTTCCTAAACCCTAGTATCAAAGATATTCACGACCCATTTTTGCTAAAAGATATGGACAGGGCAGTTGCTCGTATCAAAAAGGCTATGGACAAAAAAGAAAAAGTCTTAGTCTTTGGCGATTATGATGTAGATGGTGTTTCTGCTAGTAGCATACTTATTAAGTATTTTGCAAGTAAAGACTTTTTTGTAGACTATTACTTGCCCAATAGATATATTGACGGCTATGGACTAACATGTGAGGTTATTGACAAGATAAAAGATAAGTACAACCCATCACTTATTATAACTGTCGACTGCGGTATATCGTGCTATAAAGAGGTCGAGTATGCTAAGTCTATTGGTATAGAAATAATAGTAACAGACCACCATGACATACCAGAGATTTTGCCTGATACTATTGTCGTTAATGCTAAACTTCCTAACCAAAAGTACCCATTTAGTCAACTATGCGGCACTGGGGTTGCTTTTAAGCTAGTACAAGCGATGAGCGGACTAAATGAAGCAAAGAAGTATTTGGGCATTTGTGCGGTGGCTACTATTGCAGATATTGTGCCACTTGTGGACGAGAATAGAGCCATTGTCACACTGGGATTAAAGGACCTTGAGAACAATTTGCCCTTAGGTATTAAAATGTTAATTAAAGACAATAAGCTAAGTTATAACCTAACTGCTAGCGATATTGCTTTTAGACTATCTCCAAAAATAAACGCCGCTGGTCGTATGGGAGATCCAACAGTTGCTCTTAGATTATATATCAAAGAAGATAAAAAAGTATTAACAAAAACTATCGAAACTCTTAACGAGCAAAATCAAGAAAGACAGTCTCTTTGCAATATAGTTTACGAAGATGCTATCAAAATGATACACAAAATCAATTTTTCAAAATATAGAGCTATCGTGCTATATTCTAAAAACTGGGATAGCGGTATATTAGGTATTGTTAGTGCAAAAATTGCCAGCGAGTTTAATAAGCCAACCATACTATTTTCGGAGGTTGGAGATGAGCTAAAAGGCTCGGCAAGGTCAATCAACGATATTGATATTTGCAGCACTATAGCTAACATAAAAGAGGTTGTAGAGGCTTTTGGCGGGCACAAAATGGCAGCTGGACTTACTATCAAGACTAAACAATATAATAACTTCATTAGAAGTCTTAATGAGTCTCTTGAAAAGAATTGTAAGCCAGAAGACTTTTTGTCACGCAAAGAGTTTGATTTTGAACTTGACCCAAGCGAGATAACTGAGAAATTTGTTAAAGACTTAGATGTTTTGGAGCCTTGCGGTTGCGGTAACCCTAAGCCTATATTTATGATATCTTTTGATAAAGTTAATGTTTCTACTATGGGCAACTATCCTAACCACCTTAATATCTCGGCTAAAAACTTCAATATTGTAGCTTTTAATAGTGCAGAGTATACAACACTTCTAAAAAATACAACTAAACAATCAATAACTGTAGAGCTTCAACTTAGTGAGTTTAAGGGTAGAAAATACCTAAAAGGCATCGCTAAACATATCTATACTGACAAAATCACCAAGCCAAAGAACAACGATGTATTGTATGGCGAATATATTCTTGAGCTTAACGAAAACGAAACACAAGAAAAGTACTATAGTGAGTATACCAAAAACTATCTTCAAAAGTTAGTTCAAGAGGCTGACAAAGAGAAGATAGGAACATTATTTGTAGCTTCTACTTATGAGAGTTATACTCAGTTTATAGAGCAGTTCCCTGATCTAAAACTAAATCACAACTTATTTGAGATAACTAGATGTGATGCCGAGAACTCAATTATTTTGGCTCCAATATGTTATGACAACTTCAATCTATTTTCAAAAGTTGTTTACTTAGATCCTATCCTTGACAAAAAGTATCTAAATATGCTTGCAACTAAGACATTTGCTAAGATCTATTATCCACAGTATAAGAAAGTCAATAGCACAATATTCAAAGGCTTGTCTTGCGAGCGTCAAGTATTTGGAACTTATTACAAACTAATTAGCGACTTAACAAAAAAACTAATTTCGTTTGAGAATAGACTAGACATATATAGGCATATCAAACTACTAAATCCTGGACTAAAAAAGCTATCTTATAGACAATTTGTGTTCTGTCTATATACCTTCATTGAACTAAAAATATTTAGCATCAAACAAGACGGAGAGTATATCACTTTGTCAGAGGATTCTAAGGTATTTTCTAACTTGTCTAACTCAAAATTTTATAATACAATCAGCTTAATTTTGGCGACTTTGTAACAAAATTTTGGCAAACTCAAAAAAATATGCTAGACAAAATATATTATATATGCTATTATTACCATGTACCTAAAACAAGGACTAACGATAATGTTTACTCCTTTAAGTTAGCCGTTGTTTTTGGCAAATTTGCAAAAAAGGAGATTTTCTAATATGGAAAAGCAAGAAATTATCAAAGCTTACGGTAGAAAAGAAGGCGACACTGGTTCTACAGAGGTTCAAATCGCTCTTTTGACAGAGAGAATTGATCACCTAACAGAGCACCTAAAAGCTAACCCAAATGACAAGCACTCAAGAAGAGGTTTGTTCCAACTTGTTGGTAAGAGAAAAGGTTTGCTTAAATACCTAGAGAGCAAAGATATTGAGAAGTACAGAGAAATCAAGACAAAACTTAATATCAGATAATTGAATAGCGGGTTAAATCTTCATAAGTTTATGGGGATTTTCCGCTATTTTTTTATGTTAATTATGTGCCAAAAAAGGCATTTGATTATAATTATTTTTTAAGGAGAAAATGTATGAGTAACAAAGAAGCTCAAATTTTTGAGACCACAGTAGGTGGTAGAACTCTTCAAGTCGAACTTGGCAAATATTCTGAACAAGCTAACGGTTCATGCTTTGTTAGATGCGGAGAGACTGTTATACAAGCATGTGTAACTATGGCAAAACAACCAAGAGACGGTATTGACTTTTTCCCTCTAGGAGTTGATTTTGAAGAAAAAATGTATTCCGTTGGTAAAATTCCTGGCGGATTCAAAAAGAGAGAAGGCAGACCTAGCGATAAGGCTATTCTTACTTCAAGACTTATTGATAGACCTTTAAGACCACTTTTCCCTAAGGGATTTTATAACGATGTAGCTGTTGTAACTACAGCACTATCTGTTGACCCTAACATCGCTCCAGAGCCTATCGCTATGATAGCTTCTTCTGTAGCACTTTCTATCTCAGATATCCCATTTGGCGGCCCAACAGGCTCTGTTGCCGTTGGTATGATTGACGGAAAGTATATTATCAACCCAGACCTTGCTCAAAGAGAAGTAAGTTCTATGTATGTTTATGTTAGCGGAACAAAAGAAGCTATTTTGATGGTAGAAGCTGGCGCAAAAGAAGTTTCTGAAAAAGAAATGCTTGGCGCTATAATGTTTGCTCATGAGGAAATCAAAAAGATAATTGCTTTCCAAGAGGATATTGTTGCCAAAGTTGGTAAACCAAAGAATACAGAAGTTCCTATCATGCTTCCAGAGCCAGAAGTTGACAAAGCAGTTAGAGAGTTTGCTGACAAACTACTTGACAAAGCTCTAGACACTTTTGACAGAGAAGAGAGACAAAAAGGTCAAGAAGAAGTTGATAAATTAACAAAAGAGCATTTTGCAGAGATTTTCCCTGACAAAGAGAAGATGATCGGCGAAGTACTATATAAAATGACCAAAGAAAAAGTTAGAGCCAAGATCCTTAACAAAGGTGTTAGACCTGACGGCAGAAAGCTTACTGAGATTAGACCTATTTGGTGTGATGTTGGCGTTCTTCCTCGTGTTCACGGTACAGGCGTATTTACAAGAGGTCAAACTCAAGCTTTGACAACTTGTACACTAGGCACAATTGGCGAAGTTCAAAAACTAGAAGGCCTTGATGATGAAGATGCTAAGAGATATATTCATCACTACAACATGCCACCTTATGCTACAGGCGAGGCTAGACCTCTTAAGAGCCCAGGCAGAAGAGAGATTGGTCACGGCGCACTAGCAGAGAGAGCTCTTGAGCCAGTTATTCCATCAGAAGAAGAGTTCCCATATGCTCTAAGACTTGTTAGTGAAGTTTTGAGCTCTAATGGTAGCTCATCTATGGCAAGTACTTGCGGTTCTACACTAGCTCTTATGGACGCAGGTGTTCCTATCAAAGCCCCAGTTGCTGGTATAGCTATGGGTCTTATCAAAGATGTTGATTCTCACAAAGTTGCTGTTCTAAGTGATATTCAAGGTCTAGAGGACTTCCTTGGCGATATGGACTTTAAGGTAACAGGTACTTCAAAAGGTATTACAGCTATCCAAATGGATATTAAAATCAAAGGCATAGATGAAAACATTCTTACAACAGCTCTAGAGCAAGCTAGAAAAGGCAGATTAGAAATTTTAGACAAGATGCTAGCTGTTCTTCCAGCTCCAAGAAAACAACTTTCAAAATATGCTCCTAAGATCATTACTTTCACAATCAACCCAGACAAAATCAAAGATGTTATTGGTAGTGGCGGAAAAGTTATTAACAAGATTATCGAAGAGACTGGCGTAAAAATTGATATTGATGATGACGGAAAAGTATTTGTTGCAACTCAAGATGAGCTTATGGCTCAAAAAGCTAAACAAATCATCTTAAACATCGCAGAAGATCTAGAAGTTGGCAAGATCTATTCTGGTAAAGTAGTAAGAATTATGCAATTTGGCGCATTTGTAGAAATAGCCCCAGGAAAAGATGGTATGATTCATATTTCTAAACTATCTAGCCAAAGAGTAGAAAAAGTTGAAGACGTTGTTAATATTGGCGACAATGTAGAAGTAGAAGTTATCAAGATTGATGACAAAGGCAGAGTTGACCTAAAACTTGTTAGCAAAGAATAATCTTAAAAAATAATTAAAAGGCACCTTATTTAAGGTGTCTTTTTTATCTTATCATATTAGATAGATTTTGCTCATATATTTTTAGTATGAAAATTGTGTTTTTTAAGCAAAATAAAATATTAAATAGTACTATTTTGACCAATATAGTTATAGCACTTGTAGTGTGTTTGGTGGGCCTTGTGGCGTTTGTTTCACCTGCTATTAGTGTAGCGTATATGAAGAGCGGGGAGGCTATATATCAAGGCTCGCCGGATAATAAATATGTATCTCTTATGATCAATGTCTACTGGGGAACTGAATATGTTGAGCCTATGCTTAAGATACTAAAAGATAATGACGCACAAGCGACATTTTTTGTCGGTGGAACATGGGTGGCACAAAATAATGATGTTTTTAGGCTAATATGTGACTCTAATAACGAAATAGCAAGCCATGGATATCATCACAAAGACCATGCAAAAATCTCCAAGCAGGCAAATATTGACGAGATAAGCAACACCCATACTTTGGTAAAAAGTCTAAGCGGAATTGATATGAATTTGTTTGCGCCACCATCTGGCAGTTATAATAAGACAACTCTTGAAGTGGCTAAAAGCCTCGGGTACAAGACAATAATGTGGTCTAAAGACACTATAGATTGGAGAGATAAAAATACTAAACTGATATATAATAGAGCAACTACTAATTTATCAAATGGCGACCTTATTCTTATGCACCCGACCAAGAACACTTTAGAGGCTTTTGATATGATCGTCAAAGAGATCAAAAAGCAAGGTTATGAGATTGTGACAGTTAGTCAAAATATAAAAGATTTATAAAGTTATTTAATTTGATTTATATAAAATCACATTTGTGATATACTAACTCTAGGAGATAAAAAATGACTAATATAGAGACAAAAACATACCCAAGTGGTTTAAGACTAATTGTAGAATCTGTTCCTGGTAATAGAGCAGTTGCTGTTTTCTTTGGAGTTAACGCAGGTAGCGTATATGAAGATGAACATAATAATGGTATATCACATGTTATAGAGCATATGACTTTTAAGGGCACAAAAACTAGAAGTGCAGAAGACATAAGCACACAATTTGAGTGTTTAGGCGCTAGCGTTAATGCTTTTACCAGCAGATACAATACACAATATTATGGCAAATGCATTAAAGAAAACACTGAAAAAATGGTTGAGATTTTTTCTGATATGATTCTTAATTCTGTTTATGACGAAGAGGAATTGAAGAGAGAATTAAAAGTTATCTATGAAGAAATAGATATGTACGAGGACGACCCAGGTTCTGTTGCGTACGACAAATACAACGAGATTTTCTTCAAAGGCACAAAACTAGAAAAGTCAGTAATAGGAACTAAAAAAGTTTTATCAAAGCTAAAAAGACAGGACTTGATTGATTATATTGACAAGTACTATGTTCCTCAAAATATGGTAGTTGCTTTTGCGGGTGATGTGACTATGGCAGAAGCTGATGCTATGGTTAAGAAGTATTTTAATAGTGCTTTTAAGACCAAGTCAAAGCCTATCGATATGAAAAAGACAGATGAAGTTGTAATTCCTAAACAAGCTCAAATTGTTACTAAGAAAAACATAGCTCAAACCCATATTGTTATGGGATACCCAACAGACAATATTTACAGCAAAAACGCTGCTGGAATAAATGTTCTTGCATTTATTTTGGGTGGTGGTATGAGTTCAAGATTGTTCGTTCGTATAAGAGAGAAGTTAGGACTTGTTTATAGTATTAACGCACTTCCTGAATTTGCAGATATCGGCGGCAACATTATTATAAGTTTGGCAACCAATAGCACTAATCAAGAGCTTGCTCTAAAGTCTATAAAAGAAGAAATTGACAATATCGCAAACAATGGGGTAACAGATGCAGAGCTAGAAAAAGCGAAAACATTTTGTAAAAGTATGTTGGTTATGGCTGCTGAAGTTTCTACCAACAAGGCTCGTAACAACGCATCTAATATTTTGACTTACGGAAAATCTATAACAATAGATGAGCGTATGGAAGAGATCGAGAAGGTAACAAAAGCCGATGTCAATAAACTTGCAAAATCAATTTTTGGAAGAGATGACATGTGTATAGCTGTTGTATCTGATAAGCCAAATAAGAACCCTCTAAAAGTTTACTTCGGCAAATAACTTAATAAAAATACATTAAATAGTCTATTTAGTACAAAATAGGCTATTTTTTGTGCCATATATAAGTATTTTTCTATCAAAATTTTTGCAAAGTACTATGCAAAATATAAAGAGTTTTTAAGAATTATAATTAAAATAATAAGGCAATAGTGATATAAAATTTTGACAAAATTCTTTGGGTAAAGGCGTTAAAGTATTTGTATTATAATTATTATATATGTTATAATCTATATAGTAATATTTTGAGGTGAAAATTTTGAACAAAGACATGCAAAATAGAACAAATAAAAAAGCAAAATATCCAAAAAGTAAAATTCTTGGAATAGTTTTGATGTCTGTATCTTTGCTTTTGATTTTGTTTACAACTACTAACTTTTTGTATTTTATCAAGAGCTTCTTTCTTGGAACTTTTGGTATAGTATGTTACCCAGTTTTTGCGTTTATGTTCCTATTTGGAGTAGCGTATTTTTCGGGTAGAAAGTTTGTTATGTCACGCAAATATTTGATATACCTTTTAGCTGCTTTTTTGTGCATTATGGCGATATTCCATATCATGTTCACAAGAGGTCTTGACAATAGCACTTTTGGTAAGTATCTTGCCGATTGTTACAATGCTAAGTTTACTCCAGGCGGACTTATCCTAGGACTATTCACATACCCAGTTACAAGCCTTCTTAACCATGTTGCTGGTTATGTGCTTTATGCTATTATTTTGTCAGTAATTATTGCGTTAATCATTGATTACCTATACGCTTACAAACAATATAGCAAGCTTAACGAAATTAACACTACTTACAAAGAGCCAGAAGATGATATTGATAATACCCCAGTGCCTGAGAATAATCAAAATATCTTTAAACCAATAATACAAGTAGAGCAAAAACAAGAGACTTATGATGAGCCTTTTGAAGAAGAGGAAGTTAAGACTGAGCCTAAACCTCAAGAGTTAAGTGCTAAGGAGATAGCAAGACATAGACTTAACCTTGACGGAAATAAGCTTTTGGAGCAAGACGCACCTGAAGAGAAAGAAAGACCATCACTATACGAGAAGAAAGAGAATAAAAATACTAACTTCCTTGGCAGAGCAATAAACGAAAATGAAACCCGTCCGCCAAAAATAACTGACGAGAAGCCAAACGATGGGAAAGATAATTTAAGAGACTTTTTGAACAAGACTTACGGATATAACTATTCTTCTAAGCCAGCTCCTGCAAGTAGCTCAAACACCATAATCAATAGTTCTAATTATTCAAGTGTTTTTGGAGCAGAAAATAAAACTGCAGAGCCTATTAAACCAAAGATTGAGCCAACTGTTGAGAGAAATTTTGATACTCCAAAACAAAGCCCAATCATAACAAGAGTAGAAGAAAAACCTAAGTTTACTAATTTTGAGCATAAGACTTTTGAGCCAAAGATTGAGACTAAACAATATGATTTTAGTTCAAACTTTGAGAGCCCAAAACTAGACAAGCAAGAGACAAAAACTGATAACGATTTTGTTAATTTTGACGAAGAACTTGATGTTTCTGCTCCAAAAGGTCTAAGCCCACTTAATCCAGATTCGCTTAAGAGCGATGATGATATCATAGTAGCCGATAATCCAGAAGTTACACCTATTAAGCCAAACTATGTAGAGCTTGACCCAGCAGCTGCTATTGCTCAAGAGAATATGGTAGGTGACAGCCTTCAAAAAACCGTTGAACTTAATGTTCCAAAAGTTGAAAATAACATAGACATTAACTATGTTCAACAGTTTATCAAAGGCACCGAAAAACAAAAGCCAAAGGCTACTAGAAGATATTCTAAGCCATCTAATTATGTAAGACCACCTATTGACCTATTGACAGTCAAGTCTGTTGACCCAGCAGAGCATAATGAAGAAGAAACTGAAAGAGCTACCGCTCTTGAAAATGTTCTTGCTCAATTTAAGATTGATGCAAAAGTCGTAGCTATTAGAAGAGGTGCTGCGGTAACAAGATTTGAGCTTCAAATACCTCTTGGTACACCAGTTAATCGTATAGCTCAATACACTAACGATATAGCGATGGTACTTAAGTCAAAAGGCGAGGTAAGAATCGAAGCTCCTATTCGTGGTAAAAATGCTGTCGGTGTAGAGATACCTAACGACAATATTGATACCGTTGGTCTAAAAGATATAATTGAATCTCCTAACTTTATCAATTCTACATCTCCACTAACCTTTGGACTTGGTAAAGATGTCGATGGAAAAGTATTTACATGTAATTTACAAAAGATGCCACACTTACTTGTAGCTGGTACTACTGGTTCTGGTAAGAGCGTATGTCTAAATGCTATGATAACAAGTATACTTTACAAGTCTAGTCCAGAAGATGTTAAATTTATTCTTATCGACCCTAAAAAGGTTGAGTTTAGCTGCTATAACTACTTGCCACACATGTTAGTCCCAACAGCAATCACTGAGCCTAAAAAGGCACTTAACGCCTTTGACTGGTTGATACAAGAGATGGAAAATCGTTTCTTAATGTTCCAAGAAGATTCTGTTAAGAATATTGAAGAGTACAACGACCAAGACAAAGTTCATAACGGCGATGTAGGTAAACTACCATACATTGTACTAATAGTCGATGAGTTTGCCGACCTTCAAAACAGCGTTTCGAAAAAGTCTGACCTTGAAGACCGTATCAAAAAATTGGCAGCAAAATCAAGAGCTGCAGGTATCCATATCGTTATTGCAACTCAAAGACCATCTGTCGATGTTATCACCGGTGTTATCAAAAACAACTTGCCATCAAAAATCGCATTTGCTGTAGGTACATCACAAGACTCTCGTACTATACTTGGTATGGGCGGAGCAGAAAAACTACTTGGCAGAGGCGATATGCTATATGCTCCTAACAACGCCGAACCTACAAGAGTACAATGTGCATTTATCACAACTCAAGAGGTTAACAATATTTGCGAATTTGTTAGAGAAAATAACTCAGCTGATTTTGATGAGAGCATAGAAGAATCTCTTGACAAAGAAGAAGATTCAAACGGCGATTATGAGGGCGGTGGAAACCCAAGCGGTTCTTTTGACCCACTTATGAAAGATGCTGTAAGATTCTTTATAGAGACCCAAAGAGCATCAAGTTCATCACTTCAAAGAAAGTTCGCGATAGGCTTTAACCGTGCCGCAAGAATAACTGACGAAATGTACAAAGCAAGATTTATAGGCCCTAGCGAAGGCTCAAAACCTGGTGCTGTATATATTACAAAAGAACAATTTTCAGAAATATTTGGAGAAGAGTTTTAATGGAAAAAGTAACTAAAACAAAAAAACAACATAATAAGTTTGTCCGCAAAGTTGGTTTCGTATCTCTAGGCTGTGACAAAAACAGAGTTGATACAGAAAACATTATGACAGACCTTGTCAATCATGGCTTTGAGATCGTGGGCGACCCAGAAGAAGCTCATATCATAATCATTAACACATGTGCGTTTTTGCTTAAAGCTAGAGAAGAGGCTGCCAATACTATCTTAGAGATGGCACAATACAAGATTGACAACCTTGAAAAATTGATCGTTGTTGGTTGTCTTCCTATGCTAGAAAGCGACCTTGAAAATGACTTCCCAGAGGTTGACGCTTTTGTAAGACCGGAGAAGTATAGCGAAATATCTAACATAATTTTTGACCTATATAAGCAAAAGCCAAACCCATGTGAAAGTTTAGTAAACTCTAGACTTTTGACCACACCTAAGCACTATGCATATCTTAAAATAGCTGACGGCTGTGATAACTTCTGTACTTACTGCAAGATACCATATATCAGAGGTAGATATAAGTCTAGACCTATTGAGGACCTTGTAGCAGAGGCTACATCACTTGCCGCAAAAGGCGTAAAAGAGCTTTTGATAGTAGCACAGGATGTAACTAGATATGGTATTGATTTGTACAATGAGATCAAACTAGTTGAGCTTCTAAAAGAGCTAAGCAAAATCGAGGGTATCGAGTGGATAAGATTACACTATTGCTATCCAGAGCTTATTGATGAGAAACTTATCAAAGAAATCAAAACAAATAAAAAGATAGTTAAGTACCTTGATATACCTATGCAACATGCTAGCTCAAAGATTCTTAGAGCTATGAATAGAAAGAGTGACGAAAATACTTTGTCAAAACTAATCTTGACCCTTAGAAAAGAAATCCCTAATATCGTTATTAGATCTACATTTATGGTAGGTTTCCCTGGCGAAAATAGAGAGGACTTTAAGATACTATGCGACTTTTTGAAAGAGTATCAACTAGACAATGTAGGGTTCTTTATGTACTCTAGAGAAGAAGGCACTGTTTCTTATGGTATGAAGAAACAAGTTTGGTATGCTACCAAAGCTGCTAGACTTCGTAAAGTTCAACGCATACAATCTACAATAGCAAGCAACATTAACAAAGGTCATATCAATAAGACCTTCAAAGTTATCTGCGATGGCTTCGATGTAAGTAACAATATCTATATCGGCAGATCATATATGAGTTCTCCAGATGTAGACTTTTACATATATTTCCATTCTACAGAGCCTATCAATCAAGGTGACTTTGTCAATGTTAAGATAATTGACTTCAAAAAAGATTATCTATTGGGGGTTAAACAATAATGAATCTACCTAACAAAATTAGCATGTCAAGAATATTTATCATACCTTTTGTAGTATTCTTTTACTTAGCGGATTTTATTCCCAACGCTTGGGGTAAGATAATTGCTTTAATCCTATTTGCTATTACCGGACTTACAGATTTTGTCGATGGACACATCGCCAGAAAGTACAATATGGTAACCGATTTAGGTAAGTTTTTGGACTCAATAGCTGACAAACTACACATGACAACAGGACTTCTACTTGTAGTCACTGACGGCACAATAATGGCTCCATACGGGGTAATTATGGCTGTAATTATAATATCAAGAGAGTTTATAGTGAGCGCTCTAAGACAAATAGCTGCCGCTCGTGGCAAAGTACTAGCTGCTGATATGATTGGCAAAGTAAAAGCTACTTTCCAACCTGTAGGCATTGCATTATTTATGTTCTTAGCTATTAACAACGCAAGACCTTTCCTTGGCGGAGCAACTCTTGCAATAGATATAATATCTTATGTAGTTATGGGCATAGCGGTTGTTATGACAATAATTTCTGGTATATATTACCTAGTAAAAAATAGAGAAGTACTAAAAGAAGATAAAAAAGAAGACTAACGATGAATTTGAGCATTTTGGCTATCAGCAATAACGAAATAATAGCGACAAACAGTAATGACAGTTTGGCGCTTGTTTCTGCGGAGTTTTTTAAGAGCGGTTTCAATATTGTTGACAAAATCATAATGAATGTCGATAGTGAAAAGATAGAAAAACGCCTTGCTGAGATGACAAATGAAAGTGATATAGTCGTAGTTCTTGGGGACGAGCAGATAGAATATAGCTTTGTTACCAAAAAGGCCATTGCCAAATTCTATGGCGTTGAGCTTATGACCAATAACTTTGCAAAAAACAACATATCCGCATACTACAAGGCTATCAATGTGCCTGAACCAAAAGAAGTTAGTAGTTACGCACTGCTCCCATCTAATAGCAGATGCATTACCAATGAATTTGGACCTATGCAAGGCTTTTTGATAGAAAATGGCAACAAGACTTTATTCTATATGCCGATAGAGGCTAGCCAGCTAAGACAAATGTTTATCTCTTCAGTTCTTCCTTATACTTTGTCTAAGGCAAATAAGTTAAATAAAACTTATGTATTTAAGACTTTTGGACTTAAGAGAAGTGAAATAGTAGGTCTTATAAAAGACCTAAAAAAGAACAAGCAAAAAGTAACACTTATCTGTAATGAAAAGTTGCTCGATGGCGAAATAATAATCAATTACCCATCTAATATTGATGATGTAGTAGTTGATGGCTTTGTTTCGACTATTTATAAGAGGCTAAACAATTATATATACGCCGAGACTGATACAACGCTAGAAGAGAGGTTGAGAGACTTACTTTCTCTTAATAATTTGACTCTAGCTACAGCAGAAGATTTCACTGCGGGTAGTATTGCATCAAACTTTTTGGCTAATACTAATGATGGCTCAAAATTTTTGATAGAAAGTTATATCACACCAAATGACAGCTCAAAAGAAAGGCTTCTTGGCGTTGATAAAGAAGTCCTAAAACAAGGGGCTACTAAACCTGATGATGTAGCATATCAAATGGCAATTGGTGCTCTAGAGAGCTCAGGAGCTGACTTTGTTATAGCTACTTTTGGGGTAGACAATACATGTTATTATGCTATTGGCAACGCTCAAGGTATTCATCTATACAACGAAACTTTTAGTGGAAATGCCTTTGAAATTACCAAAAAAGGTACATCGGCGGGCTTTTATCATTTAATCAAAAAAATTAAGAAAAATGATTTCCATTTTGGACAATCTACTGTATAATAGTAAATGAAATTTTAAGGAGAAAAACAATGGAAGACAAAAAGAAAGTACTAGAACAAGCTATTTTGCAAATTGAAAAGCAATTTGGTAAAGGAGCTATTATGAAACTTGGTGACGAAACTGTTCAAGCAGTAGATGTTATACCTACAGGCTGTATAGTTTTGGATAACGCCCTAGGAATTGGTGGCGTACCAAGAGGCAGAATAGTAGAAATATATGGACCAGAATCTTCTGGTAAAACAACAGTATCTTTGCACATAGTAGCCGAAGCTCAAAAACTAGGCGGAACAGCTGCATTTATTGATGCTGAGCATGCACTAGACCCAATCTATGCTTCAAACCTAGGTGTAAACCTTGATGAACTATATGTATCACAACCAGATACAGGAGAGCAAGCCCTTGATATCTGCGAGACATTAGTTAGAAGTGGCGCTTTTGATATAGTAGTTATCGACTCAGTTGCAGCTCTAACTCCTAAGGCAGAGATCGAAGGCGAGATGGGTGATAGCTTCATGGGATTGCAAGCAAGACTAATGAGCCAAGCTCTTCGTAAACTAACAGCTATCACAAACAAGAGCAAAACTTGTGTAGTATTTATTAACCAATTAAGAGAAAAGATTGGTGTAATGTTCGGTAACCCAGAAACAACTACTGGTGGTAAAGCTTTGAAGTTCTACGCAAGTATAAGACTTGATGTTAGAAAAGTTGATACTATCAAAGATGGTGCTGACTTTGTCGGCAACAGAACTAGAGTAAAAGTTGTTAAAAACAAACTTGCTCCACCATTTAAGCAAGCTGAGTTTGATATCATCTATGGTAAAGGTATCTCAAATGATGGCTGCGTAATTGACCTAGCTACTGAGTATGACATCTTAGTTAAGAGTGGTTCATGGTACTCTTACAAAGGCGAAAAGATTGGTCAAGGTAGAGAAAATGTTAAGACATATCTTAACGAGCATCCAGAAGTATTTAAGGAAATCGAAACTGAAATTAGATCACGCCTAGCAAACAAAACTACAAAAGCTTAATTATTAAAATAAAAAGGTATAGGATTATCTCCTATACTTTTTTTTTGTTTATGACTAAATTGACATATGAGTAATTTATATATAACTTTTGAACAACTTATATAAAACAACTTATATAATAAAACTTGTGGTTTTTATAGTTAATGGTTTTTATATAATTATGTTATATTATTATGTCATATTATTATTTTGCAGTGGTAAGTTATATTGTCGACCATTTGGTCGACAATGTTTATTTATTAACTATTCCCATAGTCTTGGTTTTGCTCTATATACCTTGATTGGCTCAGTATTTTTGATATTTTGGCTATTTTGACCGCTTATTGTATATTTTACATAATATTCGACCATTTGGTCATTACCTATTTTATTGCTAATTATCTGCTCGCCAGACTTATCTTCTATCTCTGCGACTAATTGGTCGGCGCCTAATTTCTTTCTATAAATAGTATATCTCATATATGGTTTAGTATTTAACTTTAGAGTAACAATATCACCATCGAGACTTGCGTTTAGAGTAGGTATTTTTGGAGTTTCTAAGACATTTGAGAATTCCTTTGGATAACACTTTGAAGAGAAGTACTCTAATTTTTTATATCTATCAGGAGTGTCAGGTGTTGCTAATTTTATTAGGTTTTGTTCTTTAAGATCAATAGTAGATATATACTTTTGCGTGATTGTCTTAGGTGCTGAAAAGGTTGTTTTATCATCTAACATTTTTACAATTTTGCTTGCTATTTCACTTGGTTTTCCACCACCGGTTTGTTCCTTTGGCATAAGTGTATTGTCGCTACTACCTATCCATACGGCCGTTGTGTACTTAGGTGTATAAGCTATGTTCCAAGTATCAGTATTGCCATTTTTTGTGCCAGCAGTACCAGTTTTTGACGCTACATTGTCAAGAGAGTTCTTTAGTTTTTTGGCTGTTCCGTTATTGACACTTTCTCTTAACATATCAGTCATAAGGTAGGCTGTATCTTCGCTCATTACTTGCTTACTAGAAGTATTGGTTTGATAAATTGTCCTGCCATATTTGTTTTCAATTTTGCGGATAAAGTTAGGACTAGATAGCTTTCCGTTGTTGCCAAATGCGGTATAACTTGATGCCATATCTAAAAAGTGGACACCGCTTTTTAGACCGCCAAGTGCTATAGAGTATCCATAGTCTTCGCTTATATCAATTCCAAATTTTTTAACAAAGGCTTTACTATTTTTGATACCTAAGTATTCAAGTACTTTTACGGCTGGTATATTATATGATTTTGCAAGAGCGGTTTTTGCACTGACATATCCATGATATTTGTTGTCGAAGTTCTTTGGGTTATAGCCGTCTATGTTTATTTCTTCGTCAAGTATGGGAGTGCATGTCATGATTGTACCGTTCTCGAGAGCAGGAGCGTAGACAGCTATGGGCTTAAAGACGGACCCTGGTTGCATCTTTTTGTTTGCTAGATTAAACTTACTATTGCCACAATATGCAAGTATTGCTCCAGATTTATTATCTATTATAGTCATAAGTTTATCAAATTTTGTTTGGTCTTTTGAGAGATTTTGTAGGGCGTTTTGGTATTTGACATTTTGATTAGTATATATTTTGTAACCACTACATATAACATCTTGTTCACGCATGTTGAGCAATTTACTTGCTTCTTTGATTGCCATAGCATTATAGTTATTTTCGCCAAGGTCTGTATCACTTATATTAAGCGGTATTTCTTTTTTAAGCTCATTTTCTAGCTCTGTTTTTGTTATTTTCTTTGCCAAATAGAGATTGTTTAGGACTATATTCCTACGACTTTTGCATGTGTCATAATTATCTGTTGGAGAATATTTTTTTGGGGATTTTATAAGACCCGCTAAGGTGGCACTTTCGCCAATTGTTAGGTCTTTGGCACTTTTTGAGAAATATTTTTTGCTTGCTTTTTCGATACCGAATGTACCTTTCCCAAAATAAATAGCGTTGAGGTAACTTTGTAGTATTTCTTTTTTCGTGTATTTACTTTCAAGTTGCTGGGTTAAGAGTGCTTCGTTTAGCTTCCTTGATAGAGTTTTTTTACCATCTAAGTGTGTGTTTTTGATAAGTTGCTGACTTATTGTAGACGCTCCTTGTGTATATGATCCGCTTTTTAGATTGCTAATGATAGCACGCAAAACGCTCTTGTAATTGATGCCCTTGTGTTTATAAAAGTCCTTATCTTCGGTGCAGATAAAACAGTCTAGTGTGTAGCTTGGGAGGTCGTCAATATTAACAAGGTCTCGCAAGTAGATGTCATCACTGATAAGGTTGCTATTGATATCGTATATTTCGATAGGTGTAGTGAAAGTATTTAGCATGTTTTCGTTAAGGGTAGTATTAGCAAAACTCTTAAAAAGTCCGTAATCAAAAGCAATAAAAACCCCGGTCCCAATGGTTATTATGACGGCTATTGTTATCAAAAGCTTTTTGCTTAGTTCCAAAAATTTTGTTTTCTTTGTTTTCATAGTAGTAGTATTTGCTACTAAATATTTTTTATTATATATAATAATTTATGTTGAAAAAAAAGTAATTTTTGTTTATAATGTAAGTATTATGGAAAGAAAGTTTTATAAAATTAACACATATGGATGCCAAATGAACATCCATGATTCAGAAAAATTAGCTGGTATGCTAAAAACTCTTGGATATGAAGAGACAGATGATGATTATAAGGCAGATGTTATTGTATTTAATACCTGCTGCATAAGGGAGAGTGCTGAGCAAAAAATTTATGGTAATATTGGGGCTCTAAAAGGCGTTAAGAAAGAACACAAAGACCTAATTATTGCTGTTTGCGGTTGTATGTCTCAACAAGAGGGCGTTGCGGAAAACATCAAACAAAAGTTTCCTTTTGTGAACATTGTTTTTGGTACACACAACTTATATATGTTTGAGGACTATCTAAAGCAAAATATGGCTACTCACAAAAAAGTCTATGATGTATGGGAAAAAGAGCGTGAGATAGTAGAAGATATACCTACATACCGTACCAGCATGTACAATGGCTGGGTTAACATAATGTATGGCTGTAACAACTTCTGTACATATTGTATCGTTCCTTATGTTAGAGGTAGAGAAAGAAGCCGTAAGATGGAAGACATAATTGCTGAGGTAAAAGCTCTAATAGCCGAAGGCTACAAGACTATCACATTATTAGGTCAAAATGTTAACTCATATGGCAACGATATTGATGACAAAAATGTAACCTTTGCTAACTTGCTTACCGAGATATGTAAGCTAGACGGCGACTTTAGACTAAGATTTATGACATCACACCCAAAAGACCTAAATGATGATGTAATAGCTGTTATTGCTCGTGAGCCAAAGTTATCTAAGGCAATACATTTACCAGTTCAGTCAGGTTCTAATAAAATTTTGAAGGCAATGAACAGAAATTATACTGTTGAGCATTACAAAAATTTGATTGATAAAATCAAAAAGGCTATTCCAAATGTTAGCCTTACAACAGACCTAATAGTAGGTTTCCCTGGCGAGACAGAAGAGGACTTTGAGGGAACTTTGGACTTAGTTAGATATTGTAGATATACAGGTATCTTTGGTTTTATGTACTCAAAAAGGCGTGGAACTGTAGCCGAGAAGATGGACAATCAAGTGCCTATCAGTGTTAAAAGAGAAAGGGTTAATAAGCTTTTGGCACTTTCAAAAGAGATTGGTAAAGAGATAACTGAGGCTATGGTTGGCAAAACTTTTGAAGTCCTTATGTATAACGAAAAAGGCAAGTTTGTTGGTAAGACCGAGTGCGGCAAAACTATAGAGATAACTAACGCAACAGATGATCTAAAAGCCGGAGAATTTTATAAAGCAACTATTGACAAATTTAAGTCAAACAAATTATACGGAAGAGTAATCTAAAAGGAAGTAAAAATATATGGCATTATCACCAATGATGCAACAATATATGCAGGTAAAGGAGCAATATAAAGACACTATCTTGATGACAAGATTGGGCGACTTTTATGAAATGTTCTTTGAAGATGCAGAAATATGCTCAAAAGTCCTTGACCTTACTTTGACAGGTAGGGCTTGCGGACTAGAAGAGCGTGCTCCTATGTGTGGTGTTCCTTACCATGCAGTGGACGGATATATCGCAAAACTAATTGCTAACGGCTACAAAGTTGCAATCTATGAGCAACTAACTGAGCCTCAAAAGAGCAAAATGGTTGAGCGTGATGTAGTGAGGGTAATAACTTCTGGTACAGTTATGGACGGAGATATGCTTGATGACAAAAAGAACAACTATATTGTTTCCGTTTATAAAAATAAAAACGCAATTGGTATAGCTTACTGCGATTTGACAACAGGCGAGTTTAAGATAAGCGAGTTTGATGATGACGCAATGTCTAACCTTAATGATATGCTAGTAAGAGTAAGACCTGCGGAGATTATTTGTAACTCTGATATGGTTCAATTTGCTGGTGACCTTGCTTGCGTAAAACTTAATACTATGCCAAAATTTAGCGTTTATCTTGACTATGAATACGAGTATAAAAACGCTCTAGAAACATTAAAGTCGCAGTTTGGTTTTTCGACTGTTAACGGTTTTGACTTTGGTAAAATGGACAATGCAATTTGTGCAAGTGGCGCTCTTATCAAATACCTTTTGGATACCCAAAAGCGTAGTCTAAAGCATATTAACAGAATAATAACAGAGAAAAACAGTGACTACCTATATCTAGACATTGCTACATGCAGAAATCTAGAAATTATAGAAACAATAAGAGACCAAAAGAAAAGAGGTTCACTTCTATGGCTTTTGGACAACACTAAGTCTAGCATGGGCGCAAGACTTATGCGTAACTGGGTGCTTAACCCACTAAAAGATGAGATAGAGATAAACGGCAGACTTAATGCTGTAGAAGAGCTAATAGGCAATCCTATTTTGCTTAATGATATAACTACAACTCTTAATCGCATATCAGATATTGAGAGACTCGCGGGCAAAATCTCATACGGCAGCATTATGCCAAGAGATTGTTTGAGCCTAAAAAACTCTCTAAAATATGTCCCAGAGCTTGTAAATTATGTCCAAAATCTAAAAGCTCCAAAGCTTGCAAATCTTTTTAAGAACACATCAAAAATAACTGAGCTTACAGAATTTTTGGAGTCAGTTATTAGTGAAGATAGCCCAGCTATTTTGTCAGCTGGCGGATTTATTAAATCAGGTTTTAACAAAGAACTTGATGATTATAGATCAGTATCTACTGATGCTCAAACTTGGCTAAACAAATTAGAAGAAACCGAGAGAGAAGCTACCGGCATCAAAAACTTGAAGATAGGTTATAATAGAGTCTTTGGTTACTATATCGAGGTTAACAAGTCTCAACAATCACTAGTGCCTTTTAGATATCAAAGACGCCAAACCATCGCAAATAACGAAAGATATATAACAGAAGAGTTGAAGGAGCTAGAAGATAAGATTCTTAACGCTGGCGACCTTGCTCTAAAACTTGAACAAAAGATATACAGTCAAGTCAAAGAATATATGCAAACTATAGTCCCATATATCCAAACAGTTGCCGAAAACATTGCATCGCTTGACTGCCTATGTTCGCTAGCTAATGTGGCTATCAAATATAACTATACTAAGCCAGTTATTAACTCAAAAGTCAAAGTTATCAATATAAAAGATGGCCGTCATCCAGTAGTTGAGGCACTTTTGAAAGATGAACAATTTGTTCCTAATGATACACTACTTGACACTGGCGAAAATAGAACAATGATTATCACTGGTCCTAACATGGCTGGTAAGAGTACATATATGCGTCAAGTAGCTATTATAACTTTGCTTGCACATATTGGTAGTTTTGTACCAGCAAGCTCTGCTGAGATAGCTCTTACTGACAGAATATTTACAAGAATAGGCGCTTCTGACGACCTTGCCTATGGTCAAAGTACCTTTATGGTAGAGATGGTCGAAGTTGCTAATATTATTAACAATGCAACAGCTAACAGCCTTTTGATACTAGACGAGGTCGGTAGAGGTACATCTACATTTGACGGACTAAGTATCGCATGGGCAGTGCTTGAGTACATAACCAAATACATTAGAGCTAAGACTTTATTTGCTACTCACTACCACGAGATGACAGAACTAGAAGGTCAACTTGACGGCGTAAAGAACTACCGCATCTCTGTCAAAGAATATAATAATTCAATCATATTCTTGCGTAAGATTGTTAAGGGCGGAGCAAATAAGAGTTTTGGTATTGAGGTTGCGGGACTTGCTGGCATTAACAAAGATGTTATTGCAAGAGCAAAAGAAATTCTGCACTCACTAGAAGAGAAAGAGCTTAGCGAGTCAAAATTAAATATTAGTGACAACACTCAATATTCTAATTTAATCGAAAATGAGATAGTTGCAAAATTAAAGACTATCGACATGAACAAGATTTCGCCAATGGTAGCATTTGAACTACTTAACGAGCTTGTTAATAAATCAAAGGAGTAATATGTCAAAGATAAATGTTTTAGATAGCTCAATATACAACAGAATCGCCGCTGGCGAGGTTGTTGAGAGACCAGCATCTATTGTAAAAGAGCTTGTAGAAAATAGTTTAGATGCTAACGCAAAGCATATTGTTATAGAGATAACATGTGGCGGAACAAAGTCTATCAAAGTCAGTGATGATGGCGATGGCATTGCGTATGACGACCTAAATAAGGCGTTTTTGCCACACGCAACAAGCAAAATCTCTTGTCTTGATGACCTAAACAACATCGCAACTCTAGGCTTTAGAGGCGAGGCTTTGGCTTCTATTGCGTCAGTATCTAGGACTACTATTTTGTCTAAGAGAAAAGATGCAAACATCGGCGGAGAGATTTTTGCTGAGGGCGGAAAAATCAATTTACCTCACGAAGCAGGTTGTCCAGATGGCACATTTATAACTGTAAATGACCTATTTTATAACACCCCTGTTAGGGCTAAATTCCTTAAGAGCGACAGAGTAGAAGAGGGGCAAATAACTAACCTAATCGCAAGATTTATTTTGGCTAATCCTCACATTTCGTTTAAGTACATTTGTGATGGCAAGACTATTTATCAAACACAAGGACTTGACCTTACAGAAGGCATTTTTGTAGTATATGGCAAAGAAGCCGTTAATAATTTAATTGAAATCAATTATGAATCTAGCGATATTAAGCTTACAGGTTTTGTAGGTAAGCCTTTGTATGTAAAACCTAACAAGACATACCAAACACTAATCATTAATGGAAGATATGTTGTTAATAGTTTAGTTTCAACAGCCGTTTATAACGCTTTTGAAAACTATATGATGAAAGGCAAATTCCCATTTTTTGTTTTGCATCTTGATATGCCTTTTAGCGATGTCGATGTTAATGTTCACCCTAACAAACTTGATGTTAGATTCCAAAATACCAATAGAATTTTTGGTATAGTTAACAACGCTGTTGCGCAAGCACTTTTGTGCTCAAATGAAACTTTTGACGGAAGCGGAATTGTACAAGAGAGCGTTAATGATATAAACAAAACATTTGCTCCTGCAAGCGACCTTCCTAAGGTTACAGGATTTAGCTTTGGCTCAAGGGAACAAACAAATGTAGAGCTAAAACCTTTAACTCGTGAAGACAAAGAAACTGATGAGCAAATCACATCAAACAACGCTATAAATGCTATGAAAAATGCAACTGTTTATAATAGCAAGAGTTTTGGCGAAAGCTTAAGTCCAATCAATGAGCTTAGAAGTGATAGCGGTATTTATTATGATACTATGGTCAAAGTTTCTAGCGAGCAGACAGAAACTCCAGCTGACACAAAGCAACAAGAGATTTTCTTTGATAAATCAATCGAAAACAAATATGTTGGTAAAGTTTTCAACACTTATTTGATAATTGAAAAAAATGACGAAGTATTCTTCATAGACCAACACGCAGCACATGAGAGACTTTTGTTTGATAAGTTTACCAAGAGTTATGAGGAGAAGAAGATTATTAGCCAAGCACTTCTTGTGCCATATACTTTTTTGACCAATCCATTAGAAACAAATCTTGTGCTTGACAATCTAGATACATTTAAGGATTTGGGATTTGAGATTGACGAGTTTGGCGCTAATACTTTCAAAGTTTCGTCAATACCAAGCTTGCTTCAAAATATCAATCTAAAAGAGTACTTTGAAGACGCTCTAAAAGACTTAAACAAAGTATCTAAGACCAATCAAAATACTAAACATTACCTAGCAACTAAGGCATGTAAAGCCGCTGTAAAAGCTGGTATGGATTTGAATAAACTCGAGATAGACGAGTTAATGCAAAAGATTATTGATAACAAGACAACTCTTTTGTGTCCACATGGTAGACCAATAGCTGTTAAGTTTAATAGAACAGATATAGACAAATGGTTTAAGAGGATTTTGTAATGAAAACGAAAGTTATAATAGTTACAGGTCCTACTGCAAGTGGCAAAACGGGCGTAGGTATCGAACTTGCAGAAAAGTTTAACGGAGAGATAGTTTCTGCCGACTCTATGCAAATCTACAAAGGCCTTGATATCAACACTGCAAAAGCAACTGATGACGAAAAGCAAAGAGCTGTGCATCATATGATAGATGTTGTCACACCTCATGATGAGTTTAGCGTAACCGACTATGTAGATATGGCTAGCAAAGCTATAGATGATATAGTAGCTCGTGGTAAGACACCAATAATCGTTGGCGGCACTGGTATGTATATTAAGTCGCTACTATTTAGACAATCATACGGCAATAGCACAAAAAATGACGAGATAAGAGCTAAATATGCAGACTATCTAAATAAAAATGGCGCTGAGGCTTTACATAAACTTTTGGAAAAAGTTGACCCAATAAGTGCTAGCGAGATACACCCTAATAACACAAAAAGGGTAATAAGAGCGCTTGAAATATATGATGAAACAGGCATTCCTAAATCTAGTCAAAAGGACGAAAATATCAAGCCCGAGTATGATTATTTGATGTTTGTCCTAGACCTACCAAGAGAGGTCCTATATGATAGAATCAATAGAAGAGTTAACCTTATGGTAGAGAGTGGTGGACTAGATGAGGCGAGAAAAGTCTACGCTGAGAACCTTAACCCTAACGCACAATGTTTGCAAGCGATAGGGTATAAAGAGTTCTTCCCGTTTATAAAAGGCGAAAAACTTGTAAGCGAAGTTATAGACGATCTCGCTACAGCCACTCGTCATTACGCCAAGAGACAGCTAACATATTTTAGAAGTTTTGACAATGCAGTCTGGGTTAATCCAATGACTGATAAACAAAAAATATTTGATATGTCAAAAGACTTTTTGACTAAATAAATGCATAAAAATAAGTACAAAAAAAAGAGCAGCTACTTTTAGCTGCTTTTTTTTTATTGCATTTTTATATCAATAAGGTGTTTATTTTATTAAAAATTATTAGTACTATGCAAACTTTGTGCGTTTTGCTCAAAATATGCTATATGCCGCATAAATAGGGAACTTTTTTGCATAATACTATGCAATATTTAACTACATTTTTCTTATAAGACCAACGACTTTGCCAAGGATAACAACATCTTTTGAGTAGATAGGTTGCATGGCGTCATTTTCGGGTTGAAGTCTTATAGTGTCGGCTTCTTTGTAGTATCTTTTTACGGTAGCGCTACCGTTAATCATAGCTACAACTATCTCGCCATTAGTTGCATTTGATTGCTTATTGACTACGACTTTGTCGCCATCAAATATGCCGGCTTTTATCATACTTGAGCCTTTGATAGTTAGCATAAATAGGTTAGAGCTATTAAAAAGATTGTCAGACAACTCATACATATCTTCATAGTTTTCAAACGCAAGTATTGGTGTGCCGGCTGCGACATCGCCTATAAGAGGTATCTTAGTCATCTTTTGACTAGAGCTCTTGTGCTCAACGAGCTCAATAGCACGGCTTTTGTTATTTGATTTTTTGATTCGGCCTTGAGCCTCTAACTTCTCCAAATAATAAAAAACTGTCGAAGGCGATCTAACGCCCATCATATCGCATAGTTCCCTAATAGTTGGTTGGTAATTATTTTTTTCAAAATAGTCTTTGATACAATCATATAGTTTGTCCAAAGTCTTGTCTAGATTACCCATAATATTTCTCCTATGCTTATAATAACACAGTTTTTATATTATGTCAAACATTTGTTCTAGTTATTCTTCTCTTAATTTTACTACATTAGCAACAGATCTTCTTGCATCTTCTGAGATAGCAGCATAGTGCTTTTTGGTAGTGTTAACATCTTTGTGCCCCAAAACATCAGCAACTATATAGATATCTTGTGTTTCTCTATACAGGTTAGTACCGTAAGTACTTCTTAGTTTGTGAGGGGTAATCTTTTTAAGTGGAGTAACGACTGAGCTATATTTTTTAACTAATTTTTCTACAGCCCTTACGCCAATTCTTTTGTTTTGCAAAGACAAAAACATAGCTTTTTCGTCTTTTGGTATTTTTTTGTTATTTTGCTTTTCGATTATGTAGTCAAGTAGGGCTTTGCGAACTTCGTCCGAAAAATATAATACTACTTGGTTACCACCTTTTCGAGTAATTTTGAAGCCATTGATATTAAAGTCTATGTCTTCGGTATTGATGCCCACAAGCTCGCTAATTCTTATGCCGGTGCCAAGAAAAAGTGTCAAAATAGCAATGTCACGAACTTTTGTGTGTTTATTAAATGATTGCTGATTTTTTGTTAGTAGGTCAGGGTTCTCGGCTTGATTTATTAGTTTGACAACCTCGTCAACTTCAAGCCTTACTATCTCTTTGTCGTGAAGTTTAGGCATCTCAATCTTGTCGGCGATATTAGCATCAATCTTTTCCTTTTTGAAAAAGTACTTTAACATTGACCTAATAGCCGAAAGTTTGCGAGCTTTGGCTCTTTCGTTATTGACTAAAGTTTTGCCGTCATGCTTGTAGTAGTTTAGGTAGTTTAGATATCTTTCTAGTGTTTGGGCAGTGACTTTGTTTAGGTCTGCGTATGTTAGGCTTGTGACACTTCTACCCATAAACTCAGGAACTTCGTTAACTAAATATTCAAAAAATATTTTGGCATCTAGGGCGTAGTTTAGTCTAGTAAGTGGAGTTGTACGACTCTCAACGCCGATAAAATAATCGGTACAAAAACTAGGCAGCTGTCTTTCGAGCTCCCTTAGCTTTAGGGTGTTTTGATTATTTCTATCTACAAAATAATTTCCTGTATTTTCCATGCTTTTATTATACCATCAAACAATTATATTTTGCAAACAAGTTGACTTATTTTGCCCTAAATATTATAATTACACTATAATCTAATAATGCTATAGAGGAGAAAAAGATGATAGATATAGATTTAATTAGAACAAACCCTGAGCTTGTTAAACAAAATATCAAAAACAAATTCCAAGATGCCAAACTTCCACTTGTTGACCAAGTTGTAGAGCTTGACACAAAAAATAGAGCAATCAAGCAAGAGGTGGATAAACTTCGTGCTATGCGTAATACTTTGAGCGGCGAAATCGGCAAACTTATGAAAAAGAAAAAAATTGACGAAGCAAACAATATAAAAGCTCAAGTTGTTGCTAATAACGAAAAGATTGCAGAGCTTGAAGCTGAAGGCGAGAAATTAAGTGTAGAGATCAAAAAATGCATGATGACAATCCCTAACATTATCGACAAGTCAGTACCTATCGGTAAAGATGATAGCGAAAATGTAGAGGTTCAAAGATTTGGCGAGCCTAAAGTCCCTGCATACGAAGTGCCATATAACGCAGATATCTTAGAGGCTATAAATGGTCTTGATAAAGAAAGTGCAGGAAGAACAAGTGGCAATGGTTTCTATTATCTACTAGGCGATGCTGCTAGACTACATGAGGCTATGATAGCTTACGCTAGAGATTATATGATAAACAAAGGCTTCACTTATGCAATACCACCTTTTATGATTAGAAGTGATGTCGTTAACGGCGTTATGAGTTTTGCTGAGATGAATGCTATGATGTACAAAATTGAGGGCGAGGATCTTTTCTTAATCGGTACTAGTGAGCACTCAATGATCGGTAGATTCAAAGACCAAATAATCAAAGAGGACGAGCTTCCTATCACACTAACATCTTATTCTCCATGTTTTAGAAAAGAGGGCGGAGCTCACGGCCTTGAAGAGAGAGGCATATACAGAGTTCACCAATTCGAAAAACAAGAAATGATAGTTATCTGCAAAGCAGAAGATTCTATGGACTGGTACAATAAGATGTGGAACTACACAGTTGAAGTATTTAGAAATATGAATGTTCCTGTAAGACAACTAGAATGCTGTTCTGGAGACCTTGCAGATCTAAAAGTTAAGAGCTGCGATATTGAAGCTTGGTCACCAAGACAAAAGAAATATTTTGAGGTAGGTTCTTGTTCTACACTAGGCGATGCACAAGCTAGAAGACTAGGCATAAGAGTAAAAGGCAAAGAGGGTACTAAATATGTTTACACCCTTAATAATACCGTTTTAGCTAGTCCTAGAGGCTTGATAGCTGTCCTTGAGAATAACTACAATGAAGATGGTTCAATCACTGTGCCAGAAGTATTAAGACCTTATATGGGTGGCTTAGAGGTAATCAAACCTAAGAAAAAGTAATTTTGTCCAAGGAGGCGAAAATGGATAAGGCTATAATAGAGCAATTAGCAAAACCTTTGTCTGATGAAAAAGTTCAAGAATTTTATACAGACATAGCAGTGCCTGTTGTGTGTGAAGCTTTAGAAGATGTTGCTAGTCAATGCGAGATAATCAATGAGAATAACATTAGAGTTTTCCCTATGGGGGAATACACTAACGGAACATTTATTGACGAGTCTGGCGGAGAGCTTGAGATAGTAATCGCATGCTCTAATCCACAACTTACACTTTCTAATAAATCTTACGAAAAAGAATATAGAGACGCCTCAAAGAAAACAAAAAATTCTGTCAATACAAAAAACACCTCAGAAGATATCATAAAACTTTTGTACAAAGCTTTTCAAAAGCAATTTTCTGAGCAAACAACTTTAATCTTATATGGGTTAGGAATCAAAATTTTGTGCAAGCAAGAAGTTGGTTTTAATTTACTTATAAGATTTGCTAGCTATAGCGAAGATGACGAAGATATGATTATGCATTTTTGGAATACAATCAAAAAAGATAATGACTCCGTCAATATATACGCTTATGCTGAGAATGTTGATGAAAAAGACCTTATAACAAAAGGTAATTATTCACACTTTGTGAGAGTTTTGAAGAGCTACCGTAAGACAATGCTTGCAAAAAAATGGATATCTGCTAATAAAACAACTAGATACCTCGTTGAGGCTTTGGCTTACAATGTCCCTAACAAATTGCTTATCGAAAAGGACTTTTATAAAGCATACACTAAGAGTATGATGTACCTACTTAATGCTCCTCTTAGTTCTTTCAAATCTTTTGATGACAAACCTATCAATAAATGTGCGCTTATCAACGCAAACTATAATACAATCAAAACTTTTCTAAACTACTTGGCTAAACTTGATGAGTAAAAAATAAAAAAAGACTTTGCAAAATCTGCAAAGTCTTTTTTTTTGTTAATTAAAATTTTAGCGACTTTAATTACATTATTAAACATTTATTTTAGGATAAGTTAGACCTAAATTAAATCGTTTTTAGTAATACAAATCTTCTTTAACAATGTATTATGTTATATCTCTCTTAGTAAAGAAAGCATAAGTCAAAACATGTAACACGATAAATAATGCACCAACTAGTATGCCGCTATATAGGACGCTAGTATCGGTAAATACTGGAGAAATGAATAGGTTAGTTAGTGCTTGACCTGTTGTGCCTTTGACGATGAACGAGCCTCCAAAGTACTTAAATAGGTCAAAGTTTGCTGTTACAATATATTTAATCCAGTTTGCACCAGATGCAACAAATGTCAAAACCATAGTTACAAAGTATAGCATAATAGAAACTATTGTAGATAGTATTCCGTTTCTAAATATTGTAGAGATAGTAAATGCTATCATAACAAATATCCAAACTTTGATAAATACGCAAGCAAAGTAAATAAGGTATAGTAGTGGAGCAGAAATGCTAAATACATATTTTGCATTGAATACTGCAAGAATAGGTAATGAATTTAGGTCGTAGATTATAACACCAGTAATTAGTGAAACGATAGTAGTTACTATCATGAAAATAAATGCAAAGAACATAGTTGCTAGTATCTTAGAAAACATTATCTTATATCTTTTGTATGGTCTAATGGCTAGCATTTTCATTGTGCCAGAACTTTGTTCTCCGGCTATCATATTAGCTGCCAAAATAACAGAATATGCGATAATCAAAAAGCTCATTATCTCCATAACAAAATACATATAGTCATATGCGTTAGTTTTTGTGTTAGAAGAATTATTGAAGGCAAAGATGTTAGCATAATTGCTATCAGCTTTTCCGTTCTTGTACAAGAATTTATACTTAGCAAGATTTTCTCTTACTTCGTATGAGTTAAAGCCTTCAAACACTTCTGCCTTATAGCTAGATAGCTCTGCATCGCTTAGCTTATTTGATACATTATTTAGTAGTCCATATTTAAGTATTTTTTCTACATTGTTAGCTTGTCCAAGATATTTATATATATATGTATTTATCTTATTGATATCTTCAGCACTAGTACTTGCGCCATTACTTAGAGCGTATGCTTTTGCCTCGTTGTATATTGAGGTTAGGGTAGTACTAGGAGCTGTATAATAGTCATTATATAGAGTTTCTAGAGCTGCTTTGTCATAAGGCAAATCTTTAATATTTTTGTTCACAACATCTTTTATTATAGATGTGTAGTTGTTTGTTTCAAGTAGGTCATCTAACTCTCTAAATTTTGCTATTGTGTCTTTGTCTACATATTGCTCAACTTTTGCTATGCAATTATTAAGAGCAAATAGTATCTCGGTGTCATTAGATTTAGTAATAAGTATTTGAGGTATTTCTTTACCAATGTAGCCAAGGTATGCAGTCTTAAATTTATTTAGATTTTCTAAAAAAGTATTAAGTTGAGCCTGAGCAGTTGGAATATCAGTATCGTTCGCAGTAGGAGGTGTGATTGTTCCCGAAAAAGCTTGTCTTGCTGCTTCCAAAGTCATAAATTTATCTTTTAGGTCTTCAAGTGGGCTCTTTGATAAATTAACAAGCTCATTTATGTTTGCGGCACTAGTTTCAATATTTTTGTATTTATAAGCACCCGACATATTAGTCAAATGATTTTCTTCAAAGTCAGTATATCTTTCGCCTACGGTCTCGCCTGAGATAACGATAGTAGAGGTATCTTGCTTAGTTGTAGGTGTGAAGAACTTAGGGGCTATAGCAAGTATAAGTATCAAAAGTCCTGACATTATGAATATTCCGGGACCGAAAACTATCTTTTTTAGTTCGCCCCTAAATAGTCTAAAAATTCCCATAAAATTTTCTCCTAATGTATAGTAGAATAAGGCAAAGATTTTAGGTTAACAGTTTCAAGAAATGCCTCTTCTAGAGTTTTTGAGATAGTTCCAATAGAGTAGATGTCTACGCCATTAACAACTAATAATTGTATTATAGCAGGTATTTTATCGCTAGATAATGCAACAGTAACTTTGTTTTTTACAATTTCGATATGTTCCAAATTGTATTTATTCATCAAAAGTTTGCCTGCAAAATTAGGAAAGTTTACAGCAATTTCAATTTTTTGTTCAGTCTTTTCACCATTTTTGATTTGGTCGACTGTCTTTACTTCAATTATTTTTCCATTATTCATTATTCCAATTGTGTCACACATCAGCTCCATCTCTGCCAAAATATGACTAGAAATAAGAATAGAAACGCCATTTTTGTGAGCTAATCTCTTTAAGAAATTTCGCATCTCAAGGACGCCATTTGGATCAAGGCCATTGGTTGGCTCGTCCAGTATCAAAAGTTTAGGATTATGAAGTAGAGCCTGAGCTATGCCAAGTCTTTGTTTCATACCAAGAGAGTAGGTTTTGACTTTGTCTTTGATCCTATCTTCAAGTCCAACAAGTCTAGCAACTTCCATAACTCTTTCTTTAGGTATTTTTGGATATAGGCTTGCAAAATATTTTAGGTTTTCAAGTCCTGACATATCTTTATAAAGAATAGGATTTTCGATAACGCCGCCAATATTGCGAAGTGCTTTTTCGAATTTAGTTTTTAGCGGATAACCGCATATAACTATATCACCATCTGTTGGCTCAGCAAGTCCTGCTATCATCTTGATAGTTGTAGTTTTGCCTGCACCATTTGGACCTAAGAAACCAAAAATCTCGCCCTCAAATATCTCAAAAGAGATATTGTCAACGGCGTACCTATTTTTGTATTTTTTTGTTAGGCTTTTTACCTGTAAAACGCTCTCACTCAAAGTTTTATTCTCCTAAGTGTTCTGTCAAAAATTATTTTATCATAAGCTTTTATCTTATCAAACAGAAAATTTTTTACCTTTTAGTAACAAAAAGTATATTAGTGTCGAAATTAAATAGTTAGTTGTAAGTACGGTAGGTAGTAGCCAGTAGCTTAGGTAAGCTAGTTGGTTAAGTGAAGACATACCAAAGAACAAATTGATAGCAAATATAAATACAACATTGATAAGCAATGCTAAGAATTTGTTAAACAAACTAATGCTTAATTTGAAACTAGATTCTATCTTTTTGTACGGGTCTACAAAATACATAATTGTATAGTAGATAGGGTAGATAAATGATAATCCAAATGCCCAGTAATAAATAGTTAGTTGTTGTACTGGAAGAAGTTGGTTAGCATTAAGTATAAGACCTGTAACTACAATCTCGGCCACCATAAATAGCCATACTATCCACCCTTGTACAAGTGTAAGCTTATTCAAAGAAACATAGTTCTTTTGCTTTTTTGTTGTGTACTTGGTTTTGTTATATAGTTTTAGTTTAATGCCATCTTTACCAAAATCTTCTTGCAAAGTATTTAGGTTATTTTCGTATACATTTTCACGAGGTTTAGCTGGCGATTCAAAAATCTCCTCGCTATCAAGTGAAACTTTTTCTTCTTCAAGTGGCTTATTGTATGGATTAACTTTGCTTGTGTCAGAGTAGAGATTTGACAACTTGTCTTTGTAATTAGGGCTCTCCCTATCAAGCTCTTTTATAAACATACCATTTTCATTTGGCTCTACATATTTTGTAGGGTTGTATTCGTCTGGTTTTTCGTATGGTTTGTTTTCTGGACTCCTTGGGAACTCAATTCTTTCGTCATCTTTCAAAACTTCGTCATACTCACTAAAAGCTTTTGGCTTAGGAATAATTGCTTCGATTTTTTCTTCTTCGGCAGGCATTGGAGGCTCTTCGTCAAGAAGTTCATCAAAACTCTCTGGAGCTTTGATAACGCTGTCCAATTTATTACTGTCACTGTCGTCATTTAGAAAATCATCAAGAGAACCTTTTAGACTGTTTGATTCTATCTCTCTAAAATCTCCACCGTATATGTTGTCGCTATCTTTTGTATAAGCAAACTTATTGTTTTTTGGAGTATATTTTTCACTAGATTGCTTATCAATAAATGAGTTTGTCTCAAAGTTTCTAGTAACTTTTTCGTATTTCTTAGAGCTGTCTTTGATAACGCCAGATTGAGATGCCTCAAAAGGCTTATCTTGAGGTTTTATCTCAGCTCTTAATTTTATAGGGCTATTATCAATAGTCTCGTCTGGTGACAAAAATACTGCGTCATAACCATGCTTATATCCATCTGGATACTCATCATTTGATTGTTCTTTTTCTTGAAGAGGAGTCTTTTCGTCATCAATACCATTTAGTTCTGGAGTAGTATTTCCACTAATCAAAGTCTCTTCTGCATCCAATATAACAGCATCATCTAACTTTTCTTGTGCAAGCTCAACATCGCTATCGGTGTCAGGCGCATTATCAGTTTGAGCTTCACTAGTTTGCTCAACTTCGCCTTCGATTGTGTTATTAGCTACTTCTTGATACTTTGACTTAAAGGTAGAGAAGACATCATTTGTGCTGTCAGTTGTTGTTTTTATGAAGTTTGGCTTTTGGTCAAACATATCAAATTGAATAAATGTCTCGCCATTTTCGCTAGGCTCATCGCTAGCCATTATCTTCTTAGTCCCAAGGCTAAATAAATCTTCTTGTTTAACAACTTCTATATCTAGTTTATTTGGATTTTTATCAAACATAGATATTTCTTCGTAAGACTCTTTGCCACCCTCAGTACTATGCAAAGTCTCATTATTTGACTCTTTAGATTTTTCATCTAGATTTTCAACAAGACTAGCATCATCTTTTGCATCAGTTGTTGGTAGAGCATTGATTAGATCGCCGAACTCGTTCCAGTTAACTTGCTTTTTCTCATAATGAGCACGACCTTTTGGCGTAATGCTATAATAGTGTCTTCTTCCGCCAAGGTCACTTTCTTCCCAGTACGAAGTTATCAAACCTTGATTTTCCATACGGCGCAAACTACTATACAAACTAGGTTGCTTCAAAAGTAGTTTGCCATTAGATTTTTGCTCAATATCTTTGCAGATTTCGTAGCCATATTTATCGCCACTAATTAGGGCATTAAGTAATATTTGAGAAATACTACCTCTCAATGCTTTGTTTGAAATATCAATAGCCATCCAAAAAATCCTCTTATTCTTACAATTATTTTACAAAATACGCATATAAAAGTCAACAAATTACTATGCAAACTAGCCACAATTTTATATAATATATGCGTATAGGTACTATGCAAACTTTTTGGAGTAAAAATGATAACAGAAAGAGCAAATATAATAAGACAAAATCGGCGTACGATTAAGATAATAATATCCGAAAATGGCGATATCAATATCTATGCGCCAAAGCACATAACTAATAGCGAAATCGAAAGATATGTAGGAAATAAAGAAGAGTGGGCTCTAAAAAAATCTGCTAAAGCCAAAGAAAAAAAGACAAATAGCAGAGATATTTTTGACTACAAATCAGTACTAATATGTGGTAAAGAGTATAAAATAGAGTACTACAATACAAAAAAAATAGGCACCCTAAATGACTCCTTGGTTGTACCAGAAAAATATAGGGGAGAAAAGCTCGTACCCGCTCTAAAGAAATGGCTAAAAATGTTAGCCGAAGAGATGCTCCAAAAGAGAGTCATTGAGTTATCAAAATATTCTAAACTTATGTATAATGGTATAAAAATTGGCGATTTTAGGGCTAAATGGGGTAGTTGTGACAATTATCGCAACATAAAACTCAACTACAAACTAGTAATGTTACCTCACAAACTAATAGACGCCGTGATATTGCACGAGCTTGTCCATACCAAAGAGATGAATCACTCAAGAGAATTTTATAATAGGCTAATCGCTCTTATGCCAGAATATAGAAAATATCGATTGGAACTAAAAGAGTATGGTTATCTGCTAAAATTATATTAAAAAATATACACCATTTATAACAAAAGTTAGTGGTAAGTTACCTCAAAATTGTTAAAGTGGTGTAAATTTAATATATAAAAACTATTCGCAAAACACAGCTTTTACGAATAAATAGGGGTATTTTAACCAAAAAACAGCTGATTTTTCAATAAAAAACCTATATAATAAATAATTTGATTGATTTGTGCCTATGAACGATGACATATCATTTGTTATTATTCTAGTTACTAATTTATTGTTTATATAATTGATATCTATAATCTTATTAAATCTTATATTATGTGATGAGTCTTCCACCTTATTTTTTTATCAGTTAACAAGCTCATAGCATAGTAATTAAGTTGGACACAAATTGATTGGCAAATTAGTAATCTTTTGTGAACTACTCATCATAACATTTACTAGACGCTCTCAGACAGATTTTGATATTATTTTATGATGATTGACTCGAAAAATTTCTCTTGAAAATCTGTAAAAGCTCGTATATCGTCTACAGAATAATCATTGCCACTTGTCACAATTAGTTTATCATCATTATCATTAAGCCTATGTATTATTGCGATAACTTTGCCACGAAATGTTTTAAGAGGCGTTTTCTCGCCCAATACATATACATCGATAGGTTCTCCGTCTCCGTTAATTGTACCAGGGACAT
>CAKVLS010000001.1 GCA_934757865.1 uncultured Clostridia bacterium | reverse complement strand
GGGACATAGCCATAGTTGACTTCATATATCATATTACATTTTGGTCTTTTGTAGCCAAGCGGTCTATCTATCACGACATCAACCGTCTTGCCCAAATATTCCTTAATATCCATATAATTTCCTATTTTTATAATTTGATACAAGCTATTGTTATATAGCTAAATTGTCCAATTTCACGCCAAACAGCGTTTGCATAGTACTTGCATAGTACCTATTTTTTAGCCAATAATTTATCTACTTCTGACCTAGCAATTTGGTCGCATCTGTTGTTATATACATTATCAGCATGACCTTTTACTTTATGAAAGTTTACTTTATGATAATTAGTCAAGCTTAAAAGTTCTTCCCATAATTCTTTATTTAGAACAGGTTTTTTGTTAGAACCTTTCCAGCCGTTCATTATCCATTTAGTTATCCAACATTGCTCAAATGCATTGCAAACATAAGCTGAATCTGTATATAGATCAACTTCACAAGGTTCTTTTATAGCTTTTAGGCCTTCTATTACAGCAGTAAGTTCCATACGATTATTAGTTGTATTTGGGTCGCCACCGCTTATTACTTTTTCTTTTCCGTTGTACATTAGTATAGCGCCATAACCGCCAGGTCCTGGATTATAAGAACATGCGCCATCTGTATATAAAGTTATTATTTTCATATCAATATTATAAGATATAATGCCCGATTTTGCAAATAATTTTCATATTGTAGTTGACTAATTCGGCAAAATAATATATACTACATAAGTACTATAAGTATAGGGGAATAGCGCAATTGGTAGCGTAGCGGTCTCCAAAACCGTCGGCTGGGGGTTCGAGTCCCTCTTCCCCTGCCAAATCACCACATTTCGTGGTGTTTTTTTATATCCTATTAAAACTATATATATTATATTTATTACATATAAAAAATAAATTAATAGGTCATAAAATATCAAAAATAAATGTTAATTTTGTAAAAAAACCACTAAATTAATAGTGGTTTTTTTGAAAAGTTTACACATAAATTTGCTATATTCGATTCATTGCTAATTCGTGGCAAACTTGGTTAATTTATTATGCTATCTAGATTTAATAAAAATAGTTATAGAACATTTATCTAATATATAGCGAAAGGTTATTTCTATCAAAAAATAAATAAAAATTACTTTCTAAAAAATTATTGCCAATTTAGATTATTTATCTCTTTTGTCTGCGGTAAAATATAGGGCTATAACTCCAGGACCGCTGTGAGACACGATTACAGGGCCTAAAGGATTGATAATTATATCAAGTTTTGGATTGATTTTTAGAAGTTCGTCTTTTAGATAATTAGCTTCGACACTCGCCATAGATTCACCGATAAAAACAATTTCACTTTGACCATTATAATACTTTTTGAATTTGTCTATAAGCGTTTGGATACTCTTTTTTCTGCCTAGAACATTTTGAGATACATTGATAATTCCGTCACTATTAAGAAAGAACACAGGCTTGATATTAACAATATTTCCTATAAGAGCTTTCGCTTTAGAAATTCTTCCGCCTCTAGCAAGATATGTCAAAGTTTCTACCACAAAGAAATGGTTGATATTTAATTTGATGCTATCAACAAAATGCTCAACTTCGGCTATTGACATCTTTTCAGTTTCGAGTTTTTTGCATAGTACTGCAATTAGTAATGCAAGGCCTGATGATTGGCATAATGTATCAATGACAATTATTTTATTTTTATTTACTTTATTTAGATTCTCAGCAACTTCTTTAGCCGTCTTACAAGTTCCACTCATTGCACTAGAAAATGATAGATGAATTATATCTTTACCTTCTTTTAGGAGCCCTCTAAAATACTCCTCAAATTCATATGCATTTGGTTGGGTGGTCTTGGTAACGAGTCCAGATTTCATCTTCTCGCAAATCTCTTGCATAGTAAGTCCGTTATCGCTGCCAGTCAAGTACTCATCATCACCTACCATATATTTCATTGGTATAACATTTATATCAAATTTTTTCTCTAGCTCAGGTGTTAAATCTGCTGCTGCCTCACAACTTAATAAAAAATTTCTCATATTATTTCTCCTATTTGTTGTCAGTATATGTAAATTTGTTTATATAGTCAATCTACAAATAAAAAAGCTATTTCTACAAAAAATATTAGAACTAACTTGCAAAAATAAAATATCTACTGTGCACTCTACTGTCGGTAGAATTAAAAAACAGGCTAATAATGTAGTCTGTTTTTTATTTGATATTTGTCTTAATTAAGATTACTTAGCTATCTCAGTGCTTCTAGTTTCTCTTATAACATTGACTTTGATTTGACCAGGATATTCCATCTCGCTCTCAATCTTTTTAGCAATGTCTTTAGCTAAGAATACTATAGCTTTATCGTCAACATCTTCTGGTTTTACCATAATTCTTACTTCTCTACCAGCTTGAATAGCATAGGCTTTTTCTACGCCCTTAAAGCTTGTAGCAATGCTTTCTAGTTGCTCTAGTCTCTTAATATATGCATCAAGTGATTCTCTTCTAGCACCAGGTCTAGCAGATGATATTGCATCAGCTGTTTGAACGATTACAGCTTCTAGTGACTTAAATTCTACATCACCATGGTGAGCCTCAATACAGTGAATAACTTCTGGGCTCTCCTTGTACTTTTTAGCAAGTTCTACGCCAAGAGCTACGTGAGTGCCTTCCATTTCATGGTCTAGAGCTTTGCCTATATCATGCAAAAGTCCTCCACGTTTAGCAATCTTGATATTAGCTCCAACTTCGGCAGCAATAAGTCCTGCCAAGTGGCAAACTTCCAAGCTATGCTTCAAAGCATTTTGGCCATAACTTGTTCTGTACTTTAATTTTCCTAGAGTTTTAATTATCTCTGGGTGCATACCAATAATACCTGCTTCGTATACAGCGTTTTCGCCAGCTTCTTTGATAGATGCCTCAACATCTCTCTTAGCTTTTTCTACAATTTCTTCTATTCTTGCAGGGTGGATTCTTCCGTCCATAATTAGCTTCTCGACTGCCATACGAGCAATCTCTCTTCTAATAGGATCAAATCCTGATAGAACAACAGCTTCTGGTGTATCGTCTATGATTAGGTCTATACCAGTAGCATTTTCGATAGCACGAATATTTCTACCCTCTCTACCGATTAGTCTACCTTTCATATCATCGTTAGGTAGTGGAACAACTGTAACTGTAACTTCTGATGTGTGGTCTGTTGCACACTTTTGGATAGCCATGGTTACGATTTCTTTTGCAGTCTTTTCTGCAGACTGTCTAGCATCTTCTTCTATTTGTCTTACAGTAGTAGCTGCATCTTGTTTTGCTTCATCAACATATTTATTGATAAGCATATTTTTTGCTTCTTCTTTGGTCATGGCAGAAACTTTTTCAAGTTCTTTTGTCATGTTTGCATTGATATCAGCAGTTTGCTCTTTTAGAGCGTCAAGCTCATCAGCCTTTTCTTGCAATCTTTGTTGAGATTGCTCAAGGTTCTCCATCTTTTTATCAATAGCTTCTTCTTTTTTGATTACAAACTCTTCTCTTTGAAGTATTCTGTTTTCAGCTTTCATAATCTCATTGCGTCTTTCAGCAATTTCTTCGTCGCATTTTGATTTTAGATTTTGAACCTCTTCTTTTGCCTCTAATATAGCTTCTTTCTTAACGGTTTTTGCCTCAGCATAAGCATTTTCTAACACTTTTGCGGCATTGTTTCTTGAATTGCTGGCTTTTTTTGCTAAAAACAAAATTGAGCCACCAACGCCACCGCCAAGAACAGCAACTATAATTAGGACAAATGCCCATACAGGTATTGTCATAATAAAGTTCTCCCTCTCAAAATATTTAGTTATTATAATAAAGTCAAAACAAATTGACTTGAAGTTATATAATATACTAATTATATTTTAGCCATAAAAAATAAAAGTGTCAAACAATCTTAGTTTATAAAATAAAAAACAGGCAAAAAATACCTGTTTTTTTGTATTAAATTAGAATATTTTCATTACTTCGATATTGTTTATAGCCTCATTTATAAGACTTTCTCTATCAAGAAGCTTTTCATTACGCTCTATCCTGTCAAGTTTTGGCTTAGTAACTGGGCTATCTGGCAAAAATACGCTGCAACAATCCTCATATGGAAGAATTGAAGTCTCGTATGTACCAATCTTTTTTGATATTTCCATAATCTCGCTCTTGTCCATACCAATAAGTGGTCTAAATACTGGTAGAAGTTTTACGGCATTGTTAGTTGCTGTGATGCTTTCAACAGTTTGGCTAGCTACTTGACCTAAACTTTCGCCGGTAATCAAACTTGTGCACCCACTATTTTTTGCAACTCTTTCGGCTATATCCATCATAAATCTTCTAACAAGAATAACCATATACTCGTCATCACATAGCTTATGGATATTTTCTTGTATCTTGGTAAATGGCACAATAAATAGATTTATATGGCCACAATATGGGGTTAATAGCTTAGCTAAGCTTATAACTTTGTCCTTTGCCTGCTCGCTAGTATATGGGTAGCTATGGAAATGTATAGCATTGATATTAAGTCCCCTTTTTGCCATTTGGTAACAAGCTACAGGGCTATCGATACCACCGCTAAGTAAAAGCATTGACTTACCCGCAGTGCCGATTGGCATACCACCTGCACAAGGAATTTTTTCATAAGATATATATGTTTTGCCACTTTCTCTAATATCTACAGAAACCACTTCTTCTGGATTATGAACATCAACTTTTAGCCCTGGGTTATTTTTCAAAATAATTCCGCCCAAAGTTGCAGCAAACTCATAAGACTTAATAGGAAATCTCTTGTCTGCTCTTTTTACATCAACTTTGAAAGTCTTTTTTGATATAATAATATTTTTGCAAAAATCTGCAATAGCTTCTGGAGTTGATTCTACCTCGGTTGCAACACTTAGTGATACAAGCCCGAATATCTTAGTTAGTGTATCAATAACTTCGTCTTTGTTAAATTCGTTAAAATCTGTAACAAGATATCTGCCGGCAATTTTTTCTATTTTGCAGTCATATTTTTTAATAGCATTTTTGATATTGTTGTATAAAGTTTTGGCAAAAAACGAATAGTTTTTTCCTTTCAAAAACATTTCGCCAAATCTTAGTAAAATTACTTCTTTCATCTTATCTCCTCCTTACATTGCCAAAAGTTTATTAACAGCTTCAATAAGCTTACTTGCAGCAAAATCAATTTCTTCTTGTGTGTTGTTTTTTGAAAAACTAATTCTTATAGAACCTAGTACTTCATCTTTTGTCCTACCCATAGCGGTCAATACTCTATTTTCGACTTTACTAGATGAACATGCAGAACCTGTACCTATAATGATACCATCTTGCTCTAACATATGAAGGACTGTCTCACCTCTTAGACCATTTATTGATATACTCAAAATATATGGAGAGCCGTTACCGTTAATTATAATCTTGTCCTTTATAGGAGTTAGATTGTCAATAAAGCGGCTTTTTAGGGCTTTTACATGATTATATTGAGCCATCATATCTTTTTTCATTTCGCTTGCAGCAAGGGTCATAGCCATAATACCTGGAGTGTTATATGTACCAGGTCTTACACCTTCTTCTTGCTCTCCACCATAGGTTATGCCTTTTAGGTGTGCATTTTTGCCTACATATAGAGCGCCTATACCTTTAGGACCATATATCTTATGTCCGCTCAAAGTACACAAATCAACCTTCAATGACTTTACATTAAAAGGCACTTTGCAAAAGCCTTGAACAGCATCTACATGTAATCTAATAGATGGGTTAACGCTATCTATTATCTCTCTAATCTTTTTGATATCATTGATAGCACCTGTTTCGTTATTGACAAGCATTGTAGAAACAAAGCAGACATCTTTTGATAACATAGATTTAAGAGCGGTATAGTCAACTTCGCCTGAGCTACTTAGTGGTATAAAGTCCACATCAAAGCCAGAGTTTTTTAGAGCCATAGCGGTATTATATACTGATGGGTGCTCGCCTATCGAGAATAAGTACTTCTTTTGTTTGAAAGTTGCAGAGCCGAATATTGCCATATTGTTAGCTTCGGTTGCACCGCTTGTGAAGTATATTTTGCCATCACTTGTACCAAGTAAGTTTAGTAAAGTGTTTTTTGCGTTCTCTATTTCTTTGTGCAAGTTATTGCCCTGCTTATACATAGCAGACGCATTGAAATACTCTTCTTCACTATATTTTTTTAAAATGTCAAGGCAAGAACTATTCATCTTAGTTGTTGCTGCGTTGTCTAAATATATCATTTGTTTTTCCTTATAAAAATTTGCCTTACTATTATAACACAAAAAATCCTATGGTAAATAGGATTTTTGCATATTTTATATTTTTAATTTGATATTGTTTTGTTCAAACTTTTCGATAACTAACTTGTGGAAATTCTCAATATCTTCACTTGTCAAGTTTCTTGTATGACTGTTAACCTCATAATGAAGTGTGTAGCTTATGAAGTTGTCGCTAGCATTGTCATAAATGTCAAGCAAAGAAACTGTGTAACTAAGCTCGCTCTCGACTGATTTTGCGATACCAATAATATCTTTGTATAGTTTGCCTCTTGGGATTAAGAAGTTAAAGTCAAGCTTTGTTGTTGGGAACTTACTAATCTTCTCAAACTTATTTTCAAAAGTTTGGCAGTTAAGTAGTTTAGTGATATTTAGCTCACATACTGCAATGCCTGCGCCTTTCTCAATATTGTTAACAACATTAGGGTGCAACAAATTGATATTGCCGACATGCATACCATTAGATACAACTTCGTAGAAGTTAACTGGGTGGTAGTAATCACATGTTTGTGAGGTCATATTTAGGCCAAAATCAACATTGATAACATATCCAAACAAATACTCAACCATTTCTTTTAGGCTAAGTAAAAGGCTATTTTGGTCTTTATTCTTGCTGTATAGCACGATACCTAGAGATTTTTCTTCGTTAGCCATATCATCAAGACCTAGGCTGTCAACTACTCTACCCATCTCAAATACTCCAATGTCGTTTATAGTGTTTTTGTTATCCATAACAACTTTTAGAAGTGATGGGATAATTGTTGATCTGATTTGGTCATTTTCTTTACCGATTGAGTTAACGCATCTAAGCACTGATCTTGGAGCAATGTTTAAGGCGTTATTAGTTGCTGTATCATACCAAATATATGTATGAACTTCATTAAGGTTGTATCTATTAGCTAGAGAATATTTGATATCATATTCTACGGCGATTTCTCTATCTAGTTTTGTAGGTTTTAGAGGCTCATCAATTGTTTGAGGTTTGATATTGTCATAGCCATATATTCTTGTGATTTCTTCTATAATATCAGCTTTACCATTTATATCTTTTGTAGCTCTAAATGATGGAACAGAAACTTTGAAAGTATCTCCGTCTTTTTCTACTCCAAACTCAAGGCTCTTTAGAATTGATGCAATTCTTTCATCATCAATCTCAATACCAATGTATCTATTGATAAAGTCTTTTGTAAGTTCAATATCTTTGTGTGGGTAATGATAGTTGTAGCTATCAGCGATTTGGCTAGAGATTATAGCGCCGGCGTCTTGCTCTTTCAAAAGGTATACATAACGAAGAAGTGCTGTCATAGTTAGTTCTGGGTCAAGCATTTTTTCGTATCTAGCACTAGCCTCAGTTCTCATACCAAGACCAAGGGCTGTTTTTCTAATCAAACTACCGTTAAAGTTGGCACTTTCGATAAGTACTGAAGTTGTGTCATCAGTAATTTCGCTGTTTTCGCCACCCATAACGCCAGCAACTGCAACAGGCTCGCCGTTAGTAGCAATAACAAGAGTCCCTTCTTTTAACTTTCTGTCAGTGCTGTCTAGCGTTCTAAATGTTGTTTCATTTTTTAGATTATATACATCAATAGATTTTACTATGCTGTTATCAAATGCATGCATAGGTTGTCCTAGCTCTAGCATTACATAGTTGGTAACATCGGCAAGAAGGTTGATACCTCTCATACCGCAGTAGTATAGTCTTATCTGCATATTCTTATCAGAATACTTTTTGGTTATATTATCAACAGTTGCACAAGTATATCTATAGCAGTCATTTGACTCTACATTTATTACAGGCTTTTTGCCCTTAAATTCGCTAACTTTAGCAAGTTTAAGAGGCTTTAATTCTCTACCAGTAAGGCTTGCGATCTCTCTTGCAATACCATAGTGACCCCATAGGTCAGGTCTATTAGTTAGAGATTTGTTATCAACTTCAAAAATGATATCATCTATATCTAGAAGTGTCTTAATATCAACGCCTATTGGTGTATCAGCTGGCAAATCTATAATACCATTGTGGTCATCAGATATACCAAGCTCATGCTCACTACAACACATACCATAACTATCACAGCCACCAAGTGTAGCTTTGGCGATAGTAAATCCGCCAACATTAGCGCCCATGGTTGCCAGTGCGGTAATCATGCCTACTCTTACATTAGGAGCTCCGCAAACTATATTATGAACTTTATCTCCAGTGCTTACTTCTAGTAGGTGAAGTTTTTTGCTATTTGGGTGGTTAGCTACTGACAATATTTTTGCAGTGTAAACGCCACTCAAATCTTTACCTTTGTACTCGATGCCTTCTACCTCTGCACAAGACAAAGTGAATTTATTAATTAACTTTTCTATATCAACTCCGTCAAGGTCGACAAAGTCTTTTATCCAATTTATCGAAATGTACATTTGTCCTCTCCTAATTTAATTTTGTTTGTTTTAGAGCTTTAATATTGCCACTATTTAGCACTCTAATATCGTTAACTTCATAAGTCATCATTGCTAGTCTAGTAAGTCCTAAACCAAAAGCAAAGCCTTGATATTCATCAGGGTCAATACCGCCCATCTTCAAAACATTTGGATGAATCATACCGCATGGGCATAGTTCAATCCAACCGCCGTTTTTACATACCTTACAACCTTTGCCACCGCAATATGGGCATGAGCAATCAAGCTCAAATCCCGGCTCGACAAATGGGAAGAAGCCAGGTCTTAATCTTACTTCAACATCTTTTCCAAACACGCTACGAAGCATCTCTTTCATAAAGTAAATTAGGTTAGAAATACTTACATTTTTATCAATCATCATACCTTCTAGTTGGAAGAAAGTATTCTCGTGACTGGCGTCAAGCTCTTCGTTTCTAAAGCATCTTCCTGGGAAAATAGCCTTAAGAGGAGCTCCGTACTTTCTCATAATTCTATTTTGAGCGGCAGAAGTGTGAGTTTTTAGTAGTTGACCGTTGCTAAGATAAAATGTATCTTGCATATCTCTAGCTGGGTGATTTTTTGGTACATTGACAGCCTCAAAGTTGTTATACTCTGTCTCTATCTCGTTGCCGTCCTCAACTGTAAAGCCCATGCTTCTAAATACTTCTATAATCTTGTGCTCAATTACTGTAATAGGATGAAGGCTACCTGTGTTTTCTGTACTAGGAATTGTTAAGTCAACAACCTTAGTTGCTTTAAGCTCTGCCTCAATACGCTCCTTTTCTAGTCTTTCGCCATTTTCTTTTAGAAGGGTGCTGATTGTTTGTTTTGCGTCATTTACTTCTTTTCCAAACTCTCTTCTTTCATCGTTAGATAGGTCTTTCATTATTTTCATAATGCTTGTCAAAGCACCTGTCTTGCCTACATACTTGTTGTATAGATTTGACAACTCATCTGCGGATTTTGCCTCAGGTATCTCAACCTTAGCTTCTTCTAGTACTTTCAAAAGTTCTGTGTTCATTTTTCTCTCCTAATATATTTTAGTCCAAACAAAAAGACCTCACCCTAAACAATAGGATGAAGTCTTACTCCATGGTACCACCTAAATTATAGCAAAAAATTGCTACACTCTTTATGTTATAACGGAACAACCGTCGACCCTTACTACTACTTGGGGGCGAAGCTAAAAAGTGAATTCACAAAGAGCCGTTTGTAAGTGGCCTTTCAGCAGGTTAGCCACTCTCTCTTGACAAACTAATGTCTTTGCTACTTGTCTTTTATCATTGCCTTATATTAACATGCCTTAATGCTAACACCAAGAAAAAAAATTGTCAAGCACTTTTTACATTATGGTATCAAGTTCATCATTTCGTCAAGGTTGGCAGAATGAAGGTAAGTATCAGGCACTTTCCCAACTATTACACTCTCGCATATAAGTAGCTGCGTAGTAGTCGACACTTGCCTTGAAGATATAGGCAAAACAACAGTAACATTGGAGCTTATGTTAACATAAATTCTATGGTTAGTTTGGTTGATGCCCGCCTGTGAGAACACCGACTTAAAGTTGCAACTAATTGCACCTATCGGGAATAGCTTAAGTCTAAGTTCTGGACCTCGTCCCATAAAAAGCGGCACTCCAGACAATGAACCAAGCGGTATGCTTATGCCTTGCTCGCCTATTATGTCTAGCTTACTCTGGCTAGTGCTTACAAGATCTCTTGATAACTTATTGACAATAAGCGACTTAGCTTGCATATAGGCTATATCTCCGCTATTTGTAAATTTGATATCTATAATATCATCATAAGTGTATCCCTCGCACAATACCTCTGTTACGGCCATATTGATAGCTTTTGTTGCAAGAGATTTTACTTTTGCCTCGCCAATAGATATGATGATGGGATTAACTACCCTAATAAGGTATACAAAAAATATCAAAATAATAGTTATTAACGCAATAAGAAAGCACCAAAATTTGCGTTTTTTGTGCCATTTTGGTTTTTTAGAGCATATTTTTTCACTACACTTCTGCATAGTATTATATATGTAAAAAAAGAGTTAATAATAACTTTTTTAACTCTTTTTGCTGTGGCTTTTGAAAATAAGTGCAAATAGATAAGCAAATCCAACAGCAGCCGCAATGCCGGCAGATGTCGCCTCTAACCCACCTTTTATAAGTCCTAGTATACCTTCTGTTTGAGCGCCCTTAATTGCACCCTTTGCAAGCGAACTCCCAAAGCCTACTATAGGTACAGTTATACCGCAGTTAGCAAACTTAGCTATCGGCTCAAAAATTCCTATCGCCTCCAAAAATACACCTATAAGCAAAAATAAAACAAGTATTCTCGCCGAAGTCATACGAGTTCGTATTATCAAAATTTGAGCAATGAAGCAAACAAATCCTCCCACTCCAAAGACTATTAAATATTTCAAAACTTCTTGCATATTACATTCCCTTTTCTACAACGACAGCATGGGCAATCCCAGGTATAGTTTCGCCCTGAAAAGACGATGTCGTGCTAAGTAATGCCCCAGTCGACATCAATATGACCTTTTTATAACTTCCATCGCTTAGTTTATCAAATATATACGAGTTCATAATTGTAGCACTACAACCGCAGCCACTACCACCCATAAAGGCCTTTTGAGTGTCCGAAAACATCGCTTGTCCGCAGTCAAAATAATTTTGGTCCACTTTATAACCCTTTTGCTCCAATAGGTCTATCAAAAGTTCTCCGCCTAGTTTGCCTAGGTCCCCCGTCACAATAAGGTCATAATCTTGTGGCTTGGTCTTAGTATCATGGAATAGCTTACATAGAGTATCCGCAGCAGCAGGTGCCATTGCAGCACCCATATTATTCATATCATTTATTCCATAGTCTACAACTCTACCAATAGTCGCCATAACAATGTTGTGTCCTTTGCCTTCTTTGGACAAAATACTACATCCAGAGCCTGTTACAGTCCATTGGGCTGTTGGAGGTCTCTGGCAGCCGAGTTCTAGCGGATAACGGAATTGTCTTTCGGCGGTCGAAAAGTGGCTACTTGTACTACACGCTACATTGTTTGCGAAGTTTCCTCCAATAAGGCAAGAACCTACTATTAGGCTCTCTGTCATTGTTGAGCACGCCCCAAACATGCCTAAAAATCCTACGCCAAATTGTCTTGCGCTAAAACTAGCGGATATTATTTGATTAAGTAAGTCACCAGCAACTAAAGTATCAATATCTGTACTGATAAGCCCTGCCTTAGCAGTTGCACCGGATATGGCTTGCTCCATCATTTTTCTTTCCGCTAGCTCATAAGTCTTCTCGTTAAAGCTGTCTGTTCTTAGCACATAATCAAAATAATTTGCAAGTGGACCTCTACCTTCTTTTGGTCCCACTATTGCATACCCAGCCTTCCATTTTGGAGGGTCGGGAAAAGTTATTGTATAATCTCCTATTCTATTTGTCATATTAGCCCCACTATATAATAAATAACACCAACTATAATACTAGATGATATGCCAGTAACAATTACAGGTCCAGCCACCGAAAACATCTTAACGCACAAGCCAAATATCCAACCCTCGCTCTTAAACTCAAGCGCTGGGCTGGCTATTGAGTTAGAAAAGCCCGTAATAGGAACTATCGAACCAGCACCAGCAAATGCACCAATGCGGTCATATACCCCAAGACCGGTCAAAAATGATGCCAAAAAGATTAAAGTCACAAGCGTATATGCGCCAGCCATATCTTTGGTCATACTTGGCCAAATAGCCAAAAGTCCATCGTTGATACCCTGACCTATGCAGCATATCAGTCCTCCTACCAAAAACGCATACAAAAGTGACGGGAAAGGCTTAGTTTGTGGAAGTCTTTTTTCTACATATGCAGTATATCTTTTGTTTCTAACACTGTTATCCATTATTTACACTCCTTTTAATCAATAATTGCCAAAAAATAATTTGCTAAGCAAAAATTTTTGATATTTTGTAATAATTTCGTAAAAACTTAGCAAACTAACACTATCAAAAGCAATTTTGGAGGAAAATATGAAAAAACTTATTATACCACTATCACTTATGGGGTTGGCGCTTTTGCCAATGGGTTGCGGAGCACAAGACACCAACGCAAACATTGCTAATATGATGTCAAAAAGCCTAAATGAGATGATACAAACAACAGAAAAAATTAAGGACATTGACGAGAACAAACTTCTAATCAAAGACCTTAATGAAACAACTAATATTAACGAGGACTATAACAAGGATAACACCAACAACTCAAGACCTATATATACTAGACGCCCAGCTACTAGTATTGTGAAAAATAACAGTAGCAGAAGATATGACCGTACAAATAATACTGTTTATAACGGAAGTGACAGAGTTTATAGACCTAATAACTTTGGTAATAGACAATATTATAAAAGACTTACTAATCAAAATGTAAACAACACAAATAGAAATGCAACATATAATAGCAATGTTATGAATAATGGTACTAATAGATATTACCGCAATATGAATAACCCTAATGTTAACGGCAATCTTATCAATAACACATATAGAGATGTCAAAACAAGTGACAATTATAATTATCCTAACATAACATCAACTACCGGAACATACACAAGTGACACCGCTACAAGTACTAATAGATACTATACTTCAAGATATGTTCCTAGATATACAGATACAGTAGTGACTAGCAACTCTGCTCTAACTAATTACTTAGAAAAGATTCAAGACCTATACACTATCTGCAATGATACTTGTGCTGCATCTTATGACCTTGATAATCTAAAAGCAGAAATAGTTTCTAGTTGTCAAAGTTGTAATGACCTACTTAGCAAAGTAAAATCTGGTGAAATCAAACTAACAAACGACCAAATTAACACTTTGACTGCATACAATAACACTTTGCAAGGTTGCATCAATGACCTAAAAAGCTGCAAAGATTGTTCTGAAGATGTTGGCATTATTAGCACTCTTAAAGGTAATTTTTCTAACAACTGCGACACACTAGTTGCTAAGTACCTAAAAGTTCTTAACAATATAGACACCAATAACAGTCTATGCAATAACGCACGCTGCACAGTTAGTGAAATTAACAATTATATCAGCGGTATATGCGGCGAAAAGGTCAACAACTACTCTAGCCGTTATATATATGATTATGACTATGATTATTATAGAGACTATAACAACTATAATAACAACCAAACAAATAATAATGCTAATAATCAAAATAACCAAAATATAATTAACAATCAAACTCAAAACAACACAAACAACTCATACCAAAGCAATATAAATAATCAAAATACTTCTAATAGTTCAAATAGTCAAGTAGTAGACAATAAGGCTAATAACCAAGCTAATAGAAATAACACAACTAACGTAAATAACTCTACAAGACCAAATACATCTACCAATAGTCAAAATAATAAACCTTATACCACAAGCACCAATCCTTATACTAAGGATATAAAAGAAGGTTCTGTTGGTAGTATGCCAAATCCATTTGCAAAAGATAAAGTAAATAACACATACGGCGGACAAAGTGTAAAGACTACAACACCTAGTCCTAATAGGAATGTAAACAACGGTGTTACTACTTTGCCAGCTAGAGATCCAAGACCTGTAAATACTTTTACTTCTACTCCTAGCCCTAAGACAAAAGTAGTTAACAATAATACTAATTACTTAACCGATACCAAAAAAGTCCACCCAACAACTTTTAGCGGTGCTATGATGCTAGGACCTCAAAATGTAAGAGCCGGAGTTAAAACACTAGAACTAATATAAAAATTAGACCACTTAAACATAAGTGGTCTTTTAATTTTTATCTTGCTTTTTGTTTTAGACGCTCTAATATCTTATTCTCTATCCTACTAACTTGTACTTGCGACACCCCTAACATATCAGCTATTTCACTCTGCGTCTTATCTCTATAATACCTTAATATGATGATTTTTCTATCTTTGGGACTGAGAGTCCTAAGCAAGTCTTTAACTAATATATTGTTAGTAAGACTCTCATCCTCGCTACCTGTAGATATCCTGTCTATTATCTCAACACCACTGCCGTCTTTATCAATTTGTTCATATAACGAAAGAGGCATTTTTGCCGACTCTAAAACAAAGACTATTTCTTGTTCGTCTATATGGAATATCTCGCTTAGTTCTTTTATAGACGGCGGCTCTTTATTTTGAGACTTTCTCTCGTCAAAGAGCTTTTGGATTTGGAAGTACAGTCCTTTTATTGCCCTTGAGACTTTGATTGAGCCATCATCACGCAAAAATCTTTTAATTTCACCCGCTATCATTGGTACTGCATAAGTCGAAAATTTTACATTAAAGGCTTCATCGAAATTGTTTATGGCTTTCAAAAAGCCCAAACACCCCAGTTGATATAGGTCATCGTACTCAACACCTTTATTCAAGTACCTTTTTACGATACTCTTAACAAGAGGTGCGTTGTTCTCTATCAATATCGCCTTAGCTGTGCTATCCCCTGCCTTTGCCTTATTTATATATTCCATCGTCAAATTGTGGTCTAGCATTATTAACTCCTCTTATCCTTCCATGGCTTGCTCCCTGTCAAGCTGTTTTTCCATACTTACAGTTATTCCCCCATTTATATTTTTTATTACACTTAGGCTACTCATAAAGCTTTCCATAACGGTAAATCCCATACCACTACGCTCATCGCCTTTTTTGGTGGTAAAAAATGGTTCTCTTGCTTTTTCGATATCAGCAATGCCTATTCCACTATCACTTACACTAATTGCAACTCTGTCATCAAAAAGTGTCACTGCAAGCGTTATAATCCCAGGATTCTTTGGGTAAGCGTGCACAACACAGTTCGTCACAGCCTCAGAAACGGCAGTTTTTATATCCGTTAGTTCGTCCATGGTAGGATTTACTTCTAGGCAAAACGCCGAGACACAGCTCCTTGCAAAAGCTTCATTATTAGATAGTGACAAAAATTTTAATTCCATTTTATTTAATTCTTTCATATTCTCTCCTCTAGCTTATTTTTGGCATTATTTCGTATAGCCCCGTAAGCTTAAAAATCTTTTCGGCATGATATGACGGATTGGTTATAAAGATTCCTATACCTTGCTTCTTCATTTTTTTGTATCTGCCGATTAGCACGCCTATGCCTGTGCTGTCCATAAATGTCATTTCCGATAGGTCAATTATTATCTGTCTAAAACCGCCACTACCAAAAAGTTTATCAAGTACGCTAGTTGTGTATTTGGCGGTATGTTCGTCTAGTTCGCCCTCTAAGACAACATATAAGACATTGTTGTAGATTCTATTCTTTATCTGCATAGTTATCTCCTTTTGCTACCTCTAGTCTACCAAAGCCTCAAGAAAACAATTTGAAACCTTTTGGCATAAAATAACTTATATTGTAAATAAAATTTTGAAAACATATAGAAAAACAACTGAATTGCCTTGCAAAAAACTGTGAAAAATATATGAAATAATAGTTAAAATTTTTTATATAAAAAAATAAAAAATAATAAAAAAATTGTTGACTTTTATTATTAGATATAGTAATATGTAGTAGTCAATCGGTTCGCCGGGGTGTAGCGCAGTTGGTAGCGCACGTGGTTTGGGACCATGGGGCCGGGAGTTCGAGTCTCTTCACCCCGACCAATTTTATTGACAAAAAATATTTGGTGCTTAAAATAAAGTGCGGGCCTTTAGCTCAGTTGGTTAGAGCAACCGGCTCATAACCGGTCGGTCCGGGGTTCAAGTCCCTGAAGGCCCACCAATATTATTTTAATACTTATGGCCTGGTAGCTCAGCTGGTTAGAGCGCTAGCCTGTCACGCTAGAGGTCGAGGGTCCGAGCCCCTTCCAGGTCGCCATTATTAAAATAATATTTCTTGCCTTGGTAGCTCAGTCGGTAGAGCGGAGGACTGAAAATCCTTATGTCGGTGGTTCGATTCCGCCCCAAGGCACCAAAATACTTATGAAGATAAGTATTTAACCCGTGCTGGTGTGGCTCAACGGTAGAGCAGCTGACTTGTAATCAGCAGGTTGTTGGTTCGATTCCGACCACCAGCTCCAATGCAAAGTCACTTACCCTAGCGGTAAGTGATTTGCTTATAATCTGGGAAGATTGCAGAGCGGCCAAATGCAACGGACTGTAAATCCGTCGACTCAGTCTTCGGTGGTTCGAATCCACCTCTTCCCACCAAAATAAGCCTCACGGCTTATTTTTTTATCACTACCCTATTTTTATGGATTTATTAAAAAAGTGAAACTCAATTAAAAACAAAAAAAAAGACTAACGATAAGTTAGTCTTTTTTATATATTTTTATCTCATACCACCATCTATTGTTAGTATTGCAGAATTGATATAGTCTGCATCGTCAGAAGCTAAGAATACTATAGCTTTTGCTATTTCTTCTGGTTCTGCAAAACGATTCTTTAATATTCTGTCACACTCTAAGCGTTTAATCTCGCTATCAGCGAAGACATCTTTGTTCATATCAGTGTTTACCCAGCCAGGAGCTACGGCATTAACATTGATATATGGGGCATATTCTATGGCCATATTGTGAGTTAAGTTATCAAGAGCGGCTTTGCTTGCATCATACTCAGCAGATGTTGGATAGAAACATTTTGATGCATTGTTTGATGAAACATTTATTATCTTGCCATACTTATTCTCTATCATAATAGGTGCAACATATTTTGCCATAAGGAATGGTCCTATTAAGTTAACAGACATTACTTTTGTAAAGTTATGAACTGTCTTATCGTTATACTCACAGTCCATAGCGATACCTGCGTTGTTAACTAAGACATCTATTCTTCCAAAGTCTTTTTTTATCTCGTTAACCATCATCTCTACATCACGCTCATTGGATACATCGGCACAAAAAACTGCTGTTTTTACGCCAAAATCTGCTGTTATTCTTGCAGCAAGCTCTTCTGCTGGGCGTTTGTTATTAACATAATTGATTATTACATCATAGCCGTTCTTAGCTAGTTCATAAGCAGTAGCTCTGCCTATACCACGACTAGAACCTGTAACCAATGCTACTTTATTCATTGTCATTACCTCCAAAGAAATATTTGTTAAAGATTACTTTGTATACTTCGTTAGCAATTTCATCTTTTGTTTTTATTCTTCCATTTTCGGTACATTCTACTGTATCGTATAAGTATTTTTTTGCAAGTTTTTTATAAGCTCTTTCGGCCGATTTTAGATGCTCAGGGTCTGACTCATGTTGGTCTGGCTTTTCTTCTCTTCCCGCTTTTAGGACAAGAGTTGCCTCATATGGCATATATAGAAAAATAGTTGTATCTGGTCTAGGAAGTTCCAAAAATCCATACTCCAACTTGTCAAGCCAGTCAATCATCTCATTTTGAGCGATATCATCGGTCAATTTACCAGCTTGGTGAGCCATGTTACTATCTACATATCTATCTAGTATAACATTAGTGCCCTCGTTTAGAGCCTTGGTAACTTTGCCAATATTGTACTTTCTATCAGCAGCAAAGTATAGTGCAGCTACTTTTGGGTCTACATGAGAAGCTCCCTCCTCAAAGTATCCGTCACAAATAAAGCTCTTACCAAGATATGGACCTCCAACAATTTTGCCTGTTGGAGTATCATACATAGGAAATTGCATCTTTATTGTTTTGTAGCCATTGCTATTAAGAGCATCAAGTAGCATGTTGGCTTGGGTCTCTTTTCCCGAGCAGTCTGTACCCTCTATAACTATTAACTTACCTTTTTTCATTAGTTCTCACCTTCTACTAATTGTGATGGATGCTTTTTGAAGAAGTCTTGTTTTGGCTCCAAGAAGTTTGGTCTATGATTATTTTTGTCTTCTACAAAGTCAAAGAAAGTTTTGTCTTCATTAGCCCAGCTAAAGATTGATTTGTCAACTTTTAGGAAGTCAGCTAGAGCTTCTACACTCTCAGGAGCTACTGGGTGTAACATAAGCATAGCAACTCTTACCATATGCAAAGTATTGACAATAGTTTTCTTTTCAAGCTCAATATCGTTTGCAAAGTTATTAGAATTCTTAACCCAATACTTATTGATGTTACGAATATAGCTATCTAACTCATAACTAATCATATGGAACTTGTTATCTTTCATAAACTTTTCATATTTTAGAAGTGACATTTCGCCTTGTTTAACTACATCATTGTCTGGCTCGCCATAAGGAACAACGCCATCAAAGTCTTTTTGCCATGTATAGAAAAGAGATCTTAAAACTCTATTGAATACATTTGTTAGCAAATTGCCCTCTCTAACTACTGGGTCAACTTCGTTAGGATCTGCATCTGGATTGAATACCTTTGGCATAAAATTGCCGTGATTGTTACCTACATTCATAGCTAAGAAGTGCATACGAAGTTGGTCTGCGGTATAGTAGTCCAAAAGCTCATGAGCAAGAGGTGCTTTAATTTTGCTACTACTACCGGCTTTTTTGCCTAAGAATAGTAAGTGCTTATCAGAGATTATTTGAGGGATAGTCAAGTCTCCATCTGGAACATTGATACTTGGGTTTTTACCTTGAGTGCAAAACCACATAGCAGTTTGAGCAGGTCCATAGAAGTACATATTGTCCTCACCAATAAATTGGTATACTTGGCAATCTTTGTCGCACCAATATTTACGCCAATCTTCGATATCTTTACCTTGGCTAACTAGCCATTGTTTGGTAAACGAAATAGGTGCCCACAAACTCTCTGGCCATACCCAGAAAGTCAAGCCTTCGCCAGCTGTCTTAGGTGCAGGCAAGCCCCACTCCACATTGCCAGTAAGTCTAAAAGGAACTAAAGTCTTACCAGTACGATATCTAATGCCAGCCTCTGCCAAAATCTCGCAGGCTTTTTCTCTGTCTTCAAGTTTTTCAAATACTATTGTAAAACTTGACTTGTTATTGTCGTCTTTGTACTCAAAAGCAGGAAGGTTCTTTTTGACTCTATTGAAGTCCTCTTCAAAATCTCTCTTGATGTACATTTCTGGCTTTTTCAAAAATTCATTTATTTCTTTAATTACATAGCTATATGTTGGAGTGTTTTTAGCTAAATAATCTGTCCACTCTTTTAGTAGGTCTACATGATTTTGAAGGTCAAAATACCAGTTGTCTATCTTTCTAAGTTCTGGCTTCTCTCCGCTCAAAACGCTGACAGGATCAATAAGCTCTTGTGGCATATATTGATGTCCTAGGTCACACTCATCTGCATAACCTTTTTCGCCTTGACACCCCTCAATAGGACACTTGCCTATTACTTGTCTGCCGTTAAGAAAAACGCCTAACTTCTTATCGTAAAATTGATAAGTAGATAGTTTATTAAGATAGCCATTTTCAAGTAGTTTGTTAAATAGCCACTCGCCAGTCTCACGGTGAATCTCTACAGCCTCGTCCATACAGCTACCAGAATATAGGTTAATACCCATCTCTAGTGCTTTGAAGGTGTTGTATTGATGCTCGTGCTTGCTTAGGGCGTACTCTTTTATAGTTCCCTCAAACTCGCCACTATCTACAGCCTTGCGGTAACCCTCCTCAACTGGAGAGCCGAAGCTGTCAGTACCTGACACATGCAAAACATTTTCATATCCAAGTTTATCTCTCAAAAATCTTGCGAATATGTCTGCGTGAGTCCACATCATAGCATGACCTATATGCAAATACTTATTACCATTAGGCATACCTGAGGTAATCATTGCACGCTTTTTGAAATCTGGTCTATGCTCTATCATCTTTTTTAGTCCAAAATCATCAAAATCTTTCATATATTTTCTCCATAATTCATTATACAATCAAAGCTATATTTTTGGCAACTTCTATAGCAAAAAGATTGTAAAAAAAATAGGTCGCAGCTATTTGCAACCTATTCTCGACACGCAAAAAAATAGCATAAATGAAATTATGCTCTAACTATGTCTTTACTCTTTAAGCATTTTGTACAAACATGCTTTTTAACAGGTGCACCATCTTCGATTACAGTAACTTTTTGAACATTAGAATGTTGAGTAGTTAGTGTTCTTTTTGTCATTTGAGAACTTCTGTAACTTAATTTAGATGCTCTGTGATTAGCTTTTCCACATACTTCACATTTAGCCATAATAAATTTCTCCTATAAAATAACAAATAATATTATACATAATAAAGAAGAATTGTCAAGTAAAATATCAAAATTTTATAAAATAACAATTTTGTCACTTATCTGTATTATAAACCTCTATCTAGGCTAAAAACACTATGCTTATAATATAAAATAAGTCATAACATTTATAGCCTAAATTAGGTCTAAATATAATAATTTTTGAGCCAGCTAGTCTTGATTGTTGATTTGCTCAATTAGTTTCTCTAGCTCAGGAACTTCTTGCATAGCCTTAAGTGACAAAGAAACTTTTAGAGCGTCCATATCAATCTTAATAATCTTAACCTCTAATTCTTGTCCTACTTTTGCTACCTCGTATATATTCTTTACAAATGTTTGAGAAGCCTCACTAACATGCAATAATCCCTCAACACCATTGCCGATATCTAGTAAAGCGCCAAATGGTAAAATCTTCTTAACAGTGCCTTTCACTACATCTCCAACATGGAGATTAGCAAGTTTATCTTTTAGAGGGTTTTCTAATAGAGCTTTGTAGCTTAGAGATACTCTCTTATTATCTCTATCTAGTTTAATAACTTTGAAGTTGTATGTTTTGCCAAGTTCCAAAACTTCTTCGGCTTTTTTATCTCTATCATAAGATACTTCGCTATTGTGTACTAGGCAATCTACTCCATCTACATTGACAAAAGCACCAAAGTCTGTAAATCTAACAACTTTGCCGCTAACAACTTTGTTTTCAAAAGTTGCTTGCCAAAAAGCATTTTCTAAGCTTATTTGCTCTTTTTCTTCGTATGCCCTAGATGACATAATTATCTTTTTCTCTTCGTGGTTAACTTCTAGTACGACAGCTGTTAGTTGTTTGTTTATATAATTCTTTAAGTTATTGTCAACCTTTCTATTTGTTATCTGAGAGAAAGGCACAAATACTCTATACTCGCCTAGTTTGCTGATTAGTCCGCTATTGTTACTATCTGTGATAACAATCTTAGCAGTATCTCCTACATTAAGACCAGAGGCTATAGTATTGCCTCTTATCATAGCTTCTGCTTTTGCTTTAGATAATTCAACCATACCATTTTCGCCGCTTGTATTTGTGATTATGGCGTCAAAGTTATCTCCTACTTTTACATTTTCAAGAGCTTTTGACTCTAATTCATTTTTTAGGATATAACCGTCTTTTTTACCACCAATATTGACTACAACCATATCTTTTGAGTTTAGTACGGCTTTGGCTTTTACTAATTCTCCGTTTTTGTAACTTCTAAATGTCTCATCTATAAGTGACATATCAAATTTTTCTTTCATTATTTTTTATCCTTCTTTTTGGTATATTCGTCTTTTAGTTCATTGTACTTTTTGGTAACTACTTCTCCAGCTTCATCCAAAACTTCCTTTGTAAGTTTTTTATCATAAAATTCGCTAAGTTCAAAAGGCTCTCCTATATATATCTTGTTAATACAAAATAGCCTTGGTTTCTTTTTGATATATATAGGAACAATAGGAGCTTTTGATTTTATAGCAAACATGCAAACGCCGTTTTTTATATCAAAGTCTTCTGTATGAGCTCTTGTGCCTTGTGGGAAGATTGCTACTGTTTTGTTATTTTTTAGTAGTTCAAGAGTCGTCTTCATTGCCTTAATATCTGTGCCTTGTCTATCTATACTAACGCAACCCATACTTCTCAAAAATGAGCCTAGTGCCTTATTTTCAAATAACTCTTTTTTTGCAAGGAAATGTAACTTTCTACCAAACTTATGATAAACGATGATTGCATCCATATTGCTTCTATGGTTTGCGGTAATTATACATTTACCTTTCTTTAGATTCTTTCTGCCAACAACTATTGTTGGAAAAAGCAAAGTAAGCGGCAAAAAAGCAAGTATTAAATAAATTATGTACATCTTTATTTTTCACCCCTAATAATGTTAATTATTTCGTTAGCGGTATCAACGGCGGTATTCTCTGAGGTGTCTATAAAATGAGTTTCTTCAGAAACATCAATTTTTGCCATCTCTCCATTAAAATACTGTCTATCGCTATCTTCGGTATCTTTGAGGATATCTTCATATTTGTAATCAGTGATGCCTTTATCAACTAGTGCTTCATATTTTCTCTTGGCTCTAACGCTTGAGTCAGCGGTCAAAAAGAATTTGAATTTAGCCTTAGGAAAAAGTGTCACACCACTATTAAATCCCTCTACTACAAGGTCATTATTTTGAGCACATTTTAGTTGCAAAATTCTTATGTATTTTGCCATAACTTCTTGTTTGCCAAGAGTATAGCCGCAGCTACGAACAACTGGGTTGTTAATCTTGTTGGTGTCATCAACGCCATCAATGATAACGCTCATATCATCACCCTTGCCTACGACCTCGATTTTGGCATCTCTAAGGTAGTCAAGAATTTTCTCTTCACTTGTAGGATTGATATGTCTAATAAGAAGCTCGCTTGATATGCAATCAATCACTATATCAGTATCAAAGTACATTATGTCAAGTTTCTCAGCGACCTTTCTAGCCACTGAACTTTTACCAGAACCACTAAGTCCATCAATAGTTATTTGGTACATATATCCTCCTTTCTGGCGATATCAATGCCAGCTAAGTATCCTGTGCTAAGTGCTATTTGAATATTAAATCCGCCTGTCACGGCGTCTAGGTCAATGACCTCCCCCGCAAAGTATAACCCACTAACTAACTTACTCTCCATAGTCTTTGGGTTTATCTCCTTGGTGTCAACGCCCCCGGCAGTTACGATACCGCAATTTATATCTTTTAGTTTGTCAATAGTAAAGCTAAAATCTTTCAAAAGTCTAATGATGCTTTGTCTGTTTTCTTTAGTTATATTATTGATTTTTGTGTAATAAGGAAAGTCTAATCTATTCAAAAATGGTTCAACCAAAGACTTTGGCAAAAGCTCTGGAACATAATTTTTGAAATCTTTATTTTTATTGTTTTCAAAATCTCTAAGCAATCTCTCGTCTAATTGTTTCTCGCTTAGTGCTGGCTTTAGATCTATCGAAAACTTAGCGCCTTTAACATTTTGCCTATTTACTCTACTGCTTAGTGACAAAATGATAGGACCACTAACTCCCATATGAGTAAATAGCATCTCGCCAAACTCACTATATTCTTTACCATTTATGTCAATCTTGGCAGTTACATTTTTTAGTGACAAGCCTTCTAGCCTTGTATCAAAATTTTGCAAATCAATAGGAACAAGTGCAGGTTTTATATCTACAATCTTATGCCCAAAATCTTTAGCAAACTTATACCCATCACCAGTAGAACCAGTTGACTGATAACTATTACCACCCGTTGCGATAACTAAGTTGTCCTCCACAAAAGTTCCTTGAGTTGTAGTTACAACAAATTTTTCTTGTTGTTTTGATACTTTTAATACCTTAGTATTAAGTCTAACATTGACGCCACTTACCTTGATGGCATGTTCAAAAGCTTTAATAATATCGCTAGACTTATCAGAAACTGGAAATACTCTTCCACCCCTTTCAACTTTGAGTTTAGTTCCATTTTTCTCCACGAATTCCATTGCGTCTTGTGGCGTAAATGAATAGATGCCACCATATAGGAACTTACTATTAGAAACTACCTTAGAAAGAAAGTCGGCAGGTAAAATATCGTTAGTAAGGTTACATCTACCTTTGCCGGTTATAAAAAGCTTTTTACCAAGCTTTTCATTGCCGTCAAGAAGGGTCACATTATTATTTATGTTATCTTTTGCAGTGATTGCCGCCATCATACCAGCAGGGCCACCACCAATAACTATAGTGTCCATATATTCTCCTAGTATTCATTATATAGTAAATACATAAATATAACAAATAATTTTTTGTTAGTTGCAATAAAAAAAATAGGCATTGCTGCCTATTAATCTCTTTTTGCTAAAAGAAGGTCTATCTCGTAAGGTTTCAAAGCTCTATATTCGCCTCTTGATAGTCCACCAAGTTTAAGCATACCGATAGAAACTCTTTTTAGGAAAATAACATTTTTGCCGATGGCTTCAAACATTCTTCTAATCTCTCTGTTTTTACCTTCTTTAAGGGTTACTTCTAGTCTGCTGATTTTTCCGTCAGTGTTAGTAAGAACTACTCCGCATTTGCCAAATCTTTCGCCGTCAACAACTACGCCAGCTCTCAAAACTGCAAGTTCGCTCTCAACCATATTGCCTTCGATTTTTACAATATACTTTTTCTCTATCTCATTAGATGGGTGAGTTAATCTTTGGGTAAGGTCGCCATCATTAGTTAGTATTAGCATACCTTCACTATCGTAGTCTAGTCTGCCCACAGGAAAAATTCTGTGATTAGGGTCTTTAACTATATCAAGAACAGTCTTTCTGCCTCTATTGTCCTCAGCGCTACATACATAGCCCTTTGGCTTATTAAGCATATAATATACATACTCTTCGGTAAGTTTTACTCTCTCGCCGCTTACGGTCACGATATCATTTTTTATATCAATATCAGTCGCTAAATTAGTTACCAATTTATCATTTACTTTTACTTGTCCGTTGACAATAAAGTCTTCAACTTTTCTTCTAGATGCCACACCACATAGTGCTAGGTATTTGTTAATTCTCATTTGTTTACCACTTTTCAAATATATTTTTTATTTTGTCAGTAATTGACTTACTTTTGACTTCTTCCATAATATACAATTTTTGCTCAAAAATCAAGTTGTTTTTATCAAATACTTTTATTGTACCTATTTCTTGGTCTTTTTTTAGCGGTGCTTTTAGGCTTTTTGGAAAATCCGTTTCAACAGTTATGTTTGAAATCTCTTCTTTTGGCATTACTTTTGAAAAGCCTTTTTTGTAATATACACGCACATAGTTTTTGCTTCCGTCCTCGACAGGAACTTCGTCAACAACCCCATAATCTTTTAATATATCAAATTTGCCGTATTTAATTTTTGCCCTAGTCAAAAGCTCTGCACTGTCTTCAAACATAGGTCTACAATTAAGGACTACGCAAACTATATCTTTTTCGCCATCATTTATTGCAGATACAAGACATCTACCAGCATGGCTTGTGTATCCAGTCTTAACACCTATACAACCATCCAAGCTATTTAGCAGTCTGTTTTTGTTAACAAAATATCTATGAGGGCAATTTTCACGCTCTTTTATCTCAAAATTTTTAGCTGATACTATCTCTCTAAAAGTTTTATTTTTTAGAGCATTTTGAGTAAAAATTGCTAGGTCATAAGCTGTAGTATAATGGTCTTTTTCGTCAAGCCCATGAGGGTTCTTTAGAGATGTATTCTCTAGTCCGTATTTAGTAGCTGTCTTGTTCATAAGCTCAGCGAAATCTTTTATACCTCCTGACACATGATAAGCAAGTGTTACCGCAGAGTCGTTACCAGACCTTAACATCAAGCCATATAGTAGTTCTTTAACAGTTAGTTTCTCATCGGCTTTTAGATATATAGAAGTCCCTTCAACTCTAAGAGCCTCGGCAGGAACTTTGACTAATTCGTCTAAGTTTTTACAATTTTCTATAACGGTAAGAGCCGTAAATATTTTTGTCGTACTGGCCATAGCAAGCTTTTTGTAGCAGTCTTTACTATCCAAAAGTTCCCCTTCGCTCACAACCGCCATACCTACATAACTGTGAGAATCTGCGTGAGCTTCAAAAGTTCCGCATGGCACAAAAAGTAGACAAATTACGGCTAAAATAAATAGATATTTTAACTTTTTCATTTTACTTGCCTTTTATCTCCTCACATATTCTTGTTGCAAAGTCGCATATTTTGTCAAAGGCGTTATTTTCTCCCGCACTCAAAAATTGTACTCTATCGGTTATAACCAAAAAGCCTATTGGAGCAAGAGATAGCCCACCACTGCTACCTCCAGCAAATGGGTATTCTTTTACCTTTTTCTTGATATCAATCTCACCTCCGCCTGACACAAAACCAATAGATGCTTTGCATATAGGTATAACTTTACCTGCCTTTGTTTCAATAGTTTTTCCTATAATGCAATCGGCGTTCGATATATCTTTTAGCCTTGCAAGAGTTGCATCAACTACTTCTTTAACTTGATTGTTTTCCATATATTTTAGCTCCCTTTTCTACCTTAAATAAAGCATTAAATAAACATATTATTACTATGAGTAAATTAAGCGAGACACTTGACGAAAATCTTACTATCAAATTACTCTCGTCATATAGCGGACTTATGGCGTTTTTGACTACATTTACCTTGTTACCAAAAATGCTAGTAAGTATACCCCCAAATGTCAAAATACTCCCCGCAACTATACTGGTCAAAAAACAGCAATCTTTAAGTCCCAAAGATATGTCTGTTTTGAAGGTATTTATTTTTACCGATTTTATAAGATTAAGCGCAAAGATATCTCCAAAGCCACTTTTACCAAATTTACTAAAATTAGTCTTTTTGTCGCCATTTTTATTTTTCAAAATAATGGCGTTATACATAAGTTCAAAGTCCTCTTGAAATATTGTTAATTTAGCCAAAATAATTGTTATTTTGCCTTCATTTTTGGCTAGATTATAACTAATTTTTGCCTTGGCTCTAAATGGTAAAATGAGCAAAAAAAATACCAAATATATACCTAAAACCCACCATATCATATATTTAGTATCTATAAAAAAGCAAAAAAAATACACAAAAGATTGTGTATTTTTTAATATAAGTTATTCAGCTTTTGGCTCTTCTTGAGGATTAGTTTCTTCGCTTGCAGAAACATTTTCTAGTCCTTCTTCATCTTTTAGAAAATCTGGAACTTCCTCTTCTTCTGGTATCTCAAACTCTCTATATAATCCATCGCCACTTTGCTCTTCGCCAGTATCACTATGAATAAGTTTAATTCTCTCAAGTAGCTCTTCATAGTCAGGCAAGTCCTCTATTGAGTTTAGCTCAAATCTTTTCAAAAACTCATCAGTTGTTGCATATAGTAGTGGCTTACCAACTACATCTTTTCTGCCAACAACCTCAATAAGTTTGAAGTTCTCTAGTACTTGAACGGCATAGTCACAATTAACTCCTCTTACTTGCTCTATCTCTAGTCTAGTAACTGGTTGCTTGTAAGCAATAACTGCCATAGTCTCAAGAGTAGCCTTTGATAGTTGCTTTTCTTTGATAGGGTTAAGCACTGTAGCTATATCTTCTGCATATTTTGGATTAGAACAAAGTTGAACTTTGCCTTTATATGTAATAACATTAACACCGGTATTTTGTTTGTTAGCTTTTAGGTTGGCAATAGCCTCTTCTACTACTTTTTCTTTTAGCTCCAACTTCTCGGCAATGTCTTTTATCTCAATGCCTTGTCCAGCTACAAAAAGTATAGCCTCTATTACTTCTGTCAATTCTTTTTTGTCACTAAGCATTTTCTTCGTCCTTCCTTAGTTCTATATCTATGTCATCATAGTTGTTTTCTTGTTTTACTCTAATTACTTGTCTCTTCAAAAGTTCAAGCAAAGCAAGGAAAACATTGATAACCTCACTTCTACTATAATCGCTATCAAATAGCTCTGTAAACTTAACCTTTTCTTTGAAAGTAAGAGTCGTTTTGATAGACTCAATCTTTTCGGCAACGGTCCATCTATCTCTTACAATTTTCTTAGGCTCATCGTCTTTTTCTTCAGTTTTTATTCTTGTCAAAACATTAGCAAAAGCATTAAGAAGTCCGTCAAGTTTCATGTCTTGTAGCACAAATCTATAGTCGTTAACTTTTTCGTCTGGAGTTTTATAAAATCTATCAACATTTTCATATACTTTAAGTCTTTCGCAAACATCTTTGAAAAGCTTATACTCCATAATTTGTTGTCTAAGTTTTGTAGCAGGGTCAACATCGTCTTCCTCATCGCCTTCATCAAGTTTAGGAAGTAAGCTCTTTGATTTTATCTCAACAAGTGTTGATGCCACATCTATAAAGTCCGCAGCCTTGTCCATATCTAAAGTGTCTAGCTCTGATAGGTATGCCAAGTACTGCTCTGTTATCTCTGACAAATTAACTTCAAATATTTCCATTTTGCTTTCTTTGATAAGGTGCAAAAGAAGGTCTAGTGGGCCATCAAAGTTTTGCAAATGGAATTTGTAACCAGCATCAAACATACTTAGCTGGTTAAGTACCTCTTTATTTTTTTCTGTCGCTGCCATAAATCTACCCCACGATACCAAATAATACAAGTCCAAGATAATTGAAATTTAGAGCGCCATATCCAAATACCCAAGACCAGAATTTTGTAAGTGGCCAAGAAACATAGAAACAAATATAACTCAAAATATCAATTTCCCAAATGTTGTAAACAACATCAAAAACAATAAGAAGTGCAAGCAAAATAGCTGTGCCGTATTTACGCATAAATACAACAAATTTGTTCTCATATCTCATATAAGCTGACATTGCGTTGAAGCCATCTAGAGGATAAATTGGGAACAAGTTAAAAACAAACATAACTACATTGATAGTTACAAAATAAATTGTAAGATATAGCAAAATACGGAACAATGTGTAGCTTGCAAAACTAGATACATTAACAACTACAAGCATAACAAGTGGCATGAATAAAAATGCTAGAACTATATTGCTAACAACACCCATTACACTAACAAGAAATGTATCTCTCTTGTAATGTCTAAAATTAAGTGTATTGATAGGTACAGGTTTAGCCCAACCGAAACCTAAAAGCAAAAACGATATAAATCCAAGAGGCTCTATGTGAGCAAGTGGATTAAGTGTGTTACGCCCAAAAGACTTAGGTGTTGGGTCTCCGCATTTTATCGCCGTAAAGGCATGAGCAAACTCATGTATTGTCATAGACACAACAAGTGCTATCAAAAATGTGAAGAATATTATTACCTTACTCTCAAAGTCGTAATCCTGACTAATTAACTCTAATAACATAATATCTCCAATTATTACTTGTCTAGTATAATCTAAATTATGAAAATAAGCAAACACTTTGTGCAAATATAATATATTTGCGAAGTTTTTTATTAAAAAGTTTGCATAGTACTATGCAAGTTTGAGACTGTCAATATACTAAAAACTGGCACGAAATATGCCAAAATATACACCTATAACCTACCTTATTGTAATAAACATAAGAAAAAACGCTAAATATAATATTTAGCGTTTTTGATATCTTCATATTCTCAATAATTCTAAATAAAGAAGTTTTCACTAATTCTATAGATATTATCTATAGTTGTTAATTTGTCCACATCTCTTTCGGCTAGTATGTTAACCTCACCTATAACTTCTCCATCTCTTGTTATATATATTGTACCTATTTTGTCACAAGCTTTTATAGGAGCTTTTAGCTCTTGCTCAACTTCTATATTTGTCATTATGTTAGACTTGTCAAGTTTGCTACTAATTACATAAAAGTCATCTTCATAGATACCATTTATATAAGACTCTTTGCCAAATTTAACTTTAATTTGACTATCTATTTTTTCGCCCTTTGCTACAATCTTTTTGTTCTCATAACTATTGAAACCATAATCCAAAAGTTTTGAAGTTTGGCCAAATCTATCTTTACTACTCTTAGTGCCTAATACTACGCCGATAAGCTTCATATCACCACGCTTAGCAACAGCTGACAAGCAATAACCAGCCTCGTCAGTAGAACCAGTTTTACCACCGATACAGCCTTTATAATATCTAATTAGTTTATTAGTGTTAACAAGCTCTGTTTCTCTGCCTTTTGGGTGACTTAGAGTATCCATCCAGATTTTGCTATAGTTGTGATAGATATCATGTTTAGATACTTCTCTTAGCAAAATTGCACAGTCTTTTGCAGAAGAAAATTGTCCTGCCGCAGGAAGTCCTGTAGAGTTAGCATAATGAGTATTGGCAAGTCCTAGCTCTTGTGCTCTATTGTTCATTAGGGTTACAAAATTGCTTTCGCTCCCTGCGATAGTCTCCGCTAGTAAAACACTCGCATCATTAGCTGACGCCATGATTACGCTTTTTAGAAGGTCTTTGATAGCATACTCACCATTTTCTTCTATAAATACTTGAGAGCCGCCCATACCAGCTGCGGTACTAGAAGCTATGACTTTGTCTTCAAGGTTGATATTGCCCTTTTCTATATTCTCGGTAGTAAGTAGTATTGTCATTAGCTTAACAATACTAGCTACCGGATACTGGTCATCACTGTGTTGCTCATATAGAACTTTACCAGTATTAAAATCTATAAGACAACAGGCTTTTCCGTCTATCAAATCAGTATCTGCATACGCTGGCATAACGCCAAAACTGAATATCACTGCAAAAACTAAAACAGCTAAAATAAAAAACTTTTTCATATTATTCTCCTTGCAGTTAGTTTTTGTCAAATATCAAAATTTATGCAAAAAAAAGACATCTATATTTAGATGCCTTAAAATGTTTTATTAAATAACCTTTAATACCTCTGTGATGTACTCGCTAAAGTAATCGCTAGATACATCTAGGTTGTAGTGGATATCTTCATATTTTACTTTTGAATAAGAATATCCGCTAGCATAGTTAGTTACTAGATTAATACTCATAGGTTTTAGACCACAGTAACGAGCAAGAATAGTTTCTTTGATAATATGAGAACCTACTGCATCTGCTCCAACTAAATGAGCCATTCTTATCTCAGCAGCTGTTTCGCTATTAGGGCCGCTAAACTCAATAAGTACGCCTTGTCTAGTTCTCATACCAAGCTTTTTAGAAACTTCCATAGCTTTTTTATTTAGCTCTGCACTGTATGGTACGCTGATATCAAAATACTTACTACCATAAGTATCTTCGCTTAAACCAATAAGAGGGCTATTGCCTGAAAAGTTAATATAGTCATTGGCTATAAACAAGTCTCCAACTTTATAATTCTTTGAGATAGCTCCAACACCTGTTGAGCAAATTAACTTTTTGCAACCAAGCTCTTTCATAGCAAACACAACGCAAGCATAATCTTGTGGTGTGTAGCCAAAATAAGAATGCATTCTGCCAATAAGCACTACAACATTACGGCCAGAAATTCTGCCAAAGACAAGCTTATTCTTTTTATCTTTGCCTAAAACTGTTATACCTTTGATATCAGTTAGGTTGATAACAACTTTGTTTTCAATTATTTTTTCAATATTCTTAAATCCATTGGTTACTATAAGTGCAATCTCCGGAACCATATCGGTCTTTGTTCTTACATAATCAATGATAGTATTTACTTTTACCATCAACAAACACCTCTTTTGTTACTATATTTTGATTATAACACACAATTTTTTATTTGACTATTAAAAATCAAAGATAAATGCACTACTAAACATATTTATCAAAATCGTTTCTAGTATAGTAACAACTGCAAGTACCGCCAAAAACCAGCCCCATCTAAGGTATGCCTTAGGGTGTGAGTAACATGTTCCGTACTTTTTGATATAACTACTACTCTTTATCGCAAGGCATGAGGCGATAATGTATACCGCTAAAACTACAACTCTTATAGGTATTATAACAATTATAGCGTTAATTGTTCCGCCTATGCCAAACAGTATGATAAAGACAGAAGAGTTAAGCCCCAAGCTATATGACATAAACGCCAAAAAGATGCTTATGATAGGAAAACAAAATTTTGTCTTACCCAAAAGGAATATTATAGTAAGCACAAAAAAGTATTTGGTAATTCTCGTTATAAAGAACGCAAAGGGTCCCATATCTCCCTTAAAGAATTTGACAAGAGTCTTATCATTTATATTAGATATAGAGATATTGTCAGAACCTTTTATTCCTACAAATATACCAGTTACCATCGCTATCAAAAAAATAAAAGCCAAAAACATTAGTAAGTACTTGTTAAAAGATACATACCTTTTGGCTTTTTGTTTTAGTATATAGGCACTATTATAATATTTGCAATCCATATAACAAAATATGCAAAATATTTACAAAAAATTACTTGTTAGCTAATCTTTTTATATCATTAACGACAAAAGCAATAAATGCTTTATTAGATGGTTTTTCTTCAAATCCAAAAGAAGTGTTTGTTCCTCTCCAAGCCACTTCTATAGCTATTCTTATATTTCTCTCAACACTGCTAGCTTTTGTTCCATTTTTGCCAGCGATATAAGGATAAACAACATTACTTAACTTCTCTACACTGCCATTACCAGCTAGACAATAAATAATTGCATCTTTCAAAAATCCATAACCTAAATACTTTGGGGTAACCTTGGCAGATAGCAAGATATCATCTACTTTTTCGCTCAAGCTATCTGTAAGCATTTTTACCGCATCGTTGTCTTTGAGTCTATAAGACTTATCAACAAGTTCTGCCCCGAACCCTTCCCCAATATGAACAACATAAACATGTAAGTTATCAGCAACTTTGCAGGTATAATCCTTGTCCCCAATCAATATTATACCCATAAGCTTAGAATTTCCGCCACAGTTAATCATATAATCAATTAGATCATCGCTAATATTAACATTAGTAGTATCTACTATCAAAGAATATTTAGTCAAATCAGAACCACGCAAAATCATTTGTCTAAGGTCTGTAATTCTTTCTAGTTTAAGACAATATTTTTTAGCCAAATACTCAACTGTTTCGGTAGTCTCGTTATTCTCTTTTGTGTAATAGTATGCTGTGTACATGTTTTCCCTCTTTTGTTGTTACATAGACATAATATTACTATTTTTAATATAAATCAAGCATTTTTGAATATTATTTAATGTTTTTTTACAATATTATTAAAAATATTGTCGAATTATGTCAAATAGCCTTATTCGTTAAGCATAAAATCAAGATAAACGCCAAAACCTTTGGTTGGATCGTTAACAAAAACATGCGTTACGGCACCTACTATTTTGCCATTTTGGATGATAGGACTACCACTCATACCTTGTACAATGCCACCAGTTTTGGCAAGGAGTTCCTTATCCACTACCCTTATTACCATACTTTTATCATTGTTATAATTTTTATAATTAGTCTTAATTATCTCTATATCATACAATTTTATATTGCCATCTATAGAGCATTTGATTTTTGCTTTGCCAGGCTTAACAGAGAATCTTCCTCCTACTTTGACCTTGTCTAGTTTTTGGAATAAATTAGAGTCTTCTTTCAGCTCACCAAAAATGCCATACTCGTTATTTTTATCTATATACCCTTGCTCGCTTTTGCCGTGCAAAAACATACCTCTAAGTTCTCCCGGAGAGCCAGACTTACCTTTGTTGACACCTAAGACTGAACAATTATATACTTTGCCCGACCTTACAGAAACAATACTCTTAGCATCTGCATCGCACAAAGGATGCCCCAAAGCACCAAATCTGTTGTTACCCTTAACATAGGTCAAAGTACCAATACCAGAAGCGTCATCTCTAACCCACACTCCAAGTCTATACTTGTCGGTCAGTATGTCCTTTACAGGTTTAATTTCTATAGTATTTTCTTTTTCATTTCTTATATATGTTAATTTAACTATGTCTTCTTGATTTTCCTTGGTGTTGAGATAATTTGAGATATCCGTTGTGTTCATAACCGTTTTGTCGTCAATTTTTGTTATCAAATCTCCTACTTTAAGACTACCAATAGTAGCTATATCATAGTCACCGTCCTCTGTCTTAACACTGCTGCTGCCTATAACTAATGCACCATTTGCCTTAAGCGCAAGTCCAATAGGAACACCACCGCTCAAGACCTCATCGTCATTTATTATTTGAACCTTTTGCCTTTTGATAGGTATTAGGTCAAATAACTTAAAGTCTATGTAAGTGTTGGGGTTCTTATTTGAGCTGTCAGCTAGGACATCGGTGTCTGCAATTTCCGCTTTGACAAAGTTGCCAAAAGCATTAGAGTTTCTCATATCATCAATATCTGAACCAAAAACAACAATGCTTTCTGGAAGCGATGATAGATTATATAAAGGAACAAATACCATAATTCCTAGTATTAAGAATATAGTAAATGTCACTAACAACAAACTTCTTTTCTTCATAAAAAAAACTATCCCTTTTACAAGATAGTTTTTGCTTTTATGTGTAATTTATGTACTAAATACTTTTTTTATAATTGTTACAAGTATCTCTTAGCTCTTTTGCATGGTCTAGAGAAACAAGACTTCCGCTCTGTCCACCAGATAGTCTAGAAACTTCTGTAAGAACGCCAGCCTCGTCAAGCTCTTTTAGACTAGTTACAGTGTCGACATTAACTATGGTTTTTTCTATAAAGAAGTTTTTATCTGCCATAGCAGCTATTTGAGGTAAATGAGATATAGCTATAACTTGGTGCTTGTGAGAGATGTTAGCCATCATGCAAGCTATAACATAACCGATATTACCGCTAATACCGGTGTCAATTTCGTCAAATACCATAGTGCCGATATCATCTATATCAGCTAGTATATTTTTTAGTCCTAGCATAAATCTGCTCATCTCACCACCAGAGATAATTTCAGATAGAGATTTCAACGGCTGACCTACATTGGCGGTGAACATATATGTAACTTTATCAAGTCCGTTAGATGTATACTTAACCTCGTCTTTATCGCCAAATGGCTCAAAGTCAATTTGGAAATTAGCATTTTTCATACCAAGGTCATCAAGCTGTCCTTTTACAAGGAACTCAAACTTTTTGGCTGTCAATTTTCTTGCATTTGATAGTTTAACAGAGTCTTTGTATAACTCTGTTACAACTTGTGCCTTTTCGTCATTCAGCTCTCTTAGTCTACCTTCGCTATTAACCAAATTGTCAAACTCAGTTTTTGCGCTATTTAGGAACTGCATTATTTCTTCGTAGCTTGAACCATACTTTTTCTTTAGGCTTTTTAGTTCGTCTAACCTCTTGTCTATTTTCTCAAAATAGCTCTCATCAAAAGTGCACTCTTCGTTATACTGCTCTAATGTATCAGCTATATCTTGAAGTTCTATCTTAGCCGAGTCTAATCTAGCAATTATATTGTCTAATCTCTCATCATATTTTACGATACTATTTAGAGCTGAGATAGACTTTTTGATGCCATCACAAACGCTGTAATTAGCGTTAGATAATTCGTTACAAGCAAGGTTAAGACCTGTTGTTATCTTTTCGCCGTTTAGACTTTTTAGCCTTTCATTAGTAAGTTCTTCTTCTTCGCCTTCTTTTAGCCCAAAGGTTTCTATTTCTTTTATTTGATATTGTAGAAGGTCCATCATACGCTCTCTACTGTGAGCATCACTACCTAGAGATTCTATCTCTCTATTGATATTTTGAAGTTTTGTATAAAGGTCACTTACATTTACTTTTAGCAAGCTTATATCTGTTCCGCCCAATATATCTATTATATCTAGTTGGAATTTCTCTTTCAAAATAGACTGGTGCTCGTGTTGACCCAAAATATCTACTAAGGCTGAGGTTATAGGTTTTAGCATAGTTGTTGTAATGGTGCTGCCGTTAACTTTTATATCGTTTTTGCCATTTTCTGTATAAGACCTAGTTATCAAAAGCTCGCCATCTTCTTCTATATCATATTCTGCCAAAATGTCAGTTATCTTCTTGTCAAAAGGACCGTCAAACATAGCCTCGACTCTCATTTGAGATTGTCCAGACCTGATAAGATTTTTGTTAACTTTTCCGCCCAAAACAAAAGTTAGGGAATCAACAATAATACTTTTACCAGCACCTGTTTCGCCGGTCAAAACATTAAAGCCATCACAAAAGTTAATCGTAAGACTATCAATCAAAGCTACATTATTTATTTTTAGATAACTTAACATAAAATTCCACCTGCTAAAATTATAACAAATATGACCAAAAATAACAACAATAAATAACAAAAAATCACTTGCGAGATAAGCGCAAATGATTCTTTTTTATCTATACAATATAATATATATTATTTATTATCTATTAGATACTGCTTATTATCAATTAGCTATGACTTTTGACTATTTGAATATGCCATTCTTGTGGTGGTCAAAAACTTTAAGTCGTTTAGGCATTAAACATATCGGTTAGTTTTCCAAGAGCTTTGATACTATCTGTACTGTCTGGGAAAATAGCCAGTACAGTATCATCGCCAAAAGTACAACCCATAAGGTTCTCTAAGTTAAATTTATCAAGCATATTAGATATAGCATTAGCCATACCTTTAAGAGTTTTAAGAACAACAAAAGATTGTGCCTGCTTAATAGAAATAACCGATTCCTTAAAAAGATATAGATACTTATTAGAAGTCTGCTTTTCGCTAGCGTCTACAACAGCATACTTATACTTATTGCTCTCAGACGAAAGTATTTTGATAAGACCAAGCTCTTTGATATCTCTGCTAATTGTGGCTTGTGTTACATCGAAGTTAGCCGCTCTTAATTGATTAACCAAATCTTCTTGTGTCTCAATCTCGTATGCAGAAATGATATCCAAAATCTTAGATTGTCTAACAGATCTTGTCATAGCTCTATATCTCCTTTTTTTTGGGGTTTATAATTATGCATAAATATTTATGCATAAATTTTCAATCGCTCGAACATAATTATACACTTTGATAAATATTTATGCAAGTACTTTTTGAATATTTATGCAATAATTTTTTGCATAAACATACAGAAAATAGAAAAACCATACATATAGTATTGCATAAATATAAATGTATACAAAATATTGTATATAAGCGAAAATATTAAACACAACCCCATCACAAAATGTAGAGACTAAGATAGCTTAAAACAGCCCAAAATCTCTAAATAAAATAAAAAAGTAGCACCCAAAACAGGTACTACTCGGTACTACTCTATTATTTTTCTATATTATTAGATTATTTGTTCTTACTAAAAATGCTTAATAATTTACTTACAAAAGATACAATAGGAACACATTTTTCAACAGCAAGACGCTTACACATAGCTTTACCAAATACAGTAAGAGCTGTAATAACAGCTGATACAACAGACGCAATAATTACCGCTACTGCTCCAGTTTGTGACATAATAATTTTTGCCGCAACAGCAGCACCTGCAGCACCACTTAGGATACCACACATATCACCTATAATGTCAGAGCAAACAGAAGATACAATGTCTCCTCTTCTTACCATGGCAATGGCAGCCTTACTACCTCTTACCTTTCTTGACGCCATTGCAAGAATAGGCTCCAACGGACAACAAGCAAATGCAACACCTATAAGATCAAATACAATACTAATTGCCATAAGGAATACTATAACGATGATTGCTATAACTATACTTGCGTTGGACAAAAGCACCTCTGACAATACGCCAAACATAAGAGCAAGCATAAGTGTTAATATACCAGCTTTAATTGGCCATGCGTATTTGAAAGGTTTTTTATTCTTTGTTGTTACTTTATCTTTTTGAGGTTTTTGTTTGGTACTATTCGGGTTTTCACCACTCGGACTTTCCATAATAAATTATTTATTCTACTCCATTATATTATAAAAAATATACATATTAATTAAGAATACTTATTAAGTAAACCTTGCGGCATTGGTTTGGTAGGATTTCCCTACTGAGAACTTGCCGTCGCCGCACAAGCCGTTTCCATTTAATCTCCGCAAGGCGGTGTTACCACTCGCCTAACCAAATCGCCTATAAGACCACACTATAATCCCTAATAAGCAAAACAAATACTTGTTAACAGTCTAGAAGTTTTCCTTAACGAAAGACGCCGTTTTTATCTATTTTTGCAGAATATGTTTCATAGCCAGATAGTAGCTGTCGCCGGCCAGCAAACAGCCACTAAGACACTAATTCGCAATACTCCACTCATAGCAAGCTACTCTGTACACAGCTTTATATTTTGCCGCATAGCAGGTTTAATCTTAGTCAGTAAATAAGACCATTAGACCTATTTACCGAGATAAGCCTCCGCGAAAAATGGAGAGAAAACTATATGCCGTTATAGTCCTTCCATAATTCTACCTTCCAGCATGCACCCCAGTTTGGGCAACCGAAGCACACACCAGAAGTTTCATCGATGTGCTCTATGGTGCTTTATGACTAAATCACCTTCCAAACAACATCTCTCGACTAGAATACTGTATCTTAATATATGTATATTGAGATTATAGCATAAATTATGATAATTTTCAAGTGTTTTCAAAGTAATTAGCTAATTGGCTCAAAAATTAAACTTTTTCGGGTTAAATAATAGACAAAAGTAAATTAGCAATACAATTTTGATCAAAAAAATAAGGGCGACAAAATCGCCCTTACTAATAAATATCCTAACACTTGTACTCTTTCATCTCGGCAGCAATCAATTCTTTTACTTTTGAAACAGCATTTTCTGCCTTTTCCATAATCTTTTCGCCAGACTTACGAATTGTTATTTCAACTTCGCCATTTTCTAACGATCTTGGACTTACTACCACTCTTATTGGCATACCCATAAGCTCGCTTTCGGCAAACTTTGCACCAGCTGAAATATCTCTATCATCATAAAGAACTTCAACTCCGCTCTTTGTAAGTTCTTCATACAATCTATTTGTCTCTGCAAGAACCTTTTCGTCATTTAGTCTCAAAGGACACAAAACAACTTGCCATGGAGCTATACTCATTGGGAATACAAGTCCTTTTTCATCACTCCACTCTTCAAGAACACTACCAAGAGCTCTGCCTATACCTATACCATAGCAGCCCATGATTGGGTTAATTTCATTGCCATCTTTATCATGTACAGTCATACCCATACTCTTAGTGTATTTAGTACCTAGTTGGAAGATATTTCCTATTTCAATACCTTTGCTTAGATGAAGATGACCTTTACCACACTTAGGACAAGTCATGCCCTCTTGAACATTAGCTATATCATAGAACTTAGCATCTTTTACATCTCTTGACATAGAAAGCCCCTCATAGTGGAAGCCTTCTTTGTTACCACCAGCAATAAGTCCTTGCATACATTCTAAAGATTTATCAAAAACGACTTCTGTTCCGTCATCAAGCTCTATGTTGTAAGGTCCAATAAAACCTGCAACAAGCTTGCTATTAGTTAAGTCATTAGGAACAACTTCAGCTTTAACAATCTTACTTAGTTTAATCTCATTAACCTCTAAATCGCCTCTAATAAATACAACTACGCTACGGTTGTTATCGCCTTTAACAGCATAGCAAACAGCTTTGCAACTTAGCTCAGGTTTTGATTTTAGGAAGCTGCAAACTTCATCAATAGTCTTACAATGAGGAGTTGCCACAAGTGTAAGAGGCTTATCTTCACCATTAACTTTTTCAAATACACAATCAGCAACCTCTTGATTAGCTCTATAATCACAACTATCGCATAGTACAAGATTGTCCTCTCCTGATGGTGTAAGAAGCATAAACTCATGAGCAACTTTACCACCCATCATACCAGTATCACTTTGAACTGATATAAAGTTCTTCATACCTATTTTCTTAAAGATGCGGTTATACGAATCAAAAACAACTTGATAATATTTTTCAAGATCTTCTTGAGTCATATGGAAAGAATAAGCATCTTTCATAGTAAACTCTCTTACTCTTATAAGTCCAGCCCTTGGGCGAGGCTCATCTCTAAATTTTGTTTGCATTTGGTAGATCATAACAGGCAACTGATCATAACTCTTAATAATATTGCGAACAGTGTGTACAGCTGCCTCTTCGTGAGTCATGCCTAGTACCATACCATGGTTGTTTCTATCATTAAATCTTGCCATCTCATCGCCAATAGAAGAATATCTGCCACTTTCGTCCCAAAGTTCTTTTGGCATAACAACTGGGAACAACATCTCTTGTCCGCCGATTTTATCCATCTCGTCACGAACGATTTTTTCTATTTTTAATATACTCTTTTGTGCTGGCATAAGTAAAGTATATATACCAGACGCTACTTGCTTAATATATCCTGCTCTAAGTAGCATAATATGATTTTTTACAATAGCTCCACTTGGAGTTTGTTTACTTCTCTCTCCAACTAATTTTGATAAATACATTATTCATTAACCTCTGTATCATTTATAAATTTATCTAAATCTTTGTTTATTGTTTCAATTTTACCTTTTGTTTTGGTCAAAAGACTCAAACTTTCTTTAATAAGATTTGCGCCCTCTTCAAAAAGTTTAGTGCCTTCTTCAAGGGTAACATCTCCTTGCAAAAGATTAACTATTTCTTCAAGTCTTTTTTCATTTTGTTCAAATGTCATAATCTATACCTCAACTCCTGTAATGTTGGCAACAGCCTTTCCATCAACAAGTTCAATAGAAACTGTATCTCCAACATTTAGGTCTTTTACACTCTTAATATTTTTGTCTGACTTATATATCTTGCTATAACCTTTCATAAGTATATGCAAAGGATTTAGGCTATCAAGAAGTTTAGTAAGCATCTTTGTCTTAGCTTCTTTTTTAGCATAAATGTTATCTTTTAGCATAACGAGAGCTTCGCTTTTGGCAAGAATATAAGACTTCTTAGCATCAATATTATCTGTAAAGTTCTCTAGCATTAAATCTTTATTTTCTTGCAATAGCTCTAACTTTTTGTTAACCAAATTTTCAAAATTAGATACTAAGTCATACCTCAAATTTTCAATATTTTGTCTTAATACTAAGACATCTTGAGTCACGATTTCAGCTGCCGCTGACGGTGTAGGAGCTCTAAGGTCTGCCACAAAATCTATAATTGTATAATCTGTTTCGTGTCCTACCGCAGAAACAATAACTTTATTGCACTCGTATACTTTTCTAGCAAGAGCTTCTGAGTTAAATGGCTGCAAATCTTCATACGAGCCACCACCACGAGCTACTATAACTACATCAACATCGGTATTTTCAAAATACTCTAAGCCATCAATTATAGTAAGGTCTGCCCCCTCTCCTTGTACTTTGGCAGGGAAAAGTTTGATGTTGATACTAGGATTTCGCCTTGTTGACACATCTATAATATCATGTATAACAGCGCCTGTACTTGAAGATACTACCCCTATTGTTTTTATGTTTTCTGGAAGTGGCTTTTTATGTTTTATATCAAAAAGTCCTTCTTTTTCTAGTTTTTCTTTTAGTAGCAAAAATTGCTTATATATATCACCCATGCCGTACGGCTCAAGTTTATAAACATTAAAATTAAGTCTTCCGCCCTTAGCATAGTACCTAACAGTTCCAACAGCTAAGACATCGTCACCATTTTTTATCTCGCCAAATTTCTCCGCACCAAAAGCTATACAACTAATAATGCAGTTGCTATCTTTTAACGAAAAATATGCTATACCGCTTTTGATTTGGAATCCACTAACCTCTCCCCTTACAGAGATGTCATGCAGCATTTCTTCCGCCTCAAAGACATTTGCTACATAGTTTGAAACCTCAGTAACACTTAATGTTCTAAGTCCCATGTTTACTCCTCTATTTATTAACTATTTTTGACAAAATTCCGTTAATAAATGACGGGCTCTTTTCGTTAGAATACTTTTTAGCAAGTTCTACAGCTTCGTTGATAACAACGGCTACTGGCTCTTTTAGATACTCTATCTCATACACAGCGTCAAGTAGTATAGCAAGGTCTACCTTGTATATTCTTTTTAGCTCATAACCTTGTGTTGCATCTGCGATGGTAGCTGTAAGCTTATCATAATTTTCTACAATGCTTGCGAAGTTATCTAGGACATACTTTTGGTCCTCAATGGGCATGCCTTCTGCAATATTATCTAGCGCCTCATTAGCTACCATATCTTTGTTAAATAGATATTCGAATATTAACTTAAATAAACTATCTCTACAATTTCTTCTACTCATAAAAAATTTCTTCCTTTCACCAAAAAAGCCTTCTTAAAAAGAAGGCAAATCTGTTACATATTTTTTGACAATTCTTCTTTAGAAAAATCAACACCCATAACATGAACATTGATGGTATTTATCTTTGAGTCAAGCATAGATGCGATGTTGTTTTTGATATTCTCTTGAACTCTATAAGCTACATCTGACACGCTATACCCAAAGAATACATTGATATAAACATCTATATTGATACCGTCTTTGTTATCAGATACCTTAACCCCTTCAAAGTAGTTAGAAGGAGAAAGCCATCTTTTGATTCTGCTACCAAATTTTGCTGTAAGAGATGATACACCGCTAATCTCTTTTGCTGCCAAATTGATTATAGAAAGCATAATATTTTTGTTACAAAATACTTTGCCGTTATCACTATCTTGATATAGATTTCCGTTAAATGCCATAATAGACTCCTATAATTACTTGGTTATTATATCATAGGATTGTCTCAAAATCAATTATTCTACGGGAATAATTTTGATATAATCAATATCTTTTTGAGTTTGACCTTGCACTACTTCTACTATTTGAGCTACTTCGCTATCAGCCAAAGCCTCAGCTTTAACGATGACATTGATATAACTATCACTGCAACATACTATTGCATCATTGAAACCTTTTGCCTTAATAAGTCCTTCCATAGTAAGCTCAAGAGTCATATTCTCGATAAGCAATTGCTTCTTTTCCTCAGCTGTTTTTATAGCCTCTTTTGAAGAATAAGTAGACGAAATAATAGAATTATAATACGCTATACTCTCATTTCTATTAGAAGTTCTATCTTCTCTATATGTCTCAAAAAATGTAGCTGAATTATAACCAGAAACAGTTTGAGTTTTATTAACTCCTGATTTAAGTTTGATATTCAAAAACCCAGTAATAACCAAAAGCATCACCATGCTAGCTAAAATAATTATTTTCTTTTTCTTAGTAAACATACATTAACCCCCTTATTTACCCACCAAAACTTCGATTTTTGAGCTAGGAAGCGAAAATAATACTTCTACAGCTTTTATTATCTCAAGTTTTACTTTTGCATTGTCAGCGCCTTTTGCTACGATAAATACACTCTTTGGCTCAGGCAATTTTTCTTGCAGTACTATAGGTTTTGACACACCTTTTTCGGTGACAAGAACGGGAGTCTCAACTATAACTGTTGTGCTAGAATTACCGCTCTTTATTGTCTTAGTTTCCTTAGAACTTGATATGATAAGCTCGATACTATTTTCAAAAGTTATCATAACCTCGACATTGTCAACGCCCTCTACCTGCATTAGTACTTTTTGGAGTTTTGATTCCATATTCCTTGTGTACTCAATCATTGATGTATACTCTTCTTCTGAAGTCACAGTAGATGTTTTGCTTTTATCGAGTGAGGAACAAAAAATCAACAAAACAACAAGACTCAGTATGACAGCTATGGCTATACTGACATTTTTGGACATTTTGATTTTTTTGAAGAACTTAAATTTTGACCAAAAGCCTTTTTTCTCTTCACTCATAAAAAATTATATCCTCCGCATCCACCACAACAACACTTTTTATAATGCTTTTTATGTTGTTATAAATATTTATACTCTCGTCATTGCTTTTAAGAACTAAATCACACAAATAGACAAAAACTGCATCTATCTCCAACTTTTCGTCATCTTTTAGATCAATATCAACAGTTACATTTTCGTAGCCATTTGTTTTGAGTTTACTTTCAATAATTATTTTATACTCATTAGCTATTTGGCTATTGACATCTCCTAGATAGCTATCGTCAAGCTTGATATCATAATCGATATTTTTGATATTCCCAAAAACATTAAGATTGGTGATAGGCGACACCATTACAAAAACCGTAAAAATAACGAGTATGCCTTTTATGTACTTATTGATATTGCCATCTGGCATAGTTATCTCGACAATTACCGTTATGATTATCACCCCAACTATAGTCAAAACCCAACTAGAAACTGCACTCACTTACCCACTCCTAAAAAATATTAGATGTACACATCAAAAGCCCAACAGACAAAATATACATAAATCCAACTGCCACAATGCAAGCTATAAGCATGCTTAGGCATTTAGAACAACCATAAATAAAGTTAGACATATTGTTATTGCTAAGAGGCTCAACAATAGCCGCAACGAGTTTTAGCCCTAACATAAAGATAATAATCTCAACGAGTGGCAAAACTATTGTTGATAAAAGCAAAAACAACCCCGTCAAACCAACAGCATTTTTTATAAGCACACCACTAGCAAGAATAAATCCTAGCCCGTCTGACATAAAGTTGCCAATTAGTGGGACATAGCTTTTTAGAGCAAATTTCGCCGTCTTAATAGATATATTATCACTAACTGACGCTAAGATGCCTTGAAGAGAAAGCACTGTCATAAAGACTGTAAAAATCGTCCCAAGTAGCCACTTAAACATAGAGGACAAAAATTTTGCACACTTTTCTAATTTCACATTGGACGACATATTACCTACTATATTGAAGATAAATGAAAAGATAAATATAGGAAGTACTATTGAGCTAATCATAGATACAATGCTAGAACTCAAAAGTGCAACAGCCGGCTTAAAAGTTGAAACTGTAACTACGCTGCCAATGGAGGTAATAAGCGTAAGAAGTATAGGAAATATAAGTTGCATTTGAGTTTTGATAGACTCTAAGACTCCTGTCGTACTACTAAGCAGTGACTTAAAAGCCGAGAATATAATAGTAGCCACAAGCGCAAAACAAGCAAAATATATAACTTTACTAATCTTCTCCCCTTGCTTGTCCGGCGATAATTGTCCTAGCAAGCTACAAACTACGCAAATAGCAACTATAGCCGACAGCATAGGAATAACCTTGATTAAGTCGTCAAAAATGATACTAACAACATAAGAGAAAAAGTTGGAATAATCGAATTGTTTTTGCCCAGATATAATATTCCTTAAATTCTCAATAAATGAGCCACTAAAAAGTCCTTCAAAATTAGACGATATACCGCTAAGGTAACGCTCCAAGGCTGTTAGGTCTAATTTTTCAAGCTGAGATTCTATCGTTTCGCTAAGCGATTTTTCTACCTCGTCCGCATACGCAGGCTTTACACTTGGAGTAAAAAATATAACTATAAAAAATAAAAGTACTATGGCAAAATACTTATAATAATGTCTATTAGAGATGTTATTATTGGTAGAGATAAACACAATATAACAATTTTGCCTCCCAAAATAATTTTATTCCCGACACTTGCAACCCCAGAATCTGCACAGATATTAGCAGCAAATTCTGTAAGGTAGCCAACTCCAATAATTTTCAATATGGTGTAATATATAGTTTTGTCTATACCAGTTCTTTGGACTATTTCGTTAAAATACCCAACAACCGTAGAGACTTGTCCAACAATCAGCATTATCATTATGATACTGCCGCTCAAAGCTATAAAAATAGCAAAGTCACTTTTTACCTCTTTTACCAAAAGATACGCTATAGTCGTAACTATGCCAACGCAAACTATTTTTACTATTTCCATATGCTACCTAATATATCAAAAACAAAGTTTTAACCGTTTCAAAAAGTTCTGCAATAAGCTGAACAACCATAATAAGAACTATCACAACTCCGCTTAATGTTGCTATAGTTGCTATGTCATCTTTATTTACATTTTTTAGGACTTGCGAAATAACTGCAGTAAGTATCCCTATAGCAGCTATTTTAAGAATAATCTCATAATTCATATATATACTCACTTTTTGCATAGTACTATGCCAATATATAGTGTACTATTCAACTATATATTCACAAAATATGCTAAATCAGCACTATACATAACATTAACCCAAATATTAGACACAATTTTACAATAAGCGGCGAAAACTTCTTATATCTCTCTGTGTATAGTGTCTCTATACTCTCAAATCTTGCCTTATAACTAGCAATTCTAGCAATTTCGCTTTTGCTATCCATACTGCCTAGCCCATCAAAAAATTCTTTAATAAGTGCATTTTCTTCACTAGTCATATCAATACTTTTGATAGGACTTTTTTGAGAAGAATCTTTTTCACTACTCATTGTTTTAACGACATCATTACTTACCTTAGCAACATTACTAGAAAATTCCATTGCAATTTCATTTAGTTTCTTTTGCCCAAAGCCAATATTACAAGACATATAATCGCACAATTTAACAATCTCTTCCCAAAACTGCTTTTTCTTTTTTAGATTGTTTGAAATACAAATTCCTAAATATATAAAAGCCCCAGCCAAAATAGCACAAATAATTAACTTATACATACAAGCACCTAAAAGACTCGTCAAACACGCCTTCTATAGTGCCGGGGCCCCTACTCTTACTTAACACAACAAACCTCTTAAAAATCTTTTGGTCAAGTAGTTGCTTAAACTGAGGTTTAGCTCTTAATTCCTCAATATTCTTTGCATGCACACTACACAACAGTTTAACACCTGAGTTAGCGATATCTAAAATACTGTTAATATCTTGGCTATTGGCTAGTTCGTCTGTGACCAAAATATCTGGGCTCATACTTCTAACACCACACTCAAGTGCGTAACCTTTATTTGATCCGCTTATAATATCTGCAAACTCGCCGACATTGAGCGTTTGTTGTCCATTGAAGCAATTAGCAATCTCGTACCTTTCGTCTACAAGAAGTATGTTATATGTATAACTTCTCTCACTCATTTGGCACAAGATATCTCTTATCATTGTAGTTTTACCAGCTCCGGGCGGAGATATAATAAGAGTATTATTGAAGCCGCCCTGCATTATTGTCTCAAAAATATTGAGAGAACAATTTTTCACTTCTCTTGCTATACGGATATTGATACTAGAAAAATTCTTAATAGTTTGGACAGCACCATTTTCTACTACGACCTCTCCGCAAATGCCTAGTCTAATTCCGCCTTTTACAGTCAAGAAGCCTCGTTTTAGTTGATTATTGACGGCATAAACAGAATTTTCGGTTGCTCGCCTTATTATGTTATATAGCATTTCTCTACTTGTTATGATGGCTTTTTCGGCGTTATTAGTTATGCCTTCATAAGATAAATAATAAGGCTTACCACCTATATAAATGACTATTCTTTTATCGAGTCTAAGTCTTATTTCGTTTACTTTATTGAGGTTGACATATTTTTTGAAAATCTCAGATAAAGGCTCTTCAAATATACTATCCATAACTAATTGCCTCCTAGACAAGCTATTATATAAATATGCTACAAATATGCTATTTAGCAATAAAAAAAACGATACCGCAAAGTATCGTTTTATTCTACTAATTTTTACAAAATTATACTCTTTCCATATATGTTCCAGTTCTTGTATCAACTCTGATTTTTTCGCCGTTGTTAACAAATAATGGAACTTGGATAGTCGTACCAGTTTCAAGTTTAGCTGGCTTGTTACCTGCTTTAGAAGTATCACCTTGAACCCCTGGCTCACACTCTACAATAGTTAGCTCTACGAAGTTTGGTGGAACTACTGAGAAAGCGTTACCTTTGTAGAATTGAACAGTAGCTGTCATATTCTCTGTGATATATTTCAAAGCCTCTTCTACTTGGTCTTTGTTAAATGGAACTTGCTCATAAGTCTCCATATCCATAAAATAATACAAACCGCCCTCATTGTATAGGTATTGCATTTCTTTAGTTTCAATTCTTACTGGCTCAAACTTTTCTGTTGGGTTAAAAGTTCTCTCAAGAACTTGTCCAGTTACGATATTTTTAATTTTTGCTCTTACAAAGGCAGCACCTTTACCTGGTTTAACGTGTTGGAAATCTACAACGTTGTAAATTTTTCCTTCCATTTCAAAGTTAACGCCTTTTCTGAAATCACCTGCTAATAACATATATATCCTCCTAGTTAATTTTTAGCACAATTTAATACTACATTAGTATATCATAAAATTTTCCTAAATGGTAGTATTTTCGTAAATTTCTTTCATAATTTTTGCATCTTTTGCCTGAGTTCCACGAGATTCGCAAATAATCATTGGCTCTAGATTGTACTTTTTAAGTACAACTGCCAAATTTTCAAACTCAGGGCCATATTTTGTATCTTCAAAAGTTAAGTGTTTAATCTCACCTTTTTCGCCATATTCTATCTTTGAAAAGTGAATATGCATATGTCTTACTTTTTCAATACCAATTTTATCAATAAAGCATTTGATAACTCTCTCGAAGTCCTCTGGGGTCTTAAGACTGCCATGTTCTAGTGCGTTGATATGTCCAAAATCCACTGTTGGGATAAGCATATCATCGTAAGAACATATCTCAGCTATCTCTTCATAAGTTCCAAGTTGCTGAGACTTACCCATAGTCTCTGGGCAAATGTAAACACCTGTGATGCCAGCTTTTTTTACTCTTTTTACAAGTTCTTTTGTTCTTTCTTTTAGAAGTGAAAAGGCTTCTTCACGAGGAAGACTTCCACATGTCCCTGGGTGCATAACACAATGTGTTCCGCCTAGTAATTTTAATTTCTTTAAGCTGTCTATAACATATCCATAAGATTTTTCTAATAGTTCATCATTAGTTCCGGCTAAATTGATATAATATGGAGCATGCACACTAACTGTTATTCCATATTTAGCAAATTCATTTCCAAGAGCTATAGCAGTTTCGTCTTTTAGTGCTACACCTCTATTAAATGGATACTCAAATGCATTTAGGCCTCTTTCGCTTAACCAAATAGGAGCTTCTATTGTATGCTTGTGCCCCTCGTTATAAAATTCTTCACTATTTCCTGATGGTCCAAATTTTATCATATAGTTCTCACTCTTTCAAATAATTTATTATCTTTAGTTTACCGTCATTTATTTCTGCAATACCTAGTACTTCGCCTTGACTTTTTACGACTACTTGTCTATCTTCGCCGCACGCATCAATAGGCACACCGTTTAAGACCTTTTTAAGCTTTGTTACACTGTCGACATTATATTCTTCTAAGTTTTCTAGTGCCTTATCAAGTGGCGTCAAAAAGTTTTCAATGTTATCTTCTGTAAGATCGTCTAAATTGACACTTTCACTAAGGGTAAATACTCCGCACTTTGTCCTAGTTAGGGCTGTCATAATGCCGTATGTTCCAAGAGCCTTACCCATATCTCTTGCTATGCTTCTAATATAAGTACCGGCTGAACAATCTATCCTAAATGTATACTCATCTTGAGATACTTTTTCTAAAAGTTCAATACTACTAATCTCGACAACTTTTGGCTCTAGATTAACCTCTACGCCCTGTCTTGCAAGTTTGTATGCACGAGTACCATTTATGCATTTGGCAGAAAAAGCCGGCGGATACTGGCTAATTTTGCCTGTTAATGTAGGAAGTACTTTAATTATTTCATCAGCAGTTGGTATTTTATCACTTGTATTTGTGATAGTTCCTTCGCTATCAAGTGTATCAGTCAAAACTCCAAACTTAAATTTTGCTATGTAAGTTTTTGATTTTTTTAAGTAATAATCAAATAGCCTTGTCGCTTTGCCAACGCCAATAATTAGAACGCCACTTGCTAGTGGGTCCAAAGTTCCCATATGACCGACTCTACTTTGATGAGTCAGCTTTTTGATTTTTACCACAGCATTACTACTAGACATACCACTTGGCTTGTTTAAGTTAATTATTCCTATCATGCTTTTCTATCTCGCTTATTGATAGCTTAATCAGTTTGTCTAAGCACTCTTTATAGTCGCCAACATAATTGCAGCCAGAAGCCATTTTGTGTCCGCCACCGCCAAATTCTGCCGCTATATCACGGACATTGGCGTATATGTTAGATCTCAAAGATATAAAGTAATGTTTAGGTTGTTTTTCGGTTATTTTGATAATAATTTCGTTGCCCTCAATACCGGTCAAAAACTCATAAATGCCGCCGGTATCTATGATATCAGCGACTTTTTGATATTCTTTATATGGTATAAAAATTAACAAAATCTTATCATCATAAAAGTATTGCAAATGCTTAAAGCAATAAGAATAAAAATCCATTTGCTTTTTTGGCTTAAACTTAAATAGATAATAGTTAGCTTTTTCTAAATCAAACTTTTTATCTATAAGCGCGCCGACTACTCTGTGACAATCTGCTGTGGTATTAGTGTTTTTGAAGCCAGCAGTATCAGTAGCTGTTCCCGCATAAAGTAGCGTTGCAATTTCTTTTGTAATTTTTACTTTTAGACCCTTGATTATTTTATAAACAAGGTTGCTTGCACTTGGGCTTTTGGTTGAGACAAATTTTAGGTTGAACTTGTACTTTTCTGGGACATGATGGTCTATACACATCTTCACAGGTATTTTTTCAAAAAATTCTTCGTATTTGCCAACTCTATAAGGTATATTGCAGTCTACCAAAATACCAACTTCTACAGAACTAATAACCGACACATCATCGCATAGTTCCGGCTCTAAAAACTCTAAATTCTTAGTTACAATGCCATCGCAAAATACATAGACAGTCTTACCTAAGCTCTCTAGAGCTAATTTTAGGGCTTTTGTTGACCCAAAAGCGTCTGCATCAGGGCTGATATGAGTAAATAGTGCAAAAGAATTATATGATTTCAAAAAGGTTGTTACTTTTTTGATAGAAACCATTATTCATCCTCCAAAGGTTTTATATCTAGGGATTTAATAATTTTGTTTATTTTGTCACTATACTCTATTCCGTCATCTAACTCAAATATTAGTTTTGGGATTTCTCTCAAGTTGATATTTTGAGCTAGGCGTTTACGGATAAAGTTGCTTGCACTACGCAAAGCCTCAAAAGCCTCTTGTTTATTCTCGCTATAAACACTGATATAAATTTTTGCAAACTTTAGGTCCTGAGTAGTTTGAACTTTTAGGACAGACACAAAGCCGCTAACCCTTGGGTCATTTATCTCATTGTTTATTATCAAAGAAACTTCTTTTTGTATCTCAGAGTTGATTCTCTCCATTCTATTGTTAGAAGCCATAAATTAACTCCTTTTATTATAAATCAATTCTTTCTTTTACAAGACACTCGATGATATCTCCTTCAAGAATATCATTGAATCCATCAATCTTAATACCGCATTCAAATCCGCTTGCAACTTCTTTAGCTTCGTCTTTTTCACGTTTTAGAGATGCAATCTTGCCTTCAAATACGACTTTATCTTTTCTCAATACTTTTACAGAGCCATTTCTTACGACTTTGCCATCTATTACTCTGCAGCCAGCAACTGTACCAACTGAGCTAATCTTAAATAGCATTCTAACCTCAGCATGACCTGTAACTTTTTCTTCATATTTTGGAGCTTGCATACCTTTGATTGCTCTCTCGATATCGTCAAGAGCTTCGTAGATGATGCTATAATTTCTAATCTCAATCTTATTGTGATCAGCTAGTGCTTGTGCCTTAGCATCTGCCTTAATATTGAAACAGATAATCAAAGCATTAGAAACTTGTGCAAGTTGTACATCAGTCTCTGTTACAGCACCTACGCCACTATGAATAACTTTTACTTCAGCCTCATCATTGCTTACTTTTTGTAGCATTTGTTTCAAAGCCTCTGCACTACCTTGTACATCAGATTTGATGATGATATTTAGAGCCTTTTTATCTTTTCCGGCTGGAGTGTTGAAGAAGTCATCAAGTGATGTTCCAAGACCTTTATCAACCATATCTTGTGCCATCTTAGCTTTTCTTTCTTCAAGAACATTTTTGATAAGTTTTTCGTCAACAACTTGTAAAGTGTCACCAACATTAGGAACTGATTGTAGACCCAAAATTGATACTGGGCAAGATGGACCTGCAGACTTAATGCTTCTACCCTTGTCGTCTACCATACCTCTTACACGACCAGAAGTAAATCCTGTAACTACTGTGTCGCCAACTTTCAAAGTACCATTTTGAACAATAACATTAGCAATAGGTCCTTTACCTTTATCAAGTTTAGCTTCTACTACGCATGCTACTGCATTACGATTCTTATCAGCTTTTAGCTCTTGCATATCAGCAACAAGTAATATCATTTCTAGAAGTTTATCAATGCCTTCACCGGTCTTTGCAGATATAGGAGCCATGATAGCATCTCCGCCCCATTCTTCTGGTACAACATCATGTTCTACTAGTTGTTGCTTAATTCTCTCAACATTAGCGTCAGGCTTATCCATTTTGTTGATAGCTACTATCATAGGAACTTTAGCAGCTTTTATATGGTTGATAGCTTCTATAGTTTGAGGTTTTACACCATCATCAGCAGCTACAACAAGTACTGCTATATCTGTTATTTGAGCGCCTCTTGCTCTCATGCTAGTAAACGCTTCGTGTCCTGGGGTATCAATAAATGTGATTGGCTCTTTATTCCAAACTATTGAATAGGCACCAATATGTTGTGTAATACCGCCAGCTTCTTTGGCAATAACATTAGTCTTACGTATATAGTCAAGAAGTGATGTCTTACCATGGTCAACGTGACCCATAACAGTAACTATTGGAGGTCTCTTCTCTAGGTTCTTGTCATCTTCATTAGCAGCTGTATCTTGTAGTTGCTCCTCGTATGTCTTATCAAGTTTTAGCTCAAGAGTTACGCCTAGCTCACTAGATACAAGTTCTGCTGCTGCAAAGTCAATAGTACTATTGATTGTAGTCATAATACCAAGCACCATAAATTGTTTGATAATCTCAGTAACTGGTTTACCGATTTGCTCAGACAAAACTTTTACAGTTAAGTTTGGAGTTGTGATAACTGCATGAGTAATTGGAGCGTAATTTTGAACAACTTCTTGTTTTGGTTTTTTGATCTTTAGCTTACGGCTAACCATACGCTCTTCGATATTCTTCTCTTCAACAAGTCCTCTTCTAAGTAATGACTTCTTATTGATTTTTTTGTCCTCACTACCTTTGTCATAAGACTTCTTCTTAGCACTGTTATTTTGATAGTCTCTTTCTTTGTTAACAAACACGCTAGCTGCACTAGTTAGGTCAGCTTTTGCTGTCTTGGCACTAAAACCTGCTGGTTTTGGGCCAAAAGGCTTGCTAAATGCACCTTGAGGCTTGCCATCACGATTAAATGGCTTAGCTCCAAAAGGCTTGTTACCAAATTGACCTTGAGGTTTTCCGTCACGGTTAAATGGTTTGTTGCCTTCTCTATTAAATGGCTTATTAAATGGTTGTCTTTCGCCGTTACCAAATTTTCTTTCGCCATTATTAAACTTGTTAAATGGTTGCTTTTGACGATTGTCTTTTGAGTCGTCTCTTCTATAAATTTGTTTAGCAGGTGCTTGTGGTGCAGGTGATACTGGCTTTTGCTCTTTTGGAGCTGGTGCTACAGCAGGAGCGGCAGGTTGCCCCTCAACCTTCTTTACTTCTTTTACCTCTGGAGCGGCTTTTACTTCTTTTACAGGCTTTGGTTCTTCTTGAACTTTTGAACCTTCTGTAAGTTTAGCAACTCTTGCCTCTCTCAAAAGTCTATCAGCTCTTTGCTTTACGGCATCGCCAAAACTAGCAAGCTTCTTTTGGATTTCACTTACATGCTTATAAAGGTTGTTGATGATACCTTCATTATGTAGTTTTGCAACTGCTTTTATGTTGTTTAGATTTTGTTTGTTTTCAGTTTGTTTTTCTGCCAAGTTAAATCACCTCTACTAAATTTTCTGCTTTGTTTTTTATAATGGCGGTTGAAAGCTCCTTACTCTTTATGCCGAGTATTTTGCAATTATTAGTTGCTGCGAGCTCATCAAGCAAAACGCCATTTGTCCTAAGTATATCGCAACCAGTTTCTTTTTTCTTACTTAGGGCAAAATTTATATATTTATTATTGCCGCTAGCACAGACAATAATAAGATATAATTTTTTATCATAAACTTTTAGGTTATCCATACCATAGATAACTTTATTTGACTTTTTGGCAAAGCCAATATATGCGGATATTTTATTTTCCAAGAGCTTCCTCCGATATTTTGATATAGGTCTCTTCCGCTACTGGACACTTAAAAGCTTTGTTAAAAGCCTTTGTTTTAATGCATTTTTTTATGCACTCTTCGCTTTTGCAAATATATGCGCCTCTGCCGTTTGCCTTAAAAGTTTGGTCAATAAAGATTTCTCCGTCCTTATTTTTTACCACTCTCAAAAGGTCACGCTTGTCCTTCATATTTCTGCAAACAATACACATTCTTTGTGGTTTTTCTGCCATCAAAAACTCCTATTCAATATCTCCTAGGATATCGTCATCAATATCATCACCGATATCAAATTTCTCTTCTTCTTTGTTTAGGAACAAAGCACCATCAATCTTCTTAGCTTCTGTCTCGCTCTTAACATCGATGTTCCAGCCAGTTAGTTTAACAGCTAGTCTTACATTTTGTCCTTCTTTACCAATAGCTAGAGAAAGTTTGTCATCAGCAACAACTGCTCTTGCACTATTTGGAGCTTCTAGAGAATATACAGTATCAACTTTTGCTGGGCTTAGTGCACGAGCTATGTACTCTAAAGCATTTTCGCTCCACTCGATGATATCAATCTTCTCGCCGTTTAACTCATTGATTATAGCTGCAACTCTCATGCCTTTGTTACCAACGCATGCTCCTACTGGGTCAAGGTTTCTATTCTCGCTATAAACAGCCATCTTAGTTCTCTTGCCAGCTTCTCTTACGATACCTTTTATAACTACTTCTCCGCTCTCAATTTCAGGAACTTCTAGTTCAAATAGTCTCTTAACAAATCCTGGAGTGCTACGAGTTACAGAAACGCAATTTGCTTTTGAGCCCTCTCTTAGAGCTTTTACATATACTTTTAGTCTAGCGCCAACAGTGTAAGTCTCGCCTGGGATTTGGTCTTGCTTTTGAAGTACGCCTTCAGAAGTTGTTCCTGGGATATCTACATATACAGAGCCTGCTTCGATTCTGTTAATAATGCAAGTGATAAGTTCATTCTCTTTTTCAGAAAGTTCTTCTCTAGCAATATTTTGCTCAGCTTCTCTTAATCTTTGCATAACAACTTGTCTAGCAATTTGCGCAGAAATTCTCCCAAAGTTCTTTGGAGTAACTTCTTCTTTTAGTTGCTCGCCAACTTTAGCTGTTTTCTTAATAAGTTTTGCATCAGCAATAGTAATCTCTTTGTCTGGGTCAGTTACTTCTTCGTCAGTAGCAACTATTGTTTTGTACTTATAAACTTTAATTGTGCTTTTCTCTGGGTTAAGCTCTACAGAAGCAGATTGTGCCTCACCAAAGTTCTTTTTGTAAGCGGCAGTCAAAGCTATCTCCAAAGACTCGATAAAATAATTTTTGTCAATCTTCTTCTCTGCTGCTAAATCTTCTAATGCACTAAAAAAATCTTTATTAACCATTTGTTTTTCTCCTAAAATCTAATATATGGCTGAGCCATAGCTATTTTTTGTCTTGGAAGGATAACTTCCTTGCCGTCCGAAATAAGTTTAACTTCACTTTCACTCAAAGAATCAAGAACTCCAATAAATTCTTTTTTCTTCTCGATAGGTGTATAAAGTTTAACAAAAATCTCTTTACCTTTGTATCTTAGATAATCTTTGTCATACTTAAAAATCCTATCTAGTCCTAATGATGAAACATTAAGTGTGTAGCTAGCACCCGCTGTAGGGTCAAGCTCGTCTAGTGGCTCATCTATTGCTCTATGAACCTTTTCGCAATCTTCAATAGTAATCGCATTGTCGCCGTTTGTGATAAATACGGTCAAATTCATACCATTGACTTTTTTAGCATACTCAACATCAGCAAGTTCGTAGCCAAGTTTTGTTACGATAGGCTCAATGACGCTTGTCGCCAAAGTCTCTACTTTTCCGGCCAAATTTAGTTACCCCCTTTACAAACAATTAAGAGTGGGGGCTCCCACTCTTAATCAGTCCATTATTTAAGCATAATCATTATAACATAGTATATGTATTATTTCAAGTATAAATTTAATATTTCTTTTATTATTTATACTATTTTATATATTTGCAACTTATTATCACAAAATCCTTGATAGAAAAGTATATAAAAAATCATAAAATAGTCATAAATAGTTTTTATATAGGTGTTCGATCCCTCTCACCTATTAAAATTTTATAGCAACCTCAAGAATACTTGTGCTGTGGCTATTGTGTCGTTTACCGCTCTATGAGCGCCAACAAGCTCAATACCAAGATATCCGCAAATAGTCTTAAGGTTATGGAATCTAAGTTCAGAAAGTTTTGACCTAGACATCATAAGAGTATCCATACGTTCATCGGTCAATTTATACCCCATTTTCTTAGCGATGACATCTAAAAACTTGCAGTCAAATTCTATAGCGTTATGACCAACTAAAACTGCACCTTCGCAGAACTTATAAAAGTCCGGGAAGACTTGGTTAATACTATATGCCCCCGCTACCATTGCATTAGTTATATTGTTAATAGCTGTTGCCTCTGCAGGTATTGGCTTAGATGGTTTGACAAAGCACGAAAATGTCTCTGTAAGTTTGCCATCGACAATTTTTACAGCGCCTATCTCTATTATCTCGTCAGCTGCTGGGTTAAGTCCTGTTGTTTCTAGGTCAAATACAACAAAAGTTTTGCCCATAGCCTTAAGAGGGACTTGCTCTTCCTTTTTGTCATCAAACAAGTTACTTTGAGCCTCTTTTATATATGGCTCTGGAGATACAAAGTTATATCCGCTAACAGCCTTCTTAAATGTTGTAGGTGCTTTGTTGCCACCACCTATATCACATAAAGATATTGCCCTTACACTTAGACTAAACTTTTCTCTAAATAGTTTAACATCGCCCTTAATAAGTATGGTCATGCCATCTTCAAGAAGGTTCATCTTGTGGTAGTTAGCCTTGGTTGGGAAGTAACTTGCATTCATATTTTTCATGCCGTCTTGAAGCACAAAAGTAAAGTATGGCTTTTCTATTTCCTCTTCTTCGCCCTCTTTATTTTTCTTCATCTTTTTGTATGTTCTTTGGGTTAGATATTTAATCTTGCCTGCAAAAACTCTATCTTCAGCCTCACCATCAACAATATGCTCAGGCATAGTCTCTATAGGGTCGCCGAATAAAGGCCTTATATTAAACACTTCATATCTTCTATTTTGGCTAGAAGCCAAAGAGGTCGCATAACTTATCTCTTCTATTCGCTTTTGTCTTTCTGCCAAAAATTCTGTGCTATCTTCATCTGCTATGCAATTATTGATATCTATCAAAAAACTACCACAATAATATGCATTAAGATAAGTTTGAAGTCCTATTTTTACATCTTTTTGTGCCAAGTACTCAGCGACATGCCTATTAGTATCTAGCACTATATGTGCAGTTTTTCCGTCTACTGACACGTGTATAGTCTCTTCGTTAAGGCTAGGCGAAATACTCTTAGTATTTTCAAAAAAGTATTTGATACAACTTTTTTGAATAAGATTTTCGTCCATATAACTCTTCTTGATTTTTATATCAAGAGCACTTTTTATGCCAAGAAAGTTCGCAATATGTTTACATATTATATCTTTGTCATTTTGGGTTAGATCATCAATATCTTGTGGATATATTAGATTGACATAACATTTCTTTTCTTTTTTATCATACAAAACTTCAGAAAGCTTTAGATAATAATACTTTCCGTCAGTTTTGTTATTAACATAATCAATTAAATTTAAGCTCATATTTCCTCTACTTTGATTATAGCACACAAATGGATTTTTGCTAAACAAAATAATAAATTTTAGGACAAAAAAAATAAGACTTATATAAGCCTTATTTTTTATTTGATTATTCTTTCATTTGTTTGATAGTCATCAAACATAATCCATTTATAGCTACCTATAACACAAAGTGCAATATATCAACTATGACGACAAAAGCAAGCAGAACAATTAAGCCTATTGTATGAATCATACCTTCGACTTTCCTATTGACTGGCTTTCTAAATATCCACTCAATCAAAACAAATACCATCCTTGCGCCATCAAGTGCTGGGAAAGGCAATAAGTTAAACACTGCTAAGTTTGCCGCTATTACAGGAAGTAACAAGAATAAGTTAGCAAAGTTAGCCGCAGTGACTTCCGCTATCGTTGTTATTGTTGTAAGTGGACCGCCAAGATTGGTTATTGCAAGTTTACCTGTTATTAGTGACCAAAGTATAACTAAGACTTTAATCGCCCAATCTATCGTAAACTTAAATGCTCGGCCAAGTGCTTCAAAGAATCCAAACTGATACCAGCTGAAGTTTGCACCTACTCTAAGTACGGCTTCGTCTTCGCCTTCTAATTGAATTAGTCTTTTATATACTAGAACATCATGCATTTTGCCGTCTCTTTTTACAGTTACGGTAAATGTTTCGTTCTCTTCAAAACCGCTTATCATTGTAGTGAAATATCTATCATAAATGATAGAAGTATTTTCGCCATTGACTTTGTATATAACATCGCCTTTCTTTAGCCAGTCATATTGCTCTTCGCTTTTGCCGGTAACAGTTTCGTACTCAACAATAGATGGAGCGTTATAGATATTATCGACTTTGATAACATCAACATAGCCGTACGCCATAAGGAAAATAGCCGAAAATATTATGCCTGACAAAAAGTTAAAAAATGCACCCATAAAAAGAACTATAAGTCTTTTCCATGGTTTTTGATTATTAAAGGCTGTTGGAGAATTTTCACTCTCCTCGTCTTCTCCATCAAATGCACAATATCCGCCCAAAGGAAAAATTCTTAAAGAAATCTTTTCTCCAGACTTGTTTGTTTTGCTAAAAATTGCTTTGCCAAAACCTATAGAAAATTCGTTAATCTTGAATTTTAGTATTTTACCCGCTGTATAATGTCCTAGCTCGTGGATCATAACCATAAGCAATAGTACAAGTACAGCCAAAGCCAAATACCCTATAGTTGACATAGTGCTCGCAAAACTAAATAACAATCTAGATTGCAAAATAACCTCCAAAAACTATGCTAGCATTAGTAGCATACAAATAAACACATAAGGTGTAGCAAAAGCAAATGAATCAAATCTATCCAAAATTCCGCCATGTGATAGCAAAATATTAGAAGCGTCTTTTACACCAGCTTTTCTCTTGATATAAGATTCTACTAGATCACCTAGAGCACTAACTACTGCTCCAAAAAGACCTACTACCATAAATCTAATAAGTCCTGCATCAGCAAGAGCTCCGCCGAATATTGCGTTGAATACAAAGTAAATAATAGTAGTAGCAACTACTCCACCCAAAAGTCCAAAGCAGAAGCCAGAGATTGTTTTGTTAGGGCTGATTTTTGGGCATAGTTTTGGGCCTTTGATAAGACTGCCAAAAATATTAGCAAATGTATCAGAAAATGTAGCAATACCTATAACCATTATTATTCCCATAACAGCAACATTTAAGCCGCTAAAATTAGATGTTATAGTGTCAAATCCAATAGTATCAATGTGATTGATTAGGTACATAAACATCAACAAAAATGATGGATAGTACATACCGAATAATGTGTTAGTAGATTTATAAAAACCAAATTGGCTAACAGACATACCAGTAGATAGTCTAAAAGCGTCATTTTTTGTATCATTTCTCAATAGACAAATACTTGTTATAAATGTAAGTAAGAACATAACAGCCATAAGTATTAAGCTCTCAACAAACAATACTAAACTACCATATCCAAGAAGCATTGTAACTAGAAAAATAAAGTACAAAAGTATTGGATAACTAACAATCATCCATTTATAATTTGGTTTGCCCATCTTAGTCAAAAGATTAGTAATTTCAAAACTAGCAAACACAGAAATTGTTAAAGTAAAAATATCAAAAATATAACTATTAACTATTTGCAAAGCGACAAATGCTGCAAAAAATAAAACAATAGCAACTGCTACGATGCATTTTTGTCCAAATAGTTTTTTCTCATTATTTTCCATCATAAGTAAACACCTTTTTATATATTACCAAATCTTCTATTGCGTTTTTGGTAAACTAAAATTGCTTTTTCAAGTTCTTTTTCCTTAAAGTCCGGCCAGTAAATCTTAGGAAAATATAGTTCAGAGTATGCACATTGATATAGCATAAAGTTGCTAAGTCTATACTCTCCGCTTGTTCTTACTACCATGTCAGGGTCAGGAATACCCTCTGTTTGAAGATACTTAGAAAAGATCTCATCATCAACAGTCTTGATACCATCTTTAATGATGTTGTTGATAGCTCTAATAATTTCTACACGACTGCCATAGTTAAGACAAATATTAACAAGTAGTCCTGTACAATCCTTAGTACTCTCGGTTGTCTCCAAAATAGCCTCTTGAAGGTCTTTTGGAAGTTTAGTTATATCACCAACAATTTTTAGTCTAATGTTATTTTCTCTAAAATCGTCTTTGTGCTCTTTTAGATAATCTCTAAGTAACTCAAAAATATAATCGACCTCTTCTTTTGGTCTTTTCCAATTTTCGGTCGAAAAAGCGTAAAAAGATATAATTTCTAGTCCAAGCCTTTGAGAGTGTTTGATAACTTTTTCAACAGCATCTACACCCTGCTTGTGACCATAAGTTCTTACCTTTCCACGGCACTTTGCCCACCTACCATTGCCGTCCATAATAAATGCAATATGCTTAGGTAAATGTTCAAAATCAATTTTTTGTTTCTTTCTAAAAATTCCCATCAAAAAACTCGCTTACTAAATTTCCATAATGTCTTTTTCTTTAGCAGCGCATGTACTATCAGCTAGTTGAGTATACTTGTCTGTAACTTTTTGAACTTCGTTCTCAGCTGTCTTTCTGTCATCTTCTGTCATCTTCTTGTCTTTTTCAGCTTTTTTGAAAACTTCAAGAACATCTCTTCTATCGTTTCTAATACCAACTTTTGTCTCTTCGCAAATAGCCTTAACTTTTTTAACTATTTCCTTTCTTCTCTCTTCTGTAAGTGCTGGGAAGACAAGTCTTATAACTCTGCCGTCATCAGATGGAGAAACACCCAAGTCGCTAGCAAGAATTGCCTTGTTTATCTCTTTTACTAGACTAGTATCCCATGGAGAGATAACTATCATTCTAGCTTCAGGAACGCTAATATTTGATGTTTGGCTAAGTGGAGTCATTGTTCCATAGTAGTTAACCATTACTTTATCTAGCATTCTTGGGTTGGCTCTACCAGCTCTAATTATAGAATACTCGTAATTTAATCTTTCAATTTTTTTGTCTAATTTTTCTTCAAAATCAAGCATGATTTCGTCGTAATTTTCTAATTCCATATGTAACCACCTTAAAAATTTAGTCACATTATCAGGGCATATCACCCGATAATATAATATATTATTATAATACAAAAAATAATACACTTTGGCAAATAAATATCAAACTTTTAGCTATTTTTGACCCAAAAAAGTTGTATTTTTTTAGGCGATGTAAAAAAAAGAAAGGCCATAATAATAGCCTTTCTATATTTTAGTGATTATTCACCTTTTGCTTGCTTCATAACTTCTTCAACGAAGTTGTCTTCTCTCTTTTGAAGACCTTCACCCATCTCGTATCTTACGAATCTTCTAATAGTTAGTTTCTCACCAATTTTCAAAGTAGCTTCGTTCATAACGTCAGTGATTGTCTTAGAAGGATCTTTTACAAATTGTTGTTCCATTAAGCAGATTTCTTGATAGAACTTTTTGATTCTTCCTTGAACCATTTTTTCAACAACTGCAGCAGGTTTACCCTCGTTAAGAGATTGTGCAGTAAGAATTTCTTTTTCTTTTTCAACAGCTTCAGCTGGAACTTCTTCAATTCTTACATATTCTGGTCTTGCAGCAGCGATTTGCATAGCGATATCTTTAACAAGAATGTTAAATTGCTCACTCTTAGCAACAAAGTCTGTCTCGCAGTTTACTTCTACAAGAACACCAATTTTTCCACCAAGGTGGATGTAAGAACCTACAACACCTTCAGCAGCGATTCTTGAAGATTTTTTAGCAGCAGCAGCGATACCTTTTTCTCTTAGGTACTCGATAGCTTTTTCCATATTGCCATTGCTCTCTTTTAGTGCCTTTTGGCAATCAACCATACCAGCACCAGTAGCAGCTCTTAGTTCTTTGATGTCATTTGCATTAAACATATTAAAAACTCCTTATAAAATTATTCTTTTACTTGCTCTGTAGCAACAGCAGCCATAGCTTCTTCCATATTAACTGCTTCGTCTTTGTTGTCCTCTAGACCTCTTACCTGTACGCCCTCTTTAGCTTCGATAACCGCATCAGCCATAGCACTTACGATAAGTTTTACGCTACGGATAGCATCATCGTTAGCTGGGATAACATAGTCAACATCATCTGGGTCACAGTTTGTATCAACGATACCAACTACTGGGATGTGTAAAGCACGAGCTTCTTTAACAGCGATATGCTCTTTCTTAGGATCAACTATAAATACAACTCCTGGTAGCTCAGTCATATCTTTGATACCACCAAGGTTCTTCTCTAGTTTTTCTCTCTCAGCTTTTAGAATAGCAACTTCTTTCTTAGGTAGAAGTTCAAACTCACCAACCTTTTCCATTTGGTTAAGCTTGTTAAGTCTCTCGATTCTTGATCTAATAGTTTTGAAGTTAGTTAGAGTACCTCCAAGCCATCTGCTGTTGATGTAGTACATACCACATCTTGTAGCATCTTGCTCAACTGCTTCTTGAGCTTGTTTCTTTGTTCCAACGAATAGAACAGTTTTGCCAGCGGCAACCATATCTCTAATAAAGAAATATGCTTTATCAGCTTGTGCTGATGTGTCTTCTAGGTTGATGATATGAATATCGTTACGAACAGTAAAGATATACTTCTTCATCTTAGGGTTCCATTTTTTAGCTTGATGACCGAAATGAACACCTGCTTCTAGAAGTTGTTTCATAGAAATTACAGACATTATATTTTCCTCCTTGTTTAGTCCTCTCGGCTACATACCTCTAACCAAAAACTAAGCTGAGCTTAGCCAACAAGTAGTTAGATAAATAGCTCGATGTGTAATTCACAACTCTTGTAATATATCATATATAAAGTTAAATTGCAAGCATTTTTGTAAAAAAAAATAAAGGGTATTTCTACCCTTTACATTTTTATTATTCGTTATCGCCTTCGTCCTCGTCATCATCAGCATTAGCATCATCAACAAGCTCATCATAAACTGTAAATACTTCGTCAATAACCTTTGCATCAGTAACAAGTACTAGGTACTCTTGACCATCTTCTTTTGATACTTCAATAGAAAATACAAGACCTTCGTTCTCGCCAACACCTTCCATAGGTTTCATTGGTTTTAGGATTGCATAAGTCTTTGTCTTTCTTGGGATTAGTGCGATTTGCTCAAAAGCGATTTCTTCGCCCTTCTCGTTAAATAGTACGATTGGGTCATTGTTGTTCTCATCATACAAGCAATCAATTGGATTTTTTACTTCTTCGTTTGCCATAATAAACTCCTTAATTTTTATGAATGTCAAGATAATTTTGTAATATGATAGTAGCGGCTAATTTATCAATGACTTGTTTGCGTTTTTCTCTTCTAACATCTGCCTCAATCAAAAGTCTCTCCGCCGAAAGGCTTGTAAGTCTCTCGTCAAGATACACTATTTTTGCATCAACATTAGCGCCGAGCTTTTCGCCAAAAGCCTTAACTACTGATACCATTTCGCCACTAGTGCCGTTCATATTATAAGGAAGTCCTAACACGACAGTATCAACATCATTATCTTTAATAAGTTTAGCTATATGCTCAATATCCGCCTGCTCATCTTTGCAAGTGTAAGTCTCTAGTCCATTAGCTATAATCCCCATAGGGTCACTCATAGCTATACCTATTCTTACTTTGCCGTAATCAAGAGCCATCTTGCGTTTCATTATTTGCATATACTGTCCACCTATCTATGTGTATAATATCACAATATTAAGAAAAATCAAAGCAATTTTTACTCGCTATTTGATTATCAGCAAAAATTTATTTTTTCGCACACAATCATAATTAAAAATCACTTACCCCAAAAAGCATAATAAGTCACACCAATCTATGGCACAAAAAATATATATAACTAATCTTAGTACTTAAACAACTATCTCATTAAATAATCATCAACACCTCAAAAACACAATAAAAAATCCAGCATAATGTTATACTGGATTTTTACAATAAGATATATTTTTAGCCACAAAATTACAAATTACTTTGCCATTTCAGTAACTTTTTGTTTTGCCATATTAGCCCCTTTGTTAATCATATTACGAGCTGGCTTGTACATAGTAGCAACTACTGCACCTATCACTGTACCTGCTATAAGCCCGAACATCATACTTCCTTTCATAAAAAAACCTCCTGCTACTATTATTTTGAGCAGGAAGGTTTATAAATATTTTGGTAATTATTGGTTAATCTTGTTAAGCTTAGCTTGTAATTTTAGTTGTCTTTTTCTGTAGTCTTTAACAGCTTCTTCTATTGCCTCTTGAGCAAGGACAGAACAATGTATCTTGTTAGAAGGCATCTCACCTAAAACATTAAGAACATCTTGGTTAGTTACTTTAAGAGCTTCGTCTACAGTTTTGCCTTTTATAAGGTCGATAGCTACATCACTAGAAACTATAGCTGCTGCACATCCAAAAGTCTTAAACTTAGCATCTGTGATAACTTCGTTCTCGTCAACTTTTAGATATATCTTCATAATATCTCCACATGCTGCATTGCCAACGGTACCTATACCACTAGCACCTCTTATCTCGCCAGTGTTCTTTGGATGTTCAAATAATTTCATAACTTTTTCACTATACATTATTTTACCCCTCCCCTTGGTGATTTTTTATTAAGTGGAGACATTTGTCTTAGCTTTTTAACGTTTTTGATTAAACTCTCTATTACATAATCAACTTCATCTTTTGTAGTTGATTTACCAAAGGCAAATCTAATAGAGCCTTGTGCTACTTCCGGAGCAAGTCCAATAGCTTTTAGAACATGAGATGGTTCTAAACTGCCTGATGAACAAGCAGATCCAGTAGAAACTGCAATTCCGTCAAGATCAAGTAATAATAGAAGTGACTCGCCTTCGATATAGTTAAATGAGATATTAACTATTCCAGGAAGTCTTTGAACTGGGTGACCGTTTACTTTTACATCAGGAATTTCTTTTAGAACTTTTGATGTAAAATACTCTCTCATCATTTTTAACTTCTTAGAGTTAACAGAAAGGTCTCTTGTTGCTATCTCAATAGCTTTACCAAAACCTACAACGCCCGGAACATTGACTGTACCGCCACGCTTACCTCTCTCTTGGTTACCTCCAGAGATTAGTGGGTTGATTTTGATACCTTTCTTAACATATAGAGCACCTACGCCCTTAGGTCCATAGATTTTGTGAGCTGACATACTCATAGCATCAATATCAAGAGCTTTAACATCAATAGTTATAGCACCGATTGCTTGAACAGCGTCTGTATGGAAAATTGCGTTCTTTTCGTGAGCAATTTTTGCTATTGTTTGGATATTTTGGATAGTACCTATCTCATTGTTAGCAGTCATAACGCTTACTAAGATAGTCTTATCATCTATCTCATGTAGTAGCTCTGCAATACTTACAAGTCCATGCTCATCAACTGGTAAATATGAAACTCTAAAACCCATACCTTCTAGTTTTTTGCAAGCTTCCAAAACACAGTGATGCTCAATACATGATGTTATGATATGGTCACCTTTTGATTTATTAGCAAGTGCTAAACCTATAAGAGCCCAGTTATCAGCCTCTGTTCCACCACTGGTGAAATAAATTTCGTTGCTGTTTGCGCCGATTGCTTTAGCTACTCTATCTCTTGCTTTGTCTACTAAACTATTTGCCTCCCTACCAAAAGAATGCAAACTTGATGCGTTGCCAAACACTGTATTAAATGTAGGTAGCATCTCGGTCAAAACTTCGTTGGATACATAAGTAGTGGCCGCATTGTCTAGGTAAATTTTTCTCATATTGACTCCTTTTTGTTATCTATGACATCTTGAAGTGTCATATTTTCAAGTACCTCGTTGACTTTTGTGTAAATAGTGCCGAATATGTCTTTATTAGGGCATTTGTTATTGTGGCAATCATTTTGAACACACTCACTAGTGAAGATATCTCCTTCTAGTGCTTTCAAAACGCTACCAACTGTTATATTTTTTGGCTCATCACTTAGTTTGTAACCGCCAAAAATACCTATTTGAGATTGAACTATGTTAGCTTTTTTTAGGCTACTCATTATTTTTTCGAGATAAGGCTCGCTAACATTTGCAAGTCCAGCAAGTTTACTATTAGATAGTGTCTCGCCACTCTTTTCGTTGAGTGCCAAAATATAAACTACACGTAGTCCATATCTTGCTTTTGCAGAAAATTTCATATTCAACTCCTACTTACTTAGTCTGCATTGTATATAATAACATAGGATTGACTATCTGTCAATCCTACAATTTTTATATTAGTCTAGATTAGTTAAGGTATCAATGATATCTTTTTCTTGTCTGTAGCCTACTAGTCTAGTGCGTTCTTCACCTTTGTACAAAAACACCATAGTAGGTACACTCATTATGCCAAATCTCTTGGCTAATCTCTCAGCCTCATCTACATTAACCTTAACAATTAGGTAGTTATCATCAACTTTCTTTGCCACCTTTTCAAGTACAGGTGCAAGCATCTTGCATGGTGGACACCATGTTGCAAAGAAGTCAACTAGGACAGTATCCTTTGATTTTACTACTTCGTCAAAGTCTTTTTCTTCTATGTGTAATAAATTTGCCATATTATTTTCTCCTAAAATATTTCAAGAAGTTTGTCAAAGGCTACTCTTTTCTCTTCGCCTTTTTCCATATCTTTTACAGTCATTGTATTATTGCCAAGTTCTTCTTCACCTAAAACAAAAACATATTTTGCACCAATCTTGTTAGCGTACTTAAATTGAGCTTTGAAACTTCTATCAAGAAGGTCAACCTCACAAGTAATACCGTTATCACGAAGAAGTTTTGCTATCTCTACATCTTTGGTAGTGTCTAGGCTTGGTTGTTTAGCAATATAAACTTGTACTTTATTTGGATCAGGAATCTCTTTTCCGGTCATCTCAAGAACCATAAGGAGTCTCTCTATACCCATACCAAAACCAACTGCCGGAGTGTGTGGTCCACCAAGTTCTTCTACTAGGTAGTTATATCTACCACCGCCACCTACTACACCAACAGAGCCCATACCTTCGATATTGGCAAAAAACTCAAGAACTGTTCTTGTATAATAATCAAGGCCTCTAACTACATTGTAGTCTACTACATAGTTGATTTTTGCTGTGTCCAAAAGTTTAAGTAGGCTATTAAAATGAGCCTTGCAATCATCACACAAAAAGTCTTGTAGTTTTGGTCTATCTTTTAGAAGTTCTTGACAATGTTCTACTTTGCAATCAAGTATACGAAGTGGATTTGTAATGAATCTTCTATTACAATCTCCGCACATATCTTTTAGTCTAGGTTTGATATACTCACGCAAAGCCTCGTTGTATTTTTTACGACATTCGTTGCAACCGATAGAGTTGATGTGAACAACGATATCTTCAAGTCCTATACTCTTAAGGAAATCAGTTGCTAAACTGATAACTTCAAGTTCGCTCTTAGGACTATCACTGCCGTAGTATTCAATACCAAATTGGTGGTGCTGTCTTAGTCTTCCAGCTTGTGGATTTTCGTATCTAAAAATAGGGCTAATGTAATACATTTTTGTTGGTTGTGGGTTGTTAAAAAGTCCGTTTTCAATGAAACTTCTAGCAACGCCAGCTGTACCTTCAGGTTTAAGAGTTATACTTCTCTCGCCTTTATCCAAAAAAGTGTACATTTCTTTGTTAACGATATCAGTACTATTGCCTATACCACGCAAAAATAGCTCTGTATGCTCAAAGATAGGTGTCCTAATTTCTTTTACATTATATTTTTTTGTCACCTCTCTAACCTTTTCTTCTACAAAATGCCACTTATAACTATTTTGAGGAAGAAGGTCTTTTGTACCCTTTGGTATCTCTATCATTTTGTTCTCCTTATATTAGTCTTCGTTATTGAAGCCTATAGATTTTTTACTTGGCTTTACAACAGATCCAAGTATTTTCTTTACATAATCTTTATCAACTACTACATCAACCATTGGGTGGTCTCCGCTAGCGTTGAAACTTATATCTTCAAGAAGTGCTTCCATTATAGTGTGAAGTCTTCTTGCGCCCAAGTTTTCGCTGTTGTTATTTGCTTTTTCTGCATACTCAGCAATTTCTTTTAGTGCGTCATCTTTAATTACTAAGTTCACATTATCAACTTTCAAAAGTTCTTTGTATTGCAAAGTAACGGCATTTTCTGGTTCGGTCAAAATTTTCAAAAACTCTTTCGAAGTTAAGTTATCAAGCTCAACTCTTATTGGGAATCTACCTTGGAACTCCGGTATCAAATCCTCTACATTACTTACATGGAAAGCTCCCGCTGCAATAAATAATATAAAGTCTGTTCTTATCATACCATACTTAGTTGAAACTGTACAGCCCTCAACTATAGGAAGAATATCTCTTTGAACACCCTCTCTACTTACATCTGGGCCATTGCGAGAACCTTTGCCAGCTACTTTATCTATCTCATCTATGAAGATGATACCTTCTTGCTCGGCTCTCTTAATTGCTTCACTATTGACAGTGTCAAGGTCGATAAGTTTATCACTCTCTTCACTAAGTAGTGTCTCACGAGCTTGTTTAACTGTCATTTTCTTCTTCTTTTTCTTATTGCCGAATCCTCCAAAAGCATCGCCAAATATATTACCTATATCTAATTCTACTCCAGCTCCTGGCATAAGATTTAGTTGTTTTGGGGCTGAATTTACTTCTAATTCAATTAACTCGTCATCATAGTCGCCTCTAATAAGACGCTCTAAAACAGAATGCTTAAACTCCGCTTCATCTGTTATAACATCAGCAGTGGCTTTTTTGATAGGAAAAATAATATCAAGAAGTCTATTATTAACTATAGGAGTTGCTTTCTCTTCTACTTGTCTTATCTTTTCTTCTTTGACAAGTCTAACAGAAACTTCTACTAAGTCTCTAATCATACTCTCGACATCTCTACCTACATAACCTACTTCTGTAAATTTTGTAGCCTCAACTTTAATGAAAGGTGCACCGACAAGTTTAGCAAGTCTTCTTGCTATCTCTGTCTTACCAACACCTGTAGGTCCTTTTAAGATGATATTTTTTGGTGTTATCTCTTCTCTAAGCTCTGCTGGTAGTTTGCTTCTTCTATATCTATTACGAAGTGCAATAGCTACAGCTTTTTTTGCTCTATCTTGACCTATAATGTATTTGTCTAGTTCTGCTACAATTTGTTTTGGTGATAAATCCATAATTTACCTCTCTAATTCTTTTATTTTGTCCTCAAGCTCTTTTATAGACCTTTCGGCATACATTTGCTTTTTTAGTTTGTCATCTTTCACCTTTTCGTCTAATGACCTTATAATTCCAAAATTCGAATTCATAGGCTGAAAGTTAACTGGGCTAGCATTTGTTATATAATTTATTATAGCACCAATCATTGTTTTGTCAGACAAAATAAAAGCATTTTTATTATTTAATTTTTGATAAGCATTTAGGCTGGCGATAAGTCCGCTAGCTGTACTCTCTAGATACCCTTCGACTCCCGAAAGTTGCCCCGCAACAAAAACATTAGGATCGCATTTTAGAGCAAAGGTATTATCTAGTAGTTTAGGAGCATTGATATATGAGTTCCTATGCATAACGCCGTATCTTACAAACTCCGCATGGTTAAGTCCCGGTATCATGCTAAAAACTCGCTTCTGCTCGCCGTAAGTTAGATTGGTCTGGAATCCAACTAAGTTATATAGCCTATCTTCATTATCTTCTTTACGAAGTTGAACGACAGCATATGGCTTTTCGTCAGAGTGAGGATTTTTTAGCCCAACAGGTTTAAGAGGACCAAATCTTATAGAATCCTCGCCACGCTTAGCCATAACCTCAACTGGCATACAACCTTCAAAAACTTTTTTATTCTCAAAGTCATGAAGTTTAACACTCTCGGCATTGATAAGCTCGTTGTAAAAAGCTAAATACTCTTGCTTATTCATTGGGCAGTTGATATAGTCTCCATTACCCTTGTCATACCTGTCGGCTACAAAAGCAACTGACATATCAATACTGCTTCTTGTAACTATAGGGCTAGATGCGTCAAAGAAGTATAAGTAGTCACTATGTACTTTTTCTTGCAAAGCCTTAACTATTCCCTCACTGCTAAGAGGTCCTGTGGCTATAATTACGATCTCGTCTGTTGGAATATAATCAAGTTCTTCGTTGATTATCTCAATATTAGGAAAACTCTTGATAGTTTTAGTTATCTTTTCAGAAAACTTCTCTCTATCAACAGCAAGTGCTCCACCGGCTGGGGTTCTGCACTCATAAGCTGTCTTTATGATAAGACTATCTAATAGTTCCATTTCTTTTTTCAAAAGTCCAGAGCATGTTGTAACATCTTTGGCTTTTAGGCTGTTGCTACAAACAAGTTCTGCAAAACCCTCCATCTTGTGGGCTGGGCTAAACTTTTTAGGTTTCATTTCATAAAGCTTGACATTGACGCCTCTTTTGGCAAGCTGATAAGCTGCCTCAGAGCCAGCAAGTCCCGCACCTATGATAGTTACACTATTTGTCATTTTCTTCCTTTGCGATAGATTTTGTGTAATCACACTCACTATTGCTGCATTTGATTCTTGTTTCTTTCTTCAATTCTTTCTTTGTTAGATAATGTCCGCATTTTGGGCACTTTTCTTGCATAGGAATATCCCAACTCATAAACTTGCACTCAGGGTATCCGCTGCAACCATAGAAAATTTTACCTTTTGAACCATGTCTTTCAAAAACAGGCTTGCCACAGTCAGGACAAACGCCAACAGGCTTTTTCTCAATGACATCATCAAGACCTTTGATATTTTTGCAAGTAGGATAATTAGAGCATGCAAAGAACTTACCAAATCTACCATTACGAAGAACCATATCTGCTCCGCACTTGTCGCACTTTAGATGCATCTCGTTAAGTTTTTTGTCCTCTTCGCTCTCTTCCTTTGCTTGAGCTGCGCCATTTACCTCACTATAAGGTTTAATATTGCGGCATTTTGGGAAATTAGGACAAGCTAAGAACTTGCCAAATTTTCCTTCTCTTACAACCATATTTGCACCGCATTTATCACAAATTACATCTGTTGTTTCTACTTCCATTTTTACTTTTTTACTCCCTGTTAATGCAAAATGCACTTCATCTTCAAATCCATCATAAAAATCAGCTACAATCTTTTGCCAATCTTCTTTTCCCTCTTCGACAAGGTCTAGTTTTTCCTCCATCGCAGCGGTAAATGATATATCCATAATATCACTAAAATATTTCTCCAAAAATTCAACAACTGTAACACCTAGGTCTGTTGGAACTAAGTACTTACCTTCTTTTTCGGTATAATTTCTATTAGCAAGTACAAGGATTGTAGGAGCATATGTTGCCGGTCTACCAATACCTTTGTCTTCCATAGCTTTTACTAGTGTCGCATCAGTATATCTTACTGGTGGCTTTGTAAATTTTTGCTCTTTTGTGATATCTTTTAGGTTTAGTTTGTCGCCCTCTTCTAGGTTAGGCAAATTAGAGCTCTCTTTGTTATCATCATCTTTTGCATCGTCTTTATCCTCGTACATCTTGTATGCTGCTGTAAATCCTGCAAAAAGTGGAGTCTTGCCAGTAACCTTAAAGCCATAATCGCCAGCATTGATAACAACATTAAGTGTGTTGTATGTTGCTTCTGACATTTGGCTTGCGACAAATCTATCATATATAAGTTTATAAAGTTTATAAATGTTAGATGTTGCTCCAAAGTTTGCTTTAACAATCTCAGGTGTACGCTCAAGAGAAATAGGTCTTATTGCTTCGTGGGCATCTTGAGTGTTCTTCTTAGTTTTGAATACATTGTAATGCTCTGGGGCATATTCTTTGCCATATTTTGATATTATAAACTCTTTTGCCATAGCTTGAGCTTCTGGTGAGATTCTGGTAGAGTCTGTTCTTATATATGTAATAAGAGCTGTCTTGCCGCCTTCTTTGAAGTTTACACCTTCATATAGAGTTTGAGCGGTCATAGTTACTTCTTTTAGGCTCATACCAAGTTTGTTCATGGCATCTTGTTGCATAGTACTTGTAATAAAAGGTGCTGGAGCTGATGACTTAGATATAGCCCTCTTAACTCCGCCTACTATAAAGTCCTGAGCCTTAACATAATCTATAATATCAAGACTTGTTCTCTCGCTATCACTCTCGTACTTTTTGCCTTTATAAGTGGCTAAAGCCGCTTTGAAAGTGTTGCTTGTGCCTTTATTTAGAAGTGCATTGATTGTCCAATATTCTTTTGGCTTAAATGCTCTTATTTCTTTTTCTTTGTCGACAACTAGTTTTAGAGCAACAGATTGAACTCTGCCGGCGCTCAAGTTGTTCTTAATCTTTTTGCAAAGAATAGGAGAAACCTGATAACCCACAAGTCTATCCAAAACTCTTCTGCCTTGTTGAGCATGAACAAGATTTAGATCTATAGTTCTAGGCTTGTCCATAGCCTTGTTAACTACATTTTTAGAAATTTCGTTAAACACAACTCTGCAAGGATTGTCGTCTTTTATTTTCAAAATATATTGCAAATGCCAAGCTATAGCTTCTCCCTCTCTATCAGGGTCGGTAGCGATATAAACTTTATCGGCCTTTGCAGCTTTGGTCAAAAGCTCTTTTATTATTTCTTTTTTATCTGGCATAATCTCATACTTTGGTTCAAAGTTATGATTGATATCTATACACATAGATTTTGCAGGTAAATCTCTAACATGACCTTTGGTTGCAAATACATCATAATCTGCACCTAGGTATTTTTTCAAAGTGTCTCTTTTACCGGGACCTTCTATGATAACTAATTTCATCTATATCTCCTTATCAGCCGAATACAAATTGCCAGCTAACTTTTTTATTAAACCATTTAGCGACATTGTTGTCAACAAAGTATTAAGTCTTTTTGTATCAAATTTTGTTTTATCGGCTATTTCTTGAAAGTACAATTCGTCCTCGCCTAAAGCGTCAAGAACAATTTGTTCTTCTAAACTAACACTTATAGTTTTTTGCTTTGGCACAAATTTTACATTATACTCCCCTAAAATGTCGTCTAAATCACAAACAGCTTTTGCTTGTCCATTACTTATAATGCGGTTAGTACCACGGCTAGCCGTACTAGTTATATTACCCGGAACTGCAAAAACATCTTTTCCATACTCCAAAGCATAATTTTTGGTGTACATAGAGCCTGACTTTTCATCAGCCTCAGTTATAAGAGTACCCTCACTAAGGGCAGCTATTATTCTGTTGCGTATTGGGAAGTAATATGTTTTAGCTTTTTCACTAGGCTTAATCTCGCTAACAAGTAGCCCTTTGTTTGCAATAGTCTTTGCTAAGTTAGTATTTATATCAGGATAAATACTATCAAAGCCTCCTGCTAGTACCGCAATAGTTTTTCCATTATTTTCAAGTGCTGTTTCATGAGCTACAGTATCAACTCCACAAGATAAACCACTTACGATAGTAAATCCTGCAAGAGTCAAACCCTTAGCCATATTCTTAGTCACAGTTCTGCCATAGTTAGTTATACGCCTTGTACCAACTATCGCAAAGCACTTAGATTTTAGAAGCTTTATATCTCCCATACAATATAGTACAAATGGTGGGCAATCGGTGTTAACTAAACTCTCTGGGTAATCCTCACTATAAATAGTAACAGCTTTTACACCCTTTTTATCTAAATTTTGAGCCAAGGCGTCCAAACTCTTTTCGTTATGGCTATAAGCCATTTTGTCAAAGAGCTCTTTACCTATGTATTGCTCTAATATATTTCTCGAACCCAAAAAGTTATCAAATAATTTTTCTGGGCTGCCAAATTCATCAATTATGTTTTGCTTTTTCTTGTAACTTAAATTTTCAAACAAGTCAAGCCAAAGTAAAACTTTATCGTTCTTTGTCATCTCTCTCCTATACCCAATACTTATTATCTAGCGACCTATAACTAATCGCTTCAAGTAAGTGGTCAATAGTTATTTTATCACTGCCGTCAAGGTCAGCGATAGTTCTTGCTACTTTCAAAATTCTATCATGAGCTCTTGCACTAAGTTTTAATTTGACAAATGCTTGCTCCAATATACGAGAACACTCTTCGTCTAGTGCGCAATATTTTTTTATCATGCTAGAAGTCATCTTGCTATTGTTATATATTTTCTTACCTTTGAATCTCTCAAGTTGAACTTTTCTAGCAAAGTCTACTCTTTTCTTTATATCACTAGAAGTCTCTTCTGTCTTATTGCTATTTAGCTCTTTGTAACTAAGTCCGTCAAACTCTACATGAAGGTCAATTCTGTCCATCAAAGGTCCGCTAATTTTGTTAAGATATTTGTGTATTTGCATTGGAGTACATTTACACTCTTGTACTTTACTTCCATAGTTGCCGCATGGGCAAGGGTTCATACTTGCTATCATTGTAAAGCTTGCTGGGTATACGACAGTTTGAGCGTTACGAGCAACTGTTATAACGCCGTCTTCTAGCGGCTGACGCAAAGTCTCTATCGAATACCTAGAATATTCTGGAAGCTCATCTAAAAACAAAACGCCGTTGTGCGCAAGGCTTATTTCTCCCGGCTTAGCATTGTGTCCACCGCCAGTAAGTGCAACAGTTGTTGCTGTGTGATGAGGAGCTCTAAAAGGTCTATTAAATACAAGTCCAACCTTAGAGTCAAGAGTTCCGGCTACGCTATGGATTTTTGTAACTTCCAAAGCCTCTTCAAAAGTCATATCTGGCAAAATACTTGGAAAGCACTTAGCAATAAGAGTTTTACCACTACCAGGAGGGCCTATCATAAGTACATTATGTCCACCAGCTGCTGCTATCTCCATTGCTCTTTTTGCACTTGCTTGACCTTTTACTATTTGGTAATCAAAAGGATAAACATTTTCTTGTTTAGCCTCTTCGTAAGATATAATAGGCACTGGCTCTAATAAAATATTGCCGTTAAAATAGTCAAAGACCTCTTTTAGACTGCTAGCTGCATATACTTCTAACCCTTCTATAAATCTAGCCTCGCCTTCGTTGTCCTTTGGAATAATTATCTTAGTTATTCCACAGCTCTTGGCTGTGATTAGTATAGGAAGAACACCTTTTACGCCTCTCAAGCTACCGTCAAGAGATAACTCGCCGATAAAAGCATAACTTTTTACTTTATCAATAGGTATTTGGTTAGTTGCAGACAAAATAGCCACAGCTATAGGAAGGTCATAAAGTGAACCTTCTTTTTTTGTATCAGCGGGAGCAAGGTTAATAGTTATCTTGTCCATAGGAAAATCAAAACCACTATTTTTGATTGATGCCCTTACTCTTTGTTTAGACTCTTTGATAGCGGTATCTGCAAGACCTACAATATCGTATGTAGGTAGACCTCTTGCGATGTCTACTTCTACGCTCACAACACTACCTTCTAGACCATTAAGTCCAAAACTTTTTACGATGGATAGCATATAATGCTCCTTTTTATCTAGACTTATTGTATAGCAATTAAAAAAATAAGACAACAAAATTACTACAAAATTGGTATATTTTTTTGCATATATTATATATGTGAATATTTTTGGCAATTTTTTAATCTAAATTTTGACATAAAAAAACGGCTCAAAGTAAACTTTGAGTCGTTTAGTTTGTTATCTTTGCTCTTTAATCTTGGCAGCATTACCTGTTCTTTCTCTAAGATAGAACAATTTTGCTCTTCTAACTTTACCTTTCTTAACAACCTCAATTTTATCAATTTTTGGGCTGTGGATTGGGAAAGTTCTTTCAACACCAACACCAAATGAAAGTCTTCTAACAGTGAATGATTCTCTAACACTGCCATTCTTTCTAGCGATAACTACGCCTTCGAAAACTTGGATTCTTTCTTTGTTTCCTTCAATAATCTTAACTGATACTCTTACAGTATCGCCGATGTCAAATTCAGGAACATTGGCTTTAAGATTCTCTTTTTCGATGATATCGATAAGATTCATGACTTATACCTCCCTATCTAAACTAAATGTTCGTGCCTAAAAATCATACAAAATGGCAGAGGACCATCCGAAGTCGTTAATCATTATACTATAACGATATATATTTTGCAAGTGTTTTTTTGATTATTTCAAAAATATTTATATATTAAGATTTTATGTAAAAAATTGTCATTTTATGCGACAAATACGTGCATCCAAAGTCAAAAGCAAATAACTAAAACACTTAACAAAAATAGCCTCAAAATAATCAAATCATACAAACAATAAACCTATCAACCTTAACAACAAACAAATATATGCATAGCTCCGCTATTATTTCAAGAATCGTTAGTGGCATAAAAAATAGCCAATATATGGCTATTTTTAGTTATTATTGTAATTCTACCTTTATAAAGTTCTTCTTACCTTTTTTCAAAAGTACATATCCATCACTAAAAACATCAAGAGTTACAAGGTCATTAAACTTAGAAGGTTTCTTATCGCCGATAGTTATGCCTCCTTGCTCTATTAGTCTTCTAGCTTCAGACTTACCACCCACAAAGCCAGTAAGTGTTGTAACAAAGTCAACGGCCATAACACCACTTTCAAAAGCTTTCTTGTCAACTTTAACAGTTGGGACATTGCTTAAGTCTACTCCACCACCAAAAAGTGCTGAGGTTGCTTCGCTAGCCTTTTTAGCGTCTTCTTCGCCTCTAATAAATTTTGTAATTTCGTAACTCAAAACTTTCTTTGCGTTAACAATATCTTCATTTATAAGTCTATCAACTTCTGCCATTGGAACATCAGTAAATAATGCAAACATCATCTTGACGCAAGCATCTGGAGTTTGGTAAACGCCTTGATAGAAGTTGTATGCTGATATTTTATCCTTATCTATCCAGATAGCGCCTTTCTCGGTTTTACCCATTTTCTTGCCTTCTGGAGTAAGAAGCAATGGGTTAGTAGCACCTATTAGTGACACATCAGTACCATTTGCGAAGTTTAATTTTCTTTGAAGTTCTACACCTGCGACAATATTACCCCATTGGTCTCCACCACCATATTGAAGTGTGCAGCCATAAGCTCTATTTAGGTGAACAAAGTCATAAGCTTGCATTAGCATATAGCCCATTTCAAAGAATGTCAAACCACCCTCATTGATTCTGTTAGCGTAGATTTCATTAGAAAGCATCTTGTTAACATTGAAGTGCACGCCTATATCACGCATAAAGTCTATATAGTCATAACCCTTGAACCAATCTGCGTTGTTAACAATAACAGCTGGATTATCTCCGTCAAAGTCAAGGAAAACCTTTAGGCTATTTTTAATCTTCTCAATGTTCTTCTCAACTTGTTCTTTGGTCATCATACCACGCATTTCGGTCTTACCACTTGGGTCGCCGATGCATGCAGTAGCTCCGCCCATAAGTAAAAGTACCTTATGACCAGCCTTTTGGAATCTTCTCAAAATGCAATATGGCACACAATGTCCTATATGCAAACTATCAGCTGTTGGGTCTGTGCCTTCATACAAAGTAATAGGCTCTCCGCTTTCCAAAGCCTTTTTTAGTGCCTCTTCATCAGTACATTGATACAAAAGTCCTCTTTCTTTTAGAGTATTAAACAAATTCTTATCAGTTGCCATAATTTTCTCCTTAATAACAAAAAAACACACTTATCATAGGACGAAGTGTGTTCGTGGTACCACCTAATTTCTTAAGCTATAAGCTTAACTCTTTTGCCAACTACCTTAGGCTTGTTTGCTCTATAAAGTGTAATTCAACTTATCTACTAGAAAGTCTCGCACCAACCGACTTTTCTCTTTTTGCCACAGATAAATCTACTAGGGATTATGTCATCACAAATATTTTTGATAGCACTATAATAACAAACTAAAATTATAATGTCAAGCGCTAAAAAGCATTTTTATAATGCTCTAATTTTTGGTTAATTTCTATAACATCAAAGCGGACTTTTGTATCAAGAAGCCTCTTATATTTTAGGTATACAGTTGCCGTAATACGAATTTTATTTTGCTTTTTGAAATCAACCGCTTCTCTACCATAACCAAAGCCGTTGGAAGAACGAGTCTTTACCTCAACAAAGACAAGGGCATCTCCGTCACGAGCTATAATATCTATTTCGCCAATCTTATTTTTATAATTGCGCTCTAATATTTTATAGCCCAAAGATTCTAAGTACTCTTTGGCTTCTGTCTCGCCTATTCTACCTAAGACTAAATTTTCACTTTTCATCTTCGCTCCAAAATTACTTCTCAACAAAATGAGTTATAAAACTATCTCTATGAATCTCACATTTACCGTATTTTTTTAGGGCTTCTATATGGGCCTTAGTGCCATAACCTTTGTGCCCAGCAAATCCATACTGAGGGTACTTTTTATCAAGTTCTATCATCAGTCTATCTCTGTGGACTTTGGCAAGAATGCTAGCGGCGGCTATATTATAGCTTTTAGAATCACCCTTTATGATACTCTCAATCTTTTGAGGAGTGTCAAAAGTTAATGCATCTGTAAGAACAATATATGGAGAAACTTTTAGATTCTCTATACATAGTTTAGCGCCAAGTTTTGTCGCCTGCAAAATGTTAATTTTGTCAATAGTCTTCTCGTCAACCTCTACTATTGAGTAGTCAATAGCTGTGTTAATAATCTTTTCAAAAAGTTCTTCTCGCTTCTTTGCTGTTAACTTTTTACTATCATTTATACCATCTATAATTTTATCCTCATCAAGTGGCATAACAGCTAGTGCCACAACAACAGGCCCAGCAAGTGGGCCTCTGCCAGCCTCGTCAAGCCCTCCAACTAGACCTAAGCTTTTATACTTATTTTCGTAATCAAATAAATCTAACATAGTTTATCCAAAATAATTTTTCCAAACTTACCTTTTCTAAAGTCATCAATAATCATTTTTGCGCATCTTTCATAGTCTGGTTCATTACCTTTTAGCACGCATTTTTTTGCAAGGCAAATTTCATCAAAAATCTCAATACTTTCCTTGTCATCGCAAGTAACTCCGTATCTTTGAGCAAATATATCGTTTTTAAGCCCCTTAAATTCGTTTATAAAGTCAAAAGCCAATTCTTCGATATCTAAAACATCATCTTTGATACTGCCCAAATACGCAAGATGTTGGGCTACTTTTTTATCCTCGAAACTTGGCCACAATATGCCCGGCATATCAAGAAGCTCGATATCATTATCAATAGCAATCCATTGTTTGCCACGAGTTACACCCGGTTTATTGCCAGTTTTTGCACGAGCTTTTCCGCACAAATTATTAACAAGTGTAGACTTGCCTGTATTAGGAACACCCACAACCATTGTTCTAATTATTTTGTTTATATTTCTTTCTTTTGCCTTAGCTATTTTGTCTTCAAGTAACTTTTTTATCATAGGCAAAAGTACCCTTGAAGATGTAGATGATGTACTGTTAAGAGCAACGGCTAAACTTGTGTCTGTTGTAAAATGTTTAACCCATTTTTTTAGCTCCATTTCATCTACAAGGTCGGCTTTGTTTAGTACATATATAATTGGTTTATTTTGCGTCATCTTGCTAAGTTTAGGGTTTACGGTTGAATATGGCGCTCTACTATCTAAGACATATATTACTATATCTACTATTCTTAAATCTTGCTCCATCTCCCTAAAGGTCTTAGTCATATGCCCAGGGTACCATTGTATAGTCATTTGTTTAATCCTTTTTTATTAAGTCTGGACGGCGAGCCTTAGTTAATTTTAGGCTCTCGTCATATCTCCACTTTCTTACTTTTTCATGGTCACCACTGATAAGAATATCAGGAACCTTATGCCCCATAAATTCTGCTGGGCGAGTATATTGCGGATATTCGAGTAATCCCGTAGAAAAGCTCTCCTCATCAGTTGAGCCCTCAGACAAAACGCCGTCAATATATCTTGCTACGCTATCAACTAGTACCATTGCAGGAAGCTCTCCTCCTGTTAAGACATAGTCGCCAATAGATATTTCTTTGATATTAAAAATATCCAAAATTCTTTGGTCAATACCTTCGTAGTGCCCACAAATAATTATTAGATGTTTAATATTCTTTGCAAAAGATATTACTAATTTGCTAGTTAGAGTTTCGCCTCTAGGTGACATATACACTATCTCGCTATCGTCAGTCTTAACAGAGATAATTGCATCATATAAAGGTTGTGGAGTCATAAGCATACCTGCCCCGCCACCAAAAGGATAGTCGTCACACTTTTTATGTTTATCTTTAGAAAAGTCTCTAATATTTACAAGGTTAATAGTCAATAGATTATTTTCTAAAGCTCTTCCTATAATGCTCATTTTTAGATTGTCGAACATCTCAGGAAAAAGAGTTAAAATATCTATTCTCATACCATAACCTCTTTTATTTTATCAGATTTGACAAGCAAAGTCTTACCTTGGACATCAACACTTATAACCATATCTTTTATAAATGGGAATGTATGGACACCATTTCTGCCTTTGATAGTATAAACATCGGCCGCGCCAAATTGGTCTATATCAATAACTTCCCCGTAGTTTTTGCCGTTTTCGTCAACGACATTGATACCTATCATATCCACTATAAAGAATTCGTTATAATCAAGTTTTGGGGCGTTGTCTCTCTCAACTTTTAGCTTTTTGTTACGAAGACTCTCGACCAAATTGATATCTTCTAACCCCTTAAATGTGATATAAACAAAACCCTGTCTAACAAAAGATGTCTTGACCTCATATATCTTTCCGTCAATAACAACACTTTTTAGCGACTTAAAATAGTCCATATCGTGAATAGTTGGCTCAACTTTTAGTTCGCCTTTTAGTCCTTGAGGTTTTAATACTTTACCTATCTCTAATAAATCCATAATAACTCCTATAGTTAGTTTAGCATAATATAAAAAAATATCAAAATGTTATAAAAATATTTATATATTATACTAAAAAAATTAACTTAATATAACAAAAAATAGCTAGGTGATAAGCCCAGCTATTATTTTTTTTAAGATACAACTTTTACAACATATCTCTTGTTTGTTTTTGCAGATACTGATTTTACAATAGTACGGATACTTTGAACAACTTTGCCATTTTTACCGATTACTTTGCCTGTATCTTTTTCGTCTACTTTGATATTGATAACTATTACTTTGCCATCAACTGCGGTAGTAACTTCGACTGCGTCTTTGTTATCTACCAAGTTCTCAACGATTACCTTTACAAAATTTTCCATTTACTAATCTCCTCTATTAAGCGTTTTTAGACTCTTTTTTAGGAGCAGTAACTTTTTTAGAAGTGTAAGGTTTAGCATCTGTTACAACACCAGTTTTTACTAGGATTGTTCTAGCTGTCTCAGTTGGTTGAGCACCGTTTTTAATCCAAGTAGCTGCCTTTTCGTTGTCAAGTTTGATATCGTTATTAAGTGGGTTGAAATAACCTAGAGTATCAATAACTTTACCATCTCTTGCTGTACGAGAATCAGCAACGATTACTCTGTAAAATGGAGATTTTTTGTCTCCCATTCTTGTTAATCTAATTTTAACTGCCATAATTTTTCTCCTTTATGATATATATTTTACTAATAAAAGTTAGTAACTAAGTTGGTTAGAACAAGCCTTTGAAACCGCCTTTGCGTTTGCCATTAAGTTGTTTCATTAGTTCTTTGCTTTGTTCAAATTGTTTAAGCAATCTATTGACATCTTGAATAGTAGTACCACTACCACTTGCTATTCTCTTCTTTTGAGAAGCTTTGATAAGGTCTGGATTGCGTCTTTCTTTTTTTGTCATGCTCTGGACGATAGCTTTGTTTTTTAACAACTCTTTTTCGTCCACTTTCATACCTTTTAGTTTACTTGCTGCACCTGGTATCATAGCAATAAGGTCATTGATATCTCCCATTTTGCTCATGTTTTCCATTTGTACCAAATAATCTTCAAAGTTGAAACTATTTTCTTTGAACTTCTTTTCTAGTTCTTTGGCTTGCTTTTCGTCTACAGCTGTTTGAGCTTTTTCGATAAGGGTAAGAACATCACCCATACCAAGTATACGAGATGCCATACGATCTGGATAAAATGGTTCTATATCGCCAATTTTTTCTCCAACACCGCAAAATTTAATAGGTTTGCCAGTAACTTCTCTAATAGAAAGGGCTGCACCGCCTCTTGTATCGCCATCAAGTTTTGTAAGTATTACACCAGTTAAATCTAGGTCACTATTAAACTTTTCGGCAACGCCTACGCTCTCTTGTCCAAGCATCGCATCTACTGTCAACAAAATTTCTGTTGGGTTAACTGCTTTTTTGATTTCTTTTAGCTCGTTCATTAGCTCTTCGTTGATAGAAAGTCTACCAGCAGTATCAATAATAACAGTATCATACATCATCTTGTTGGCGTACTCAATAGCTTGCTTAGCAGTCTTGACAGGGCTTTGTGTTCCCTTTTCAAAGACTTCAGTATTAGCACTCTTACCTACAACTTGTAGTTGCGAAATCGCAGCTGGTCTATAAATATCTCCAGCAACAAGTAAAGGCTTCTTGCCTTGAGATTTAAGAAGCATTGCAAGTTTGCCGCACATAGTAGTCTTGCCCGCACCTTGAAGACCACACATCATAATAACTGTTGGTGGTTTAGGGCTAACTAATAGCTTAGAATTGCTACTACCCATAAGGGCGGTTAGTTCATCATTGACAATTTTGATAACCTGTTGTCCAGGAGTCAAACTTGTCAAAATGTCTTGCCCAAGAGCTTTTTCGCTTACGGTGTTTACAAACTTTTTGGCAACCATAAAGTTAACATCTGCTTCAAGAAGTGCTACTCTGACTTCTCTCATAGCCTCTTTTATCTCTAGCTCTGTTAGCTTGCCTCTTTTGGTAAGTTTACTAAAAATATGATTTAGTCTAGTTGATAATCCTTCAAATAAGCCCATCAATAATCCTCCAAAATATCATTTAGATACTCTTTGACTTTTTGATTATCGCCGCTATCTATACATGTAGATGCCTTCTCAACCTTACTTTTGATATTCTTAAACTTAGCCAAAAGTCCAAGTTTGTCCTCATAAGATTGCAAAATCTTAATCGTCCTCTTGATAAGGTCGTTAATAGCTTGTCTTGTAACTCCATAGCTCTCAGCTATCTCAGTAAGCGACAAATTGTTATTCAAAAAATCATTAAGTATACTCTTTTGTTTTTCGGTAAGCAAATTGCCATAGAACTCAAACAACAAACTATTGTTAAATTGTTCAGCTATGTTCATATTTACCCCCTTGTAAAGTAAACTTACTTTACATAGTATATATTACAAAATACTTGTTGTCAAGCATTTTTTTAATCAAATATTGCATTGACAAAATCTTCTTCGTTAAATTCGTCTAAGTCGTCAAGTCCTTCGCCAACACCTACAAAACATACTGGAACTTTTAACTCTTCAACTATAGAGAAAACTACTCCACCTTTACTTGTTCCGTCAAGTTTGGTTAAGACTATACCGTCAATACCTACTGCGTCCTTAAAGGCATTAACTTGAGAAATAGAATTTTGACCAATAGTTGCATCAAGAACTATAAGGTTGCAAACATTAGCCTCTGGCCACTCTCTAGATATTACTCTACCTATCTTTTTAAGCTCTTCCATTAGGTTTACTTTGGTATGTAATCTACCTGCCGTATCAACAATCAAAACATCTGTATTTTTTGCCTTAGCGCTTGCTATGCCGTCATATACGACAGCTGCCGCATCTGCGCCTTCTGTATGTTTAACTATTTTTACATCGCTACGCTTAGCCCACTCGTTAAGTTGCTCACTAGCGGCAGCTCTAAAAGTGTCTCCTGCAACAAGAGTAACAGTTTTACCTTTCTTCTTAAAATAATTAGAAAGTTTACCGATAGTTGTAGTCTTGCCTACACCATTAACGCCAACTACAAGTATGACTTGCGGATATTCCCACTCATATTTTGGAGCAGATTTTAGTATGTCAACGAGTACTCTTTTTAGGGCATTTTTTGCCTCGTCTGCCTTATATATTTTTTGCTTTTTGATTTCCTTTTTTAGATTCTCAATAATTGTTGCGCTAGTCTCCGCACCAATATCAGAGCTAATCAAAATAAACTCAAGCTCTTCATAAAAATCCGCATTGATTTCGCCAAGTCCAAACAAACTATTTAGCTTATTAACAAAGCTATCTTTTGTCTTTTTTAATCCATTAAGTAATTTAGAAAAAAATCCCATAAAATTACACCTTTTTAATAAAATTTTGCTAAAAATTAGCCAAAAATAAATGATTTTTTGATATTTTAGAAACTTTTTGAGTTGTTTTTCAAGCTCAAAAATATATATTATTTCATTATAAATACCAACTTCATTATATAACAAATTATAAAAAAACAAAACAATATTTGAGCACAAATATTGTTTTGCCATATTTATTATTATTTTGCATTTTTAACAGCTTCGCTAAGGTTAACAGAAACTTGTTTTGATACACCTTTTTCTTCCATAGTGATACCATATAGTCTATCCGCAAGCTCCATAGTTGGCTTTCTGTGGGTGATGACAATAAATTGAGTCTCTTGTGAGAATCTCTTTAGATATCTTGCGAATCTATCAACATTGGCATCATCAAGGGCAGCCTCTATTTCGTCTAGTAGACAGAAAGGCATTGGTCTTAGCTTCAAGATAGCAAACAAGATTGCTATAGCAGTTAGGGCCTTCTCACCACCACTTAGAAGTGTGATGCTTTGTAGTTTCTTGCCAGGTGGCTCAGCTACAATCTCTACACCAGCTAGAAGTGGGTCTTCGCTCTCTGTAAGCTCAAGTCTTGCGTTACCACCACCAAATAGCTCTTTGAATATCTTACTAAAGTTCTCTTGAATCTTGTTAAATTCTGTCTCGAATCTAGTAATCATCTCGGTAGACAATTCTTTGATAACTTGAATCAAATCTTCTTTTGCCTTAACTAGGTCGTCAACTTGAGTTCTATAATGCTCATATCTTTCACTAACAAGTTTGCTCTCTTCTATAGCATTAACATTGACATGTCCAAGCTTTGAAATTTCTTTTTTCAAAATAGAAGTTTGAGTCAAACCCTCTTTGATATCATAATTTTCTTGTTTTAGAGGAAGGCAAGTCTCATATGTTAACTCATAATCCTCAAAAATCTTCTCTTGCATTGTCTCAATATCAGTATCAACTTTTGCAAGATTTGCTTCTTCTTGATAGCGTTTGTCAAGAGCTCTATTTTGCTCGCCTGTCAAAATTGTACGCTCTTCATCGTACTTCTTAATCTTTTGTTGTAAGTCCGCTTTGTGGTCATCTAGACTTGCAAGGCGTGCTTTTAGCTCGTCAAGCTCTTTAACAGACTTCTCTACAGAAGCTTTGTCCTTTGTCTCATTAACAGAAGAAACAGCCCCAGAGATTGCTCCGTCTAGGCTCTCAACCGCATGAGTTAGAGCTTCGATATTCTTATCAGTTTCAACGATTGAGTTGTTTAGTCTCTCAATCTCGCCGTCTAATGCTACTATCTCACTCTCAATACTTGCTATATTGATCTTAATAGCAGTCATATCTTCATGATACTTATCTTTTTGAGCTTTTAGATTGTTATAAATCTTTTGTCTAGCTTCAATATTTTCTTCGGCATCAGTCTTAGAAACTTCAATTTCTTCTTTATTATCTACTTGCGAAATTGCTTTAGATATTAGTTCTACTTTCTCGGCAATAGTTATTCTTTCGCTAGCAAGTGACATTCTTTCTTTATCATTTTCTTCAATGAAAATATTATATTGCTCAAGAAGTTGGCTCTTTTGAGCGTTGTTGATTTGGGTAGAGATAGCCACTGCATTTGCTTTTTCTAGCTCTAAGCTTAGTGCTGATATCTTCTTCTCAAACTCTTCTTTATCTGCTCTTCTAGTATTTAGAGCGTTTCTTAGTTTTTCTAGTTGTTTAGAAATCTCTTCAATCTCAGAGTCACGCATTAAGATGTTAGATGTAATAGCCTTTTTGCTACCGCCTGACATAGAACCTTGTGGATTGATAACATCTCCGTCAAGGGTAACTATCTTAAATGCAAAGTTGCTAGACTTAGCAAGAGATACAGCGTCATCAATAGTATCAACGACTACAGTTCTGCCTAGTAGCGACTCAAAAACATTACTTAGTTTACTGTCATATTTGATAATATCACAAGCAACACCATGGCAGTGATTACGATTTAGAAAACCTCTTTCTCTTGTGTCTAGAGTCTTAGACTTCATACTGCTGATAGGCAAGAATGTTGCTCTACCTAAGTTATTTTGTTTTAGATAATTGATAAGTGATTTGCTGTCTTCTTCATCACTTGTGATTATATTTTGGATAGCGTTACCAAGGGCAACTTCTATAGCTGTCTCAAAGCCTTGTGGAATTGTCATAGAGTTAGCAACAAGTCCAACAATTTTGCTCTTTAGAGCTTTGTTTTGCTCGCTATCTTGCATTAGTCTCTTGACAGAATAGTTAAATCCGTCAAAGTCTTTTTGCATATCTTCTAGTACTTTCTTTCTATTTTCCAAAATTTGGATAGTAGAAGAAGTATTAACTATCTTTTCGTTATTCTCATCGTTTTGAGTTTTTAGGCTAGTCAAAGCCTCAGTTATATCTTGGGCATTTTGTTTAGCCTTGATATATGCATTGTACGCATCGCTTGCACTTTGCGAAATGCTTAACTGCTCTTTTTGTCTTTCGGCAATCTTAGAAGCTAGAGCCTCAATCTTTTTGTCTAGCTCTTCTAAGTTTTGAGTGTAAGCTTCTTTTTCGGCTTTTAGAGCTGACAAGTTAGACTTGATATCGGTAAGCTTAGACAAAGCATCAATCATTTGTTTTTGCTTTTGGTTAGCCTCTGCTTCGCTTTGGGTTAGCTCATCAACTAATGCCAAATACTTATCAGATATTTCATTGGCTGTCTTGCGTAAAGTCTCAAGGTAAACATGTTGTTTAGTCTTCTTGTCTTCATTAGCAGAAACTTGAGCTTTCATAGCAAGGCTACTTGCCTTTTGTTTTTCAAGCTCGGCTTTTTTGCTTTCGTACTCTTCTTTTAAGAATTTGATACGCTCTCTTACGACATTAGCTTCGCCGGCTTTTTTCTCAAGGCTTACTGTTAGATACAAAATCTTGTCGTGAAGTTCTGCCAAAGTTCTATCTATTTGGTTAACCTCAGTCATGCTGTCATTGTACTTTGAGTTAGCCTTGTTAATGCCGTCTTGTTTTAGGTTAATCTCTTCATTAAGGGCATCTATACGCTCTTGAATCTTAGCCTTGGTAGTTGCTGCTGATTCGTATTGATAAATGTATGTATTTACTTCGTAAACTTTTAGTTCGTCTCTAAATTCTAAGAACTTTTTAGCAGCCTCTGCTTGTCTTTGCAAAGGTCCAAGCTGTCTCTCTAGCTCGTCAAGAATAATTTGGACTTGAGACAAGTTCTCTTGTGTTCTCTCTAGCTTTCTCTCATTTTCCACCTTTCTTGCCTTAAACTTAGCAATTCCGGCAGCTTCTTCAAAAATAGCTCTACGATTTTCGGGTTTACTGCTGATAATCTCTTCTACTTTACCTTGTCCAATGATAGAATAACCATCTCTACCTACACCAGAATCATGAAGTGCATTGATAATATCTTTTAGTCTGCAAGGCGTACGGTTAATAAGATATTCACTCTCACCAGAACGATAAAGTTTACGAGTTATAGCTATCTCGTCAAAGTCTAGGTTAAAGCTACGATTGGTATTATCAAAAACAAGAGATACCTCACAGTAACTCAAACTTTTACGCTTTTCGGTACCATTGAAGATAACATCTTGCATTGATGAGCCTCTTAGTAGTTTTGTACTTTGCTCACCCAAAACCCATCTTATAGCATCGGCAACATTACTTTTTCCGCAACCATTAGGTCCAACTATAGCAGTGATACCAGAGTCAAACTTAATAACTGTCTTATCCGCAAATGACTTAAATCCTGCTAGTTCAATCTGTTTGAAGTTCATTATTTTTTCCTTTTATAACATTTATAGCAATTTTTGCAGCTTCTTTTGAGGCCTCTTGTTTGCTTGCGCCCCTGCCTTCTGCTATTGCTTTACCATCAATAACAACAGCTTTTACAAAAAGTCCATCAACCTTTCCCCTATCTTCGTAAATAGGTAAAGATATATGCTCCTTTTGTACAAGCTCTTGTAAAGTGGTTATATAATCCAAATTGTGTTCGCCCAAGAACTGTATTCTTGAGTCAATATTCATAACTTTAAGTATAAAATCTCTTGCTACATCTAATCCGCCATCAAGATAGATAGCACCAACTATACTCTCAAATATATTAGATATAAGTTTGTCCGAGAGTGGCTGATTTTGAAGAGAACCGCCAAGTTTTAGGTATTTAGCCAGTCCCAACTTTTCGGCTACAGCTTTTAGATATTTTTTATCTACTATCTGTTTTTTCCACTCAGTAAGTTTACCCTCTTCACTCTCATAATGAAGAAATAAATATTCTCTCACCACAAGTTCAAGGACACTATCTCCAAGAAATTCTAACCTTTCATTAGACTGCCCGCCATACTCATTGCTATATGTAGAGTGAGTAAGTGCTACATTAAGCAAACTTCTGTCCTCGAAGTTATAGCCAAGCAACTTTTCTAGTTCTTTCATATACTATCCTTCAACATTAATTCGTGGAATATTGTTCTCTACAGTCTCAATAAACTTAGTCTCATACATCTTTTTAGCCTGTTCTATTGTTCTCAAAATTGTAGTGCTGTCGCTAGAACCATGAGATTTGATAACAATTTTTCTTACTCCTAAGAAAGGCGAACCGCCGTAGTTGTTGTAGTTAAGTTTAGCCTTAATATTCTTAAATGCCCTGCCCATAAACAAAGCACCAAACTTGCTCCAAAAATTACTTTTAATTTCTTTTTTAATCTCGCTCATAGCAAATAACATTGCACCCTCAAGAGCTTTTAACAAAATATTACCATTAAAGCCATCAGCTAAGATAACATCGTAATTGCCTGACAAAGCATCTCTTGCTTCTAAGTTACCTACAAAGTTTATCTCAGGCATTTCTTTCAAAAGTGCAAAACACTCTTTTGTAAACTCATTACCTTTTTTGTCCTCGGTACCAACATTAAGTAGTCCTACTTTTGGATTTTCTATACCAAGAACTGACTTCATATATGTGCTAGCAAGCAATGCAAAGTGGCAAATATTGATAGGTTTACAATCAACATTAGCGCCTGCATCAACAAGCATAACTTTACCACCAGTTTTGGTAGGAAGTACAGGAGATAGACATGGTCTAGATATTCCTCTAATTCTACCTACTTTCAAAAATGAACCAGTCAAAATTGCTCCAGTGCTACCAGCAGATATTAATGCTTGTACGCTTGGGTCTTTTAGGGTCTCAAAAGCCTTAACTAGTGAAGAATCAGTTTTTGTCTTGATAGCCTCAGTTGGCACATCATCATTGTTAATAACATCATTGCAGTTAACTATTGATATCCTATCACCATTATAATTAAGGGTCTTAAAACATTCTCTAATTTTATCTTCTTTGCCTGTAAGAACTATCTCAATATCATCATATTTATTTACTGCTCTTACAGCACCTTTTACTATCTCAAAGGGAGCATTATCTCCACCGAAAGCATCTAATACTATTTTCATAAAGACTCCTTTTCATTCTGCTATATATTATACATAAATATAATATATTTAGCAAACACTTTTTCTCTAACGACAAAAAAAACAGGCACTGTAATATTGCCTGTTAAAAAACTATTTTTTATTACTTGCTCTCTTTTGATTCTTTTTGAGCTACTCTTTCTTTTCCGTCATAGTAACCACAATTTTTGCAAACTGTATGAGGTTGTGTAAGCTCTTTGCAATGTGGGCACTCTACTAATGTAGGAACGCCAGCCTTCCAATTAGCATTACGGCTATTTCTTCTTGCTTTTGATACTTTTACCTTTGGAACTGCCATCTTTATTTATCCCCCTGTTTATACTTCAATTTATAAAATGGATTGTCTTGGTTATCTAATTCTTGCTTAATCTCTTCACAGTTGCAAGATTGATAATTTAGGTTCTTACCACATAGATCACACAAACCTTTGCAATCCTCTTTGCAAAGGATTCTGCTAGGCAAATGCTCAAAGAAATTATCCACAAGCATTGGAGTAACATCTACTGATGTCGAACCTATTTCATAGTAGTTACTATCTTCTGTATTGCTTTTTGCAAACATCTCGTCAACATCAAACTCCAAAGTCTTATCAATCTCTTCGCCACATTTGTCGCATTGAGCCCTAAATGATATAGTAGCTTTGGCATTAACTTTTAGGCTCTCAAACTCGTAAATCATAGTGCCTACAAGCTTGCATGGAGAGGTAAAAGTATAACCTTTGTCTTCTATTAGTTTGTTGTCCATAGGCACTTCTATCTCAAACGAAATAGGCTTACCTTGGGTGTTTTTTGCAATTTGAAAATCTAATAACATATAAAACCACGACCTATTATAATCAAACTATAATAATTTGTCAACTATTATTTGTTTGAAATTAGTTTTTTTGTTTCTCTTGCGATTAAAAGCTCTTCGTCTGTTGGTATGATATAAACTTTAACTTTTGAGTTTGGTTTGGTCAAAAGCTCTACTTCGCCACGCTTGAAGTTCTTGTTCTTCTCGAAGTCAAAGTCTATGCCAAGATATTCCATATCTTTCATTACGCCTTCTCTAAGCTCGTAGCTATTTTCACCAATACCAGCAGTAAAGATTATTGCATCTACTCCGCCAAGAGCTGCTGAGTATGCGCCAATATATTTTTTTAGTCTATAGTAAGTCATATCTAGTGCTAGTTTTGCTCTCTCATTGCCATTAGCTGCGGCAGCATTAACATCTCTGTTGTCTGAGCTTACGCCTGTGATGCCTAGTAGACCGCTCTTTTTGTTGATAACATTAGTAAACTCGCCGATTGACATACCTGTCTTGTTCATAACATGTTCTGCAATAGCTGGGTCAAAGTCACCACTACGTGTACCCATAATTAGACCTTCTAGTGGAGTTAGTCCCATACTTGTGTCATAGCATTTGCCATATTTTACAGCAGAGACGCTAGCGCCATTACCAATATGGCAAACAATAAGTTTAAGTTCTTCAGGCTTTTTGCCCATAACACGAGCAGCCTCTCCAGAAACAAATTGATGGCTCATACCATGGAAGCCATATCTTCTTACGCCGTACTTTTCGCACCAATCATAAGGAAGTGCATATCTATATACGTATTCTGGCATTGTAGCATGAAAAGCTGTATCAAATAGTGCTACATTTGGAGTGTTTGGCATAACTTTTTGGCATGCTTTGATACCAGAAATGTTAGCTGGCATATGTAGAGGTCCTAGTGGAACTAGGTCATCAAGTTTTGCCATAACTTCATCTGTGATAAGTGTTGGTTTGTCAAAAATTGTACCGCCGTGCAATACTCTATGTCCTACAGCGTTGATCTCGTCTAGGCTCTTAATTACGCCAACTTTTTCATCAAGCAAAGTGTTAAGAACAAGTTCTAGTCCTTCGTTGTGGTTATTAAGGTATTTATCAATAACTGTTGATGTACCATGTGCCTTGTGCACTAGTCTTGAATCAGGAAGACCAATCTTCTCTACAAGTCCTTTTGCGATTACTTTTTCATTTTCCATGTCTAGTAGTTGGTATTTTATTGAACTACTACCAGCGTTAATTACTAATATTTTCATTTTTATCTCCTCAAATTATTAAACTTTTTGTGCTTGTAAGCATGTAACTGCAGTCATAAGAACTATATCTTCTACATGGCAGCCTCTTGACAGGTCGTTAACTGGGTATTTGAAACCTTGTTGTATTTGGCCAACTGCTGTTAGTCTGCCAAATCTTTCAGCTATCTTATATCCAATATTGGCACTTGTAAGGTCTGGGAATACAAGGATATTGGCTCTACCGGCAACTTTACTCTTAGGAGCTTTTAGTTTTCCAACAGATTCTACAAGTGCTGCATCTAGTTGCATCTCGCCATCTACTTCAGCTACGCCTTTTAGTCTATCTTTTGCAAGAGCAACAGCCTCTCTTATCTTAGTTAGCTCCTCATTAGTTCCGCCACTACCCATTGTTGAGAAAGAAAGCATTGCTACTCTTGGCTCAATACCAGCAAGAAGTTTAGCTGTCTCAACAGTTGATACTGCTACATCTGCCATAGCACTAGCATCAAGCTCAATATTTAGGCTAGTATCAGCAAAGAATATTACATTGTTCTCGCCAAACTTTAATTTGTCTGTACCTATGAACATAGTACATGAAGATATAGTTTTGATACCCTCTTTGCCTTTGATTATTTGAAGTCCTGGTCTTAGAGAATCTGCAGTTGAAGTCTCAGCTCCGCCTAGTGTTCCATCTGCATATCCGCAATATACCATCATAGCTGCAAAGTAAAATGGATTTTTAACAAGTTTTTTTGCATCGCTCTCGGTCATACCCTTAGCTTTTCTAAGTTCAAAAAGCTTCTCTGCAAACTCTTTGTTTAGTTCGCTATTTTTTGGGTTAATAATAGTAGCACCTTGCAATTTGTAACCTTTTGCAAGTATTTTTTCCTCATCGCCTAAAAGTATAGGTCTAGCTACTTTTTTCTTCAAAATAATTTCTACAGCCTTCAAAACTCTGTCGCTAATCTCTGCCTCCGGAAAGACAATTGATTTGTTTAGAACTTTTGCTTTGGCTAGTAAATGTTTCGCTTTCATTTTTCTCCTCACAAATGTTTGTTAATTTATCAATTTTGATATATAATACTATATCTCAATTTTTAGGAAATGTAAAATATTTTTATGAAAACTAACAAAATCTGTGTAATTATTTGCGAATATAACCCTTTTCATAACGGTCACAAGCTACTTATCCAAAAAGCAAGAGAATTATCCGGCTGCGAATACATAGCTTGCATCATGAGTGGGGACTTTTCTCAGCGTGGCGAGCCTTGTGTGCTTAACAAGTATAGCAGAGCCGAACTTGCAATTATTGGAGGGGCGGATATAGTCCTTCACTTACCTACTGCATACGCTTGTTCTAGTGCAGAAGTTTTTGCTCATGGCGGCATCAAAATTGCAAACTGTCTAAAAAATGCAACACATATATGTTTTGGCAGTGAGTGTGGCGAAATTGAGCCTCTAAAAAAATTAGCAGAAGTCTTAGTAAAAGAGCCAAAGCCATATAAAAAATTGTTAAAACAAAATTTAGATAACGGGCTTAGTTATCCTGCTAGCCGTCAAAAAGCCATTGAAGAATTAGTAAACGATGGCGTACTTGATAAAGGCTCAGACGAGCTTTTGAAGGGTTCAAACAACATCTTAGCGATAGAATACCTAAAAGCGTTAATCACAACAAAAAGTAGTCTTATACCTATAACAGTAAAACGCCAAGGCGAAGATTTTAACAGCAAAAAACAAGGCGAATTTGCTTCTGCAAGTAGCCTAAGAGATACCTTGTACTCAAAAGGCATCAAAGCAATAGACCAAAGCATACCAAAAGAAGTCTATGCAGTAATGAAGCAAAAACTTGAAAAACAAAATTTGCCAAACAAAAAACTTTTTGATGATTTGAGACTATTTTCGCTAAGGACATCAGACTTAGACTATTTACGAAATATATTTGATGTAAATGAAGGCTTAGAGAATAGACTTCATCATATATCTAGAGAGTGCAATAGCTACGAAAGTTTTATCAACTTGTGCAAGACCAAAAGATACACCGAAAGTAGACTTAACAGAGTTGCATTAGCTAGCATGCTTGGTATTGACAAAATAGCAACATATTTTGCTTACAAAAAATTAACCCCTTATATAAAAGTGCTAGCCGTAAAAAGAAACAAAATATTAAGTAACCTTGAGTGCTCTGCTCCGCTTATAATCCGCAACAGCAATATTCCGCTTATACTCAAACCTTTTGCAAAAAGGCTACTTGAGATAGAAGACAGAGCGGACGCAACTTACGCACTACTTACTAACAAAGTTAGCACGCTACCATATCTATACAATCAAGCCTTAGTGCTAAATATCTAAAAAAAATAAAGAGTATCATAGGTACTCTTTTTTTTGTTGTAAGAAAATCATTTTCCAAAAAGCAACATAATTCAATATAGCCTAAAATCTGCCACAAAAAAGTATAAAACGCTAAAGGTAATAATATATTGTATTAAGTTATATATACTCAAAAAAGCCTCTAATAATGCGGTAAATATTAGGTTAATTATATGTCAAAATCAAAAATAAATTATGCAGAAATAGCCATACTTGGCTTTTCATTTTTTGTCTTTTTACTCGTTATACTCAAGCCCTCTATATACCTTGGCTCTGTGTCAAAAGGTATACTTATCTGGGCAAGTGTAATACTCCCAGGGCTTATACCTTTTATGTTTTTAGGCAAGATTTTAGCCCAAAATCCATACACTTTTAAGTCATGTTTTTTGCTATCAAAAGTGACCGAAAAATGTTTTAGGTGTCCAAGCGTTACAGGGTACATATATTTTATGAGCATTTTGTCAGGTTATCCTATGGGAGCTAAACTCATAAAAGACTTTAGAGAAGCTGGCATGCTAAATGATAGCGAGTGCAAAAAAGCCGTTAGCTTTTGTTCGACATCTGGGCCTATATTTATGATAGGCAGTGTCGGCGCTTCTCTTCTTGGTAGTTACAAGGCGGGCGTTATAATTTTTTGTTCTCATATATTAGCATCTTTTATTTGCGGACTTGTATTTAGAGGTAAAAAATGCATTGTAACAAAAAGTATTTTTGAGAGACAAAAGAGCTCAAAAGACCTACTTAATGACAGCATGTACTCAACTATTATATCGAGTTTAATTGTTGGTGGTTTTATTGCATTTACATTTTTACTAATAGATATTTTTTATAATTTGGGAGTTATAAATTTTATTGGAAAAGCTCTTAATTATATATTGTTCTTTGGCAAATTAAATGCCGGTAACGAAGTAGCCGCAGGACTTATAGAAGTTACAAGAGGCTGTCTTGAATTATCTCAAACAAGCCTGAGCCTTGCGACAAAAACTATAATTTGTAGCGGACTTACAGCCTTTGGAGGGTTGTCTGTTCACTTGCAATCAATGGTGTTTTTGAGTAGCGTAAATGTTAAATATGGCTACTTTATAAAAACAAAACTAGCACATACGATTTTTACCGTAGTGCTAGCTTACTTACTATGTTTAATATTTATGTGATTATCTGTTTTCACTCAAAAAGTTAGCGTATAATCTGCCAATATTTTTGATATTATCTCTTAACATCTTTTCGCCACCGCATAGCTCATTGATAGCTATCATTAGACTGCTAAGAAGTAATAAATCTTTTAGTTCACAGACTCTAAGCATACCTTTTAGGAGTATAACGACATTTTCTCTTCTCTCAGCTTTTCTAATATATGGAGCTAGTTGTTGCATGTACTCTACTTGAGTTCTGATATCGTCAAAAAGTCTATCAAGAGCAGTCTTAGGAGCTGGAGCTTCAACAGTCTCAACTTTTACCTCTTCTTGTCTTGGAGCATTTTCCTCTTCTTCTGCCTCAAGTTGCTCTTTTATCTTACGATCAATGATGCTTGGTTCTTCTTCTACTTGCTCTTTTGGTCTTACAGCGGTAGAGATATTAAATAGCCCAGCGATAGCATCACGGAAAGGTGCAACTACTTCGGTAGAAAATTTTTCATACTCTTCATTTTGACCCTTAGCATATGGAAATTGAGTCTTTAGGAAATAGTTAAAATCAATTCTCTTGCTGTCAATTTGGACAAGCAAACAAAATACTACAGGTATAAGTTTGTAAGTCTCATTAGGCAATGTAAAAGAACCGCTCTCTGTAGCATTTTTTACGCAGCATTTTTTTAGCTCTGACTCAAAGTCAAAGTTAAGCATACACTCTGCAAGAAGATTGTAAATATCTTCACTACCAGCTATAGCCTTCAAAATCTTAGATATTTTCATATCGGCCAAAATAAATTTGCCGTTAATAAACTCGTTGCATGCGTCAACGAAATCTTGTAATTCTTCTACTTGTTTTTGAGATAGGTCACTCATAAATTCACCTCTATATAGAAAAATATACCACAATAATTTCTAATTGTAAAATATTTAAGAATACTCTACCCAAAAAAGTCATAAGAAAAATAAGTCAAAATTATTGTTTTATCGTGTTTTGTATGATATAATATTTTCGCTAATGTGATATTTGTCATAGGTGTTTGCCTATTTTTGAGCAAAAATGCTTACAAAATACGCAAAATTACCCCAAAATATGACAAGTACTAACTTTTATAGCGATATAAAAGAAAAAATTAAACTAAGGAATAATATTATGGATTTTGTTGCTGATGCAATGGTTAACAAGTTAATATTATTGTTTGTGCTAGATAAGATGGAGATTCCTCTTACCGAGAACTCTATCATTGACATTTGTACTAGCAGAAATGGTTGGCTAAACTATATGGACTGCAAAGAAGTTTTGTACCAACTTTTAGAAGCAAAATTTATCTACAAAACAGACAGCAAATCTTCAAAAAATATCAAACTAGACCCAGAAGTAAAAAATGATGCAGTATTCAATATCACTTATGACGGCAGAAACTGCATATCTCACTTTTTTAATCGTATTCCTCAAAGTATGCGTGAAGAGATTTCCGCATTTGCTAAACAAAATCGTATGACTTTTAAGCGTAGTCAAGAATATGTTGCTGACTACTTCAAAAATACCGAAGATGGCTCACACACTGTTGTTCTTCGTATCAAAGAACCAATGATGCAACAGGCGATGTTCGAGATTAAGCTAAAGAGTCCAACAAGACATGCTGCTGTTAACGCTTGCAAAAAGTGGCAAGAAAAAGCTCCTAGCATATACGAATATATCTATGAGAATTTGATTGATAATAACTAAAAATGTGTTTTAATAATAAAAAAAGGCCTATGAATTTCATAAGTCTTTTTTGTTTTATTATAGGGCTTTGATTGATGCTATGATAGTTTCTCTTAGAGCTCTATTTTTCTCTAATTTTGTTTTTTCATTCTCTATCATTTGTGCTGGAGCTTTGTTTACAAATCCGGGGTTATTAAGCATCTTTTCGCTTCTTGCTATCTCAAACTCAACAGAAGATAACTCTTTGTTAAGTCTAATAAGCTCTTGCTCGCTATCTACCATAGAGTCAACTGGGATATATACTTTTGCATTGTCAAAAATCATTGTTACAGAGTTTGAGTTAATGCTTGCCTCGTCATAAGCAAATGTTACATCACTAGCTGTTGATAGTTTAGCTATATATTTTGCAGAGTACTTTAGAACTTCTTCGTCTTTTAGAGGTAAAATAATTACTCTAATCTTCTTGTTGTCAGGTATACCCTTTTCGTTACGAGCGTTACGAACACTTCTAATGATATTCATAATGCTTTCCATATGCTTGCTGTCTTTTTTATAGTCAAGAGTTTTATCAACAACTGGCCAGTTAGAAATAACTATGCTCTCGTCATGTTTTGGAAGAGATAGATATATTTCTTCTGTAATAAATGGAATAAATGGATGAAGCATCTTAAGTAATGCAGTTAATACATAGATAAGTGTTGCGATAGTAGCTTCTTTTTCTTCTACATTTTCGCTCATGATATGAGTCTTAGCTAGCTCAATATACCAGTCGCAGAACTTAGTCCAGAAGAAATCATAAAGTTCACTTGCAGCCATACCAATGTCGTATTTATCAAATTTTGTATCGATATTTTTGATTAGCTTATTAAGCTCTGTCAAAATCCACTTGTCTGCAAGATTTAGTTTTACATCTTTTATATCTTTAACTTGCGCATTTTCAGTTTGCATCAAAACAAATCTGCTTGCGTTCCAAATCTTGTTGATAAAGTTACGGCAAAGTTCAACCTTCTTCTCAGAGAACTTACTATCCATATCTATTGATACGCCGTTAAATAATGAGAATCTCAAAGTATCTACGCCGTATTTTTCAATAATCTCAACAGGGTCTACACCGTTGCCCAAGCTCTTGCTCATCTTTTTGCCATGGGCGTCTTTTACAGTTCCGTTAATTAAAACTTCTCTGAAAGGAACATCTCCCATATACTCTAGTCCGCTAAATATCATTCTAGCAACCCAAAGTTGAATAATCTCTTGAGCTGTAACCATAACATTAGTTGGATAGAAATATTTTAATTCTGGAGTCTTGTCTGGGTATCCCAAAGTAGATAGTGGCCACAATGCAGAGCTGAACCATGTATCCAATGTATCCTCTTCTTGATGAAGGTGTTTGCTACCGCACTTAGGACAAACTTTTGGATCTTCTAATTCTACAATTACTTCTCCACAGTCTTCGCATGTAAAGATAGGAATACGGTGACCGCTCCATAATTGTCTAGAAATACACCAGTCTTTAATATTACGCATCCAGTGAAGGTATATCTTTTTGAATCTTTCTTCTATAAAATGAACTTTGTCTTCTTCTACTACCTTGATAGCGGGTTTAGCAAGTTCGTCCATTTTTACGAACCATTGGCTAGAAATAAGTGGCTCAATAACTGTCTTACATCTATCGCAATGTCCCACATTGTGAGTATAATCTTCTATTCTAACTAGATTGCCTAGTTTCTTTAATTCTTCAACTACGGCTTTACGAGCGTCCAATCTGTCCATACCAGCAAACTTGCCAGCAAGCTCGTTCATTTTACCTTCTTCGTCAATAACTTTGATAACTTCTAGGTTATGTCTTAGACCTACCTCAAAGTCATTAGGGTCATGTGCAGGAGTTATTTTTACTACGCCAGTACCAAAATCCATCTCTACATAGTCATCTGCTACGATAGGTATAGGTTTATTTAGTATAGGCAAAATAACATTTTTGCCAACTAGATGAGTATATCTCTTGTCCTTTGGGTTAACGGCAACAGCTGTATCACCTAGCATTGTCTCAGGTCTTGTTGTTGCTATCTCAATGTAGTCATTTGTACCTTCTATTTGATACCTAATATGCCAGAAGCTACCTTTTACTTCTTTGAAGTCAACTTCTATATCAGAGATAGAACTTTTGCAGTGTGGGCACCAATTAACTATTCTTTTGCCTTTGTAGATAAGACCTTTTTTGTACAAGTGTACAAATACTTGTCTTACGGCTCTGCAGTTTTGGTCGTCCATTGTAAATCTTAATCTATCCCAGTCACATGAGTATCCCATTCTCTTAAACTGGCTAATGATAGTGCCTTTGTACTCGTCATACCAGTCAGCGATATGTTTACTAAATGCTTCTCTACCGATATCTTCTTTTTTGATGCCAGCCTTTGCAAGTTTTTCTACTACCTTAGCCTCAGTTGCGATAGCTGCGTGGTCTGTACCTGGTAGCCACAAAGCTTCATAGCCTTGCATTCTCTTTCTTCTAATGATTATATCTTGAATAGTCTGTTGAAAAGCATGTCCCATATGAAGTTTGCTTGTGATGTTAGGTGGTGGCATAACTATTGTAAATGGAGTCTTGTCCTTATTTACTTTTGCCTTAAAATAACCTTTTTTCATCCAAATGTCATATAACTTCTCTTCAAAATCCTTTGGGTTGTAAACCTTTTCCATAATAACTCCTTTTGGTTAACACATTTGTTTTATCAAAAAATATATATAAATGTCAAATTAAACATAATATTTAATAAAAAAAGCACAGGCAAAACGCCTATGCTCTAAAAAACAATAACGATTAGCTTGGTATAGCTATCAAAATAAATCCTACAACTATAGCACATACTCCTATAATTTTCAAAGTAGTATCTACTTTGCTAGGAGCATCATTATTTTCGTTTTTGTTAACGGCATTAGCAATTCTGCTAGCAAGTAAAGCAATGCTAGTGCCCACGACAAGACAAACCAAACCGATAATTACAGTTGGTCTCTCCAAAAAAGTTAGTAAATCAATAAATCCAAGTAATGATGTTAACATATTTCACCTCAAATTACATATGCATTATACCAAAGATAAAAACAAATTTCAATACATTTTGCAAAAATTATTTAGACAATTTATAACAAACAAAAACTTATTGGAATAATATATAGTATACCAAAAAAAGGAGAAATAAATGAAAAAAATATATTTGGTAATAGCCTCTATTATTTTGTCACTGGCTTCAATCTTCACAATAGGCTGCGGCGGCAATGATAATAATACTATTAGGCTAAGCGAAGTAACTCATAGTATCTTTTATGCTCCACTTTATATCGCTATCAACAAAGGATATTTTGAAGAAGAAGGCCTAAAGATAGAACTAACTAACGGTGGCGGTGCAGATAGCTGTATGACAGCAATATTATCTGGCAATGCAGACATTGGTCTATTTGGCCCAGAAGCTACAATTTATGTTAAAGATGGCGGAGCAAAAGACAATACAGTTATTTTTGGCCAGCTAACAAAAAGAGATGGCTCATTTTTGGTCTCAAAAACTCCTACAAACAACTTTAGTTGGAGTGACCTTGTTGGCAAAACAGTTATCGGTGGTAGAGCCGGCGGCGTTCCTGCCCTAACACTTGAGCACACTATGAAAAACAACGGTCTAGTGCCAGGAGCTCAAATAGATAGTACTCACAATGTAAAACTAAGAACTGATGTAGCTTTTAACCTAACAGCTCCTACTTTTACTGAGACAGAAGCAGACTACTGCACATTGTTTGAGCCAGTAGCTAGTCAAATCGTAGCCGAAGGCAAAGGCCATATCGTAGCAAGCATTGGCGAATATAGTGGTGAAATACCATATACAGCATTTACTGCAAAAAGAAGTTTCTTAAAATCAAACAACCAAAAAGCTAAGAAATTCTTAAAAGCTGTAATGAAAGGATATGAATATCTAACAACAGCAAACATTGACGAAGTTGTTGACGCTATCTATCCATCATTTAACACTACAGACAAAGCAACAATCAAATCATCTCTACAAAGATACATCTCAATAGATGCATGGATGGACACACCAGTTATGAAGGAATCTGCATATAATACTCTTCACTCTATCATCAAAAACGCAGGCCTTATCAATAACGATGTAGCATTTAGCTCTGTTGTAGACAATTCTATCGCAGAAGAACTAGTTGCAAGTCTTAGCAAATAATTAAATAATCTATTAACTCATAAATAACAATCCTCTAAAAAATTGAAAGCAAAAAATTATTGCTTTCTTTTTTTATTTTAGTCAAATAGACGGACACTGCAAGGCTACTCCTCATATAATGAAGTATAAAGATAATAAGGAGAAATTATGAAAGAATTAGTACAGCTACAAGATGTGAGTCTTACCTATCAAACAAAGAATAGTGAGACCCTTGCCATAGATGGACTAAACCTAACAATCTACGAAGGCGAATTCGTTGCGATTGTAGGGCCTAGTGGCTGTGGCAAAACTACAATATTATCTTTAATCTCTCAAATACTAAAACCAACTAAAGGCAAAGTTACAATAATAGGAAGTCAAGAAGGCGAAATTCCAACTGGATATATGTTTCAACACGACCACTTGTTCGGGTGGAGAACTATACTTAAGAACGTTACCCTAGGTCCTGAGATCCAAAAACAAAAGGACAAATCTTATATAGACTATGCTAAGCTACTTCTTAGGAAATATGGGCTAAAAGACTATATGGACCGCTACCCGACCGAACTGTCGGGCGGTATGCGACAAAGGGTTGCTCTAATTAGGACGCTAGTGCTTAAACCAAAAATTTTGTTACTAGACGAACCATTTTCGGCACTTGACTTTCAGACACGACTTGGGGTGTGTGACGATGTATCAAACATTATTTCTAGCGAAAGAAAAACAGCCGTACTTGTAACCCACGACCTTAGCGAAGCAATATCTATGGCAGACAGAGTCGTAGTATTGTCGCCAAGACCAGCCAAAGTTAAGAAAATATTTGACATAAATCTAAAAGATTTTGGGTCACCTCTAAAGAGGCGTGAAAGTCCAGAATTTTCTAAACTATTTGATAAAATATGGAAGGAAATACAAACTAATGAAAAATAATATTTCACCCGAGAGAAAACTCTTTTTGAAAAAACAAAGAAACAACAAAAAACTTGTAATAACCTTTCAAGTTTTGATACTTATACTCTTCTTTTTGCTTTGGGAGGTTCTTACAAAATATTATATCATTGACCCGTTTTATTTCAGTTCTCCATCACGAATAATTACAACTATTGCTAAACTGTTTAGAACAGAAAATATGTTATACCATATAGGCATAACTTTGTACGAAGCGGTGCTTGGATTTTGCATATCAATGGCTCTTGGGTTTATCATTGCAGTTATTCTTTGGTGGAGCGAAACTATTAGAAAAATACTAGACCCATACATCGTAGTACTTAATAGTTTGCCAAAGATTGCTTTAGGCCCGGTTATAATTATTTGGTTTGGAGCGGGGACAAAAGCCATTGTTGTTATGGCAATACTAATACTTATCGTCATAACAATATTGTCAATTTTGTCTGCTCTACTTGCGTGTGACAAAAGCAAAATACTTTTGCTCCAGTCAATGGGCGCTAGCAAACTACAAATACTCTTCAAACTAGTTTTACCTAATGCTTTCCCAGAATTTGTTTCTATTCTAAAAATAAATGTAGGTATGACTTGGGTAGGTGTAGTTATGGGCGAATACCTAGTAAGCGGTGCGGGACTTGGTTATCTAATAGTTTATGGAGGTCAAATCTTCAAACTAGACCTTGTAATGGCAAGTACACTTATACTTTGTATACTGGCGGGTGGTATGTATGCTTTAGTTTCACTTTTAGAAAAGAGAGTTCTAAAAAACACCAAACGATAATGCAAAAAAGAGGTACAAAAAATGTATCTCTTTTTTTTAATCTTCATCTTCTTTATAATATTTCCAAAAGTCCTCTTCGCTAACACCAAAGTATGAACAAATTGATTTTATAGTTTTTCTTTTGATAGTTTTATCAATATCCCAGCTTATTATAGCCGCCAAAATATATGGGTTGTCTATACTATCTTTGTATAAATTTTGTGCCCTTTTGATAAAAAATCCAAAATCAAAAAGCCCCTGTTGATTGCTATCAATTATTCTATTGATAAGTAGTGTGTAGGCTCTAAAATAAACTTTATTGTTGCTAAGATTATCCGAAAGTCGAATAAATCCTGTAAACATTTCATTTCTTGTGAACATAATATTTTCATTGATACCACTATCAAGTCGCTTGTTAATTATGATAAGCTTAGTACCAATATCAACATCATCACAAACTAGCATTTTGTTAATAACATCACTTGAACCTTCTAGCGTGCAATATCTAGTAAAAAATGTGTTCCTCAAATATTTATCTTTTGCAGTTGCAAGCCACAATATTTCTTTTTCAAAATTTTTAACAGCGACAGCAAACTCTTCATCACTAAGTCCGTTTAGCCAAGTAATTCTAGACTTATATTTTTTGTCTACGATATGCCATAAATCAATGTTGTTAATAAAGTTTGCAGGCTCTTTTGCCTCGCACTTTTTAAGTAATTCATCATAAATACCTCTATCAAAAAGTGCCACAGGTAAAAAGCTAATCAAAGTATTTTTTGCCTTAGTAAACAAGCCTTCATCCATACATACCATACTATAAATAATCTTAGCATAGTCATCATATGGGGCAAGCGAAAAGTACTTTTCAAATACTTTTATTGCGGTCAAATTTTCGCCGACTTTGGCAAGCCTTAGAGCAAATCTATATGTATCTTCTTTTGATAATGTTTTGTATTTCAAAAGCTCATCTATTAACGCAAATTCTTTCTTCCTATCCTCTGCCAAGAAGTAACACAATATAAGGTTGCATTTATCTTCTACAGTCATAGTAACTGCATGAGCAGTACTTTCGGCCTTATCATACTCGCCAAGCAGTACATAAGCATTAGTTAATATATCTCTTGCTTTTTGAGAGTCTTTTGGGTTATATTTACCCATAAGTTCTATTGCTCCCAAAAAGTCACTATCACACATCATTTCAACAGATTTTTGATAGTCCTTTCTAAATTTATCAGTATCTTCAATGTTCGCAATTTTGATTTTTGGTTTTAGGTCAGCAAGCGCTTTTTCAAACTTGATATTTATATCTTCTCTCTCGTCTTTCTTAATCCCCGGATGATATGATAGCATTGTCTTGTAATTTTCTGCAAGGTCAAGTCTTTCCATTGATATCATATTCTCAAAAATTGCTATAAAAGCCTTAACTTGAAGCGGAAAAGAAAATGTAGATAATAGAAAATATTCATTACTACGCTCGTACATTTCAAGGCGTGAATACATCATACCCTGGATAAAATATATCTCATACTTTTCTCCGCCAAGAGCAAGTTCCTCTGCTTTATTAAGATATTTGATACTAGACAAAATATCTTGCGACTCAAAGCATTCCATAGCCTTTTTGCAATAATAGTCAGTATTTTGTCTTATGTTAGTTATAAATGCACTCATGCTATGAGTATACCAAATATTTCGAAAAATGTCATATTTTATTTAGTATATATTTGTGCCTTTTACACAAATTAAAAATATGAAATATAAAGGTCTTATTGTTCTATTTAGCATAATAGCTCTCATGTCACTAGCGTCATTTGCATTGCCGAGCTTTGCGACTCAAACAAGTAGCGAAAGCGAAGTTGCTCGTGAGCCTGAAAAACAAGTTGAGCTATACAAAGATAATTGGTTTGATTTTGTCAACGAATACTGGGAAAAGTATTCTACCACCGCCAAAGTTATAGATGTCGCAACTGGAAAAAGTTACACAGTCCAAAGAGTTGGTGGATATAACCATGCAGATGTTGAGCCGATAGATCGTGCAAACACTGCAATTATGCACTCAATATATGGCGAATGGCAATGGACAAGACGCCCAGTTTGGGTCAATATAAAAGGTAGATATATAGCAGCCTCAATCAATGGTATGCCTCACGCATACGACTATATACCCAACAACGATATGACTGGGCACACATGTATACACTTTTTCAAAAGCCGTACCCACGGCACTAATAACTGGGACCCTGACCATAGAGCTGCCGTAGAAAAAGCATTTGAGAGCATAGACGCCTTTCATGAGTATCTAAAAACTCACAAGAGTTAAAAAAAAACTATCAATAAGTACCAATATATAATGATACTTTTTTGATAGTCTTATTTTTTTAATTATTTTAGATAAATAAGTCTTCTACATTGTTCGCACTCTACATAGCCTTGCTCTTTAAGTTTACTATTGTAGGCTGCTGACAAACTCATTCTGCATCCGCCACAAACGCCATCTTTTAGCGGTACAAACACAGGGAAAATTCCGTCTTGTCTTGCTTTTTTGTATCTCTCCATAACCTTGCTGTCTACCTTTTTCTCAAGGCTTGCTAGCTCTTTCTTAAGCTCAGCAATTTGAGGTTCAATACTTGCTACTTGTTTATCATACTCTTCTTTTGCTTGTTTGTGCTTACCTTTTGAAGTTATGATATTATTTTTTGCTTTATCAAAGTCTTTCAAAATTTGATTAGCTTGCATAGATGATTGAGAGATATTTCTACCCAAGGTTGTTATCTTGTTAGTCATATCTGTAATTTTTTTGTTAAGGTCAGCAATTTCTTTTTCATTCTTGTCGTCTACGCTAGTTGCGATAAGTTTTTCCAAAATTTCTTCAGCCTTTGCATACTCTGCTTTGCATTTCTCAAAACCGTCAAAAATCTCTTTTGCTTTGTCTTCTAGTTCAAGCAAAGTGTTTTGCTCTTGCTTAATAGCTGTTACCATATTAGCAAGTACAGTTTTGGTACCATTAGCATTTAGCTCTTTCTCCAATTTATTGATTTTTGCTTCTACGGCTTGATAGTTTAGAATTTCTGTCAACATAAACATTTTCCCCTTTTATATTTTTTTAAGCAGCTCATAATATCTCATTTTTTCACTGCTTACACTCTTTGCATTTTTGACCACATCGTCAAAAAGCTTTCTTTGCATATCTAAGTATTCCAAAAAGTCTTTTGGACGCTCCTTAATATTAGTCCTACCAAAGTATAGCTCTAACTCAGTTAATTTATCCTCGCCACGAACAGCTTTGATAACAAAATAAAATTGCTTATCATCTTTTACAACAAAGTCTTTAACAATTTTGTAGCCACTATTTACAAGATAAATCCTAACTTTTTGGACATTTTTTTGAGGTTGCAAAATAAAAGCATTTACTTTGTCATTTATTTTTGATTCGCTTAGGATTTTGATAATCTCTTCGCCACCCATACCTGCAATGATTACATCGCAAGGCTCTACATTGTCAAACTTTTTAAGTCCGTCACATACAACAAACTCGGCTCTATCATTAAGACCTAGTTCGTTTACTAACTTTTGAGATTTTTCTAAGCTTTTGCTACTGATATCTGTAAAATATGCTTTACTAGCAACATTTGAAACAAGAAGTTCAGCAGCAGCTTTGCCATGGTCAGCTCCGACATCGATAACAGTACTCATAGTTACGAGTGAAGTTATCGCTTTTAGTCTAGCCCCCACTTCAATATTAGTCATCACAATAACCTTTTAGGCGTTTGCATCTGTTTGGATTTCTTAGTTTGCGAAGCGCCTTTGCTTCTATCTGTCTTATTCTCTCTCTTGTTACATTAAACTCTTTACCAACTTCTTCTAGAGTTCTTGGGTGAGAGTCATCAAGACCATATCTTAGTCTAATAACTTTTTGCTCTCTAGGAGTTAGAGTGTCGATAGCTGCAAGTAGTTGCTCTTTTAGAATCAAATCCTCAGCTGCCTTAACTGGTGATTTCATACTATCATCTTCGACAAAGTCTTTGATACTGCTATCTTCTTCTTCGCCGACTGGGTTTTCTAGAGAAACTGGGTCTTGAGCTATCTTTTGAATCTCATGAACTTTTTCTACACTTATACCCATTCTTTCAGCAATTTCTTCTGATGTTGGATCACGTCCCAATTCTTGCAAAAGTTGTCTGCTTACTCTTATAAGTTTATTGATAGTCTCTACCATGTGAACTGGTATTCTTATAGTTCTAGCTTGGTCTGCTATTGCTCTTGTAATAGATTGTCTAATCCACCATGTAGCGTATGTAGAAAAACGGAAACCTTTTGTATAATCAAACTTTTCTACAGCTTTCAAAAGACCTAAATTACCCTCTTGGATAAGGTCCAAAAAGTGCATACTTGTTCTGCCAACATATTTTTTGGCAATACTTACAACTAGTCTCAAGTTAGCTTCACTTAATTTTGCCCTTGCATAGCTATCGCCCTCAGCCATTCTTTTTGCAAGCTCAACCTCTTCGTCTTGTTGCAAAAGTGGTACTTTACCGATATCTTTTAGATACATTTTAACTGGGTCGTCAACACTTACTTCGCTAACTATCTTAGAAAAGTCTTCAACCTCTTCTGAAATGTCTTTTTGGTACTTAATTTTGAAGCCTTGATCTTCTAGGTATTTCAAAACATCTTTTAACTCATTTGCTGATGCATCATATTTTAGAAGTCTCAAAATGACATCTTCTTCGTTAATGTACTCTTTGCCTTTTGCATTTTCAACAATTTTGTTTACTTCTGGTACAAATCTCTCACTAAACATATAACTAATTTTCTCCATTTTTTCTACTATTTAATTCTTTTGTAACAAGCATAAGCTGCATACCTATACTTCTACGCTTATCCAAATCCGGTTCGTTTTTGAACTCTTCGGTTAGTTTTTCCAACTTTTGTCTTAGGCCCAAGTTGTATATAACTTTTAGGCTCTGCCTAAAGTACTCTTCTTCTTTATCCCCAAACTCCGCAAAGTTAAAATCTATGATTTCCTTTATATCAGGGTTTTCGTCTATATCGAAGATATCAAATAATGAACTGATCGTATAACTTTTGTCCTTATCAAAACACTCTTTTACATAATCAAAAAGTTTTTGATGATTTGGATTTTTGAAATACATTGTTCCTATATCTTCAAAATGTGCATAAGGCTTTTTATGCACAAAACTTGCAATAATAAATTTAATTGCCTTTTGGATAGAATCTTCTCTTCTCTCTAAAGCCTTTTCTTCTTGTTTCTCAACAGCTACACTCTTGTTAGTGTCAAGGTCACGCCTCAATATATCAACAGCAATGTTAGTTATCTTGCTAACAAGCTTTAGATATACTTCTTTGTCTACATTTGTTCCAAGCGTCCTTATTATTTCAAAAGCCTCAGCAATGAACTTACGCTTATCATAATTATTAGATAAATTATATTTTTTTGATAACGAAATTATCTTATAATCAAGTGCTGGGATTGCATTTTCAATATATTTTTCAAGTTCTTCTTTGCCATATTTGATTAAAAATTCATCTGGGTCCAAGTTGTCCGGGAGTGTTACACATCTAACATCTAGTCCACCATCTAACAAAATATCAACCGACCTAAACATAGCCTTTTGCCCCGCAAAGTCGCCATCAAGGCATAGGACAACTTTCTCGCTAAACCTCTTAAGTTCTTTTGCGTGGTAAGGAGTTATGGCTGTACCCATACAAGCAACAGCATTTTCGATGCCCGCTTTAACTAGCGCAATAACATCAATAGTGCCTTCGACTATTACAATTTTGTCCAGTCCACGCTCTTGCTTTAACTTTTTGATATTGTTGATATTGTATACCACACGGCTCTTATCAAAGATAGCTGTTTGAGAGGTGTTTTTGTATTTAGCAAAATCAGACTTCTCCAAAACTCTGCCGGTAAAACCTATACAGTTACCATAAGAGTTAATGATAGGAAACATAAGTCTATCTGCATTAACATCATAATATCTATCGTTCTTGCACTCGGTGATGCCAGCTTCTTTCATAAGCTGAGGTGAAATATTTTTCTTTTTGAAATACTCAATACTGCTTGTCCAGCCATTGCAATAACCTATATGGAACTTCTTGGTTATCTCTTCATTAATGCCTCTTTTTGCTAGGTATTCACGAGCTTTTTGTGCCAAAGGTAATTTTAGATTAGCCTCATATAGAGCCATCGTCTCATCACAAATGCTATAAAGTTGGTCTTTTTTCTTTTGGGCTTTTACAATCTCTTCATCGCCTGTCCACTCAGGAACTTCTAACCCTACAGACTTTGCCAAATTTTTGACAGCGGTCATAAAGTCAACAGACTCAATTTTTTCGACAAACTTAATTACATCTCCGCTCTCGCCACAGCCAAAGCAATGATAATATTGCTCTACCTCGTTGACAGCAAAAGAAGGGGTCTTTTCAAAATGAAATGGACAACACCCCCAATAAGTTTTACCTTTTTTATTCAAAGGCACATATTTTGATATCGTAGTAACAATATCGCATTTTTCTTTCAACTGCTGAGTAAATGCAGTTGGGTATCCTTTGTTTTGCATTTGCACCCCAAGTAAAAATAACCTAATACCTATTTATTAGACGCTAAATGCGTATTTCCTTTATTTTTTTTGAAAAAATTAAAAAAACACATATATAATGTGTTTTTCTTTTGGTCTTGAGGCATTTTACCCCTATATTTAGTCTTTTTTAATATAATTTTTAAGATAATTGATTAGCACACAGATAACAACATAAGCTATGCCTACTGGTGGCAAACAAATAATAAGAATAAAGGCAAGAACCGAGTTAAGCCCTTTAATCTTTTTATTATCGCTTGTAGTTACAGTATCACTTATCTCAACTGGGCTTGATATTTCGTCATCATTTTTTACACTCGTATTATAAGTAACCTCTGGATACTTAGCCCCACAATATGGACAGCTACTGCTACTATCGTCTACCGGTGCTCCACAATTTTCACATTTTGTATATCTTTTCTCTTCACTCATTTGTAAGTATTTCCTCTATATTATCAGTATACTTTTATATTGGTATTTTGTCAAATTATGTATATATCTTATAGTGCTTTTTAATATTTATCCCTTACTTAATAAGATATCATCGTAAAAAGTTATATTGGTCTTAGTTTGTTTTTTAGTTATATTTTTATAAGTATTTTAGTTTAGGGCACAAAAAAAGACGGCTAAAATTAGCCATCTTTTTTATTGTTTATTTGAAGAAATTACTTTCTTGGATTTTTGATATTAGCTTGAGCTGCTGCAAGTCTTGCAATAGGTACTCTGTATGGAGAGCAAGATACATAGTCAAGTCCAATCTCATGGCAGAACTCGATAGATGATGGGTCACCACCGTGCTCACCGCAGATACCACAATGTAGTTCTGAACGAGTGCTTCTACCTAGTTTAACTGACATATCCATTAGTTTACCAACACCCTTTGTGTCTAGTCTTGCAAATGGGTCTGACTCTAGGATCTTGTTTTGATAGTATGAAGGTAAGAATTTACCAGCATCATCACGGCTAAAGCCAAATGTCATTTGAGTTAAGTCGTTTGTACCAAAGCAGAAGAATTCAGCTTCTTTAGCGATTTCGTCAGCAGTAAGAGCTGCACGAGGAATCTCAATCATAGTACCAACTTCATATTTTAGGTTAGAATTTAGTTCTTTGATTACAGCGTCAGCTGTCTCAACAACTACTTTTTTAACGAATTGAAGTTCTTTAATTTCTCCAACTAGAGGAATCATTATTTCAGGAACAACTTTCCAATCTTTATGTCTAGATTGAACATTGATAGCAGCTTTGATTACAGCCTTAGTTTGCATTTCTGCAATTTCTGGATATGTAACTGCAAGTCTGCATCCACGGTGACCCATCATTGGGTTAGTCTCATGAAGGTCAACGATATATTGTTTGATTTGCTCTACTGTTTTGCCTTTTGCTTTTGCTAAAGCTTTGATATCAGCTTCGTCAGTAGGAACGAACTCATGCAATGGTGGATCTAGGAATCTAATTGTTACAGGGTTGCCTTCTACAGCTTCAAATAGGCCTTCGAAGTCAGCTTGTTGCATTGGCTCAATCTTAGCAAGAGCAACTTTACGCTCTTCAACTGAGTCAGAACAAATCATTTCTCTAAATGCGCCAATTCTGTCTGGATCAAAGAACATATGCTCAGTACGGCACAGACCGATACCTTCAGCACCTAGCTCAAATGCTCTCTTAGCATCTCTTGGAGTATCAGCGTTAGTCTTAACACCCAAAGCTCTGTACTTATCAGCAAGTTTCATGATACGGCCAAAGTAACCGCTGTTAGGATCTGCTGGAACAGTTTTGATTTCGCAATCATAAATTTTACCAGTAGAACCATCAAGAGATAGGCTATCTCCCTCATGGAAAGTCTTACCAGCAAGTGTGAAGCACTTGTTCTCTTCGTCCATCTTGATGTCTCCGCAACCAGAAACGCAGCAAGTACCCATACCACGAGCAACAACGGCAGCGTGAGATGTTTGACCACCACGAACTGTTAGGATACCTTGAGCATATTTCATACCTTCAATATCTTCTGGAGAAGTCTCTAGTCTAACTAGAACAACTTTTTCTTTGTTTTTGCCATGTTTTACAGCATCTTCTGCAGTAAATACAATCTTACCAGCAGCAGCACCTGGAGATGCAGCGATACCAGTACCTACAACATTGTTTTTGTCAGCACTCTTAAGAGCTGCAGCATCAAATGTTGGGTGCAATAACATATCAAGAGTCTTAGCGTCGATTTGCATCAAAGCTTCTTGCTCTGTTATCATACCTTCATCAATCAAATCGCAAGCGATACGGATAGCAGCTGCTGCTGTTCTCTTACCGTTACGAGTTTGTAGCATATAAAGTTTTTTGTCTTCGATAGTGAACTCCATATCTTGCATATCTCTATAGTGAGTCTCTAGAGTGTTGCAAATCTTAAGGAATTGCTCATATACCTCAGGCATAACCTCAGACATCTTAGCGATAGGCATTGGTGTTCTTACACCAGCAACAACGTCTTCGCCTTGAGCGTTCATAAGGAATTCGCCCATAAGACCTTTTTCACCAGTAGCAGGGTTACGAGTAAATGCAACACCTGTACCAGAAGTTTCGCCCATATTACCAAAAGCCATCATTTGAACATTGACAGCAGTACCCCAGCTGTAAGGAATATCGTGGTCCATACGATATACATTAGCTCTAGGGTTATCCCAAGAACGGAATACAGCTTTGATAGCCTCAAATAGTTGCTCTTTTGGATCACTTGGGAAGTCTTTTCCAAGTTGTTTTTTGTACTCAGCCTTGAACTCATTAGCAAGTTCTTTTAGGTCTTCAGCAGTAAGGTCTACGTCATAAACTACACCTTTACGCTCTTTCATTTGGTCGATAAGTTTTTCAAAATATTTCTTACCAACTTCCATAACTACATCAGAGAACATTTGAATGAATCTTCTGTAGCAGTCCCATGCCCATCTTGGGTTGCCAGATTTCTTTGCGATAACTTCTACAACGTCTTCGTTAAGACCTAGGTTAAGGATAGTATCCATCATACCAGGCATAGAAGCTCTAGCGCCAGAACGAACAGAAACTAGAAGTGGGTTTTCTTTATCGCCGAATTTTTTGCCAGTTATAGCTTCCATCTTGGTGATGTTTTCCATAATCTCAGCTTGAATATCAGCGTTGATTTGTCTACCATCTTCATAGTATTGTGTGCATGCTTCAGTAGAGATTGTAAAACCTTGTGGTACTGGCAAACCAAGTCTTGTCATTTCTGCAAGGTTGGCACCCTTACCGCCAAGCAAAGCTCTCATAGAGGCATCGCCTTCGCTAAATAAGTAAACATATTTTTTTGCCATAAATAATTTTTCCTCCATATTTTTTTGACTCTTCTAAAATAACACTTTGCACAAAAAAAATCAACTAAATGAGTAAACATTTAGCTGCATTTTTTTAATTATTTTTGTTGCTATTTTGTGGGTAAAATTTATACAAATATTTTGGCACAAAAATTGCCAAAACACCCACTACATATTGATACTATTGAGTTTGCACATAAATTTTGATTCAAAATCTTTTTTCAAAATCATTATGCTACTATCTATATATTCGTCTTTTATTTTTATACTTCCTAGGCTTGCGATGTCCATAGAGCTTACTAGTCTAATGCTAGAAAACACCGCTGGTGGAACGGGTAAACTATCTATATCTCTGCACTCTTTACAAACAAGCTCGCCAGTAGATATATTAAGGTATACATCTTTCATAAACTTGCTCTTACATATAGAGCACCTATCGGTATTAAGCTCAAAGCCCTCTTCTCTAAATATGTTAAGCAAAAAGTACAAAAATAGCACCTTAGGAGATAGCTCCCCATAACAAAGTTCTTTCAAAACTTTTAGTCCAAGGACAAGAGATGAAGAAACATCTTCATTTTCTTTACTTACCTTGTCTAAGATTTCAAGCACTCCGTATCCATATTCAAATTTATCCATATTGGTAACTACATCAAAAAAGCTATCAATGATATTGCCACCCGTTAATGTGTAGTTATTACCACTGCTTACTAGTTCAAAATCAGCAAAGCAAAAAGGCTGAACTTGCATTTTTAGTTTGCTTTTAGGAGTTTTTACACCTCTAGCTTTGCAAGTAATTTTGCCTTTTTCGAGCGTCAAAATTGTAACTAGCTTGTCCTTTTCGCCGTAGTCTCTTGAGGCAAGAACTAGCCCTTTAACTTTTGTATCCATTGCGTGTTACTGAACTCTCTCCTCTTCTTCTACCTTGCTCTCAGGATATTTTTGAACAAAAGCCTTTTCGCTCATAGTCAAATTATTATAAAGTTCGTAACTTCCAAAATTTCCATTTTTTAGAAAGTCTTTCATTAGATTCCATTCTAGATCCATAATTTAAGTCCTCCCTTTATGATATTATATGCAAAAAGTCTATTTTAATACTTCTAAATCTCTTTGTTGTTATAGCCTATGTCGTTAAGAAAACCTATATTATCTCGCCAGTTCTCTTTAACTCTAACCCATAGATGAAGGTCAACTTTGCCTTGAATAACCTTTTGGAAAGATATTCTCGCCTCGTGACCAATCTTCTTTAACATGCTTCCGCCCTTGCCGATGACAATATTTTTGTGACTTTCTTTTTCACAAATTATCTCTGCATCAACGGTAGTTAAGCCATCTTCTTCTTTATACGAAACTATTGAAACGGCTATGCCGTGTGGTATCTCTTTATCTAGGAAATATAGAGCCTTCTCTCTAATAATCTCGCTACAAATAAATCTAAGTGACTTATCTGTGTATTCGTCATCTCCAAAATATTTGTCCTCTTCATCTATCTCAGGCAAATAGTTAAGGATAACTTTCAAAAGTTCGTCTACATTTCTATTCTTAATAGATGATATAGGCACAATGTCGCTTATACCTTTTATTTGACCAAAGTTTGCAAGAATCTTAAAGATTTTTTCTTGACTTAGTAGGTCAATCTTAGTTATAGCAACGATGACTGGAATATTAAGCTCCAAGTACTTAGTAATTATATTTTTCTCAGCATCTAGTGATTGTTTACTGCCGTCAACAGCAACTACTATACAGTCAACCCCGCTTACAGCACCCTTGATACTCTTTTGCATATAATCATCAAGACCATTCTTGGCACTGTTTTGTCCTGGAGTATCAACAAATACTATTTGGTAGTCGCTACTGTTAACTATACCTATAATGTTGTTTCTTGTAGTTTGAGCTTTAGGCGATACGATGCTAACTTTTTGACCAACTAACGCATTAACTAATGTGCTTTTGCCAGCGTTAGGACGCCCTACTATTGCTACAAATCCACTTTTAATTTTCTTTGACATTAACAAACTCTCTTCTGTAAATTTTGTACTTAGATAAAACTTTTTCCTCAACATAACGCATCAAGACTTTGTCTGCGTCCTCTATATGGTCAAAGCCAAGCAAATGCAAATATCCATGCTCTAATAGATAATAAACTTCTCTCTCATAAGCATGTCCATATTCTTTGGCTTGCTCTCTTGCAACATCTTCGCAAATAATAATGTCTCCAAGGTGCAAATGCTTAGTCTCTGGATTTATGTCTAGTTTATAATCTTTTAGTCTTATTCTTTGATAAGGTTTAAGGCTAAGTGTTGGGAAAGACAACACATCAGTTACTTTGTCCACCCCTCTAAACTCTTTGTTTAATCTCTTTATCTCGTCCTTTGAAACAAAACTTACATCTACTGATACTTTAGTAGTCTTTGCACCTACTACCTTTAGAGTGTATTTTAAGAGCTTTCTACTCAATTTTGTATTAGCTTTGCTTTGTGTTACATTAGTTGTTATTATCATATTTATCTCCAATTTTTATCATAGCCTTACAGCTAGCGGTCACATAATATATATTGCCAACCTTAACTATGTTATATTTTTTATCAAAAATCTTTTGCCCACGAGCCAAATTATCAAGCTCAAGATAAGCATCTCTTATTACGCTCTCTTTAACCTCGTCAAAAGGCACATAAGCTGGTTTTGGGCTCTGCTCGAAGTATCTATATCTTGTCTTTTTTATAGGCAAAAACATACTATTTAGAACATAATATTCTTGTTTTTCTAACCTATAATTTTTGTAAGGACAAGTTTTTGATTTTTTGAAATTAAGTCCCCAAAGAGAATAATTTGAGTATACAAAAGTGTTTCCTGTATCCTCATATATTTCTCTATTTTCATTATACTCAATTGTATAATTAAAATCAACTTCTAAACATAAGTTTGCCTTTGCATTTATAGATTTTCTATTGCCAGCACTATCCATTATATATGGCTCAACCAAAATCTGCCCAACACTTACAACATCACCAACTCTTATATTAGATGAACCTGACACAAGTTCAAACTCCCTCACGACACCGTTATATGCTGATGTCAAAGGACTATAATCTAAGTAATTTTTTGCTAACTTTTCGCTAATATTGATATTAAGAGAATTGCCATAAATTTCTGTCGACACAAGAGCTATGTCGGGAAAGTTATCTCTCAAAAGTTTCTCAACTCCTCTATTATCAATAGAACCTTTAATCTTTCCTACGGCAATTCCGTTATCTGCTAAAAAATTTATTATACTACTTGTCCTAATAAGATTGTTGCCACTTATATTTATCTTCCATAAAAACATATTGCTAAAAAGGTATACTGATAGCATAAAAATAAGGCTGCAAACAAGCACAAATCTTGCTAGCGCAAATGAAAAAACGCTGTAAATGCCAGATTTTTTGCCAATAGTGACTTTGTATCCAAACTTCTCGGCATCGCTTATTATTTTCTTTTTGTAATGGCTGTCTATTGTTATAGTAAAGTTGCTATGCTCATTTCGAACTATATTATATATATCTATATTGCTTGTAGTCAAAAAATTAAGGAACTTCTCAACATTGAGTCCCTCAAGCGTTATACTTACTTTGCCTATATTTTTCAATAGACCTCCACCCCTTTTATACTGCCAGATATTAACATTGAGCCTTTGTTAAGCTCCACAATTTTAAGCTCAAAGCCTGTTACTTTGAACATACCTTTCTTGAGTTTTAGTATTATTTCTTCTTTCGAAAAGGTTATGATCTTTATAAAATTTTCTATATAGACGGCTTTTCCACCAAGGTTATAATACCTATATTCGTTAGAAGTAATAGACAAATCCAAACTATTAAAAATCTCGTTTACTAATCCCATAAGCCCTCTTTTTTTATAATATATGTTAACAAGGGCTTTTTATAGCACAAAAAAAACTATGCCAAAAGCATAGTCTTTTGTTTTAGTTATCTTTTCTTCTAAGTATGTCCGCCATGATAATTTTTTTCATCTCGGGCGACATATTTTTTAGCTCGTCATAAAGTTTTTTATCACTGCCACGATTTTTCAAGAATTCACTTTCGCCACTAGAATGTCTGCCACCATAAGGCTCATAAGAAGAGTTTTGCGATGGGCTTTGCGAAAAGTCCTCTTCGTCTATATCTATAACATCGCCAAAATCTTCTACCTTATTGTAATCAGATAGAGACTGCCTTACATTCATATTAGAAGGTCTCAGAGGGCGTCTTGGGCCATCAGCATTGTCTTCGATAAACTTTCTTATTTCGTCTATATCAGACCTACTTACAGTCCTCTTTTCGCTCGGAGCATCTAGTTTCTTTGGCTCAGGTGTTGGAGACAAAAGTATTGGTCTTTCTACCTTTCCAGTTACACTTGGTTTGTCTTTCTTTTCTTCTTTTGGCTTTTCCTCAGGTTTCTTTTCTTCTTTTTTACCTTTAGAAAGTTTACTTTTTATTTTGCCACCAAAGAAGTATATTGTGCTAAACACTACAAGCAAAACTGCAAATACAATAAGAGCAATAATTTCTAAATGCATTTTCTACTCCTTTTACCTTCCTGGAGGAGGTCCTGCTGGTTTTTTCTTACTATCATCAGTTTTTGCTATTGAATTTCTCATATCTGTATCGGCTACAACATTTTGCATACGGTAATAATCCATTATGCCCAATTTACCTTCTTTGAAAGCTGTTGCCATAGCCTTAGGAACTTCTGCCTCAGCAGCTATCTTAATAGCATTCATCTCTTGAGTCTTGGCACGCATTTCTTGCTCTGCTGCTACTGCCATCGCTCTTCTTTCCTCAGCTTTTGCGTTGGCTATTCTCTTCTCAGCCTCAGCTGTATCCATACGAAGTTGAGCGCCTATATTTCTACCTACATCAATGTCCGCAATATCTAGAGATAATATCTCATAGGCTGTCCCATTATCTAGACCTTTTGCAAGGACGGTCTTTGATATAAGATCTGGGTTTTGTAATACTTCTCCGTGGTCTTCTGCAGAACCAACAGTAGTAACGATACCTTCACCAACACGGGCAAGTATTGTCTCTTCTCCCGCACCACCAACTAATCTGCCAATATTAGCTCTTACAGTTACCCTTGCCTTTACTCTTAGCTCTACACCGTCTTTTGCTATAGCAGAAACCATTGGTGTCTCAATAACCTTTGGGTTAACGCTAACTTTTACGGCATTTAACACATCTCTACCTGCAAGGTCAATAGCCTTAGCTGTATCAATTGAAAGGTTAATTTTAGCACTGTGCGCAGATATCAAAGCGTTAACAACTTTTACAACATCACCACCAGCCATATAGTGAGTTTCTAGCTCATTTATATCAATTGTAAGGCCAGCTTTTTTGGCTGCTACATACGCCTCAACAATCATGTTAATATCTATCTTTCTTAATTTCATACCTACAAGTCTGCTCATAGATATGTGAGCTCCAGATACAAGCGCCCTAAACCAAATCTTAACCGGAACAACGATAATAAAGACAATAATTAGTGCAAGCAAAATAAAACTTGGAATACCAATAATTAAGCCTAATTTTAGCCCTTGGCTAATACCTAGTAAACTAATCATACTCTCCTCCTATATTCTCTCGACAAATATATTATCGCCTTCTACAGATACTACTTTTACCTTAGCACCCTTAGTGATGAAGCCGTTTTTTGAATAAACAATATAAGTTTGTTCCTCAATCAAAGCCTTACCTACAGGTCTACATTGAGTAACTAGCTCTCCTTCTTTACCAACAAGGTAACCATAAACAGCATCTGGATCACTGTAATCTGGTGGAATTGAAGTGTCTTTGTTTATGATTGAATTATAAAAAGTTCCATCTCTTTTTGACTTAATAGTAAACATAGCAACAGAGACAACAACTATAACCATAGTAACTATCATGACGATAGTTTGTAAAGTGGTAGTACCTTGAATAAATCTAACAACAAATGAAACTATAAAGCAAAAACAACTAGCAAGACCGCAAGCTCCAAAGCCTGCCAAAATAAGTTCCATAATAAACAAAACCATAGCAATAACTAGGGCTATAACGCCAACTATATGCATATGTGTAAAAATTTCAAAAACTTCTTGAGCCATAAACATACCCCTATATTAGTTTTACTTAGGTATTATAACATATGTCATAGAAAAAATAAAGACCCTTTTTTATATTTACTATATATAAATAAAATAAAGTTAAGTTACATTTTGGTAGTGCAAAAATAGTCTTAGCATCTAAAATAGCAAAATTACGATAAAATTTAGTGCTTTTTGCTATCATTTTTGAGCCAAAGCCAAAAAAATTACCAAATATTTTTTGATTTTTTTGAAGTTTTATTGTATAGTAAAAGTATGGAGGGAGATTATGAAAAGGATAATTAATTTTAAGAATTTTGTATTGGCATTATTTTTGATGATTCCACTAATGCTAATTTCTGCCTGCGGTGGAGATAATTATGTTAAGAAATATGCCTGGGGTAAAACATTTACCTACCAACAAGCTTATACTACTAACCTAGAGAATGCAAAAAATAATGGCTCAAAAATTGGAGATTTATTAAAGGCTGAATATGACCATTTGGATTTGGCAAAAGCCTCAATTGATGGAAAGGAAACTGATATTTCTAGTATAAAAGGTTCTAATTATGAACAGTTTATTAAAGCTTTATCAAATTTAATCAATACAGAATTTATTAAATCATACCAAAACATTATAATTAAAGTTGGCAATCAAGAAGAAAATAAGATTACTATCAATAATAAAACTTACAATATATCAACTGGGGAATTCGGACCATATAGTTATAAGATCCTACCACAAGACACAACTAGCGGAATAAATTATATTGGATATTTTGAATATGTTCTAATTAACACTCCAAATAGTACAGACAGCAAATATTTATTCAATATTTCAACTTTTGGTGAAGAAATTGAAAATATCAACAGAATTTCAGTATCAATACCACTAGACCACACTATAGAAGACCCAAGTGCTGACGATATTCTTGACTCTTCTACTGGTGAAAAAATCGGTTCAAAAATTTTTATTGACTTCATACCATACTTCTGCGAAGCAGCCATCTAAAAAGTAAAAATATAAATAAAAAACAAAAAGGAAGGTCATTAGTGCCTTCCTTTTTGCCGTTAATATTTATGTGGAGTAAAAATTGGGGATTTTTACATCCAATGATATTTTATCATATTATACAGTAAAATCAAGCCTTTTACATAAAATTCCAAAAAAATACAAAAAAAGTGAGAAACTAACTTAATTCTCTTTTTGAGTAGAACAAATATTGCTGAGCATAGCCCGAAAAATCGCCAAATCTAGACACAAGGTACTTTGCTATCTGTTTTCTATTCTTTAGCTTTCCGCCATAAGTGTCTCTATATACTTTGGCTATCCATGTATCAACAGGGAACACATCTTTTTTACCTACGCCAAATAGTAGTATACAATCAGCAACCTTTGGTCCTACACCATATAGAGTAGTTAACTTATCTCTCAAAGTCTCTGTGTCTAAGCTTTCCCAAGAAGCTAAATCAATCTCTTTTAGAAGTCTAGCAGTCTTGTACAAATACTCTGCTCTATACCCCGCTCCAAAGCTTTTGAAATCCTCTACTGACAAAGTGAGTAATTGGTCCAATGTTGGGAAGGCATAGTAGTCTCCCATATTTTTACCAACGCTTATACATATCTTCTCTATTATTGATTGAATTCGTTTGATATTATTATTGGCCGAAATGATAAATGATATGATAGCCTCAAAAAAGTCTTGTTTTAGTATTCTTATACCTTTGCCAAACTTGATAGGCTCTTTTAGTTCGTCAAATTTTGAAAGCTCAGCCTTGATGTTTTTGTAGTTAGTTTTTAGATCTAGATAATCCTCAAAATACTTTGGGGTATCAGTGTATACAACAACTTTGTCTTCATATGTCTTGATTATCGCTTTTTTGTCAAGGCTTAATATTCTATAAGACCCGTCTTGTTGTCTCAAAAATCTAAAAACTTGGCCACACTCTAATATGTCCTTTGCGTCAAAATCTGACTTATCATATATTATTATTTTATCTTTTTGTAACTCGTACATATTAACTCCAAAATCTATTTTAACGCAAATATGAGTTTTTTACAAATAAAAAAAGACTACATATAGTAGTCAATTTTTTACTTTTCCAAAACGTTAACGTATTTTTTAGTTTTTGCCTTAGTCTCGAATCTAACAACACCATCAGTTAAAGCAAATAGTGTATAGTCTTTACCAACACCTACATTTTTACCTGCATGATATTGAGTACCTCTTTGACGAACGATTATGTTACCGGCAAGAACTTGACAGCCGTCAGATCTTTTTACTCCAAGTCTTTTTGCTTGGCTATCACGACCGTTCTTAGTGCTACCGCCACCTTTCTTGTGGGCAAATAACTGAATATTAATAAACATTGTCAATAACCTCCAATTCTATAAAATCTGAATATCCTTCATACAAATCCCCTATACCGCATAGCATGGTTTCTAAGATGACATTAGTGTCATGTCTTTGAGCATCATCAATATTACTAGGGATTGTAAGTTTGAGATAACCACGATGGTCATCTCTTGTGACACTAGCATTAACGCCAGCCACCGCAATAACTCCCAAAACTGCTGTTTGGACTATGCTTGACAGTGCGCTACAAACTATGTCTTCACCACTGACACCATAACCAGTGTGTCCATCACACTCTATCTCGGTGATGTTATTGTTTAATTTTGTAACTTTAACCTTGGTCATAATTCCCCCAAAAAGTTAATTACTTGATGCTAACAATCTTAATTCTGGTAAATGGTTGACGGTGACCTTGTTTTCTACGAACATTCTTCTTTGGCTTGTATTTGAAAACAACGATTTTATCAGCTTTGCCGTGTGCAACAACTTCTGCTACGCACTTAACATTAGAAAGAACTGGGCTTCCTGTTTTAACTGTTTTGCCGTCTGAAACCATAAGAACATCTAGCTCTACTTGGTCTCCTTCTGCTCTATCAAGTTTCTCTACATCAAGAACTTGATTTTCGCTTACCTTGTATTGTTTGCCTCCTGTTTGAATAACAGCGAACATCTACAATTTCCTCCTATTTTACGGAACTCGCTAAGTAAAGGTGGCATAAAATGCGCTTGAAAAAAGAACCCATCTTAAGCGGCTACAAGTAATTTAGCACAAAACATACTATTTGTCAACAAAAATTATATTTATATAAATAAAAAAGGCAGATGTTTTTTATCTACCTTTTTGTTATTGATTATTCTACTTCAACTTGAGGAATAGCTTCTAGCTTACCGCTATCATTTACCTTGTAAGAAGTATTTCCGCTATCGACTTCTATAGTCCAGTCTTGAGCGTTGATATTTGTTAAAGTAATATCTGCAATGCTTGTAACACTAGCTGGAATTATTATTTTATTGCATCTATTTTTGATATATCCTTCTGGGTTTCTATTATCGGCATTGTTATTAAGTCTATTAGCATCGTTTGCTATTGCTCCCGCAAAAATTGTAGTAACGCCATCAGCAATAGTAAGCACTCCACTCTCACCTTCATTGTATAATACTGATGCGAAATATAATATTTTACCATCTTTACTATATACTGCGCCGTTTATTGACTTATAATTTGGATTAGTCTCATTACATGTTACTTTTGTTATTCCTGTGAATACATATATCATTGCAGACAAATTGTTAGCCCAATCCTCATTTAGATAATAAGCAGTTTCTGTGTCGGCAATTTCTCTTATAACAAAGCTATCTCCCAAAACTATTTCGTCTAGATAATATGGTCTTGATAATGCAAGTTCATAACTATCTACTACTGTATCTGGCATGATATATTTTGTATCAGTTTTTCCAGCAGGGTATGCAATCAAAACTGTAGGAACGCCATTTTCTTTGCGGTACAAAACGCCGTCTACAACCATATAATTTTCATTTGATTCATCTATATCAAAAGCCTTAACATCTCTTGAAGCGGTGTTATAAAATACATGACTACCTATTACATTTGGATTAGGATTTTCTGGGTCGTAACTTTGTCCACCTATTTGTTTAATACCTGCAGGAAGTTTAATAACTTCGTTGGTTGCAAATTTGCAATGGTTAAAAGCAAAATCTCCAATATATTCAACAGTACTTGGAATGTTGATTGGCAAGTTGTAACACATTTCAAAAGCACATTTTTGGATATATTTCAAACCTTCTGGCAAAGTAATATTTTTTAACTCAAAGCAACTTTCAAAAGCGAACATACCTATATTTTCAATACCTGTAGACATTTCTACTGTTTTAAGGTTTTCACAGTGGTAAAAAGCACCTCTTTCAATAGTTTTTACAGTGTTTGGCATATGAACATATTCTAGTTCAGCCCCTGAACCTGCATCTTGGTAAAATGCTTGATTATCTATTGTTGCCAAATTTTTAGGCAAATATACAGACTTTATTTTTGGGCTTTTACCTGCAAAACCTGCACCTAAAATTTTTACATTAGTATTATACATATCAAGATATTCCAACCCAGACTGCATAAAAGTTGTTGCCTGTGCTATTTTACTACTATTAAGCCCTGCAGAAAGTTCTTCAAGTGTAGTTGGGAATATAACTGTCTTTAGGTTAGTGCAAGCGGCACCAAAGTTAATTGGCAATCTTTTTGTTCCTTCATTTATCACAAGCTTTGTTATGTTGGCTGCTTGTTGAAAAACAGCAATACCAGCAAATTGCTCTGCATCTTCATTTTCTTTGTATGCATCCGGTATATTATCAAACTCTCTTAAACTTTCTGGAAGATAAATATCCCCTGTTAGTGCACTTTGAGCAAATGCTACTCTTGAAATACATTCTACTCCATCAGGGAAATATACTTGAGTTAGCTTTGATGTCGCAGCAAAGGTAGATCTGCCAATCTTTTTAATAGTATCTGGAAGATAAACTTTTTCGATAGTACCATTGCTTAAAAATAATGCATCAGCAAGTTTAGTTACAGTATATGTTTGGTTATCTTCTGGATTAACTACTTTTCTTGGGACTTTTACAGTAGTAATCGTTGCATCTGCATCAGTATATGTTGCGACTTCGCAAGTCTTAGAATCCGCATCAAAGTTGTATGTGAACACACTACTATCAGTATCTTGAACTTGCTCCTCTGTTTTTAGAGACAATTTTAATGCGACACTGCTTATTTGTCTTGTGATATCAATGTCATTTTTGTGCATTATTCTAAAAGCAGCAACTTGAGTTTGAGTTCCAAGGTCCTCATCTTTTTCTTGAATATATGCTATCTGCTCACAGTCAAATTCGTAATAATCACTAAGTCCGCTTGTAACTTCCATAGCAAGGCTGATTGGGCTATTTGAGTTATTTTGAACATCAAAATATACTATCATATCCTTTAGCTCATAACCATGAGTTGAGTTCTTTAGGTCAGTAAAACATAAGTTATTAACAGATATCCCGTGACCTAATTCTGACACATTGTATAAGCCACTTTTGTTGTATTCTGTGCCAAAAGGATCGCTGATATGATATAGTCTATACCCCACCTTAACATCTTGGCTAGTAAGCTCACTTGTGTCTAAATTAACTGTTAAACTAACACCAGTCTCATATCTACTCTTGGTAGCGGAAGGGCCATCTCCTCCACAGCCCGCAAAAGCACCAAGTGTACAAGCTGCAAGAGCTAGTGCTGTTAGTGTTTGTTTTTTCATAAGTATCCCCCTTTAATCTGTAGTAATTTTAGCATTATTTTTTATTCCATAGCAAGCAATTTTCACACAATTAGTCATTGTTTTTTATTTTGTCTATATAGTATTTTGCGACCTTATCGGTTTTGTCGTGAGCAAGACATTTTTCAAATATTTTCTTGCAATTTGTACCGCCAAGTTCATAGCATCTAACAGCATTTTCAAAGTCATTTTTGCTAGCTTTTAGAGAGGCTTTTTTCTTATCATCATAGCAATCTAAGCACTCAAAAACGCTTATCTTATTATCTTTGCTTAACTCAAAAGTTCCTACATATCTATAGTTTATATCAAATTCCTTAGATAAAGTATTAAGCGTATTTTTTGTAAACAAAAGGTTGGTTCCAAGCTCTCTATTTAGCTTTTCAAGGTACGAAGCGCTGTTGACAGAGTCAGATATAACCGTTGCAGAAAGTCGCTTTTTGTCGCCTATAACACCTATCAAAACTTGTCCTGTGTGAACACCCACACCAACTTTTGTGTTATATATTCCAAGAGATTTGCTATCTAAATTTATCGTTTTGATAATCTCGGTACACGCCTTGATAGCCACTTCTGGAGCTAAAAATATAGCAAGGGCACCATCTCCTAGGTACTTGTCGACAAAGCCATTATATTTTCTAACAATAGGCCCAATAAGTCCTAGGTACTTGTTAATAAAATTGAAATTCTCCGACAGACTCAAAGTATAACTTGTCTTAGTAGAATTTCGTATATCTATAAACACGCTAGTGACTTCTTTTTGGATATTGCAGCCAAGAGAAAGTTCGAGCACACTCTTTTTACCTAGCTCTTTAACAAACTGCTGCGGAAGGTATTTGGAGTACTCGTAGTTGAGTTTATCAAACATTACTCTACTTTCTTTATAATTCTCGTTTATTTTGTTAAGACCTTTTTCGATAATGCTAAACTCTTTTCCATCGCCAAGTTTAATCTTTTTATCTGTATATCCACTGCCAAGTTCAGTTATGGCATTTTGAACTTTGTTAAGAGGTCTAACGATAACAGCTATAAGCGTAAAAAGTATAACAACATAAAGTGCAATTAAAACATATACAAATTCAACCGTAGCATTACCTATCTTTATTCCGTCCCCAAGATTTTGCGAAATAAGCCTTACTATATTGCTTTGGCTAGTATCTACCAAAAGATAATATAACGCAACCGAAAAAAGTAAAGTCACTGGCAAAATTGAGCAGTATAGTTTAGTTATAACCTTCTTGTCTTTTAGCACAAAAATAAAAAGTAAAATATTGCTAATAAGTGCCAAAATCAAAAAAGCAAGCGACACATAAAACATCGTGCTAGCAGGACGCCCTAATTTTGAATAATAAAAATATTCAAAAAAATAATTGGACAAAATTAAAAATGTCCCAGTAAAACCCACTGCAAGTATACTCAAAAAAATCTTAAAAGTTCTCATATAACTACTTTGTGCAAAATTTTGCATAATATCAAAAAATAAATGCACACTATATTTAAGGAGAAAAATATGAAAAATTCCAAATTAAACAGCGACCTTTTGATTGCCATATACCAAAATATTTTGACCGCAAGACAAAGTATTAGCAATGTCATCGAAAAGGTTCATGATAGCAAATTAAAAAAGGAGCTAGACAGCCAATTCAACTCTTATACCCCTCTAAAAGAAAGATGTGAAAAACTAGCTATGCAAAACAAAATTGATATAGTAGACAACAACTTTTTTGAAAAAGCAAAAATGTGGATGAGTGTCAACATGTCAATACTTCTTGACAAAAGCAACAGAAAAATAGCTAGCATAATGATTTTTGGAACAACTATGGGCGTTATTGACCTTATATGCGTGCTATCTGATTGCAAAAAAGGCAGTAAAGAATTCCTTACTCTAGCTCATGATCTAAAAGAACTTGAAGAGCAAAACATTGAGAGAGTAAAACCTTACCTCCTAAAAGAAAATAACAAACCACAAAAGCCACCTAAAGAAAAAGCCAAAGCCGTGGTAGAAGGTAGTCAAAATAACCAAGAAAAAGACGGCTCTCAGCCTAATGAAAATCAATCTAACGAAACAGACAAGGGCAATAATGTAGATTTATAAACTATAACAAACTAATCCTAACAAAAAAACAACCCATTTTTTAGGTTGTTTCTTTTTATATATTGCTTTTATTATCTGTTTTTATTTTCCGCCGCCCTAAAAATCAATGCTATCTCATTAGATAATACTCTATCATCTATAGCTATTAAAGGCATTGGTTCGCCTTTTGATAATAGATAATTCTTACCATCTCTTGGCATACTACTTAGTTTATAGAATCTAATTGTAGATATGGTAGTAGTATAATTAGCTTCATCATTTAATTTTACTCTATCAAACTCAACAACTGTTAGCATATCAAGCTCTTCGTTAGCTTTTGCTAGAGTGTTATAGTATAGGTCTTTTCCTAAGAAGTTAATACGATATGTTAGCTTTTCTAGTCTAGTTATAAATAGGTTAGCATTAACAAACATACCATTGAACTTGTCTATAGCTATAGCATTAGTACCAAATGACGCCTTTTCAAAATATGGGAAAGATAGTTGGTCAAATAGTAGTTTTCCACATAGATTGCTTATTTGTTCTAGGTTATCTTGTACATCTAGTGGGTGACATACAGCTATCATATAATCCTCATCTGTTACATAACTACCGCTTAGGTGCCTTATCTCGCCATTTCTAATTCTAAACGTCTCATATACCCTGTCATTTTTGTATTTTGCCCATAGTACATTGCCAGCAACGATACGAGTTAGGTTATTACCAAGTATTAGAACATTGAAGTCATCTAAACTCATATATGTATGATTTAGGAACATAGTATACAATCTCTTAGACTGAATACTTACTTGCTTTTCGATAGCTTTTACATATTCCTTTAGATTGATACCTTGATACTCTACTTTATCAGATAGTCTGCCTACTTTGTTAGTTTCTGCATTGCTAAGTTCTACAGTAAGGTCACTTGTCAAAGTAACTTTTAACTTTCTTCTACCCAAGTCAAATACTCTTGTGCCTTCTGCATCTAGCCCAAAGTCCTCAACCATCATAAGTTCAACATTGCTATAAGGAATAGCTTGGCAATCACTATATACCTTTAGCAACTTTTCTATCTTACGCATTTTTTTAGCATCAATGTCTTTGTCTAGTCTTAATCTCTTGATAGTAGGTATAAATTCATCTCTGCCGTATATAGCCATACATTTTAGATAATATTCAGCATCGCTTGTCTTTAGAGTCTTTAGCCAGTTAACTAGTGTTGCGTACATCTTTTCTAGTAGCTCAGCATCACCAAACGCAGCTATAAGTCTTAAAGCCCATTTGCTACCGTTAAGTTTTTCTCTCTTGCTTGCCATATCAAAGACAATATTAGAGATAGCTACTTTTGTACTAGCATCCGCGAACTCAAAATAATCTTTCATATACTTTAGTAACATTTCGTTAGATAAAACCTTAAAAGTTTCCATCATAAAAGTAGCTGACTTTTGCTCATAACTATCTAGCAAGTTATAATCTTCATAGTATTTTTTTAATCTCAAGCCATATAGGCGCTCTTGACCACATTCAACTGATTCGTCAACTTTTGCTCTGTACTCGTCTAAATTCTCAAATCTCTCAAACTTATCTATTTCAAGTTCTCTAGAAATTAATCTTTGAATCTTGTTAGACTCAGTGCTCTCATATATTCCATCAAGAAAACTATCAATACCCCACTCGCCTTTGAACATCATAAGAAGGCTAATAGCCTTGTATGCTACCTCTTCGTCAGAGCTTTTTGCGTAAGGCTCTAGTAGATTAAACGCCTCTTGCTTGTACTTCGTTAGGTAATTTTTGATATTGACACTACTATCTAGGCTGCCGTCAATATAACTCTCAATTAGGTGTCTCAAAGTCTTATTGGTATCAGCTTCTAGCAAATACTCAATGCAATCGTAAACTTTATTTTTCACAACATAGTCAAAGAATTTCTCATGAGCAGTCTGCATATAAAGTTTCAAATACTCTTTCAAAGGCTCCTTAAATGCGTAGCACAAAGATCTAGCATCAGCCTTAATAATAGAAACAAAAAATGGCATAACAAGTTCGTCTGGCAAATCGCAATACTTTTCTAGCTCAACAAATCTATCAAAATATCTCTCGCTTAGGCTATATTGCTTTTGCACGCTTCTATATTTGAAACTTCCAACATTGGTAACAAAAAGTTTGTTAAGAAAATTGCATACGCTCTCAAATTGCTCTGCCGCAAGCAAAAACTCAATGTAATTTTTTAGCACCATTTTGTAGTCGTCTAATTGAAAAATCGCTTGGCAAACTTCGCCAAAAGCTTCTGTGTTATATACTACACTTTTGCTATCTCTTGCGTAACCAAATATCTCTCCCTTGTCTCCAAGTCCAGTCACAATATATGTTGCAACCTCGTTGGCTTTAGGCTCGCCGATAGCACTCTCAAATGTCTTTTCTACATAATTTTTTAGATCATCAATACTCTTTAATATAATCATTTGTATATTTTCCTTCTCGTTAAAATAATAACATTTAGTAAAAAAAAAGACAAATACTTTTTTAGCTTTTGACCAAAAAAGTTGCCTTTTTACCCCTAAAACCCACACTTATTGTCTTATTGAGTAGCCCCGACTGACCGTTCGTACGATTTTGTAATACTATTCCTTGCTCATTTATTTTTTTGAAAGTATTGACAATAAGCTTTTTTGTAATTTCTAAAACTTTTTGCCGACCGAGTGGTCTAAGATTGAAGTAAGATGTATTATAAAAGCATTGACACTCAAGCGGATAATAAAAGTCCGGCTCGCAGACAAGAGGCTTATGTTCGCTACCAGTAAGTGATAGTTCATATCTATCATCAAACTCCGTTATAATAAAAGTCAAATATTTAATCTCATAAGGGATAGGGTCATCTTCTATTAGCCCAAGTAACCACTCGCTAAAATAGTATTCCATTGAGCCCTCCCAAAAGTCCACTAAAAAACATAAGTAGTAAACTTATAAACAAAAATAACAAACTAAGATTAAAAAGTTTGTTTTTTGAATATGCTCTTTGCGCGGTGCCAATTATTGTTTTTGCAAGGTCTAGCTCAAAGTTATCAGGCAAAAAGTTGTCTGGAAAATTATATGCCTTAGCCAAACTCAAAATGTACTGACCTGGGACTATGTTATGAATATCTTTGTAGTACATGTAGTTAATTTCTTGTTTTGGTTCTTTGTACTTTTTTACTCGAACTACCCTTGCACTAACCGCAAGAAAACTAAAAGCAAGTGCCACAAAACAAAATGAAAGCGCCAAAAGTGAAATAACTTTTAGATACGAAATCGTACTACTAGCAAAGTTAATAAGAACAACCGCCACTGCACTAATTAACGCTATACCTATACTATGTTTTGTTTCTGCTTGTTTTTGGTGTTCAAGCATTTGGGACAAAATGTATTTTAGTAATTGTTTCATAGTATAAGTTTTGACAACTATTAATTTTTTAATATGTCTTTTATTTTTGTTGTGGGAACAAAAAACTGCGAAAAAGTCACTACTTGTGACTCACTCATCTTGCTTATGACTTTGCCCTCCCTCAAAATAACAAATGTCGTATACACGCCGCTAGTTATTAGTGGGTAAAGCTTAAAAAGTAGAGTCTCGTCACTGATTGCATAAGTTTTAACTGATTGAGGTGTATCAAAGTTTTTATTTGTGCAAAGTAAATAATCGTAGCTAGGGGACTTATCAATACTAACAAGTGACAAAAGTAAAAATATAGCTATAAGCAAAATCGAAAAGTTTTTGGTCAAAACAAATAAATATACAAACATAACAGAAAACACTATGTTAGTAATTATAAATAGAGTTTTTACTTTAACTTTTTTACCAAGTAATGCACCTAATATTCGAGAGCCGTCTAGCGGATAGCAAGGCAAAAGATTAAAAATAGCAGTAATTAAACTTGCCTCGAATATGCCATAGCTATAAAAGTACATTTCTGGAAAAATCCACCAAAGTGCAAGACAGATAAAAGCCATAATGAAGTTAACAAGAGGGCCTGCGATAGCAATTTTTATGCTATCTTGCTTTTCTAACCTATTATTGATATTGAGACAGATACCAAATGGTGCGAGTTTGATATTAGTTAGAGTATAGCCTAGTCTGTGAGCTACTATTGCGTGCGAGTACTCGTGAATAAATAGGACTATTAAATATGTAAAAAATGTAACGCCTCTACCAATAAAAAAAATAAACACAAGGTACACAAAAAATGATAGGCTTATGTTTATTTTTACTCTTGGCACTTTGAGATGCTCCTTTTTTTAATTTATATGCAACCCAATGTTCTTAATATTACTTACTTTACCGCTCATGGTGAAATTGTATCCGCCAGTTTTTTCTAGATTAAAATTAACAAAAACGCTGTCTTCATCAAGGCTTGTATAACTTTTTAGCACATTTATAATGTCACTTTTTATTATGTTTTGTATTGCTTCAGATGGCAACTCTTTATCATATATCAAGACTTTTTTTAGCCTATTTATTTGGTTATTTTCATTCATTTATGCTCTCCTTTTTAGGCTTTGGCGAAGTTTGCCAAAGAAGCCTCTATATTTTTTTGTGTAATCAAAAATAACATTTGAGCCATTTTCTATATTATTAGCTATCATATCAAGTGACACTGAACTTGGGCACTCTACATTGCCAAGGAGTCCATTTATGGACAGAATATCATCTTCTGGAACGGCGCCTATTAGGTCTTGTTTAATAACTCTTGATACCTCAACTGGGTCCAGCATTTCTTTATTAAGAACCATATCACCTCTAATTCTGTTGACTATTATGCCGAGAACTTTAATATTTTTGCTATCAAGAATAGCCAAAGTCTTGTCGGCATCTCTTAAGCTAGATATATGAGGAGTGGCAATAACTATCGCCTCGCTTGCTATACTTATAGCTCTCTCAAAAGGCTTATCAAGTCCAGCCGGGCAATCTATCAAAATATAATCAAAGTTGTCCTCAACGCTCTCAAGTATGCTATTTAGATTATCCATATCAATTTCTTCTCTTCTTATGCTGTGAACGGACGGTAAGACATATAGCATTTCGTTATCAAAGTCCCTTATAAGAGCTTGCCTTATTCTGCATTTATTTTGGGCGACATCAAGTAGGTCAAAAACGACTTTGTTCTCGACCCCCATAACAACATCAAGATTGTTAAGACCTATATCCAAATCCATCAGCAAAACCCGTTTTTTTAGTTTGGCTAGTTTATAGCCAAGATTCGCACATATAGAAGTCTTGCCAACGCCGCCTTTCCCGCTAGTTATTACTATCCTTCTTGCCATTTTTTACCTCTCAAAAAACATATTAGTGGCAAAAATAAAAAAAGTAAAGGACACATAACATGCCCTTTACATATTTGACAAAATATTACAATATTAGTTTTCTCTCAAAATATTTTCTAGCAAAAACTCGTCAGATACAAGTTTGCCAGCACCAATAATTACGCTGTCGCTAGGATTTTCGGAAACGGTTATTGGTAAGTCTAATTTTTTACGGAAGTAACTTTCTAGCCCAGTTATCGCACTGCCACCACCAGATAGGACAACACCTGTCTCTGTGATATCTGCTACTATATCTGGTTTGCAGCTGTTGATAACGCCTTCTATTGTTCTTATGATATCATCATAAAATGTTGATACTGCAACACTGATTTGTTTTGCATTTACGACCTCAGTAACTGGTCTATTGCTACTGATATCTGCTCCGCTAAACTGAGTACTGCTACGGTCTGAATCGTATAGACTAGCTACTTCTTGCTTGATACGCTCAGCTGTTGTGTCGCTGATACTTACATTAAGTAGGTCTTTGACATATTCTACAATGGCTGTATCCATAAGCTTGCCACCTATTGATAGAGAGCAGCCATTCAATATACTATTAAGACTGATAACAGCTATCTCTGTTTTGCCGCCACCGATATTGACAATCAAGCTACCTCTAGGTTGAGATACTTTGACATCATCGCCTATCGCTGATGCTAAAATGCCTGGTACTAAATTGATTCTTCCAATACCTGCACCGTACATTACTTTTTCGTAGTCGTTTACTTCGTCCTCGCTAAGTCCACAAGGAATAGTTACTACTGCTCTAATTTTTGGTTTAACAACACTAAAAGGCGTAACTTTGTTCAAAAAGTATTTAAGCATCTCTATGCATAAGTCAACATTTTTGATAACGCCCTCAACTATTGGGTATACCACAGCAGAGCCTGTGCCAGTCCTGCCTTGCATCTTTTTGGCTTTTAGGCCTATTTCTTTTACTTTGGTTGTTTTACCTGACTTTTCTAGGCACAAAACTGTTGGCTCTTTTAGAACAATTCCGCTACCTTTTTTGAAAATGGTAGTATATGTGCTACCCATATCAATAGCTAAATCCAACACTGACATTTAACATCTTCTCCTAAAATTAGTATATCACAAAACTTTTTGCTCGCAAATAATTTGAGCATATTTTTGCAGAATAAATAGGCTTTTTGGCTAATTTTTAGCTATTTTTGTGCCATTTTACAATATTTTGATATAATTTTTTGCAACAAAAAATCACCTAGATTTAGGTGACTTTTTTATTTTTATAAAACTTCTAGGCTCTTGCCATATGCTTTACGGAAGTCAGCACCTGCTTTTTGAGCTTCTCTAACCTCAATAGATGCGTCTGCTGTAACTATTGTTTTCATGATTACAGAATCGCCAAGCACATCACAACTGATATCTTGAACGATACTTCTATGAGTCTTGTCTAGAGCTTCGGCAATTTTTACTATGATTGCTAGTTTTTTGACCGCTGCCAAATCCTCTTCTAGAAGCATATCTTTGTATTTGATCCATTCTGCTAAACTAAAGTCGTTAGAATCTTGGCATGAAGCAACAAATGCTGCAAGCACGATTTCTCTTTGGCTAGCGCCAAATATCTCTGAGTTTAGTATGATATGGAAACTATTTTTCTCGTGATTATAAAATTTAATTCTTTCGCCAGAACTATACATTATAGATGCTATTCTAAGCACTTTCAAATAGCTTCTTGAAAGTTTATGTAATACTTTTAGTTGTCTAAATAATACTAAGGCTAGTTCGCCTACTTGTTTAGCATTGCTCTCTGGTTTGTCATAAAAGGCGTTGATTGTCTCTAGGCTATATCCAAGAAGGTCAGAAATTGGTTTCTCACTAGTGATAGGTACTGCATAGTTAAGAATCAAGCCCTCTTTGATATTCTTCTCAGAGATAACAAAGTTCTCAACTTTCATTGCTTCAAGGCATGCTTTGATAATGCAAATGCTACTTGCTAGCATATCTGCTCTGTCGCTTGAGATACCTTTAATCTTTTTGGTCTTATCTAGGTCCAAAACTTTGATTACATCATATACAGCGTCAAAATCTGCTTTTGTCATAGGATAGTTGTGAGCAAGGTCTACTGGGTACTTCTTTAGTTTACGGCTTAGTTTGCCTACATTGCAAAAAGCTGAACCCGTACCAATAAATGTAAACTCTTCGTCTATATCTTTGATCCATGATTGACCTTTTAGCTCTTGTCTAAATAGCTCTACCATTCTTGTGCAGATAGCTTCTGGAGCTTCATTTGACCCAGCAAAAAGTTGAGACAAAGTATATGAACCCATAGGGATAGTTATCTTGTTTAGAATATTTCTTCTATTATAGTGAACAAGGTTTGTGCAGCTGCCTTTTACATTGATTATCACGCCCTTTGGGATATCCAAAGTGTTGATAATTCCAGTGTATAGAGCCATAAGCTCCTCGTCCTCTGTCAAAACTCTAAACTTAAATCCGCATGTGTTGTATATTTCCTCAAAGAAACTTCTTTGATTCTTTATCTCTTTTATATTGTGTACTGCGACTGCGATAACATTAGATACTTTGTTAACATCGCACATTACTTTGTACATCTTTAGTACACTGATGGCCTCAGCTATTCTAGTTGATTTTATAAAACCATCTTGTTCCATATCTTCGACAATCTTAACAGTCTCTGACATCTCGTCAAATACTACAAAATTACCCTCTGGTAAAACATTAGCCATGATAAGGTCAATTTTTGTTGTCCCAAGATTAATAACAGCAACCTTCTCCAAAAGTCCGTCTCCTTAAAATTTTTCTACCTAGATTATAGCATATACAAATGCTTTTGTATATACCCTATTTTTTGTTAGTCTTCAGAAATTGCTTCTACTGGGCATGATGCCTTGCAAGCGCCACAACTAATACAAATCTCTTTGTTAATTTTTGCTTTGCCATCTACCATATCGATAGCTTCTACTGGGCAAACTGATTTGCAAGTGCCACAGCCAATACAAGTTTCTTTATCTACTACCATAATAATTCTCCTAAATAAATATATAGCATTTCCCAATACTACGGCAATAGTTTAACACATCAAAGTATTTTCGTCTAGTGTTTTTTTTGTTTTAGTGCTTTTGATTTTTTGATAGCGCCTATTAACTGACAAACACCCACTACAAGAAGGAAAGCCCCAAAGATTTTGCCCAAAACATAAGACCTAATATTGACAGTCACAAGAGAAAAAATAAGAGCAAAAATACCCCCAAAAATTGCAAATATTGTGCCAATAGAAAAATCTATTAGCCCGTTTTTCTTGTGCAAAATTACAGCAAAAATTGCCATGAATACAAATGATACTAAGTTAATAAATTGTGCTACTTTTTGCTTTTCGGCAAAAAAAGTTATAAGCATCGGTATCAAAATTGTACCTCCACCCATACCCATCGCTCCTAGTACTCCAGACAGTAGCCCTACCAAAATATACCACATATTTCCTCCTAAATAAGCATTCTAATTGCAGCCAAAAATATGACCACGACAAAGATATAATCTACTATTATGCTACTAAAATTTTTAAGAAGTTTAGTCCCCAAAAAGCCTCCAACAAGACTTCCAACCGTCACAAGTGAGACAGCCGAAAAGCTGGCTTTTACAGACGCAGCGTACACAATACTACTAATTATACTAATGGGCAGCATGACATATACGGCTGTTGCGTGGGACTTTTTTGTGTCAAGACCAGCGAGTTTATTAAGAGCCGGAACGCACAGCATACCGCCTCCCCCACCTAGTAGTCCGTTGATTATACCTATAACGCTTGCACAAAGTATGATTTTTATGAGTTTGTTTTTGTTTCTATCCATAAAATTATTATAAGTAATTGCTCAAAAATTATAAAAAAGTACGCATTATTATATTTTTTTGTTTGCAAAATACCAATGCTTGTTATATAATATAAAAGTCTATGAACTATATTTATATATAATATATATTATAGTAAGGCAAAACTAAAAAATTTTATAGGTGAAAGATGAAGATTTTACAATTTACAAAAAAGAGTCTAGCATTTATCTTTATTGCTATCTTTGCAATACTAGCTCAATTTACAATTATTTACGCAGCATCAAATAGCTATTACACATACGCTTACACCCAAGACACTACTAGCGATATGTTATCTAATGCTAACTTTGAGAGCAGCTCCTCTACCTCTAAGGGTAACCCTTCTAACCCAAGCTATTGGGTAACAGCCGGTGGAGATTCTGACAATGTTTCAAAGGGCGTTATTGATACAACTAACGACACTTTTAATAACAACTCAGGCTATGGCATTGGTTCTAACCCGCTAACATCTTCTAGTGCTAATGATAAAAAAATCTTAATGATTAACTCAAAAAATCAAGAAACAAGATATGGTTACAAAAACTCTAGCGAGATGGATCTAAAAGCTAACAGCTACTACAGAATTTCTGTTTTGTGCAAGACAAACACTATTTCAAATGGTGCATCTATTTATCTTACAGGTTCTGACCTTCCACTAACTAAACAATATAATTTTGTAGATGTTGTTACTAACAAAAATGTAGATAACGGCTGGTCAACATATAACTTCTATGTTAAAACCGATGTAAACAGTGCTACAAAGGCATACCTTGAATTATGGCTTGGTTCTAAACAAGATAACAATGTATTATCAAATGGACAAGTTTTCTTCGATAATATCAAAGTTCAATCTATCGACCAAACAACTTACTATGCTTGCACAGAGGGTTATAACTTTGACGACATTAACAACATGCCATCAAACATTAGAAAGTTGGACCTTGCTGGAAAAGATTATGAAAATCAATTTACTAATGGTGACTTTGAGGCTGGACTAAACGGCTGGACTAGATCAACATTTAGTGGAAACGATAAAACCCACAGCGGTATTACTTTTGCTGGGGACTCTACTGAAATGCTAAATGATATGTACCTTGGCAGTGATCAAACAGTTCCTGGAAACACATTTAGTCGCAACAACACAAAAGCATTATTTATCAATCACCTTGATACAAATGGTTCTTATACCGAATATACTTCTAGCCCAATAACAATCAAGCAACACAGCTTTGCAATGATTACATATTATTCAAAGACTGGCAATGTTACAAAAGGCGGTGCTTATGCAACTGTTAAGACAACTTCTACAGACGAAGATGCTCCAAAAGTAACAGTTGCTGATTATACTACTACATCTACTGGACTAGCTAACTACAACAACTATGCTCTTACTACTATCTATGTAGAAGGTAGCCCTTATAGAGATATTGATATTACTCTATCTCTAGGCCTTGGAAAAACCGACAGCCTAGCTACCGGCTATGCAATATTTGATGATATCAAAGTTTATGAGATTTCATATTCTACATACAACAATGCTTCATCTAACAAATTAGCACTATACTCAGACTCTGATACAACAACTATCAAAAATGGCGCTTTTAACTATAGTGGTTCAACCGATAGTAATGTTACATACCCTATCAAAGCTAGAAACTGGTCTATCAGTAACGAAATTAGTGGTATTATCAATGTTAACAAAACAAAATATGATGCAAACTTAGCCCTTGGCAATTATGGTCCTAACGCCGTATACCCAGGTCCAGTTACAACATATCCTAATGCAGACACTAACCCTGAAACAACAGTTAACAACGTACTAATGCTAAGAAACGATGAGAACAAATCTTATGTAAAAGCAACTAGTGATTCTTTCTCAGTTGCAGAATCTTCTAGCATTGCTATTTCTGTATATGTAAAAGTTCAAAGCAATTTAAGCAATTTATCTAGCGGAGCTTCTATCTCACTTATAAGCGGAAAAAATGTTTATGCTAGAATAAGCGGAATAAGAGATACCGAATGGACTAAGTATACAATTTATTTCAAAAACACAACAACTTCTCTTGATATGCAACTAGTTTTTAGCCTAGGTACAGAGAATAGTACTACTAGCGGATATGCTTATTTTGATAATGTATCTTACAAATCTAGCATAGAAGACAGTGTAATCGAGAGTCGTGACACTACAAAATCTGCTTACACCAATCTAAAAAATAACAATTTTGACAGTTATATTGATAATGGCAGCAACATCTATACTCCAGCTACAATGACTGGCGATACAGCTTCTGCATCAACTACAGCTGGTGTTATTAACACAAGCACAGCTCCAGAAATAGTAGTAAACGCTAATGTTCCTGCAAGAGAAGGTAGCAACGGCAACCTACTTATGATCAAAAACAATGCTCCAACAGCATTCACTTACAAAACTAATTACACTTATACATTTAATACAAATACTCACTATGTAGTTAATGTATGGATTTACACAACAGCTATAACTGGAACAGCAGAAAAATATGGTGTAAATATTTCTCTAAGCAATGTTGAGAAATCATTTAGCAATGTAGTATCAAAAGTTACTGATGGCGAAAATGTATGGACAAAATATTCTTTCTATGTATCTAATGACCAAGCAAATAGCATCACTTCTACTCTATCAATCTCACTAGGTAACAAAGATTATCCTACACAAGGATTTGTATTTGTTGATAGCATTACAGTTGATACAGTAACAGCTACAGATTATAACGCAGTAGAAAGTAATGATTACACAATTAAGACTGTTGCAAAAGTTGCTGAGTCAACAGATGATAGCAGTGATGATGATTCTAAGACCTCAATAAGTGGTGTAAACTATTGGATTTTGGCCTCTTCATTGATTATTGCACTTGCACTAATCATAGCTATCATTGGTATGGCAATGCGTCATCTAAAGTTTAGAATGCCAAAGAGATATGGCAAAGCTAAAAAATCTGATTACAACAGAGAGTTATCTCTTAACGATGCCGATGTAAGAAGAGAACTAAAAGCTCTAAGAGACGAAAAGGTAAAAGAATTAGATAAGAGGATTGAAGAAACAAAAGCTCAGATGGATGAAGGCAAACATACATATGAAGAATCAATCAAAAAACTAGACAACGAGCAAAAAGTTGAAAAGCTATTTACAAAATATGCTAAAAACAATAGCAAACTTCAAAAAGAAATTGATAACTTTGAATCTGCTAAGAAGTACCTTCTAGACGAAGCAAATATTAGACTAGAAGAACAAAAGGAGATAAGAAGAAGACAAATGATTCTTGAAGAAGAAAATAGACTAATTAAACAAAATCAAGCTGCCATTGAAAAAGAAAGACAAAAAGAAAAACAAGAACAAGAGGCAAAAGCTGAGGCTGGCAAACAAAAAGCTCGTCTAAAATCTAAAAAGTAAATAATAAAAAACCATAGGTAGAATTTACCTATGGTTTTTTTGTCAAAAAGAATAAAAATTATTTTAATTTTTTCTTTTTCTTAATTGTTATTATTATTAAAGGAGTTACTAATATTATTGACCCTACAACAACCAAAATAATTGTTTTAAGAATATCATCTTGATTATCTTTATCTTTGTTTTGGTTATTATCGTTTGGATTGTTTGGAGTTGATTCTTCTTTTTGTAAAGATATAGTTAATATAGTGTTTTTATAATTCTCTTTATTTTCGCCCACATAAATTGCAGTGGCGCTTGTTAAGTTATTCACCTCTAGACTTGGATCTTGCCATTGCCAGCCAGCAGGCAAACTAATATCTGACAAGGTTGTTGCATTGCTAGAAAATTTAATCTCACTATTTGGTCTTGTGGGGACATCAACAGGCAAAATTTCAAATTGTAAATTTATACTTCCTGTATAATTTCCAATTCCATTTATTATAATTTCCGCAACGCCAACATTTATGTTGTTTTTGTAAATAACTGTATAATCTCTATCTTTTACTAATGATTGTGAATTGTATGTTAAATTTACTTGTGGGCAAATTTCATATCCAGTAAATGATAAAGGAGTTATTTCATCATAACTTGCTAACGAAAGATTAACTTTTTGCTCAGTTTCTCCCTTCTCTTGCAAAACTGTATAAGCTTTTATCCTTCCAGAATAATTTATACTATTCCAACCATATGAAGATTTGTAATATGTGTTCCCGTTTGAATTTCGAGAGTATAAAATGTATGCGCTACCACCACTATTGCTGCTAACATTCACAACAACTGAATAATATGTTCCTTTGTCAATTTTTGCTAAGTTATTTAACATAATCGTATGATAACCTTCATAATCTAACACTCTCTCTCCACTAGCAGAAAGAGTCCCACTTTCTGGGGCTTTTGGGTCTGTCAAATTTGTGTAAACTTTGACTGTACAAGTTAGATTATCGCCATAAGTTGCGACATTAACAGCTTTTACATATTCGTTATGGGTATCATCACTTTTCTTTGCTTGAAAAATATTTGAAACACATTTTGAATTGTTGTCACTTCTCATTGGGGCTTTAGACTCATTGTCATAGAAATAGTTAAAATCATATTCAGATTTATTAGCATACTTAAAAGCACAAATATTACTAATAGGACTATCGTATGAAAGATAAAAATAAGGAAGTGAATTATAACTATTTTTGATTAACCAGCCACCGTTTTGACTTGCAGTTCCTGGTTGGAACTTACTAGCTGGAATTGTGTCATCCCAGCCTACAATAGTCATAGCGTGAGCAATTCCATTGCTACTTGTCTCATTCTTTGTGTTATAAAACTCAACTTCTCGTGCATTATAATATGACCCCGTTACAGCGCCATATTTTGCAATAACACTTTTTATTTTGTTTTTGCGATACTCTTGGCTATATAAATTCAAGTCCAATTTTTCAGCATCAAGCAGTCTGTACAAATTGCTTTCATAAGCATTTGACTTCATACTCACACGAAGATCAACCGGAGCACACCATTGAGATAGCATTAAAAATGTATTATATGAGTTTCCTGTTACATTCCAGCTATCATTATCATAAACTCCAACAGTGTTGCCAAGTGGATCAGCATCTCTATTATATGTTCTGTATGCAATTTGTGTTGGCGAAAAATGTAATGTATCTTTTGTATTTTCATCTAGGTTGTCTTTTAGTATGGATGTTTCAGAAGCACTTGCAACAGCATAAGCCCAACAAATCTGTGTACTTCCTTGGTCAAGATTGGGGGTTACAACCCCATAATCACGACTACTAAATTTTTCCATTTGAGCGATTTCATCTACACTCATTGAATTAAATGGATTATCTTGTATGCTGTCAGCAAAAACAACACCCTTATTAATTAAACTTGGGCAAAAAGATATAATGAATATTAGTATTGATAAAATAGTAATAATTTTTACATTTAATTTTTTTAGATTGTTGTTCATACTATAAATGATAATAACATATATTATGGTTTAGTGCAAACAAAGTTTAGCCGTTTGAAATTAGGAGAATAAAAAAAGAACGATGTATTTTTAATACAAAGTCTTTTTTTATAATGCTCAATAATATTGAACAAATACTCTTTTATATAGATTATATATGCTACTTAGTTGTTGCCTTTTTGGTTGCAGGCTTTTTAACTGTTTTTGGAGTAGGCTTTTCAGTTTTACCTTTTGTGGTCTTAGTTGATTTTTTAGTAGCTGACTTTTGTTTGCTCTTTGGCTCTTCTACCAAATTCTTAACATATGCTCTACGGCGTTTGTGTTGGATATGGTCAAAAGCATCCCATTGATTTTGGATTTTGCTATTATCTTCAAGCATTAAGTTAGTCTCGGCAGCTTCTACACCACTTTTAATCATATTAGTTATAATGTAATTAAGAATTATAGCGTTAAGACCTCTGTTTTGATACTCAGGCAATACACCTATTAGTCCTAGGTCAACAATTTTTGGTTTTTTGATAGCTTTTAGAATTCTAAATAATCCAAATGGTAATAGTCTACCCTTACTCTTAGTTACAGCTTCAGAAAGTGATGGGAAAGCTAGTCCAAATGAAACTACCTCTTCTTTCTCATTAAGAATAATAATTAAGTATTTAACATCAAGTATTAGATTAAATTGTCCTATTAAGGCTTTACGAACTTTTTCACTTAGAGATACAACTCCATATAGTGGTGCATATGCTTTTTCTAGCACCTCAAATATGCCATCTGCATACTTGTTAATAACTTCTTTCATGTTCTTTGGGTGAGCTAGATGCAACTTATATCTTTTCATTACAACATCTGCAAATCTATGAACTCTTTCATTTTGCTCTTTTGGGGTGAACAATCTATACTCTAACCAGTCAACTTCCTTCTTATACCCACAAGCCTCGATTAGTTTAGGATAGTAGTCATAGTTATATTGCTCCTCAAAAGTTTGATATTGGTCAAATCCCTCAATAAGCAAACCCTCTCTATCTAGGTCATTATAGCCCATAGGACCATGAGCTACTGTCATGCCCTTAGCTTTTGCCCAAGATTCTACAGCATTAAGTAGTGCCTTAGCGACCTCTACATCATCTATACTATCAAATCTCGAAAATCTAACACGCTTTTCATTGTGAGATTGATTATATGTATTTTGGATAATTCCGGCTACTCTGCCGACAATTTTGCCATCTTTGTATGCCAAAAACGCAATTATGTCACACTCGTCCCAAGATTCGTTTTTGCGACTGTCGAATTTGTTAATCTCGTCTATTTCTAAGTTTGGGACATAGTATTTATTGCCCTTATATAATTTTATAGGAAAACGAACAAAGTTTTTTATATCCTTCCTTGTCTTCACTTCTTTTATTTCTATCATAATTACTCCAATATTTTTGACAAATAACAAGACACGCTTGTCCAATTTTGACAATTTTACATAATTTATTATAAGGCTTTGACTTGCTTTTTGCAACTAAATAACTATATGTTTACCGACAAAAATCGCATCACCGCCCAACAATTTTGAGAGTTCGTCCTTATTTATATTTAACTTTTGAGAAATTTTTTGGATATCGTCCCCAGGCATCACGACATAGCATATTTTTGATTTTAGATTTATAACAACTCTGTCCCCAGTATCAAAAGACTTTTGCTCAATGTTTTGAGGCTTTACCTTATACATTTTTGCTATAGACTCGGCTGTGTCATGCGGACGCACTTTATAAATTATACTTTGCATTTTACCTCATAAAGTCAACTTGTTTTTAATATCATATATTATGCAGTTTTAAGCACTTTTGTGACTAAGACTTTTGAGGTGAAAATGAAGCATCTATTTCGAGCAGTAGCAATTTTGACGGGGTTTTCTATACTTACCCGTGTGATTGGCTTTTTATTTAAGATTTATTTATCAAGGGCGGTGGGGGCTGAATGCCTTGGCATTTACCAAATAGCATTTTCGGTGTATATGGTAATTGAAACCTTTGTATCTAGTGGACTTCCGCTTACTGTCAGCAAGTTGGTTTCTGGCAGCAAAGATAAAAAAATAACTGCATCTATCGTTACTGCGGCACTAATAATAGGCCTAGTTACCGCTGGAACATTATGCTGCATTATATTATTATTTAGAAGTTTAATAGGCAAATTATTTACAGATATAAGATGCCTAAATATTCTTTTGACCCTACTACCTGCGACAATATTCTCTGCGGTATACGCCATACTTAGAGGTTACTTGTGGGGAAATAAAAAATTCTTTTGGGTTAGTTTTACGGAGTTCCTTGAGCAGATAACTAGAGTTATAGCGTGCGTTATACTAGTTGCACTTATGTACTCAACTTTTGACAAAAGCATTGCGGTTAGCTTTTCTCTTACAATTTCGTGTATAGTATCAAGCTTACTTGTACTTATCATTTACTTTAAGCATGGAGGAAAATTTTCTAGTCCAAAAGGAAACTTCAAAGAAGTCCTAAAATCATCTGTACCCATAACTGGCATAAGAGTTCTTTCTAGCCTTCTTATACCGCTGATAGGAATAATTATACCATTGAGACTGGTTGCAGTAGGATACACAAGCTCGCAAGCACTAACCCAGTATGGCATAGCTATGGGCATGACATTTCCACTTTTGTTCTTGCCATCTACTGTAATTGGGTCGCTCGCTATGGCGATAATTCCTGATATATCTCAAGACCGTGCCGAAAATAACACTGAGCTTATGCACAAAAAAATTACTACAGCTATAACATTTTCACTCTTTGTATCATGCGTAGTCTTGCCGGTGTACCTAGGGCTCGGTGAAGCTATTGGAGAGTTTTTGTTTGCTAATAAAACAGCTGGGTATTACTTATCTTACTCGTGTTTCATCATGCTACCTATAGGACTTAATAATATAGCATCATCAATACTAAACGCCTTAGGACTTGAAGTAAAAGGATTTATCAATTATTTAATTGGTGCAATATTTTTAATAATAGCTATAATAATTTTACCTAAGTATACAGGTATCTTGTCTCTTGTTTGGGGTATGGGAATATGCATGGTTGTAGCGGCTATTCTTAATATAGCGATGATAAAAAAATGCCTAAAAATAAAAGTCCCATACATTATGCCGACAATAAAATTTTTGGGCGTGGGGTTACCTTGTGCCCTACTCGGCAAAAATATTTATGGGATTTTAATATCAGTAACTAATATGTTCGTATCCCTTGCAATCTCTGGAATAATAACAACAGGAGCTTTTATAGTCCTTTGCGTTGTGTTTAATTTTATCAAAATAGGCGCTGTTTTTTCTAAAAAATGAATATAAAGTTATCTATTGCAAAAAATAAACTATGTTAACTTTAATTATTAGAGCAATAGTAATATATTTAATAGTTCTTGTTATACTTCGTATCATGGGAAAAAGGCAAATAGCTGAGATGCAACCTTATGAGCTTGTGGCAACTCTTATTATAGCGGACCTTGCTTGTATACCTATGACTGAGATAACTGTACCACTTTTGCACGGTATTGTGCCACTTTTGGCTCTCACTACTATTCACTTCTTTATTAGTATTTTGTCGGTAAAAAGTATTAAACTAAGACGGTTAATCAATGGCAATCCTATAATTGTAATAGATTGTAATGGAATCAGGTACAAAGACCTAAGAGCCTTAAATATGACTCTAAACGACCTATATGAAGGGTTAAGGGTTGCGGGATACTTCTCTCTTGAAGATATAGCTTACGCTATTGTCGAGACTAACGGCAGCCTTAGCGTACTACCTAAGACTAATGCTCAGCCTCCAACAGCTGATGATATGAAAGTAAAAACAGACCCAGCCGTTATCAATCTAATGCTTATCAATGACGGCAAAGTCGTCAAAGAAAACATGGAACACTTTGGGCTTGATGAAGAGTTTTTGAAACAAAGCATTGGCAAGTTTAAGATAACTAACATAAAAGATGTTATGATATATACCCTCAATAATAGCGGTGATGTATATCTACAAGAAAAGGTAGGCAAAAAAATTACCTTCAAAGAAAACTTGGAGGTAAAGAAATGAAAAGATTTATAGGCATTTTGGCAATAATACTTTTGCTTACTGGGCTATGTGTCGGCGAAGAAATTTTTGTCCGCAAAACTATTGCTAGGCTACATCACACCTCATATCATATAGAGGAACTTGTAAAAGAACACAAGGACAACATCGACTGCCCTAGAGTACACGAAGAGTTTGAGTATATTGACAGCTACTGGGACAAGGCTGAGCAAGCACTTTGTTATATAGTAAACTTCGAGAAGATTAAGCCTATCAACGAGACCCTATCTAAACTAGAAGGGGCTATTAACGAAAATGACTATAGCCTTGCTATTGAAAACATCAAGACGCTCCAAAATTATAGTGAGAACTTATCATATATAATGGGTGCCAGTTTGACAAACTTTTTATAAAATAAAAAAAAGAACAACTGTTTTGGTTGTTCTTTTTGATATCTATTAGTTTTTATAAAAGATGTACATAGCAAGCACTATGAAGAAGCCTACAAGGACAAGAAAAGTATAACCTACCTTTTTTAAGTTGTCTTTGAGAGATGTTTTTTTCCTCTTAGTGTTCTTTAGATATTCAGCAGAAATTTGTTGCTCGTTATTTTGTTTTCTTAATCTAATCTGCTCTCTTTTTTCTCTCTGAATTCTTCTGTCTTCTCTCTTAAGCTGCCTCAAGTTAGGTTTTGCGGTAATACAATGTCTTACATCGTATTCTCTTCTTCTATTCTCATCTTTTAGCACTGCATAAGCTTCGGTCAAAAGCGCTGTATATCTTTGAGCATACTGTTTATCGCCTTTGTAAACATCAGGGTGATACTTAGTAATAAGCGAAATATATGCTTTCTTTATCTGCATTTGCGTTGCATTAGACCTTACTTGCAATACTTCGTAAAAGTTCTTCATACTATTATTATACCAGTTTTCATAAGTTTTGCAATAACTTTTTATCATTTACTCAAAATCTGCCTTAAAAATCTACCTGTATGACTTTCTTTACATTTAGAAACTTGTTCTGGTGTGCCATAAGTTACTACTGTTCCACCTTTATCTCCACCTTCGGGGCCTAAATCTATGATATAATCGGCGACTTTTATAATATCTAGGTTGTGCTCAATAACAATAACTGTATTGCCACCATCAACTAGTTTTTGCAAAATTGTTATAAGTTTGTCGACATCATACATATGAAGTCCTGTTGTTGGCTCATCTAAAATATAAACAGTTTCGCCTGTGCTACGCTTACATAACTCGCTGGCAAGTTTTACTCTTTGGGCTTCACCACCACTAAGGGTTGTTGAGTTTTGACCAAGAGTTATATAACCAAGGCCTACATCATATAGTGCTTGAATTTTATTTTTGATAGCAGGAATATTAGCAAAGAAGTCTAGTGCCTGCTCAACAGTCATATCAAGAACATCACTTATACTCTTGCCTTTATATTTTACTTGCAAAGTTTCTCTATTATATCTCTTGCCCTTACATACAGAACATGGGACATAAACATCAGGCAAAAAGTACATTTCTACCTTTTTCTCACCATCGCCATCGCACGCCTCACATCTGCCGCCTTTGACATTGAAACTAAATCTTCCACTTGTATAGCCTCTAGCTTTTGCCTCAGCAGTCTCTGCAAACAAATCTCTAATTAAAGTAAACAATCCAATATATGTTGCTGGGTTACTGCGTGGAGTTCTACCTATTGGAGATTGGTCTATATTGATAACTTTATCTAGGTCATCTATGCCTTTTATATCCTTGTATTTGCCCTCTATAAGGCTAGATCTATTAAGTCTATTAGATAATGCAGGATATAGTATCTCGTTAATTAAACTACTTTTACCGCTTCCACTAACGCCAGTTACGACAGTAAATAAGCCCTTCGGTATTTTTACTGATATCTTTTTAAGGTTGTTTTGGGCAGCTCCCGTAAGCTCGATATAACCTTTATACTCCTTGCGGCGTTTTGCTGGAACATTAATTGTTAGCTCGCCACTTAGATACTTACCTGTAAGTGATCTCTCTGCCTTGGTTATATCTTCTACATTGCCGCAAGCCACCACTTCTCCACCATGAACACCAGCCCTAGGTCCAATATCTACTATATAATCCGCTGCTCTTATAGTGTCCTCATCGTGCTCTACAACAATTAGGGTATTTCCTAAATCTCTTAGGTTCTTTAGAGTGGCAATTAGTTTCTCATTATCTCTTTGGTGTAGTCCTATACTTGGCTCATCTAAGATATATAATACTCCAACTAGTCCACTGCCTATTTGGGTTGCAAGTCTAATTCTTTGAGCTTCGCCACCGCTAAGAGTATTAGCAGAACGACTAAGTGACAAGTAATCTAGTCCTACATTTATCAAAAAGTCTAGTCTTGCATTTATCTCTTTCAAAATAGGCTCGGCGATTAAAGTTTGAGTCTTGTTGAGAGACAAATTAGCCAAATAATTTTTTAGGTCGACAACACTGAGTTTTGTTATTTCTGCAATGTTATATCTGCCTATCTTGACAGAAAGTGCCTGCTTGCTAAGCCTATCGCCGTGACACTCTGTACAAGGAATTTCTCTCATGTACTTGGCAATTTCGGCTTTTACATAATCACTTTTTGATTCTCTAAATCTTCTGTTTAAGTTGTTGATTATGCCCTCAAAACTGCCTTTATAATAACTAGAACCACGAGCTGTATGATACTCAAGATCAAGCTCTTCTCCGTTGTTGCCGTACAGAAGTATGTCTATAATTTTTCTAGGCAAATCTTTAATAGGTGTGTCTAGACTAAAGTTATATTTTTTTGCCAAAGCCTTATAGTACATATCACTAATAGAACTAATTTCTACATTCCAGCCACTAACTCTAAGAGCTCCGCCATTTATTGATTTTGTCTTATCTTTCATCAAAAGGTCTTCGTCAATTTCGCTTGTAAAACCTAGTCCACTACACTTAGGGCACGCACCTATTGGGTTGTTAAAACTGAATAATCTTGGGGAGATTTCTTCAAAAGCAAAGCCACAATCAGGGCAAGAAAACTTATCGCTAAAGGTCAAAGTTTCTTCCCCTATACTTACAAGAACTACGCCATTACCAAGCTTTAAGGCCGTTTCTAGGCTGTCAAACAGCCTTTTTTCAACGCCTTCTTTCAAAATCAACCTATCTACAACAACACTTATGTTGTGTTTAAGATTTTTTTCTAAGGTTATATCTTCGTCAAGATTGTATATGTTTCCATCAACATTTACTCTCGCAAAACCGCTCTTGCGAAGGTCTTCAAATAAGTTAGCAAAAGTGCCTTTTTGATTACGCACACTAGGGGCGTTAAGAATAACTTTTGTACCCTCACCGTATGACAAAATCTTGTCCACCATATCTTCAACTGTTTGTTTAGATATAGGTTTATTACAATTAGGACAATACGCAACTCCGGCTCTTGCGAACAAAAGTCTAAAATAATCATATATCTCTGTTACTGTACCAACTGTTGACCTTGGGTTGTGAGAAGTGGTCTTTTGGTCTATAGCAATAGCTGGAGAAAGCCCTTCTATACTCTCTACATTTGGCTTTTGGACTTGACCCAAAAACATTCTCGCATAAGATGACAAAGACTCTACATATCTTCTTTGACCCTCGGCAAAAATTGTATCAAAAGCAAGAGTTGACTTACCACTACCACTAACGCCAGTAAAGACAACTAATTTGTTTCTTGGAATAGTTAGCGATATATCTTTTAAGTTATTCTCTTTTGCTCCCTTTATAACAATATTTTCGTCCATTTTAGTTCCTTTATTTAATAAATTTAATTGTTAAGTTGTTTAGTTAATTCTCGTATTTGGTCACGAAGTTTGATAGCACTCTCAAAGTCAAGGCTTTTAACCGACATATCCATAAAGGCTTTTAGTCTTTCAATTTCCTTTTGGATATCTTTTCTAGTTAGTTTTTTGTCAAGTTTTGGCTTGCTACTAATTTCAAGCTGACTTGATATATCTTTTATGATAGTCTTTGGGATTATGCCATGCTCTTTGTTATATTTATCTTGAATCTCTCTACGCTCTTTTGTGGTCGTGATTGCTTTACGCATAGAGTCGGTCATGGTATCTGCATAAAGTATGACCTTTGATTCGCTATTTCTTGCTGCTCTACCAATCGTCTGGATAAGTGCACCTTCGCTACGCAAAAAGCCCTCTTTGTCCGCATCCAAAATAGCAACTAGCATAACCTCCGGAAGGTCAAGACCTTCTCTTAATAGGTTGATACCGACCAAAACATCAAAGTCGCCTTTTCGAAGTCCGTTGATAATCTCAACTCTCTCTAAGGTATCAATATCTGAGTGCATATATCTTACTTTGATGCCATAATCAGTTAGATAGCTGGTCAAACTTTCTGCCATCTTCTTGGTAAGAGTGGTAACTAAAACTCTACCATTTGCCTTAGTTACTCTATTTATTTCGCCCATAAGGTCATCTATTTGACCTTCAATCTTTCTGACCTCTACTTCTGGGTCAAGTAGTCCTGTAGGTCTTATGATTTGGGTCGCAATGTTCTCTGCAATACTTAGCTCATAAGGACCAGGGGTTGCAGATACATAAATTGTTTGTTTAAGCCTATCGTTAAACTCCTTAAAGTTAAGAGGTCTATTATCATAGGCTGAATTTAGTCTAAATCCGTAGTCAACTAGGCTAGTTTTGCGGGCTCTATCGCCATTGTACATAGCTCTTACTTGTGGTAAAGTAATATGGCTCTCATCAACAATTAGTAAAAAGTCATCTCCAAAATAATCAAGCAAAGTAAAAGGTGCTTGACCTGGTTTTCTGCCGTCAAAATATCTAGAATAATTTTCTATTCCATTACAATAGCCTACTTCTCTCATCATCTCAATATCGTAGCTAGTACGCTCATCTAGTCTTTGAGCTTCAAGAAGTTTGTGCTTATCTTCGAAGGCTTTTACTTGCTCTTCTTTGTCTTTTTCTATGTTTTTTAGGGCATTTTCAAGCGTTTTTGTGCCAACGGCATAGTGAGATGCTGGATAAATAGCTATATGGCTAAGTTCACAAGTCTTACGACCTGACACGACATCAAACTCATAAATGCTCTCAATTGTGTCGTCAAAAGTATCTATTCTAACTGCTTTTTCGGAGTAGCTTGCAGGGAAAATATCTATGATATCACCCCTAACTCTAAAAGTTCCACGCTTAAAATCAATATCATTACGCTCATATCTTATCTCTATAAGATGACGCAAAAGTTCGTCTTTATCAATCTTTTCTCCCGGTCTTAGAGATATATGAAGTTTGAAGTACTCTTCCGGTGCACCTAGACCATAAATGCATGATACAGAAGATACAACTATAACATCTTTTCTCTCAAGTAGCGAACTCGTAGCTGACGAACGAAGTCTATCAATCTCATCATTGATACTCATATCTTTTTCTATGTAAGTATCGCTTTTGACAATATATGCTTCTGGTTGATAATAATCATAGTAAGATACAAAAAACTCTACTCTATTATCAGGGAAAAATTCCTTAAACTCATTGCAAAGTTGTGCCGCCAAGGTCTTGTTATGAGCAAGAACTAGTGTAGGCTTGCCAATATTTTTAATAATATTAGCCATAGTAAAAGTCTTACCACTACCAGTAACGCCTAGTAGGACTTGAGATTTTAGCCCTTCTTTGACACCCTCAGTTAGTTTGTCAATGGCTTGCTGCTGGTCGCCAGCTGGTTTGTATTTACTTTTTAGGATAAATTCACTCATAACTATACCTTTAATTGTTTCTAAATACAAAAGAATTATACCACTATAATACATATTTCGCAACAATATTCTTCAAACATTTGTTCCAAATATAGTAATAAAAAAGACCTAGCGAAATTGCTAAGTCTTTTTGTTATTTATTAGTCTTTGTTTTCTTCTGGCTTATCTTTTTTCTCTACTTTTTTAACAGTTTTCTTTGGAGAAACTTTCTTTTTGCCTTTTGCAAAGTAAATGATAACTCCGCCTAGGATAAGTAGAGATACAACGATAAGAACTATACCAGTTACATTATCTTTGATACTTGTCTTAGAAGCATTAGTTGTAACGTTGATCTTATAAGTATAAGTGTTAGTGTTACCTGCTGCGTCTTTTGCAGTGATTGTTAGAGTGTAAGTACCAGCTGTCTTGAATGTATATGCTCTAATCTTCTCATCAGTGCCTTCTTTTACATAGTCAACTGAGTTGCCGCTAGCATCTTCCATAGTGATAGAGCTAAATGTGAATCCATCTTCTGAAGCTGCTGGAAGGTTATCTGTGATAGAAATCTTAGTTTCGTCAAGTTTTAGAACATCGCCAACTTTTAGGTTAGCAGCTAAAGTACCTTTATAATCAACTGTAGGAAGAACTGTATCACCTACCATTACTGTGATTACATAGTTTTCAGCTTTGTTACCGCTAGCATCTACTGCAGAGTAAGTTACTGTGTAAGTACCTTTTGTAGTAGGAACAAATGTATATACATCTTCTACTTCGCTGTAGTTGATTCTGTACTTGCTATTAGTATGGTCTACTGTATAAGTATTGCCATCTGGAGCAGAAATTTTGATTTCGCCCTTAGCATACATATTCAAAGCACCAGCATCTAGACCGAAGTCATAAGTGTTATCTTCTGCTGAGAATGTTGGAAGCTTAATAGCTGTAAATTGAGTGTTGTCAGTTACAGTTGTTTGAGATTTGATTGTAGTGCCATACTCATCTTTGTTATTGATAGTTAGTGTTGGAGCTGTTGTATCAGAAACTTTTACTTCGATTGATACTGTATCAGCTTCGTTACCTTCGCTATCTTTTGCGTTGTATTTAACAACATAAGTACCAACTTCTGTTGGAGCAAAGATTGTACCATTGATGTACTCTGGATGAGCATCACATGTTAATGTAACAGAAAGATTTGTATCTACGTTATCGATTACTGTTACTCTACCTAGGTCAAGTTTTTGACCAAGTTCAATCTCGTATACTTTACCACTAGTTACGCCAGTGATTACTGGTTTTTCACTATCAGTAAGTGTTGGAAGTTTTACAGTGTAAGCTACTACATTGTTGCCAGCATCTACTGCTGTGTATGTTACTGTGTAGCTCTCTGCCTTAGTAGCTGTAAATTGTACACCAGGATGAGCATAAGTTGTCTTGCCACCAGCTGTCTTTTTCTCAATAGCACCTAGAGCTTGTACGCCGTAAACTTTGTTACCGCTAGCATCTCTTACTGTAGCTATGATTGTTAGGTTAGCATCGTTATCTTCAATAGTTACACCAGCAACTGATACTACAGAACCTTGTTTGTAAGTATTGCTGATTGTTGGAAGTGTGCCTGATGCAAAGTCAGAACCAACAGACTCTTTTATAGTAGCAGCGTCTGTGTCATTTGCATTTCTAACAGTAATATCTACTGTCTCTGTAGCTGTATTGTTATGAGAGTCAACGGCTACGGTCTTAACTGTAATCTTGTTGCCATGTGCAAGAGCTAAATTGTAGATTGTGTCATTAGCTGCTGCAACATAGTCAGACATATTGAATACGATATATCCTTCTTCGTCTTCGCTCTCAAAAATCTCAACATCATGTCCCCCAACTGTTACATAATAGTTGATCTTTAATCTGCTATCTACTGAGTCAACAACTGTTGGTTTAGCAAATTTTACATCTTGAGTCTTTTGAACAAGAGTTGGGAAGTTATCAGCATAGGTGATAGTAGGTTTTTCAGCATCTTCAAAACTTTCTTTCAAAGTGAAAGTAAATGATCTGCTTGCGCTGTAGCTGTTACCATCTCTTACGGTATAAGTAACTGTATACTCGCCAGCTGGATACTTGTATGTACCATCTTCTTTCATTGCTTTTAGGTTTAGAACTGCCTCGTGAGCAGCTTTCTCGTTTTGTTTAGTGATGTTAGAAACCTCTTCACCACTAATAGCTTTCAAATATTGATTGTCAAGAAGGTTGATAGAACCATCAAGAACTGTAGAAGTAATGCTACGATAGAAAGTCAAGTTATCATACTCTGTAACGCTATCTTGACCGAACATAGCTGGGAAGATAATCTCGTTATCATCTCTTGATACTGTTGTAGGGATCATATACTCTGCACTTTGCATCTTGATGATAGCATCTGCAGTTGTAGTATAATCAAATGCGCTTACGATATATAGTTTAGGAGCTTTGCCATCAACTACATTTTCGATAGTGTATGAATACTCAGTACCTTTGTTACCATAGAAGTCTACTACATTGTAACTAATAGTGTAGTTAGCACCCTTTGTGCTAGGAATAAAGTAGAATCCGTCTTCATCTTCTTTGATCTCAACATCAGTCTCTGTGATATTGCCATCAGAAACAACCTTTTGAGTTACCTTCATGATAGTCTTAGAGTTTACGCTAGAGTTAGCATCAGCCTTGTTATATGCTTTTGCAAGTGGAAGATATACTCTCTCGTTAAGGCTAGCTGTTGTTGGTCTATTAGCAGCTTCCCAACCAAGATTGATCTTAGTATGGTCATAAGTATCGCTACCAACTACAGTTCTAGTCATACTTTGTAAGTTAGTGCCAGCTGCAGTCTTAAATACATAACGAATAACGTTAGTACCTTGCTCTGGAACAAATGAATAGTTGCCATCTGCAAGTGTTAAAGCATTCTCGCCACCGATAGTGTATACTTTTGACTCAGTTGTAACTTCGATATCAAGTTTGCAACCTTTGTATAGAGTAATCTCTTCGTCTGTGATGTTGTGCTCGTGGAAATTAGCCTTTATCTTAGCAAGTTCTGCCTCAAGAGCTGCTTTCTTCTCACCCTCAGCTGCAGCAATCAATGCTGGAAGAGCCTCATATCTTGCGAATACTGTGTTAACAGCGCCATTTTCATAAATAGCAAAGCCATTTTTGTCATATACTGTTGGGTTAGGTAAAACTATACTCTTAACAGTGTTGTTCTCGTATCTAGAAGCTTTTGTATCAACAGTAGCTGGTAAAATGATATCTCCATTGCTCTCAATCTTCATCTCATAGCTATCTGCTGTAACTTTGATATAAAATACTTCTGAAAGTGTTGTAACGCCAGCTGTTGAAGTGCCTTTGTATTGAAGTTTGTAAGTACCAGCCATACTTGGAGTAAATGACCAATTGCTTGTAGCATCTTCAAGAGTTTGCTTTCTACCATCTGGTCTAGTAACTACTGCCTCAATAGTAGAAAGAGTACCAACTCCGCCACCTAGAGCTGAACCAGCAGCCTTAGGAATAGAAACTGGTCTACCTACATTACCAGCAGAAGGAAGGCTCTTTGCAGTGATTACATCGCCTTTGACTATTGTTCTTGGAGTCTCATCAGCATATGATACATGGTCTGCAGGAATAGCAAAAAGGCTAGTAGATGCAGCTACGGCTAATACACTTGCAGTAAGTGTTTTAGTAAATTTTTTCATAATTTCTCCCCTTAGAAATGTAATATTACGGTAAAGTATGCGACAAAAAAAAGTACATTACTTTATCATAAGTCTATAAACAAAGTAATTTTATACTAAATGCATTTATTTGTCAACAAAATAAATATCATATTTATATAAATAATAGGCATTAAAAATGACAAACCTTTTACTCTCGCCCAAAAATATACAATTATCCCCATAGTCAAAAAATATGTACCAATAATATCCTAACCAATAATATCCTATAAAAACTTACCAATATCTAGATAAAAAATAGAAGTGGGTAAATCTTACCCACCTCTAAAGACATCAAACAAATATGCGAATTTAGTTAATTAGCAACCGATTTTGCCGTTACCATCGCCCAAAATCAAAAGCAATAGTATTAGAGTGCAAATATCGATAGTTTTGGTCATGCCGCCGCAACCCCCACACAAAAGTAGAAGTAAGATTATAAAGCAGCAGTTATCGCCACCCATGTTACCGCAACCGCAGTCACCTCTTCCAAAAAATCCTGGCATAATTATTCCTCCTTATAAGTATATTTTTAATTTTTGCAAAAGTATTTTTTATGTATCATTTTATCTTTTGTACTTCTTTAATATCTTTTGTATATACCATTGTATTAAGGTTATAAAAAAAATGTGCTAAACTAGCACACTTTTTATTAGTATTTTTTGGAAGTGGATTATTTACCAAACAATACATTTGATATTTCACTCTTTAATTTATCTATGCCAAGATTTTTCTTAGCTGAGATACATATAACCCCTTCTGGAATTTCAAAAGGCTTTTCGTTTTTGTCAATCTTGTTGTACACAAGTATTTGAGGGATTTTGTCCGCACCCAAACTTTTAAGAACGCCGTCAACTACTTGCATTTGGCTCTTGTAGTCAGGGTTAGTAATATCTACTACATGTAGCAAAAGGTCAGCATCCGCCGCCTCTTCTAGTGTTGCCGAAAAAGCATCAATAAAAGCATGAGGCAACTTATCAATAAATCCTACTGTATCGGTAAGAAGTATTTCTTTGCCATTATCAAGCCATAGGCTGCGTGTTGTTGTATCAAGTGTTGCAAATAGTTTATCATCTGCATAAATGCCCGCTTTGGTTATTAGATTCATAAGAGTACTTTTGCCAGCGTTGGTATATCCTACTATAGCTACTGACTTAACAGAGTTCTTAGTTCTATTTTGTTTACGAAGGTATCTCTGCTCTTTTAGTCTTTCTATTTGCTTTTCTAGTTTATATATATTTTCTTTAATAACTCTCTTATCAAGTTCTAGTTTGGTCTCACCTGGGCCTCTCATACCTACTCCGCCGCCAAATCTACCACTTGTACCAGAGATACCTGATATACGAGGTAAAGTGTACTTTAGCTGAGCAAGTTGAACTTGAAGTCTACCCTCATTAGATGTTGCTCTTCTGGCAAAGATATCTAGTATTAACATTGACCTATCTATAACTTTGGCGCCAGTTGCTAGCATTAGGTTGTTAATTTGAGAACCGGTAAGCTCTGTATCTACTATAACTACATCAGCCCCTAACTCTTCTACAAGGCTAGCCACCTCTTCTACTTTTCCCTTTCCTATAAGGGTGGCTGGTGTATTTTCTTTGATATTTTGGAAGGCATAACCTACTGTTTCTAGTCCTGCTGTATCTGCAAGGCCTTTTAGTTCGGCTAGCGCTCCTTCTATATCTGTAACAGTCTTATTAAAAGAAACGCCTACTAAAATAGCTTTTTCTTTTTGTTTTTCTGTCCCATATGTTTTCGCCATATATGTTTCCTCCTTTTATGCTATGTAAGTTTTGTACTCACTAAATAGAGTTTGCAATGTTGCTTTTAGTTCAGTTTCATTATATCCACATTCGGTCTTGTCTTCTAGATATAGCATAAATTGTATCATATCAATGCATCTACTACTACGAACGGCATTTTGGTAATTACTTGAGCTAGCTTTATACCCCTCGTATACAGTGTGCAATTCGTCAAACTTGGTCTTGATTAGGCTACTTGTAGTTACGCCGTCTATGCTCTCGTTAAACTTAGAGCTATTATTATTCGTAATGCTGTTAACTAGCCCTACCATTATGAAGTTGATATTTTCTTTGGTCATATCACTAGCCTTTAGGTCTAGGCGTGCATAGTCAAATGCTGCATCAAAATCGGTCTTAGCTAAGCTTTTGACATACTTAGTTTTAAGTCTATTGTCTGCGTTAGAAAGTTTCAGGTTGACAAGCACTTTTTCGTTCTCGTCATAGTTTGCCTCATCTATAGCACTTATATAGTCAAAGTACTTTTCGTCCTCAAAAAGTTTAGCTCCATACTTAACTACTACATTGTCATAGCCAAATGTTGCGCCCTTATCAACAAGAGTATATAGAGTTTTGACATTTGTATTCTTTTTATAATCCCTTTCGTACATAGCAATAGCAAGGTCGTTAAGTCCCAAATTTTCGCTCTTTTCGGCTACAAACTTAGGAGCAAAAAGCACAAGTCCGCCAAATGTTGCGCCAAGAATTAGCACTATGCTCAAAAAAGTTATAAGAGCTGTTTTTAGAATAGTTTTTGTCATTTTTATCACCTTTTTGTAGTGTAGCACAAATAAGGTTATTTGGCAATTAGTTATAGGACTTTTGTGAGTTTGACAGCTCCAGAGAAAGCATCAATTAAACATATAATAGATGTCTTATCAACTCCCACAAAAAGCACATAGTAAGAAACCTTTTCTAAACTCTCTGTGCCGACAAATTTAATAAAAAATTCGCCGTTTAGCTTGCGTTTATTCTCGTACTTTTCTATATCTTCACAAATACTATCTAAGGCTATTTTTAGAGCATTTTTGTAGCCGATATAATCCTTTGACACACAGTACATATGTGCCTGATCGGACACCCCACCACCCCAAATTCTAAGATAAATGTCACTATTTTGGCTAATCTCTACACCGATATCATTGACAAAAGTCCCGTCTATGGGGTTATACTCAAGACGCCCTGTATACTGCATGGAATCTATCAAAATAACAAAATTCCTAACACCATTTATGTCGACATTTGAGCCATACTTCACGACCAATACGCCATACGGAACAAGCCTTGTATGCACTCCGTCATAGTAAAAATTTTTTTCTCTTTTTCCGCTCGTAAAAGTCGCTACAAAGTCCTCACTTTTTAGATAAAAGAGGCAATCTCTGTACTCGCTAATAGCCTTATAACTTCTTGCATAGGTGTCGCCTCCAACACTAAAAAATATGGTCAAAAGGACAGCAATAACAAGTATAATAATAGCAAAAGTTATACCAAAGGCATGTGACTTTTTGCAGCAATTTTGGGCTCTTACTTTGCTAGTATTTTGCTTCAATTTTTTGTTATTTTTGCGTAAAAAAAAGACATTTTTCATACTTATTTATATGAAACAATGTCTTTAATTTATGAGTTTAGCATATATTTTGCGTGATGCAAAAAGTCTAAATTAGTCCTCGTATGTGTCTAACTTTTTCATACGCTTTTCGTACTTACCCCCTAGAGAGTCTGTTGTAAGAAATGCATTCAAAATTCTCTTAGCTTTGCATTTACTTATTACTCTTCCGCCTAGGTTAAGCACATTGATACCATTGTGCTCACGAGCTTTTTTGACTTCTTTTACGCTATGGCAATTAGCCGCATAAACGCCCTTAAATCTGTTGCTAGCGATACAAACGCCAACCCCAGAGCCACAAATAATTACAGCTTTGTTATTTTTGTCTTGTCTTAGAACTTTGATTGCTTCTGGAGTGATATCCGCAAAAGAATCTTCGCCGTCTATCTCAAAAGCGCCGGCGTCGTATATCTCATAACCTTGTTTATATAAATAGTCTTTTAAGTATTCTTTTAGTTCAAAACCTGCGTGGTCTGCTCCAAAAATAATCATTTCGCACCTCTATAATATTATTATACCAAAAACTCTCACAAATATCAATAGATTGCGAGGAGTTCGAAAAGCTCAATCTAAAAAAATATTTGACTTTAATTTTTGGTATGATATAATTCTTATGCATTTGTTTTTTTTGACAAAAAATGTCAAATAAATATTTAAGGTGGAAAATTGTTTATACGAAGAAAAGATTATGAAGAACTATTAAGAATTGCATATTATGACCTAGGCACTGGATTTTATAACAGAAACTGGTTTGAGAAAAATTTTGTTGAAAATCCCCCAGAAGAAAAAATCAGCCTAGCGATAGTAGATATCAATTATCTAAAGCTTGTCAACGACACACTAGGTCATGCTGCCGGAGATAAGAAAATCATAGAGATAGGCAAAATATTAGAAAAGCACTCTAAAGTCATACGCTGGGGCGGTGACGAATTTTATTGTATCATCAATAAGGGCGAAGAAGACGCTTTTGAAAATATGAGCAAAAATCAAAATGAATACGCCTACTCCATAGCAAGAGACATTGACTGCAAAAATATTATCGATGTACTAGCTGAGCTTGACGAAAAAATGTATATCTGCAAATCTTCTCAAAAGAAAGCTCATCATTATAGTCCATCTACCATGCTGCATATACCCGAGCATAAACACCCACACAATGTAAACAAATAAAATCAATTATAATCATAAAAAAAGACCGAACTAATCGGTCTTTTTTGTTGTAGAGTCATTTTTTATATAATTTTTGAGATAGTAATCATATTTTGCTTTTATCTCATCAACATCATTTTCTTCTTTATATGTTTCTAGTTCTTCTTCTATTTCAGACAAATAGTCATAACTATCAATCAATTCTGCATATTCTGGCGATTCGTCCTCCAAGTCATATTCGTCCTCTGCATCATATTCATCTAATAACTGATTGATTTTTTTAGTCTTCTTTCTTTCCAAAGTTGTTTCTGAGACTTCGTTATATGGCTTAATTCCAAGGACATAACAACTATTAAAATATTCTTCCTCAAAATCAGTCAAGTCAAATTCTTTTGAGCTTCCTGCACCTTCAGTTTTTTCATCTAGCTTAATTACATTTTGATCATAAGAGACGCCGCAATGCTCGCAGTTATAAACTACACTTTTCTTACCATTTTTAACGGTTTTGATTTTAGTTAAAGACGCACCGCAATTTTGACATTTGTAATTAGTTAAAATATTCTCTGTGTAGTTTTTCCTTCTATGCTCTTCTTCCTCTTCAATAGCTCCTTCCTTGTTTACTTTCTTTATAAACCAAATTGCAAAACCTATAAAAGCAAGGATGATAGGAACAAAAATAATTAACATAATCCACCAATTCCAGAATATAAATCCAAAAATAATTGCGCCCAATATAACTAAACCCAAAAGAACAAGAAAGCCTCCATCATCTACCAAGTATTCTAAAAAGCCTACATCCTCTAATGTGCCATTTTGTATATAACAATGAACTAGCATAACGATAAGTGTAACAGCTAAAAAAACATATAAAAAAGTATCCATAATTTATTCCTCAAAATAATAATATCACACCGTTTGGTGTAATGTCAAATAAGTTACACCTATTGGTGTAATATTGAGTCAGGAGGGAATAATAATATTATGTATATGGATATATTTTCTCAAAGACTAAAAAGTTTGATAAAAAATGAAAGCATTAGCTCGGTAGCCAAAAAGATTGGAATCCCACAGCAAACACTTTCTAGATATATATTAGGACAAAGAGAAATAGGCATAGAAAATTTGTGTAAGATAGCCAATTATTTTGACGAAGACTTAGACTACCTTACAGGCAGAAAGAACTAAAAACGCAACAAAAAAAGACCGAAATAATCGGTCTTCTTTTTTGGCTCCCCGAGTAGGGCCGACGCGTAAAGAAAATATGCTAGTAGCATATTTTTAGCCAAAGGCTGGGAGCAACTTTGTTGCGGTCTGGGTCCGACAGGACCGAACCGTAGGTTCGAGCCCTAAAGTTAAATAAACAAAAATTACAACAAAAAAAGACCGAAATAATCGGTCTTTATTTTTGGCTCCCCGAGTAGGGCTCGAACCTACAACCTACCGGTTAACAGCCGGTTGCTCCACCATTGAGCTATCGAGGAATATCTCATGCATCAATTCAATGCTCCATTATAATAACAAATTGTAGTTTTTTTGTCAATAAAAAATTTATATTTTTTTATAATTTTTTATAAAAATTTTTTAGGAATAAAAAAATAGGGTTTTTGCCCTATTTTTTATATGCTTTGACTACTCCACTGTTACTGATTTTGCTAAATTCCTTGGTTTGTCGGGGTTAATGCCCTTTAGCGTGCTAGTATAATAGCTAATTAGCTGGCAATATGTCGTAGCTAGTTGATAAGTTTCTACATCTAAGTCTTGGAGTTTAATAAATATATCATCTTTATTTAGATATTTTTTTACTTCGTCAAATGGTGATATGACTATAACTTTAGCTTTTCGAGTTTTTACCTCGCCAAGAGATATTAGACTTTTTTCTTTTAGGGTTTTGTCTGTTATTATGTTAAACACCAAAGCGTTTTTGTCAATAAGTGCTAAGCTTCCGTGTTTTAGTTCTCCAGATGGGAAGGCGCTAGAATTGATATATGATATTTCTTTTAGTTTGAGGCTGGCCTCGCAAGATGTGACATAGTCTACTCCTCTACCTACAAAAAATGCTTGTTTGTAACCCTTTATCTTTTGGGCGATGTCAAGGCAAAGATTGCTATCTATACCTTTTAGGCTATACACGAGCTCGTCAAAGTTTTTGACAAAGCCTGCACCACCACTGATAAAACTACTAATTAGCCCTAGTATGAAGCACTGGCAATTATACGCCTTAGTCGATGCAACAGCTATCTCTGGACCTGCTAGTACCGGAAGGACTATATCTGCCAAAAATGCTATTTGGCTATTGACATTATTGGTAAGAGCTATGACTTTGGCACCTTTTGACTTTGCCTTTTTTAGGGCGCTAATTGTATCTGCTGTTTCGCCACTTTGGCTAATAAATATCGCCAAAGTCTCAGTATCAATATATGTGTCGTCATATATAAACTCACTAGCTATATAGCTAAATACTGGCTTACTTAGTTTTTGTTTGATGAACCTCTCGCCCATTAAGGCTGAGTGATATGCCGTGCCACACCCAACAAGAAGTACTTGGCTTGCCTGTCTAAAATGTTTTTTTAGGTCATAAATTAGTTTTTCATTATGAGTATAATATTTATAAACATCTTTCAAAAGTCCGCTTGTTTCAAAAATTTCTTTGAGCATAAAGTGCTCATAATCTTGCTTTTCGGCTAGCCTATTGCTAATAACTAATTTATTTGGGCTTTTGGATATTTCTTTGCCGTTTTTATCAAAAAATGTTATTTTGTCCTTTTCGATACTAGCTATTTCGTTATCGCTAAGAGCAAAAAACTCGTCAGTTAGGTTATAAAACGACACAATATCACTACTAACTCGCATATCCTCGCCGCACTTTGCTATGTACAAAGGGCTAGAATTTTTGGCAACAAAAATCTTATCTATTATATTTTTGTTAATCATCGCAAGCGCAAAAGAACCTTTTAGCTGTCCTATAACTTTGGCGATACCTTGCTCATCTTGGACATTATAAAATTCAAGTAGCGCACTAACACACTCGCTGTCTGTGTCAGACAAAAAGTTTACGCCCTTGGATTTTAGGACTTTTTTGATGTCCATATAATTTTCTATTATGCCGTTGTGCACAACAGCCCAATTTTTGCTAAGGTGTGGGTGGCAATTTTTTATACTCGCCTCGCCGTGAGTTGCCCATCTAGTATGACCAATGCCATAAGTGCATGATTTATCATAATCTAACTTTTTCTCTAAGTTTTTTACCTCCCCTACCTCTTTTGTAACAAAAAATTTATTATCAAAACTCGTGCATATACCTGCTGAGTCGTAACCTCTATATTCTAGTTTTTTTAGTTCTGTGACTAATTTTTTAGTCAAATCTTTTTCTGTAATTATTCCTGTAATTCCGCACATAAAAATCTCCTTACTTTTTTATATGCAAAAGGTTATTGTTTTGACATAAAAAATAAACTAATATTTTAATCTAAATTTTGAGCAAAAAAATTAAGAGAAAAAACGCTCCTGATTTTGCCCTTTTGCCCACCTAAAAAATAATCAAAAGCGTAAATCCCAACGCAAAATATATTACCTCTTTACATTTAGAAAGATTTTATATATAATAATTGTAGGAGAAAATATGTACAGTTTATACAAATACCATGAGATAATGAGCATGGAAGAAGAATACGAAGACGAGTTTAGAGACATCAACCCATGCGAAAAAATAGATATTTTGCCACCAGTATTTAGACACTACAAAGGTAAACTGGTACTTGCTTTTTTGGTTATTCCGCAGCCACAAAATAACAATAGACATCTAGCTGTATATAGACCAATAGGCGCTATATTAAGAAAAATCAAGAGCAAAAAAATAGTCAAAATAATAAACTGTAAAAATGAAGAATTTGCACCAAAATACAGCGACTTCTCTCTTGAATTTTATGACCTAGAATCTCACCCAGATTACTGGCCAAACAGAACTCCTGACAACGAAGAAAAATATCGTGTTGCGTTAGAAAAACTTTTGAAGATAGCACAAACTATGAGATTTGGCGTTTACCGTAAGAAGCTATATCAAGAATACCTAGATATGATATACAGCATGTTTAGTCCTGAGTATTTACAATTCTTTGACGCTATCGCCAAAAATCCAATTACTCCGCTAACTGATGAGCTACTATACCAAAGGGAACTTGCAAAAAAAGAGCATCAACTTAGGATGCAAAGATTAAAAGATAAGTTTGCATCAGACACAGCCTTTGCTCGCCAAAAGTTTATCAAAAACATGAAATCTCATTTGCAATTCTTTATAAGAAAAGAGATTTTGCCAACACTAAAAAATAAAACCGGCTACACAAAAATTGACTTTTATAGATTTGCTGGCAAGTTATACAAAGATATTTTGACTAACGAGACTGCATATGTAGGATGCTATGATGCTACTCTCACAGCAAAAGCTCAAGAGCAAAACTTAGACGAGCTAAAAGAAAGATTAAAAGTTTCGCTTATCAAGACTTATGCCAAAGCTTGCGTTAACCCAACAAACACAGACGAGTCTATCAATGATATATCTAATGAGATTATCAAGTTTATGGACACAATGCTACTCCAAGAGGTTACTAATAGCGTAACCGAAAAGTCAAAAGAAACTATCAAGATGACTATCATTAAGATAGAAAGAATGCTTGGTAGATTAACTAATTCAAGCTCTAAACAGATTATTACTGAGATATACGAAGAAGTAAAAAATGACTACTTCAACGGCCTAGAAGAAAAAGAAATGAGCGATGCATATCTAGGCTGCATGTTAACAGATATTGTAATATAAAAAAGCAAAAAAGACCTAACTGTTAGGTCTTTTTTTGATTATTTATAAAATATTGGTGTTTATGTTTAGCTTATAATATATTTTTATATGTTTTTTTATTTTTAACTTATATAATATTATCTATCAATCACGCAATAGTTAGCTTTATTTTTTCTTCTTTTTACCGTTGTCTTCTTCAAAAAAGTCAAATGATTTCATTATTTCTTCTAAGTCATCTTTTGGGTTAACGGCTTCTTTTAGGTCAAAGCCACTCTCGTTAGGAGTTGGGTATGCAAGGTTGGCGGTGATAACAGAGTTGTTTTTCTTGTTGCCTTTGAACATAATGCTCTCAAAATTCTTAGAGCTAGGAGCATCATCTTTTAGGAAATTATCAAACATTGGCTCTGCCTTAGGAGGCTCTTTTTTAACAACTACTTTTTCTTGTTTAACAGGAGGCTTAGGAGGTATTGGTCTTGGGGCAGGTTTAACTTGCTTTTGCTCAATAGGACTCTCTACAAACTTCTCAATGTTTTTTAGATTTAGGCTGGTAGTTTTGTTGTTCATCTTTTGCAAAAGTTTACGAACAGGATTCTCTGTATCTACCATGTTCATAGCCTTAGACTGCAACTCTATATTTTTTTCAAGCGATGCCTCACACTCGTATATTTGGGTCAAAAGTTGAATCTTTATCTCCTCAATAGATGTGTCCTTAGTCATCTTACTGATAAGGCCGTCCATCTTATTGTATAGGAGTTTTAGCCTCTTGGTCTCAAGCTCGAAGATATTACGAGAACTAATCTCTATCTGCTTGGCCTTTTCGACAGCACCAGCTAAGGCAGTTGTAAGCTCGTTTTCGCTAGATCTTGTGATAGTGTCTAGTTGATTTTTTAGGTAAAAAATCCTATCTTTTTGCTCAGATAGTTTAGCCTCGTAGTCGGCTTTTAGTCTAATGATATAGTTGTCAACTTCGACTGGGTCATATCCATGTCTTGATATTGTAAAATCGTTCATGTCCTCACCTTTATATATTTATTATACTTTTTGGCGGGGGCAGTAGTCAAATATAAATATCAAAAAATAAAAAAGTTTACAAAAAAAGCGTCTATATGACGCCTAGACTTATGAGCATTGCTCTATTAACTTCTTGCATCTTGGGACTAGACAAGGTAGATATGTATTCTTTTAGCCTAGTTTTGTCGAGGGTGCGTATTTGTTCTAGTAGCACAACAGAATCTTTTTCTAGATTGTACTCAGTTTTTGGAAGTTCTATATGCGTAGGGAGTTTGGCTTTTGTTAACTTGCTAGTGATGGCAGCAGCAATAATAGTTGGGCTATATTTATTCCCAATATCATTTTGGACGACAAGTATTGGTCTTATGCCACCTTGTTCGCTCCCCACTACAGGGCTAAGGTCAGCATAAAAAATATCTCCCCTCTTTATCTGCATTTATCCCCCTCAAAAGTCAGTCGTGCGGCCAAAAGTCTTCATAGTGATAAGCTCATGATGTGTAAACTCCCCGCACAAAGCCCTAGACATATCCTTGTACATTTTTGCGGCGTAAACATATTTGCCTTTACTTATATTATGTGAATGCTCACAAAAATTGTTAATACCGACAAGCTTTTTACCTTTCATAGTATTCCCCTTATAAAAAATTTTTAATCATTATTTACAATTATTTTGTGGCAAACAAACAAAAATTATACGAGAATAAATAACAAAAATCTATTTATTTTTTAGCCAAAGAAAATAAAAAAGCATGGGCCATAAAACCCATGCTTAATCTTTTTATTTGTCATTTTTATTTGTCACTTGCGAAAACTTATTCAAAATTGCATTTTCAAACAAGCTATTTTTCAAGTACGCAAATCGCCTCGGCAATAGACTTGGTATGAGAAATATTGATATCCATACTCTTGAAAGATCCGTCCTCAAAAAACTTCTTAGCGCCGTTTTTTAGTACAGCCTTTGGCACGCCATTTTCTCTAATAATTTCTATATCAAGAGGCATAATACCCGGTGTAAAGCCCGTTTTGAAGGCTTTAACAACGGCTTCTTTGGCAGAAAAGGTGCCGGCCATATGAATAGCTGGACTAGCAAACTTCTTAAAATAAGCTATTTCTTTGGCGGTAAAAAGCCCTGACATTTTAGTTTCGTCACCTATAAAATGTTCAAATCTATCGGCGTCTATTATATCAATCCCCACATATATCATCGTTAAAAATCCTCTTAATAACTCTCAAAATTTCGTCACTCCCAAAGCCTTTTGAAAATAGATGTCTATAAACTTTGGTAAAGTTATCTTTTGTTAATTCTTTATTTTTTAGGTACTTTCTGGCTAGCGTTTCTATTACTTCTTCGTCAGTTTCGTACTCCGCGAAACTCTCCTCTAAAAGTTTATCTCTTATACCTTTTTGTTTCAATTCTTGTTTTAGAAGTGTCTTGCCTTTTCGCCTTTTGTTAGTCTCAATATAGGCTGCTACATACTGGTCATCATTGATGAAGTTATACTCTTTTAGCTTGTCCATGCAATAGTCTATTGTCTTGTCACTATAACCTTTGCCTTTTAGATAATCTTTTAGTTGTTTTTCTGTCCTTAGTCTTGTGCCCATATACTTAACTAACTTTTCTAGTGCAGTTGTTTTCTCAGATTCAAGCTGCAAAGTATCAATCTCTTCTTTTGATATTTCGAGCCCAGTCTTGATGCCATTTTTGACAATAGTCTCAGCATTAAGTGCACAATAATAATCATAGTCAAGATATATATTAAACCTGCCATTGTTGCGGGTTTGCTTCTTTATCTCAGTTATTATCATAAATATTTATTCCCCATAAAAGTGACATTAGCATTTTGGCTAATAGATATAGGAATCTCTACATTTTCTAGCATTCCTATTTCAAATGTAGCCCTTTCACCAAAGTCCCTTGTCAAAATTTTGCCGTTACTTGTTTCGCAAAAGTTGATAATTTTATTAACCATAGCATAGTCACAAGTGATTGTGTATATCTTCATAAGAGATTTTTTTGATGTCTTAATACTCATTTGGGCAGACTCGTGATATGCTCTAGTAAGCCCCGCAGCGCCAAGTTTGATACCGCCAAAGTATCTTACAACGACAACTAAAGCATTGTACATTTCACTTTCTTCTATAGCTCTTAATATAGGAGCACCGGCAGTACCAGAAGGCTCACCATCGTCAAAGTAACTCTGCGAAAAACCAAGAGTGCCGCAAGTGTACTCATCAAGGCTCTTGTCAAGCAATCTATATGCATAGCAGATGTGTGTTGAGCCCAAGTAGTCCCTTCTTAGGTCTTTTAGGATAGATTGAATCCTATCCTTAGAGTCTACATAGTAGCAAAAAGACAAAAACTTAGACTTTTCTATCACATATTCAGCTTTTGCCTCAATGGGCACAAACAACTCGCTTTTCATATAATATATTTTAACAAAAAATAATAATTAGTCAATTAAAAAAGCAACTAGCGTTTGCTAGCTGCCTTTTGCTTTAATTATCAAGGAAGTTATTTCTCTTATACTTTTCCTTTTCTTTCATTTGCTCAGCTACTTGAGCTCTTAATTTTTCTTCGTTCATGCTAGTTAGTCTTGCATCTTGTTGTTTGATAGCTTTGAATAGGTTTTCCATATTCTTAATGTTACGAATACCTCTTCTCATATTCTTGATAGCTATTGCAAGTGAAATTACTACAAAAGCAAGTACGCATGAAGCTCCTGCTACCATCATAAATGGTAAGAAGTCAATAATAGTGATATAAACTATTGTATCTGCTGTAACATAACGATATAGGTTGCTATCCATTACCACTACTTCACCAAAGCTTGTATCTGGTATAGGAACATTAGTTACAGTACCACCATGGTAAACTTCTCTTACTAGAGTTGTTCCGTCTGGTAGTTTGAAAGTTACTCTATAAGTGTTAATTCTGTATAGGGCATAGATTTTTATATCATTAGTTAGAGTGTTCATGCTGTTTGTAAACTCAGTTTGAAGCTCAGCAATCTTAGTCTCATCATAAGAGTTTACATCTTCGTCAGATAGATCTCTTATAGTCCAAATAGGAGTTTTTTGAGTATATCCTTCTTTACGAGGGATAGATGGAATATTTTCTGCAATCAAAGAATTGTTGTAATCAACTTGTTTCTCGATATACATGACGCCATCAACATTAAACTTGATACTTACCTTTGAGATATACATATTACCATAAATGGTAGTGTCGCCTTTGATAGGATTATCAAAGTTATATCTTACAGAAAGTCCTGCATCTGCATACCAACCCTCTAGTACATAACCATCAGATAGTTGATGCTCTATTGTCTTTTCGTCACCATAAGTGAAGACATATTTACCTCTAATAATATCGCCGTTGTCATTTACTGCTTCTTCTGGAGTATTAACTTTTGACTCATACTCTAGTGGGAATGAAGCAAGTAAACCATTGCCTTGAGTAGCGTTAACAAATCTTACAGTGTAAGTGTTAATCTTATACTCAGCATAGATATTAGTATCAGCTGTGATTGGTGTGCTTACAAAGTCGAAATTCCAACGAACAAATGTATAACCTTGTTTACGAGGATTTTCGGTTGGAGTTGTTGCTTTTGAGTTGTACTCAACAGTTTGTTTTTCGTGTATAATCTTATCATTAAAGAATGTTACAGTGTATTTATCTATCTCATACTCTGCTATTATTCTATAATCTTGTTTAACAGAGTTTAGGTTTGCACCTTCTGGTATTACCCACCAGCTCTTGCTATAACCTGGTTTTGCAGATGGAGTGTTGATAATTACAGGTTTGCCATAGCTTACAGTTTTAACTGTTTCGTTATCAATCTTGCCTGTTCTTGCACTATAATCTACAAAAGTTACTGTAAATGTTTGAGAATTGTATCTAGCATACAATGTCAAGTCTTGTCCAATACCAGCTGAAAAGCTTGTAAATTGTGTTGTACCTTGTTCATCAAAGTACCAACCAGTAAATACATAGCCCTCTTTTACCGGTCTAGTAGGCTCTGTAATTGTTCTGCCATGAACTACTGCATTGTATCTATAAATTTCTTTTACTGGGTCAGTGTCATAGAATATAACTGTATATTTGTTAACAGAGATATCACCCATAACAAAACTGATATTACCAGAAATGTTATAAATTTCGTATCTTAAAGTATTACCATTTTGACTAGATGGAGCAAGGTCTACATAGTCACCACTATTAGTAGAATATGTAAGGCTTAACTCACCACTCATAAATTTAGCAATATTTTGGTTATAGTTATCATCAAAAGTTATATCAAATACAAAACTTGAACCATGTGCTACATTTTCGTTAGCATTCTTGCTACTTGTGTAACCCTCTGCCCCTCTAAAAGTACCAGCGGCTACTGTGTAGGTATTTTTTGCAAGGTTTTGAATACTTACCTCAAGCTCACTCATGATACCTTCAATAGTGATTGTCTTTTGGGTAGTGTTAACAGTAATTGTTACTGTTGGTGTTGCATTATTTTTATTCTTAACAGATATATTTTCTTGAGATACGCTTGCCTTAGAGTAAGCTGCTCCAAGAGTATAACTGCATACAAACCTACCATCATATTGTGCATGGTCATTAGTAGTTGTAAGTTCGGCAAACTCATTGCCTATTAGTTGGATAAGGTATGAGTTCTTAGTTAGCTCATCAATACTTACTGTAAAAGCTCCAACGATAGTCTTAATAGTAAGAATATAATATTGCTCTTCTTCGCCGTCTACATACTCTATCTCAAATGTACTATATTTCTTTGAAGTAAAAGTAATATTAGCATCTGCAAGAACTGCATTAGAATAAGCATCTTTCTTTACGATTTTTGCTTTTAGCTCATCGCCGTACAAAGCAACATTAGTATATCCATCGTATGGAGTAATAGTTGCCATGTCATTGCTTACATAATTGATTGTATATTTGTTCTTTTCTAGTGGCTCTATAGTTATAGTGCTCTCACTATCTATGTTGACAATTTTTATTGTTTTGCTTGTAGCAAAATCAGTCATATCAACTGTCGCACTCATAGCTCCGCCAACTGATACAGTAGGTACAGCGTCCGAATACTCTGTTGTAAATGTGAATGTGATAGCAAATTCGCCGTTTTTCTTAGCTTTGTATTTCCAAGTACCAGTTACTTGATTGTATTGACCACTCTCCGCTACATCGGTAGTGAAAGCTAGCTGTGCACCTGTAATAGTTGCAGGAACTGTAACGAATACAGTCTCAATAACATCGAAGTTTATCTCAGTATCTTTTGTTGAATTGATTATAAAACCATTAGTTACATTGATATTTTGTGAAATTCCGTCACCAGAAAAACCTGCTAGATAATATCTATCTTTGTCATTGTCTGGAACTTTGGCCGTAAAACGGAATCTTTGACCTTTTTTGATTCTTGCTACATAGCTAGAACCTGTATCATCCCATCTAACCAAAGCATCAGAATCAAAGCTTGCATCACCAACATTAAAATCTAGATATTCAACGCCAGTAATTGTAGCTGTGATACACTCTACTGTTGGAACATTAAGGCTAATATCACTATCTCTAGTATTGGCCTTAACAACATAGCAGTTGTATTGGTTAGACCATGATACATATGCTCCGTTAGTATCCCCAAAAAAGCCTGTATTGTCATCACTGCTTATACCAATATTGCCGTTTAGGTTATCATAAGCAGACTCATATCTAGCATCTAGTTCTAGTGTGAAGTAGAAAGATTTTTCATACTCTACAGTATATCTGTCTCCGTTTTGAGTATAGTCGCCTTCTGTTCTTGGCTTAGGTATAACGCTTATACCTGCTGCGTTGTCAAAGGTGAAGTTTACATTATATTTATTCTTGCTAAGTCCAATAAGTGATACTGAGAAAGGTCCAGATACTTGGTAGAATGTACAAGTAAATACGCCTCTTGCAGCGGTCGCTTTTATATCCATAGATGCATAGTTAGTTGGAGAAGCTTGAACTTGAGCACGAGTAAGAGTTGTTTGGTTGTATAAGCTATCAAGTGTTATAGTGCAAGTATATGATTTTCCACGCTCAGCTTTTGGGTCTCCAGTAATTACACCATAAGGATTTGCTGGGAACTCTATATCATACATATTCTCAGAATAGTTAGCATTAAAAGTCTCGCTACTTGTAAATCTCTCTGTTGTGAAGTTAACTTGAGTCTTAGTTGGATCTCCTGCTCTATACCAGTGGGTAAATGCCATACCAGCTTGATCTTTTGCTGCTGGAACGCTAGAAATAAGCTCGCCATGTCTTACAGAAACTTTGTCCTCGGTGCCATCGTATTGAACGAATGTCAAAGTGTATGTTTTCTTTTGGAATATAGGATACAAAACAACTAGTGTTGATATAGGTGTATCAAAGTTGTATGCAGTAAGTCCGTCTTTTACATCTGTCCAGCCGGTGCATTCCATACCCTCTTCGACAGTTACTAAACTTCTGTCATACTCTGCAACAGTTGCACCTTGACTAACTACTTTAACATCTAGTCCCATATATTCTGCATAGTACTCATCAGAAGAAGGTTTAGTAGAATCATAGTTAGGGTTCTTTTGATAAAAGATAACTGGGAACTCATCGTTACCCATAACTAAGTTAAGAGTTAATTTTTGAGATGGCATTGTAGTTGCATTAAAGTCAAAATTTGTATTAGAATCTTGCGCCTTCCAATCCATATCTTTGATATCTTCATCAGTAGGTTTGGTTATCTTTTGCCCAGCGTTTAGTTTATAGGTCTTATAAACTGTATTCTTAATCTTAAAGACTACTGTATATGTAGCTTTTGAGGTATCACTTGGGGTTGTATCCGCATAAGAAAAACCGCCAAAAAGAATGCCTGAGCCAAAAAGTCCCAAACTCAAAATAAGTATTGCTATTACAAAAATCTTCTTAAATATATTAAGTTTTTTCATACTTTTTCCTTTTTGTTTTAGCCTACATTACGAGCAATTATAAATCTATACTTTATTATAGAAAAAAGGCAAAAATTTATCAAGCAATTTAGCCCACTAAACGCAAAATATTAAAAAAAGCAAACCAAAAATTTTTATTTTTTGGTTTACTTTTCATTAGCATATTATTATTTTTGCTCTTTTGTCTTTTCTTTGTTTTCTTTGATGATTGTTCCATTAACTTTTACTCTAACAGAAAGTACAATCACAAGGACAATAAGTCCTACAGCTAACACGCCACAAGCAACAAATATCAAAATATTATAATCCTTAACAGTAACATTGATTGTTCTATCAGAATCAATATTTTTAAGCTTGCTCATATCCGCATATGCCTTTTTGCCAAAGCCTTGACCCTTTGAAGGAAGCTCTACTATAGTAGTTCCATGTTTTACGATTATTTCTTCTGTTGTACCATCTGAATAAACAAATCTTACAACATAAGTCTTAGTCTCATAAGTAGCAAGTATGTCAAGGTCGTTTGTAATGCCTTCAAGAGATGTTTGGCTCCAACCGATTACATTATAACCAGTCTTTTCTGGTATCTCAGGAAGAACCTCTGTGTAGTTGCTGCCATAAGCTACTTTTGCTTCTTTTACAACTACTCCATCAGCTATAAATCTCAAAGTTAGTATTGTAACATCAATATCTCCGTACAATGTCAAATCGCCTTTGATACTGCTATTAAAGTCATAAACCTCAGTCATTTCTTCATCTGTATACCAGCCATAAACTGAATAACCAACAGTTACAACACTGCTATCGTCTGGTCTTTGAACAGTTTCGTCATAAGTTACTTCTTTTGTGTATACAACATTCCCATTGTTGCCGTTTTTGAAAGTTACTGTGTAATTTTTGATGTTGTATAGAGCTGTTATAACAAGGTCATCTTGAACATTGGTAAATACATTGTCCCATGTATCAAAGTCATAACCTTGAACATCAAGCTCTGTTGGAGCTACTGCATCTTGGCCATAAGCTACCTCTTCAGTTTTTAGAAGTTTGCCAAATTGGTTGACGAACTTAACTGTATACTTATTGATAGTATATACAGCATTGACTGTTGCTACTCTATCTATTGTATCACCAAGACCAGCTGCTGCATAATCCCAATATGCTGGAGTTCTGTCATAACCTGTCTTAACAGGAATGCTAGGAGCGATATCTACTGGATGCTCGCCGTATCTTGCGGTGATAACATCTATTACTATTCCGTCAGCTACAAAGGTGATATCATACATTTTGATTGTGTATTTACCATAAATCTTTGTATCTTTTGTGATAGGTTCATTAAAATTAAACAAATCACTAAATACACTATCTACATACCAACCCTCAAAGTCATAACCGTCTTTGTTGCCGCTGATGATATCAATAGTATCTCCATAGTCAACACGGTTGATAGAAACAGTTGGGTTTGGTTCAACTGATGTGTCTATAAAGTCAACACTATATGAGTTAATAGTAAGTTCAGAAACTGTAAAGTATACATCGTCTACAATATTTTCAACGCCAAATGTAAACTCATAATTAGAAACGCTCTTTGGTTCTATTGTACGGCTATTGGCTTGTACTTTTAGGGTATCTAGATTTTGGGTATAACCAACACCCAAAGTTAGTTTGAATTCAAAATTTGAGCCATAATCAACATAAGTTGAGCTTGTGCTCAAAGTAAATTGTCCTGCTATAACTGTAGGGACTTTTACAAAATATCTGTTAAGCGTAATATCTTTTAGCTCGACAGATATATCACTAGTAGCACCATATATAGTAACTACATTGTTAACAACGGCTACGCTGTCGTGAGTACCTGTAACTAAAATATTTGCATTAGTTAGATTGTATCTTGTGTACTTCTCGGTAAATGCAGGAGTCAAATCAATATCAGCGTCATAGCTAAATGTCAAGCTCTCTGTCTCAAAGCTACCAAACTCGTTAGTAGTCAAAGTAATTGTATATGTATTAAGTTCAAGTCCTGTTACTCTAATAGAAAGTTCGCTAGTAACCATAGAGATGGTGATTGCGCTGCTTGTGATATTAACATCATAATATGTGCCGTCTATAACTAAGTTGTCTATAGTTAGAGAGCTCTTATTATATGCATCTTTTAGAGAATAGCTAATAACTATACTCTCGCCATGTGTAACGCTTGCATTTGCTGTAAGAGTTGCCATGTCATTGCTTATAGCATTAACAGTATAAGAGTTTTTTTCTAGTCCATTATAAACTATAGTTGCGCTCTTATTAAAGTTAGTTATTGTAAAAGTATTTTTGCTAGAAGTAATATCTAGGTCTGCAGCTGTAACTGTAACATTGCTATTGCTATATGTCTCAGACAAGCTGTATGTAACAACTACTGTTTGACCAAGCTCTATTTTGTAATCGTTTCCAACTTTTTCTAGTATGTTAGAAACTGTTACATTTTCGATACCAGCTGTTACTGGAATTGTCAAAGTTCTATACTCAATTAGGTTAAGAGCTACTGCTCTGTCTTGGTCTAGTTGTACGCTATAAGTTCCTGATACATTACTTGCTCCTGTAACACCTCTTAAGAAATAATTTTCGTTAGGAGCGATTGTGAAAGTTGCTGTTGCATTTTCTTCAAACTTATATGTACTATTTAGTTTTTGCAAATAATTTTCGGTAACATTAACTGTAGCGTTAGCATTGCCACTAAAAGTCAATGTGTAATATTTAACAACATCGCAATTAGAAGTAATGTCTATTGATTGAGTGTTTGTAACGCTAAATGTTCCGCTACTATATGTGCAACCTGTAAACTCAATATTTTTTGCAAAATATCCGTCTTTTACCTCAGCTGTAAATGTGAATTTTTTGTTGATTTTTAGAGTGTATACTCCGCCGTCCAAAGTATAATCGCTGCTTGGAGTAGTAACAACTATATCTAGACCTTCTACTTGTGGTAAAGTTACTTTATACTCATTAAGTGGTAAAGAGTTTAGGCTAAATGTAATATTACTACCAATACCGTCAATTACTACAGTATAATCGCCAGCTGTCTCATCAGCTATTATGTTAGCACTTGTATATGTACCCTCTATGTATAGGTCATCGCTTACAAGTGTATGTTCTGCATAGTTTGCGTTAAGTCTTATTTTGATAAGAACCAAACTTCCGCAATTAACTACAGAAGGAACAGACTCTCTCAAAGTAAAGTAAGAAGAAGCATTAACAGTAATAGTAGCCTGTACTACTCTATATACAGCCTCAAATCTTGTATCAGCAGTAATTGTGTATGTACTAAAATCTATTAGGTCGCTATCATCTCCGCCAAAAACTTTCCAGCCGACAAACTCGCAATATTGTTTGCTTACTGTTGGAGGTGTAACAAGTCCGTTATAATTAACTGTTTTTGTTTCGCTAATTACTCCGTCAGAATAAAAGTCTACGCTAAAAGTTTGGATATTATAAACTGGGTATAGGTTGATATCACTGTTTACCTTAGTGTTATAGTTATCAAAAGCCTCGCCGTTAAAATCAAGTGACCAGTGGCTAAATGTGTAACCTGTCAAAGTCTCAGCATCAATTAGACTAATCAAACTACCTTTTACTACTCTTACACTGCTTAATACCTCGTACTCATCAGCAATATTGCCATCAGTATAACTAGCAGCTCTCTTATAGTATGTAACAGTGCTAGCCTCTACAACTTTTGCATATAGGTCAACATTACTTGTAACGGGAGTAGAGAAATTGTAAATATCACTTCTCTCGCTAGTTGTGTACCATAGAGTTATATACCCTTCAGCTGCTGTTTCGCTAGGCTTAGTAACAAGTCCATTTTCATTTACAGTTTCTGAGTTAATAACTGCATCACTTGTATCATAAAATGTCACTGTATAAATGTTATCTGCATAGGCTTGCGTCTTTGGGACAAAAAGCGAAAACATAGCAAGCAAGGCAAGCATAACAGAGAAAAGTGTCTTTTTCATAATCTTTCCCTTTTATATATTTTTATTATAAAAAAAAGTAATAAATATATCAAGCAATTTTGACTAGCAAAGAATAAAAAAAGAAGTTATTTTGTAACCTCTAAAAAATAACTTCTTCTATTTTCCCGCCGCCTAGGCAGTCTCTTTCGTTATAAAATACTACATATTGACCTGGGGTTATTGCTCTTTGTTTGTCTTTGAACATAACAGTGATTTTGCCCTCTTCTACGGTAACTGTAACCTCTTGAAGTGGCTGTCTATGTCTAAATCTTGCAAGGCAAGTAAAAGTCTTTTGGTCGGGCTTTTTTGGAATCCAGTTTATATCGTAACTCACAAGACCTCTACTGTATAGCCTGCCTTCATCTCCTTGGCTTACATACAAAATATTATTCTTAACATCTTTGTCATACACAAACCATCTACCGCCGTTACCGCCATGCATACCGCCGATATGGAGGCCTCTTCTTTGGCCATAAGTATAAAACATAACACCTTCGTGTTTGCCTACAACATTACCTTTTTCATCTCTAATCTCGCCAGTTTTTGCTGGTAAATAATTTTGCAAAAATTTTCTAAATTTGCGTTCGCCAATGAAGCAAACACCAGTACTATCTTTCTTTTTAGCTGTTATAAGCCCCGCTTTTTCGGCTATTTGCCTCAAAACAGGTTTTTCAATATTTCCTACAGGGAACATTACCTTAGATAATTGGGCTTGATTTAGTTGGTTAAGAAAGTATGTTTGGTCCTTGTTTTCGTCCTTAGCTCTCTCTAGGTAGTATAAGCCGTTTTCTTCTCTAACATTGGCATAATGTCCAGTCGCAACATGGTCAGCGCCTATCATTAGAGCCTTTTCCAAAAATGGCCCAAACTTAATCTCTCTATTGCATAGTACATCTGGGTTTGGGGTTCTGCCTTTTTTGTACTCTTCAAGAAATTCGCTAAAAACTCTATCAAGATACTGCTCTGCAAAGTTGACAGAATAGTATGGTATACCTATCTTGTCGCAAACCCTCTTGACATCTTCCCAGTCGTCAGCTGCTGTGCACTCGCCATCATCGTCAGTCTCTTCCCAGTTGTGCATAAATAAGCCTATTACATTATATCCTTGTTCTTTTAGTAGTAGTGCAGCGACAGAGCTATCTACTCCGCCACTCATACCTACAACTACAGTCTCCATTATTTTTTATCCTTCTTTTTTGATTTTTTGGTTTTTGGCATAGTATTTTCAGTTTTTTGAGCTAAAATTTCATCTTGTTTAACTTCTTCGGCAGTTTCTTGCGCATCACTTTTGTCATCTTTGTGCTCTTTTTCTACCTTTTTGTTAACCTCTTCTACTATCTTCAAAACTTCTTTTGCGTTGTCTTTATTGATACTCTCAACGCTCGCTACCACATTGTCTTCTTTTAGGGCAATAGGTACTCTAAATGAGTTAGTCAAAATCTTAACCCAGTCAATAGCTAGTGCAACAAGGCAGCCGCCGGCAGGTAGTATCAAAAGCCACATCCAGAAGTAATAATCTCTCCAAACATTTTCGTACTGCATACCAAGAGCTCCGGCGATAAGTAGCATAGCTGTACTTATGGTAAATACAACACCTGTCTTATACTTACCCACATAGTAATATGGCACGCCAAACATACCAAAGAATAGTGATAAGAAAAATAGTTTCCATTTGTTAACATCACTAGGAAGTGTCTTATCACATATTACTCTATTCTTTTGACCTTTACGAATTGCCTTTTTGGCTTCTTTGTTAGAGGCGTTGATTAGCCTTGAATATACTAGCCCGCATGCTGGACAAACATCGTTATATATAACTGTTTTTGTGTCGCATCTTGGACATCTTTTGAATTCTTTTATTTTCTTTGCCATAATTTTTTCCTGATATAAGTTTAGCAAATTAAGCATTTATCGTCAAGTTATAATATATTATAGTAGATAAAAAGGTCTTTCAATAATATATAAAAAATAAAAAATGCAGAACATAAGTCCTGCATTTTGTTATTTATATAGCTATTAACAATTATTTTCTGTCAACAGATGCCATGTAAGCGATCAAATCAACAACTTTGTTAGAATAACCCCACTCGTTATCATACCAAGCGATAAGTTTAACGAATGTATCAGAAAGCATAATGCCACCAACAGCATCAAAGATACTTGTTCTAGCATCACCAATAAAGTCGCTAGATACAACAAGGTCCTCTGTATAACCTAGGATACCTTTCATATCTGTTTCGCTGTGTTTTTTGATAGCAGCTTTGATTTCTTCATAAGTTGTAGGTTTAGCTAGTCTGCAAGTTAGGTCAACTACAGATACATCAACTGTAGGTACTCTAAAACTCATACCAGTTAGTTTACCTTTAAGTACTGGGATAACTTCGCCAACTGCTTTTGCAGCGCCAGTAGAAGATGGGATTATGTTAGCGCTAGCTGCTCTACCACCTCTCCAGTCTTTTTTAGATGGTCCATCAACTGTAAGTTGTGTAGCAGTTGTAGAGTGAACTGTTGTCATAAGACCTTCTACGATACCAAACTCATCATTTACTACTTTTGCAAGAGGAGCTAGACAGTTAGTAGTACAACTTGCGTTAGATACTACTGTCATATCTTTGTTATAAGATTTGTTATTAACGCCCATAACAAACATAGGAACGCCATTTTTGCCAGGAGCTGTAATAACTACTTTCTTAGCGCCTGCTTTTAGGTGCATCTCAGCATCTTCTTTTGATGTAAATTTACCTGTTGCTTCTGCGATATACTCAGCACCAGTTTCTGCCCAAGGAATCATTGTTGGATCTTTTTCTGCGTAGAAAACAATTCTCTTGCCGTTAACGATAAGAGCGTTATCTTCATGGCTAACTTCTCCATCAAAATGTCCATGAACAGTATCATATTTTAGCAAATACTCAGCGTAGTCTGCACTGATAAATGGGTCGTTAACTGCTACAACCTCAACATCGTCTCTCTTGCTAGCTACTCTAAGTACTAGTCTACCGATTCTTCCAAATCCGTTGATACCAACTTTAATTTTTTCCATAAAAATTTTTCTCCCTTATAAAAAATTAAATTAAGTTTTCTGGGTTTAGCCCCATAAGCTCATCTATAACAAACCTGCCATTTTTTCTAATCAATACATCATCAAAGTATATTTCGCCTCCGCCATACTCTTCTGTCTGTATTTGAATAAGATCCCAATGTATTGCAGACTTATTACCATTGTTACAGTCGTCATAGCAACTGCCTGGTGTAAAATGGAATGATCCTTTGATCTTTTCATCATACAAAATATTCATCATTGGTCTATCCACAAAAGGATTAACTCCTATCGCAAACTCGCCAACATATCTAGCGCCTTCGTCTATATCAAAGATTTTGTTTATATCCTCTTTGCTATTAGAAGTTGCTTTGACAATCTTACCATCTTTGAAAGTAAGATTGATATTATTGTGTTCAACTCCGTTACTAGAAAGCACTGGAATATTGTATTCAATAGTGCCGTTTACGGAGTTCTTGACTGGGGCTGAATATACTTCGCCATCAGGTATATTGCACTTCCCAGAGCATTTTACGGCGCCTATACCCTTGATAGAAAATGTTAAGTCTGTGTTTTTGCCAATAATGTGAACTTTGTCAGTCTTGCGCATAAGTTCAGCTAGTGGCTCCATAGCCTCATCCATCTTAGCATAATCAAGCGTACAAACTTTTAGATAAAAGTCTTCAAACGCCTCAGTGCTCATCTTGGCTTGCTGAGCGTATAGTGGTGATGGGAATAGAAGTATTACCCATTTGGTCCTACATACTCTGCTATCAAAATGAACTGGTACTGTGTAGTACTTACTGATATAGTCAAGACGCTCTTTAGGAACATCTGAATACTCAAAACTATTGCCGACACCTATACTAATATAAGCGTCCATATCTTCCATTTGTGGGTAGTCGTATTTACATTTTGCTTCTTCACGCTCTTTAGTTGTACCCATAGCCATAGCTCTACCAACAACTCCAGAGTAAATTTTTACAAAAGGCATACCGCCTACGCTATAAACATTTTTTACTATTTCGGCTAAGAAATTTTCGTCTACTCTGTTGCTTGCCTCAATCAAAATCTTTTCGCCTTTTTGAAGTGAGCAACTATATTTCACCAATTTTTCTGCCAAAACTTTTAATCTACTATCTAACATTTATTCTCCTTTATTTGATATTGAATTTCCCAACTACGCTGTTTTTGCCCGCATAATTGTCGTTTCTAATATCTAATATATGCTTGTTTAGCAATATAAATATTGACAATAGGCTAACAAATAATACAAATATAAGAATTAAATTTATAAATAAAAGTTCTTTTGCCTTAACTACATTGACTACAACTATTGAGCCTATAGATAGCACAAATATTGCAAACATAACTATGCTAGAAATAAGGCTAGGTGTACTCATAAAATAGTCTGGCTTATACTTCTTTGGAGTAGGTTCTATCTCAACGCTAGCTACCTCTACTCCTTCCAAACTTTTGCAGTTGCGAAGGAAGTTTGACTTCTCCGGAATCTCTCCCAAAACATCAGTGACAAGTTTGTCCAAAAGTCCTATTGACAAAAGACCTCTGTCATCTTCTTTGCTTGTAAATAGTTTGGTAAACATGTTATAAACGGCACCAACGCATTTATCAACAAACGCCTTGAAACCATATTTTTTCTCTTTTACGTGGACAATGTTTGCACCCTCTTTGTGCTTTTGCATCATGTCCTCAAAAACTGTTGCGTTATCATCATAAGACACATCGCCAAGTAGTGTAACATCGCCCTTAATGTATGGCACGCAATATCTAACAGCTACTCCATAATTAAAAACATTTTCAAGCTCAAGAAGTTTGATGCTCTTATTTGTCTTAATCATATTTTTAGCACTGGCAATTACATCTTTGTTAGCGCTGTCTGCGACAAAAAATAACTCATAATCCTCTTCATACTTTTTGAAAAACTTAGTTTTGCTAAGTTCATTAAAAAATGTTTTGATGTCGGTTTTTAGCCCGATTACAGGGAAAACATAAGTTAGTTTCATACTTTTTCTCCAATTCTGCTTATATTATAATACAAATATTAAAAAAATAAAAATGATTTGCTTTAATTTGCTAGTTAAAAATTATAAAAACATATATAATATTGTACGAGGAGTAAAAAAAATGAAAGAAAACATTTTGAAGCCAGCACTAGAAAAAAATTATGCTGTTGGCGCATTTAATTTTTGCAATATGGAAATTCTAAAGGGCATCATTTATGCAGCTAACGAGTGCAAATCACCAGTTATTGCACAAATGAGCAAAGGTGCAATCGAGTACGCAGGTCCTGAGTACCTAAAAGCACTTGTTGCCGTAGCTAGAAAGGAAGCTAAATATCCAATATTCTTCCACCTAGACCATGGCGATAGTCTAGAACTAGTTAAGACTGCTATTGATATTGGTTGCGATTCTGTTATGATAGACGCATCAAGCAAGCCTTATGAAGAAAATGTAAAAATTACAAAAGAAGTTGTTAAGTATGCTCACAAAAAAGGTGTTTTTGTTGAGTCAGAACTTGGCAAACTAAGTGGCATTGAGGAGCATGTTAATGTATCAGAAAAAGATAGCTGCTACACTGACCCAGACCAAGCACTAGATTTCGTTAAGAAAACAGGTACTGATAGCCTAGCTATTGCAATCGGTACTAGCCACGGTGCATACAAGTTTACTGGAGAAGCTAAACTTAAATATGATATATTAAAGAAGATTCAAAAACTTATCCCAGATACACCACTTGTACTTCATGGTTCAAGCAGCCTAGACCAAGATGTAGTTGCTAAATATATCAGCCTTGGCGGAGCTATAAAAGGTGCAAAAGGTATGCCAGAAAAAATGCTAGCAAAAGCAGCAAAGATGCACATCTGCAAAATCAATGTAGATACAGACTTAAGACTAGCTTACACAACAGCAATACTTGAGTATATGAAAGAGCATCCAGAGAACATTGACCCAAGAAAGTATCAAACAAAAGGTATCGAAGCTGTTAAACAAACAGTTATGAGCAAGATGGCTTACTTTGGATCAAAGAACAAAGCTAAATAATTAAATAGGCTTAAAAAAAAGAGTTACTATTTCTGTAACTCTTTTTTATTTTATTCACCCATATCAATAGGTTTTAAGATTTCTTTTAGAGCCATCATTTGCTCAAAAGTCAAATGTTGAATCTTTTCAAAAGCTTCTAGATAAACTTTAGCAGTTGCGTCCGAAAATTTATCATTGTCTCTTGCTTGTCTAGCCATTGTTTGAGCGACTTTCAATACCTCTTCTCTAGTATTGTAGTCCTTAAACAAAAGCACTGACTTAATAACCTTAAACCATGGAGTTATATTTACTTCTTTTGACATCTTAAACCTCCTAAACTACTGGATCAGTCTCAGGAACGGTTTGAACAGCTTCTCTTTGATTGATAGTAACAGTTCTATCTTCTGCTATAGAATAAACATTATATCCAGCTGTTACACTATAATTTCCTTCTTCGTCTAGAGCTATAGCATAATCAGCAGAATTGTATGTTAAACCATTTGCTAGTTTTCTAGTTTCAAGTTTCTTTTGTATTACTGAATTCAATATTTCAATATTTTCTGCAGGAGTTCTTGTCTTATCACTAACTATTACACTATCTAGAGTACCTAGCATATCAACTACAGCTGTTGCCAAAGCTTGATCGTATATTTCCATAGCTTCTGGATCTGCGTCTTCAAAAGCAGTTCTGGCATCAGTTATAGCTTCCATCTTTGATACTACACTATCAACAATTTTGCCTCTACGACCACCGCCATAGACTCCCATAGGAGTTTCACTTTCCTCGATTCTTTCGTCATATTGAGGAGCTCTCTCAATGTGTCCATCTGGTCTTGTAGAAACTGGAGCCTCAACATCATCTCTTTCTAAGCTATTTCTTATTACTTTATTTTTCTCTCTATATTCAAGAAGTATTTTTCTATATGAATTAGTATACTCGTCAAACAAAGCTCTGTTAACAGTCGCAGCACTTAGAGGAGTTGCACTTGATGCAAGTGTACTCTTTGCTACTTTTAGTAAAGACCCGTCAATAAATTTCTTATTCAACTCTGCTTTTGCAACTTCAAAATCATATTCGCCAGTCATTGTTGTATATGATGATGCCTCGCCCAAAAGACCTAAATCATTACCCTCTGCTTGTACATATATATATTTTTGTCTTGCTTCTACAACATTAGAGATTGCTGGGACTTTACGATCTACTTCTTGGTATTGACCTCTTTTCTCTTCTTCAATATCTAAGATCATACCTGTAGATTTAAGTAAATCATATTGTAACAACTTATCTGCAGAAGTTTCTACATATTCTCCAATTATATAACTCTTTCCATCTGCAGATGGAGTTTTTGATGCTATTAAAAGTTTACCATCTTCATATTTTACGCTTATATTTTTGCCATAAGCTTCATATATTTCGGCAACTTTTTGAGGATCACTTTCTAGGTTTCTTCTACCAGCAGCTGTACTCAAATCTTTTTCGTATGCTGCTATTGAGCTATGTATAAGTGGTTCATTATTTACAGCATAGTTAACTATTGACGTTCTATTTTCAGCAAGAAATTTTTGTCTTGCATCATAAGTAGATATATCTGCACCTACAAATTGTGCATATCTTTCAATATCGCTAACATCCATGCTTGATAGAATTACTGATGCTCTAAATTCTTGTTGTTTATCCATTAAGGCTCTTCTATCATCTTCTTTAGATAAACTCAAACCTTGAAGTTTTGCAAACTCTACAACTTTATCATAGCCAGGGATTTCTTTTTCTAGCATTGTTTCTACAGCTACTTGAGAAGCGTTTGCAATATCCATTATTGCACCGATAGTTTTAGCAGTTTCAACAACCTCAGTTATCTTAGATGATAAACATGCTAAATATGTCTTCTCATCTGCTGTTAAAGTAACTCCCAACTTCTTTCTAGCAAGAAGTCTTTCTCTTTCCATTGTTAAAGCAATGTATCTAGCTGTAATAGGATTTGTAGTATATATTTGTAATTGATCGTTAGGATGTAAATTTATTTCACCAGTTAGAGTTTTTTCTTGAGAAAGTTTTCTAGCTCTTTCGTTAAGAATTTGGATATTATTTTGAACTGCATTCTCTACTGCTGGAGCTTGAGCTTGATAATTTACACCTTTATACTCTGACTCTAGTTTAGAAACTAAATAATAATCAAATGTATTAGAAGCTATTACATATTTTAGTTCAATAGCTTTTACTTTTGTTTCTATACCAGCTATATATTTACCAAAATATTTGTTGATAGCCTTATTTCTTTCTTCTATATTTCTATCTCTTCCTAGACTAGCTAGTACATAATGCTCAAAAGCTAATTCAACATTATTTCCTTCTATGTTTAATTCTAGATCATTTTTGATAATATCTTGAAGTCTAGCATCGGCATCTGTCTTAAATTTAAGTGCAAAAGATTGTTTTTCTCTTAATGATTTTAGATATCCTGTAAAAGCTAATTGCTCTAAAGGATTAGCATCATCAAGATAATTGTTAAGGATGTATTCAGTGGCTTGAATTCTTGCAGTTAGTAAATCAACTGTTCCATTAGGCAATGTAGACAAAGAAGCATTCAAAGAATCGCCTTTGCTTGCAAATGCAAACGCATTACGAGTATATTTATCTAAAGTTTCATTGTATACATCTATAATTGATTGACAACTTTTTGAAGCTACTTCTAGTTGTTCAATTCTTTTGTTCATATCAGCAATTGAAATGTCTTTTTCTGCATTTGCACTTTTATATGAATCAATTTGTGCTTGAACAGCTAAAATTTCATCTTCTATTTGTTGTGCAACAACTCCGTATGGAGCTCTCTCAGTAATACCTGTTGCAGTAGTTCTCTCTTCGCCATATGGGCATAAAATATGTGGATTTTCTACAGGGGTTACTTTACCATCAGCATTTAATTCTACATTATTTTCTGCGGCAACACATTGAGCTACATATCTTTCAATCTCACTAGCTTTATCTGTGGCACCTTTTAATCCAAAGGCGATTTTGCCAAAGAAATTAAGGGTTCCAAGATATTCTTTTTGATATCTATCAATGTAGAATTTTTGTTTATCAATAGCTTTTGCTGCATCAAGCTTTGATTCTAGTTCTTTCTTTCTCTCATTTAGTCTTGCAATTTCTTCATCATTATTAGACTTAGCAGTCGAAGTAACCCCAATCTCTGAAGTCTCTTTAGCTATATTTTTGTCTAAGTCCAATTTATCAGCGGTTGCTTTTTTTGCAGCCCCAGACTCTCTATCCACATATGCTTGACGAGATTCGTCAAATAGTTTTTTTAGAGCTTGAGCTTGTTGCAACTCAATACTTAATTTGCCTCTTTGATAAGGATAATTGGCAATTCTCAAATCTATTTGAGCAATATCTTGATGGAAAATTCCACCTAGTTTCCCAATCAATTCATCTATAACAACTCTTTCAGAAGCTTCATCAGGACATTCATGATTTAATTTAACAAGATACGAATCTCTAAAAGTTTGCAAATCTTGTCTAGTCATTCCTGTACCTCTAAAATCTTTAGAAAGGTCTAAAGTATTCAAAACAGCTATGACTTCTTTTTTATTTAATCTAATTTTATTTTTAGCCATCAAACAATTCCTCCCTTGTTTTTTGTTGTGGGTATTATATCATATTTTGATAAAAAATGCAATAGGTAACTACCTATTGCTATTTTTTTATGAGAATAGTTGTTTTACAGTTTCGTTTGGCTCTACCTTTAGCGTTGTTCTTGAAGTTGCGCTTGTGATAAAGAAACCTTGACCAACACCGGCTGTTACTATACTATCCTGCTCTGACTCGTTGATACCACCGGCGTTACGATATAGGCTAACTAGGTCGGTCATATCGTTAGGAGCTAGTGACATGATAAGTGAATATTGGCAGGCGTTGATAATAGCGGCTGATTGTCTTTCAATCTCAGGAGAACCGATAAAGTCCTTGATGTTCTGTGTAATAACTATTTGCATTCCGCCGTATTTACGAATACGTTTTGCCATCTGCAACATAAAGTCTAGCGCTGCAGGGTATTTTGGGTTAATGAAAACGTGCGCCTCATCGACTACGACTATAATCTTACGGTTAGTTGCGTATTTATCGTTGAAGTCCTTGTTTTTAATAACTTCGTTGTTTAGGTACTTAAATACCAAAAGCATTTGGGCGTTTGTGATATTTTCGTTACCATTAGCTAGCAAAGAACGGAATGAGAATGTTATGAAGTTTTCTTTTGTTGCAATACTCATTGGGCCGTTCCAAAGGTTACTGTTACGACCGCCAGTTGCGAACTTAGAAATATATGTTTCAATAACTTGTAAGTTTTTGATTGCGTATTCGTTTGTTTCTGTTGCAAGTCTATCTTTGATAACTGCATACAAGTCATCGAATATTGGGAACTCTTCAGGTTTTAATTTAGCAACTTTTGTTGTTGAGTCGATACCTTTAGCTTTATAAGTATCGATAATCAAAGAGTTCAATCTTTCGAACGCATCTGATGAAATACCATCTAGAATAACTCTAAAGAATTGCTCCAAGAACTGCAAGTGGTTAGAATAGTCATCTGATGCAGAACCTGAACCTTCATCTGATTCAAGTGATGTGATAATATGGAAAGGATTTAGACGACCGCAAATAGAAGAACCTACATCTAGGACATTACCTTTTAGGTTATGAGCCATCTTAGAATACTCGTCCTCGGGGTCAAGTATGAATATTTTTGCGTTATCCGCAGCTAGGTTTGTAAGCAAAGTCTTAGTTGCGAATGATTTACCAGAACCAGACTTACCTATAATCATCATGTTACTGTTAACTCTTTCGCTGTTACGAGTGAACAAGTTAACAAATACTGGGTACTCGTTATAGCCAAGGTAGAAACCTTTTTCGTCCATAAGTGCACCCGATATGAATGGGAACATGGTTGCAAGTGTACCAGATGGTATATTTCTTACAAAGTCTTTAACTGTATCCAATTCAGAAATACTTCTCGACACAAAAGCATCAACTTGTCTACCAAACATTTCTGAGTACTTAAAACCATACTGTTTCAAAATAGCACGAGTCTCTTTTTTAGAAGCCTCTTCACACAAAATATGAATATTTACGTCATATAGTGTTTCACCACCATTTTTAATTTGTTGCAATAGGTCTTTTAGAGTCTTAATATGTGTTTGATTTTCAAGCACTTTACTACTCTTAGCTGTGTAACCCATCTTGCCTTCCATCTCAACGATAGCCTTATCTATTCTCTTCTCTGACTCGGCTTTTGTAACCGGCACTAAGTTCATAACTACGTTAGTTCCTTGCAATGAGAAAAATGGATAACCCCATGCATTATAAACTTGAAGTGGGTAATCACTAATTACAAATGATCTATATGGCTCACCATTGATCATAGTTTTGTTAACCTTAAATACTACGCTATCTGGCTTTGCCCAATCCAAGAATTTGTTAAAGGGCAAACTTTCTAGATCTCTTTCATCGAAGTTTTTACCATAAGTTGATCTTAAGAATACAATTAGTTGTTTTTCTTTAAGTATCTTAGCTTGAATAGGCATAACGCCTGTAGCCATAGCACTGACCATACCAGTACATGTGGTCTCAAGCTGTTCTCTATCTTTATCATAAACTACTATATAAAAGTAGTCTTTGTAAACCTTGTTATCACCACGGTTAAAATCTTCAATAACTGAAACTCTTGATTCAAATACGGGAGCTCTAACCTCAACTTCTTCTTCGGTCATTTCGCCTTCATATTGAAGTTCCATTATATCGTCATACTTTTTGTCTTCGCATTGAACATAGTCATCAAAAATCATGGCTTTGTTAATTTTGACAATAGAAGCTGTTTGGGTAGCTGTTAGTCTTGATAGAGCGTTAGAAAATGTTCTAACAAGTTGGTCTTGCTTGTATTCGTTAAGCAAAGTAAACTCAACCGGTCTAACCTCTAGGACTTGGCCATAGTATGTGCCAAAATCAATGTATTTTTCTGAGTCAATCTTCTCAAAAGACATAATTTGGTCAATAGAAGAAGGTTTCTTACTTAATGGGTCGGTGTTCTTAGTAAATTTACGCTTAAAAGCCATAAATCTAAAGATAAGGACGATAGCACCATATAGTCTAACGCCATCTTCAATCTTAAGGAACATCGCTGCACCAATAGTTATCCACGCAATACCAATATAAACATGGTATGGGAAGTTAGCTAGTAATAAGCCCGCAAAGACACCACCAATAAGGAAGAACATCATGATATCACTAAGAGTGATACCTTTTGCGAACTCCATTTTTACTTTGGTCTTTTTAGGGATATATCTTGCACCTGCCATAAAAAATACTCCTACAAAATTAAATTAACACATAATTTAACTAATTATACAAATATTATAATATACTTCTAAAAAAACAGCAAATAAATAAACAAAAATAATAAAAAAGAGTGAACTATTAGTTCACTCTTTTTATTGAATTGATTGTTATTTAAGTACTACTTGGTCAAATCTTTCAAAGTCTTCTTCAATTCAGTAATAGCATCAATCATAGCTTGGGCAGATTGATCATTCTTTTGAGCATTCATAAATTGTTTAGTAAATTGCTCCATTTGACCAGTCAACTTAGCCATACCATCAATTGGTAATTTACCTCTTGACAATGCTTCCTTGATTGCATTAGCAAGTTCAGTAGAAGCTTCTTTCAAGCCCTTCTCAACTTGTTCAGACATTTGATCATTTGAATCTGGTTCTTCAGCAATTGTTTGAACCTCTGTAGTCTTATCAAGCAATGACTTGTTAGCAGCTGCGACAGATTCTCCAATCTTACCAGAAGCTTCGTAATTCTTATCAGAAGTTCCTTTACCCAATTTGTAATCTTCAGCGACTGCTCCAGCAACACCTTTAACAATTTGGGCAGAGATTTCTCCAGTACCTAGGGTTAATGCTGCATTTGCAATTTCAATGCCCTTGCCAACACCTTTTACACCACTTTCCAATGGAGTTGTTGGAGGTGTAGCAGGTTTTTGAACGCTAACAGTTTTGCCTGCAGTAACTTCATATGAACCATCTTCTTTTCTAACTGTTTCGCCAGTAAACTTAGCGCCCTTAGCATCTCCAGCCTTTAATGCCAATGAAGTATCTTGTCTTGCTGTAGTTAGTTTATTCTTATCACCTTCAAGAGCTTGAATAACTTGTAGAAGTTTGTCTGCAACGCCCTCCATTCCAGCTTTTGTTCTTGTCTCATAAATAGGAGTACCATTTGCTGTAGTGCCAACTTGAACTTGCTCTTGAGTCGCTTCGTAATTCTTTCTAGCAGCTTCTAGACCTTGTTCGCCTGAGCCACCCTTCTTCCATCTTTGACCACGGGTTTCATTTCTATTTACATAGCCATCCATTTCATGTCCTAGACCGTTGTCATCGAATGATGTGTCTTGAGCAACTGCTTGCTCATATCTGTAAGCTTGATCTTGATGAGCTTTCTTAAGAGATTTCTGCTTTTTGTTTTCTTCAACAGCTTTTGCAGCTCTCTCTTTTCTTTCTTGAGCTTTTACCTCATCCTCATCTTCTTTTTGTTTCTTAGTCTTATTTCTATTTTCTACAGTAGACTTAACATCTTTGTAGCCTTTATAAACATCTGGAGCTACTCTTTCCATCATAGCAGCGCCCTTGTCCTTAAACAAGTCGTTAGCATCTGATTTTCTTTGGTTTGCAGAATCTAATTGAGCTTTTGCTTCGTTAATTTTACCTTGATCACCTGAAGCTAAAGCTTGATCATAATTCTTTTGAGCAGCTTTTGCACCGCTACCAGCTTTCATCTTACCAACAAGTGCACCAGCTGCTGCGCCACCAGTAGCAACTGTTGCTGCTACTGCAGCTACTGTACCTACAGCTTTCTTTGTTTGTTCATGGCCTTCTTTTAGTAAATCTTGAATGCCAAGTAGGTTACATAGTAGAGCTGAAGCTGTCTTAACAACGCTCATACCTACGCAGATTAGTAATAATTGGAATAATGTATCATATGTAGCATATACAGCTGCAACTGTACCAATAGAACCTACATTAGACAAACTAATAGCACCTACAGCACCCAAACTACCTACAGGATTAAATAATGTAATCTTAGAGAATAGTGGGATCATGATAAAGTACATGTTAATAGCAAATACTGGAGCTACTATAGCAATTACTCTCTTAATAAACTCTTTTTGCCATGATTTACTTGCAGAACCACCATCTAGTGGAGCAAGAGATATCATAGGTGCGGCTAGTAGAAGTAATATTACTATCTCAAATATTCTCTTAACTAGTACTACACACATAGAAAGCAACATATAAGTGATTACTAGTGCAGAACCTAGTCCTACAATATAATCCATATCAAGTACACTAAAGTACAAGTTAACCTGAGTTATATCCCATATACTATATGTACTACGAGATCCTATAACCGGCATAAACAGAGTCGAGAAGTCCTGCGCCTCTATCATATCTAGTGGGAATGAAATCCACTTATATTTATATTCGCATTTTAAGTTTCCCTTAAAGGCCATATCAATTTGATATGCAATCTGATCTTGGCTGCCCTTAAAGGCACCACCATTATCGTTTGCGTATTTACCGCCATTTCTACTACTGTAGCCGTTGATAAAATCCGCAAATTCTTTATTTATTCTAGCTTTGTTAGCATTATAGGACATAGCATAGAATACTTGGTTAACCATAGTAGTCTCATCACTACCCTTCATCATACTATTGATAGTATCTGTAATTGCATTAACTGCATAGATACCCATCAAGCTAACTGCAGGAACTATAAGGAACATAGCAAGAGATTTTAGTGATCTTGCGATGATTGGTCCTTTTGCACTGCTCTTAGCATCTAGTGAGAACTCAGACTTGATAACAGCTACTATAGTGAAGATAAATAGAAGAACTATAGAAAGTATGATAATAGATACAAATAGTCCCCAAATCTCATTACTCTTAATAAATACATCAAGTATGTTCATCTCGCCTCTATCAGTCATGATAGGGTCAATGCCTGCTAATTTTTTGAATAACATTTCGGCGAAGTTAACTATAGAACAGATACTCATAAACAAATAGTAGAATATTGAATATGCGTATATGATTGTAGCCTGGAAAATACCTTTCAATATATCTGTGAAGTTAGTAAAGAATGTTACTATAGCTTTAATAGCATCCCAAATAGATGATAAGATTCCGCCGTTTAACGCTAGTCTTAACATATTTTTCTCCTTTTTATTGTATTTTTATTGTAAGTAACACATGTATTGTTAAACTTATATTAACACTTTTTTTACATTTTGTATATAATTTGTTCAAAAAAAGTTGCTAAAATTGCAAATATTTTTTAATTTTTACAATTTTTTGCCATATATTGATACAACTTTTGCATTTATTGTGTAATTTGTATCAAAATTTTTGTAGTTAGGTTTAATATTGAAACAAATCTCTATAAAGTCTTTGTCATATACACCATAACAATAATTTGCACCCATGTTAGAAGCAAATTGGTTATATGTATAATCACTAGAATTAGCAGTTTTTTTGCCAACTTGAGTACCTATCAAAGGCTTCTCTTTTCTAAGTTCTGGAATGTCATTTTGAGCAACAAAATTCTTAAGAGATAACAATTTTTCACTCAAAACTAAGCCGTTTTGGTCCTTAAATTTAGGGCCGCTGCCGACATTACCGCTCTTATCGTAACCTGAAAAATATTCATAATTACATAAAGCTTCTTCTGAGGTTAAGACCCCATCTCCGCCCTCTGCTTGGAATGCAGATTCTACATAATATACGCTGCCATTATAGCAATATCTTAAATCTACAGAAACAGAAACCGAATCACCTTCATTAAGTATAGCTTCTAGTCCTATCTCTATATATCTTATATCTATAGCCTCTTTTGGGAAGATTACAATAGATTGAAGTTTTCCTGCAAGGTATGTATCAGTGATATAATTTTCGGTAGAATCATCACCAGTATCCTCTCCTGTATCTTCGCCGGTGTCTTCTTCTACAGATTCTTCAATTATTGTGACATTTTGAAGATATGCATAATCTATATCACAATATTCTAGAGATATATCATCACTGCTGTCAGCTACTAAACTATAACATGCACTATACGTAGTATTTAGATAATTTTTGAACAAAGCTTGTCTTGTATCATATTTTGAGTCCGTAGCACCACTTATTTTATAAGATAATACATCATTTATATCATTACTATCAAGAGTAGTTAAATCTCTATTATAATTGATAGCCCTAAACACCTCAGATTTGTTATCAGACAAAGCTCTTACATTGGTGTTTTTGTAATCCGAAATAAGTTTTCTAACAGTTGCTACACCATCAACTTCAACTTTTTCATTGCTATTGAAATTGTGTTGATATTTGCCTGTTGCATTTGTGTTATATCTAGCCTGTTCTAGTGCGATTATGTCTTTGCCAATAATTTGCTCTGTCAAATATTCTGCAATAGCATCAGCCTCATATGAAACAAAGCCGTTATGCTCAATATATGTAAAGCAGAATTTTAGGTAGCTATCATAGTAAGCTCCCATATCTACTTTAGCAGCTTCATAAAAATCTTTTATTGTACCCGAAAAAGCATAGCCATCTTTTACATTGCCGTCTGGGAAGTTGATAGTCTTATCACTATTAACGCCAAAAGTCATAACCGAAGCAAGCTCAAGAGTGACTTTCTTTTTATAAGCATTAACAAATGCTGTCGCATACTCTTCTGCATCGCTACCAGTATATGTAAAACTATTGTCTTTGCATATATTCCAAGCAAGTGTCTTTAGGTTATAAACAGTTTTTGACGCGTCGGTTGAATCTGACAAAGATACTTTGTTATATCTAATGCCGTCACGGTGAGTATCAACAATCTGGTTAAAATAGCCATCTTTATCGTTTGCAAATTTGTTAATAAAGTTGTTGTTATATATTAAATAGAACTCTTTACCAGTAGTTGCATTTTTTACTTTATAAAAAGCATCTTGCTCATTAAACAAATATGTTGAAGTAGTTAAAGGATTGGTAAGTCCTACTGAAAATACGGTATTAAGGATAAATGTTGTATTAGAAAGTCTAACACCGCTAAGTGCCTCATCATATACAAGCGTTGGTATAATATCAGTATCAGTTATCGACTCTGTAGATAGAAGCATATATTGCATGCTTCCATTAACAGTTCTCGTTACCATGTATTTTGCTTTCAAAAAGTCAGATGTAATTTGGTCTATCTCTGCTTGTGTTGCAGTACTGCCAGCTTTCAAAAGTCCGCTACTTGTAAATGTCTTAACTCCAACATTACTTAGAGGAGCAACTTGAGTACCATCAATGTCTATAGCCCCTAACCCATACTCTGCCGTAAGTCTTCTAAGTACATTTGCTGAGGCATTCTCATACGCAACCTTTCTTGCGGCAATAGTTGCTTCGTCAATACTAGTAGAGCCGTTTTTATAAACAGACTTAACATAAGCAAGAGAACTTGTAATCTCGCTAAAAGGATTCTCTATTCCGCTATCAATGTAATCGTATGGATTATAAACTCTTGAATCTTCAGGAGTTGGTTCTGGAGTTGGCTCTGGAGTATCAGTATTACCGCTATCTCCGCCACCACTTGGAGTTGGGTCTGGTTTAATAATAGGGTCATATTTATCTTTGCCTATGTTGTTGCTATCACTAAAAGGATTGTCGCAACCACAAAAAACCATAGGAACTAATAAAAGAGAACTAACTAGAACTGTTTTTAGACCTTTTTTCATACTTCCTCCTCATTTTATTTATTTTATTATAATACATAAAATCATTATTGGCAAGAAATTAAAACAAAAAAAGGAAGCCCTTTTGACCTCCTTTTATTTACAAATAATTATTTAGATTGCTCAAAATTTTTGATATTTTGAGTAAATAATTTTGATATCACGCATATCACTCTTAGATATAAGTTTGATTGTTTACAAATTAAACTCTATACTAATTATTTAGCCTAGATATATGATTGTTTGAACAAGTGGCCTTACATACACAACAAGACCTGCAATAGCAAATCCTACTACTCCTACCCAGTAGAAGATGTTGTTAAATATTTTGCTCTCTACAAATTTAGTAAACTTATTAATTAGCCACAAAATCAAAAGAAGTAGTAATGATGCAAGAGTAACAATAAAACCAATCTTTAGCATTGGCACAGAAAACTTCATTTCTATGGTATTTTCGCCGTCTTGTAGGTCAAGTGACATAAATGTTCCTAGTGCTCTATTGACTTTGACTTCTTTACCATTGATATAAGCCTTCCAACCGCTATTGTAGTTAACTGGGATTAAAATGCTCTTACCTTCTGTCCCATTTACAGTAGTCTTAATATGTGTCCCGCTAAATGAAACATAGTTATTATTGCCGATATTGTTATTCTCTGCTAAGTCTTTTAATTTGTCTACATTGACAGCTGCAAAGGTGAATGTTTTATAAAAATCTTCCAATTCTTTTTTTACAACTAATTCTATTGTACCGCCATCAAAATATCCAAGCTCTAAATTACCAACATAAAAATTAGTCAATACTCCATTAAGGTATAGTTGACACTCTTCGTCGGCATCTTCTGTATTGTTAAGATATACAAGACTATTAGCTGGAGTGGTAACTTTTATAACAACACTATCTTCATCATAATCTTCAGTTGTAAAGGTTAAAGTCTCAAACAAATCTCCGCTTTTGCCAAACATATTGTTATATAGATAATTGCTTGCGGCAAAATTTTGGTACTCTTCTGGAATGCTCTCCATCAAATTAGCTTTGTCATAAATGCCGCCAAGTGGCAAATAATATTTATATTCATAAACATAGAAGCCATTATATTCTGCGACATAGTTATAGACTTCGCTACTTAGCACTTTGTCAGTAAGCACATATCTTGTGTTGTTAGTCATGTTAACAAAATAGTTCGCACCACTGCTTGTTATAGATGTTTTTCTTGAGGTATAACCCATTTGAGCGGCGTACTTTGCTTGCTCAGCACTTATGATATGTAGCCAGTTAGAAACTGAAGTTCTTCTTATAACATAAGGATAGTTATAATATTTGGTCATATAATAATTGCTTGGTTTAGTAAAATATGTCGCATATCTATAATCATTATCAGGAAGCTCTATATTTTCATAAATAGCATTGTAATTGTCGCAAGCAGTGTTTACAGGATTGACAGTCCACTGACCAACATAGCCCAAAATACCGCTAAAAACTTCTACAAAACATACTATTGGAACGAAAATATATAATAACTTTTTGTTGTTGTAATTAAATAGCTGGAATAAGAAAAGTACTACAAGAGACGTTATAAGCAAATACACTAAAAATTGTGTAAATGATACAGGGAATGCTGGGTACTCTACCCCGATAGATATTATAGCTGCACCTACTACAATAGGTATAATAAGTAGGAATGTCGACCAGTTGGTCTTCTTAGGATTTTGAGCAAGTTTTTGGCTATCTTCTGCGTAAAATCTATCAAAATAGTAAAGTCCTCCACACATAATTATGAAGATAGGAACGAATGCAAATCTATATGGAAAACTCTGATAACTGCCTGTATGCCATAGCATATTAGCTCTTTCAAGTAGTATTGTTATAGTTGTAAAACCTGCCATAACTATGAACATTAAGATATTCTTTTTATCTTCTTTGTACTTAGTAAGAAGTCTAAAAAATCCATAAAATGCAAAGCTAGACATTAGTATTGTTACAACTTTTGAGAAAGTATTTTCATACAAGATATCCTTCTTCTGACCACTTATTCGGTAGCTTGTCCAAGACTGCCAAAAAGCTGGCAAAAATGATACAAAAGATATAAATAATGCCAAAAATGTAGCTATTACAAGTTTAGTTGTTATCTTCTTTTTTTCTTCTTTTGATCTTCCAGAAAAGTACACTGCAGCGCCGCCACAAAAGATAACCATAAGCAAGATCATAAAAGAAATATAAAAGCTAAATAGTAGTGAAGTAGTTAGTGTCCAAAGGTACAAATCCATTTTGTTTTGGTCAAAAATTCTCTTGATGCCAAGACAAATAAATGGGAAAATAATAATATTATCAAGCCAAATTATATTAGTAAAATGCACAAAAACATAACCACTAAACGCCCACATTATGCTATACAAAAGTTGCAAATAAGTATTTGTATTTTTGAAAACTTTGCGAATAAAATACAGCATTGTAGTTGCCATAAGTGATAGTTTAATGATAAGTAACCAGCTAAGAAAAGCAGATATAGCACCTCTAGGGACAAGTATAACTAACCAGTTAAGTGGTGAAAACATTGCATTCATAACAAGCGAGCCATATACATTAGAGCCCATACCCAAGAAGAAATTATAGAATAAATTTCCTCCGCCACGCACCATGTCCCACATACTATAAAAGACTGGCACATAACCTACTTCCATATCTATGTAAGAAATATATTTTGAGCCAAAAGGTGCAATACCTTTGATGGCGTAGTTAATCATAAGTAGAACAAAGACTACAAGTGTAGGTATAAACCACTTAAATACCTTCATAAACTTATTAGTCTCAAAAATAGTATCTGTTTTTGTTTGAGGAGGTCTTTTCTCCTCTATTTTTTCTATCTCAAAGTTGGTTGATTTAGTTCTTGACATTGCTCTTCTCCTATAAGTTATTAAGGCGTTACCTTAATAAACATAATAATCATATAGTATTAAAACATTTTTAGCACTTTTAGTCAAACAAACGGCAAGCTAAAAAATATTAAATTAAAAAAGTACAAAAAAAGAGTACCCGAAGGTACTCTTATTTTTTATCAATTGATTAGTCAGTAAAGATGTTGCTGTTGTTACTACCAAATAGATCTGGAACTTTTGATACAAAGAATGCTAGTAAGAATACAAGTATGATAACAGAAACAATTGCTATTACGACATTTATTAGTCTTTTCTTAGCTTCAGTTGCTTTATCAGAAGATTCAGCTCTTGCTAGGTTAACGCCAAGGATAATAATCCAAATAGCACCCAAAGCACCAACTACGATAACTACTGGGATCAAAGCGCCATCTAGGAACTTAGCAATAGGTCCCAACCAGCTATAACTTGTGTTTTTGAATTGAGACTCGTTATAGAATAGGTATCCCATTGATCCAAAGTTTAGAAATAATGCTGCTAGTTTAGTTAATAGAAGTGTCATAACAAACCCCCTAATGTATTTTTGTTACCTTGATTATAACACACACATTTAATATTAGCAACTAAAAACAATAAATTTTATAATTTTTTTTGAATGCTCATTTTTTGCCTATTTTGGGGCATTTTTTGGGCGAAAAGATTAAAAAATTATGCTTATTTTTGGTTGTCAAGTTTGGCAATTATTATTATAATAGTTAATAGTATTATATTTTTTATAAAAAAGGAGTTTATATGGACAAGTTCGGAAAGGGATTGCTAAAATTCATTCTTTTGATAATCGCTATGTTAGCTATATCACTTTTGATAGCTATGTATGTTTCTTATGGCCAAGATTACGGCTTTACAGAGATGTTCTCAGTATTCCAATTTAGCGACATTATGAACAACAACACTTTAAGAAATACATTTTTCTCATGTTTTGCTGGTATGTTTGTATTGTACCTACTATATTTCTTCACAAAACTTGAAAAAAATGTCGGCAAAGACAAAGGCAGCAGCTCTGGAGTTTCTGCCAAAACAAAAAAAGGTGACAAGGTAGACCAATATTTTGATAGCCGCTGGGTTACCGAAAAGGAACTTAAAACCGAGAAAAAATTTATGTATTGCAACTGGAATACATTAAAAAATCAAAGCGATGGTATGCTACTTCGTAGTGAGCTAGTAGGTCACAATCTTAACATCAATATGTACAAGCCTATTCATGCTATGATAATAGGTACTACTGGTACTGGTAAAACAGAGAGATTTATTATACCTCAAATGCAAATTTTGTCTGGAACAAAGACAAAACCATGCTTCGTAGTTACCGACCCTAAGGGCGAGCTATATGAGAAGAACGCTAACAAACTTCGTAAAGAAGGCTATGATGTTAAGGTATTCAACCTAAGAATGCCATATGCTTCTACTAGATGGAATCCTCTTGATAACGCATACATGCTATATCACAAAGCTCACGAGATAGAAAGTAAAGTAATAACTCACAAAGATGTTAACCCTGCCGATCTAAAATTAAAGATAATAGCAAAGGAATATAACAACGAGTGGTACGAACTTGATGGTATCGCATATCCTAATAGAGATGTTTTGGAGTCTGAAATTGCTTCAAAAAAATCTGAACTTGTTGACCAAGCAGAAAATAGTTTGAGAGAAATAGCTTCTATCATCTGCCCTATCGAAAATAAGACAGACTCTAGCTGGGACAGAGGTGCTCAAGAGTTTATCTATGGTACTCTACTTGCTATGCTAGAAGATAGCTTAAAGCCAGAACTAGGTATGACTAGAGAAAAATACAACTTCTACAACCTAGCTCGTATCTGTAACTACAAAGATGCAGACCCTGACAATCCATATAAAACTCTAAGACAATATTTCCAAGGCAGAGACGAATTTAGTAAAGTTCCTCAACTAATAAGTACTGCCATTAACAATGCTCCTACTACAACCAAGTCTTACATGGGTATCGTTACCGCTAAACTTGGTATATTTAACGACTCTGGTATGTGTTTTGCTACCAGCCTTAACGAGATGAACTTTGACGACTTTGCAGACAAACCAACTGCTCTATTCATCATTATCCCTGATGAAAAAGAAGCTCGTCATGGTATCGCTACAATGTGTATCTCACAACTTTACCAAAAGCTTGTTGACCTAGCTAATGGTTATGACGGATACAAACTACCAAGAACAGTTTACTTCTTACTAGATGAGTTCGCTAACCTACCTAAGATAGAAAAAATTGATAGTATGATTACCGTATCAAGATCAAGAAATATTTTCTTTGCTCTAGTTGTACAATCATTTAGCCAGCTTAATGCAAAATATGGCGATGATGTTGCAGAGACTATCAAAGGTAACTGCCCTATCAAGATATTCATAGGTACTGACGATGCTCGTACTTGCGAAGAGTTTAGTAAACTTTGCGGTGAGATGACTATTGAGACTACATCTGTAACCGAAAATAAAGGTAAAGATGACGAAAAGAGCAAAGGAACAAGCACATCTGTTGTCTCTCGTCCTCTTATCTACCCAGACGAATTGGGTCACCTAAAATCTGGTGCTACTGGCGAAATTGTTGTTAAAATACTTAATGAGTTCCCAATCAAATGTAAATCTACTTATGCCTGGGCTACTCCAATGTTTGACCACACCAAAGCCAGCGATGATTATGTTCCTAGCAGATCTCTTAACCAAGCAGAAGTTGCTTACAGCATCTCAGAACGTAATGCAAAAGTGTTAAGACCTAAGACAACATTTTCTATAGATGATGATATTTAATAAAAATTAAAATTCCTCTACCCTTGTGGTAGGGGATTTTTTATTGTCAAAAAGTAAAGATATGTTAATCTCTGCGGGGTCTTTTTATACATGGGCATATTTTCATATATCAAAAGCAATCTAAAAAGTTGTAGCGGCACGAAATTATCAAAGATTATAAGTTTATTAAAATAAAGTTTGGCAAGAAGCTATTAAACTTATTTGAATATCAAAAAGATTGCTCATCTTGCTATAAAAAAGACGGGAGTTTATGATAATATTTCTATCTTGCTTTGACTAACATATGCTAATTTTTTTAGCAAAAAATAAAAAATATTCTCAAAAAAATCAATTAAATAATTTGTTATATATATATTATTATGTTAAAATAATGTATATATAATGGCAATAACTAATTGATGAACAATTATTAAATAGTTGGAGAGAAAATTATGAAAAAATTAAAATTATCATTAAGTTCGTGGCTACTAGGAATTTTGGTATTCCTATCACTTGGAGTTGGACTTTTGGCCATGCCAAAGGCTACGGATTCTAAAGAGTCTTATGCGGCGACAGAAGAATCTTCTGAGATACCATGGCTATACACAGATGAGGATATTCCTTATACTTTGTGTACCCAAAGTACTAAGACAGACAACAATGTGTCTAGTATAGTATACAGAAGGTATGAAAATAGCGGCGAGTATATCTTACTTACTAGCGACTCAACAACAGCTAGCGAGTCAGAGCTATACAATAGTAGCATCTATGTTAAGTTTAACCAAAAGCGTGAAGGAACATATACAGGTGTTAAAGTTCCTAATGCAGGTCTTACTTGCAACGCATGGCTAAATGGTAGACAAATAACTATTGGAGCTATTTCTACAGATCCTAACAATGCTTATGTCAACTATGCTATAAGCTTTAGAGAAACTTCTGTTATAACTTATGCAGATACATTAGAGCCTGTAGATCCAACTGACAGATCTGGACTATATCAATTCAAATTTATTTACAGATATGCAGATCCAGATGGCAATGTTTCTGAAGAACAAAAAGAGCTTAACATTTCTTTCCATCTAATAGACAAGACAGATTATATTTCTGACAGCTCAGCATACAACATTGAGGGCGCTGTTACTGCTCCATCATTTACTGATGGCAAAGGCAAAACTCATGAATCATATGTATACAACTACAGATATGATGCTGACGGCAATATAGTTTATCCAACTGTTTCTTATGAAGCTAACAAGTTCGCTCTTAACTACGAGCACACAGTAGGAACAAGCGTTTATAATTACAAATATTACTCATTCGTTCCTAACTACTTAATTAGCGATATTGAAAAAGAGGACTTTGATGCAACACAAGCAACTGGTAGAATTGCTATAATAAAATCTGGCACATCTCAAATAAAATACTACCCTACTTACAAGAATGTAATTACTAAGACCGAAACTAATGACGATGGCAATGAGGTTCAAGTTGAGGTAATTAGACCTTACTACACTACTGTTGATATGAGTGACCTAGGCGAATACAAATTTTATGTAGACCTTATAGTCCCAGAAGAGCTTGGTTCATCAGTTTCATATCAAGTAGCTACAATACCCGACCTTGAAAACTCTGAAGTTAAATATCTATCTAACTTCGGTTATGAGATAACTTACAAAGATCAAAAATCAAATACATATAAACTTCTTAGAAATAACTTCACACATGCTGATATGATAGCTAAAACTCCTAGCACAGACGGAGTTGTTAATGCAACACTTCCTTATCATATACCTGCTAACATACCAGTAACTGATCAAGCTCCTATCAAGTTTAACTATTATTCAAGCGCATTTGATAAGACAAACAGTTTTTATAGCACTTACTCAAACAAAGCTGATGCTATCGCAAAACTAAATCAACTATCAGCTATGACTTATGAAAACTTACTTGCTGATAGATCACTTACAACAACTTTCTATGAGACTTCTAAGTTTGATAAAAAAGGCATCTATGTAATCAAAGTTTGCTACTCTATCACAACTTCTTATGGACAAACTCACAATGGTGCTCAAGTTTTCTGTTTTGAGATTAACAACGATGCTCCAGCACTTGTTGTAGAATACGATACTAACGGCGAGCAAAACTTTGAGCCTCTAACTACTCAATACACAAACAAAAACATTCGTTTCAAAGTACACAATGACGAAAACGCATTTAATGCTCCTATCACTATAAGATATACAAGATATGCAGCATTTAATGATGTAGCTACTTCTTCTGGAAGCTATGTATCATCTATCTTAGATGGTAACTATTATGCTTATACACTATCAGGTAGTAACTACTCTATTCCTAATTCTCTAAACGGCAGATATGTAATAGTAGTTACATATAGCCCAAGCAAGCTAAATCAATACTATCAATACATCGTTGATACATCAGATATCGGCGAGATAACATTTACAAAAGTTACTTATGAAGAGCCAGCAGGTGGTTCAGAGCCATACTTCTCAGCGACCCCAGGTAACACGATAGCTCAAACAAAAACAGCAGAAGGAAACTATGACCTTGCATTAACTAATTCTTACTTTACACTTTCATGGAAAGAAAAGCCTTGGGCAAAATATGTTCCAAGCGGAATTACTACTAATGTTACAGCATATCAATTACTTCTAAAAAATACTGGTGCTGACGGCGAATATTTTGCAAACTATGACAGAACTTTGACCAATGGTTACAAGACTGACACAGCAGCTCCTCTTAACTATCAAAATAGTTACAATAGCCTATTTGTAAACAACGCAAACGGAATAAAACTTTCTAGCAACGAATATCAAACAGCTAATGGAATCTATTACTTCTATGTTGAAGACCTAGCTGGCAATAAGTTTGAAAGACTAATAATGATAGATACTTCTAACCCAGTATTTATACAAGAGTCTCAAGTGGATGACGGCGTTGGCGGACTAAGGTACGAAAAGAGTTACGATCCAATCGCTAACCCAGCAAACTTTGTTAGAACTAATACAAGACTTACCTTTGGTAAGAACAAAGGTATTGAATACGACTATCAAACTGGCACAGAGAACATGATATTCAATACCAAGCTTGCTACTACTTCTCTATTTAAGGAATTTGAGGGACACTACTTCATCAATATTCCTATCAACAATGTTACTGTAGAAAAAGACAATAACGGCATTCGTTCGACAACAGTACTTACCAACCCAGATGTATTTGCTGTCGTAGAACTAACTACTAGTGGCAGTGGACAATTCGCTGGCGAAGGTCAATATTACTTCACCTCATACGCAAGCAACGGCGGCTCAGTATATATGGGCATTGAGATGAACTTTGACGGAGCTATGGGACAATACTATATGTCTGGCGATGCTACCGGCAACAACGATTTACACTATATCGCTAATAACAACGGTTCTAACCTATACAAACTAATATTCAAATTCAAACAAGGTACAGAGAAAACTGAAGTTGTAAGACTAACTTATAGCTATTACAAATTTGATTACTTCTCAAATACTGCAACTTACCCATTCTCAACAGAGCCTGAAAAGACTGACGATCTAAGAATTCCAGAAAACATCGACGAGAACAAAGATGCTAGCGGATTCTTGACAACAGACTTTATCAATGTAGAGAACGGCAAGACTGCTCCTGGTAAATATGTATTAACAAGATATTACTATGGCGGCGGATATACCTTAGTTAACGGCAACCCAGAGCCTGCTGATTACGGCGAGTACGATGCATCTGGTAACAAAGTTGACTTTGGACAAGATTCTTTCTCAAGAAAGTACACAATCTATGTTGACCACAATGGCATCATTTCTACCACAGAACAAAGTGGTATGAGAGAGGTTGGTGACAACATCTCTATCACTATTGGTAAAGGCACCCCTAACCAATACACTTTCAAAAACTTCTTTAGAAATGTTTCTAGTGGACTACCAATACTTACAACAAATAAGCTACCTGTACAAATCAATATCCCAGTATCAAAATACTTTATTGATAATGGTTCTGCTAATACAAATGTACTAAGCAGATTGTACTTTACAACACTTGATGTTGTAGTTACTTACAAAGACACTACAAAAGCTTATTCTCCAACTGTAACATACAGAATAACAAACTCTACTAACGAAGGTTATTATGTAATACCTACCTTCACAGCAGAGGGCACATACACAATCTCTATCTCAGATAGAACAGGTTATAATGATGGTTCTACTCGTAACATCAACCCTATGACTTATAGTTGTAGTTTCATTATTAGACACACCTACCCTAACGGCGATGTATATCTAAATGACGAACTACTAGAGCCAAGCGAGCTTGATGATAAGACATTTGCAACCAACGCAAACAAAGACCAAAGCGTAACATTTAAGTGGCAAGATGCACAAGATCCTTACACCGCTAGCGTTGTAGAGATTAACATCACCGCAAAAAATCGTGCAGAAAAAGATACACTAGTTCTTAGCGATTATAATATCGAAGACATCCTTAACGGAACATTTATATTTGATTATACAAACTTTGTATACATCAAAAAGTTCTCAGTTGAGCTTTTGTCAGAAGATGTATTTGAAGGCAAAATTTATCATCAATACAGATACACAATCGAGCTAAACATTGACGAAGAGCTAGATTATAACATTGAGATTAGATATGCAGAAAGCAGCGTAGAAAATCATGGTTATGGTCAATATGTAAGCACAAGTTACAGAATCAAGATTGACCGTACAAAACCAAATCTAAACATTGATGACTTACTTGCAAAAGACAACTATCTAGTAACTAATGGTTACTACAGAGACTATGAAGATCTAAAAGAGAACTTCAAAGAAGAAAACGCTATTTATAATAGCACTACTCCAACTATTTATGACTATGCCTTTGCGGTAGATACAAGTTCTTACAAACTTGCATTTGATGGCGAAGATACAATTAGCACTTTCTATTTTAGAAAATATGCAAAATTCGAAAACGAAAATCAAAGTATCACTCCTGACCACAAAGATTATAGTAACCTAAGCAATTTCAGTGGTTTCCCAAGATTTAACATTACCCAAAGCAATGCAGATTATTTCTTGGCTAGTTACAACACAAATGCTACTCTTGCCAGCATCATAATGTCTACTAGCGGAATAAGCGAAGAGCAACTAATGGGCAAGTTCTACGAAATCATCGAAAAAGACTTAGCTGGCAACTACAGAGTATTTACAGTTTATTTCAATAGCACTGCTAACCTAGTTAATATCTTACAAGTAGCAGCTACTAGAAATGACGGCGGAAATACTGCTATAGTTGATACTCAAGCTCAAGAAGTTACAACTATACAAGATTTGACTATTGGAAAAGTAAATGCAACAGTTGGTTGGGGCAAACTTGTAATCAAGAACATTACAGACGCCTCAAAAGTTCAACTAAGCTATACTCTAACCCCATACCTAAGCACAAGCAATATTTACAATATGGGCAATGAAATTTCTAACTACCTAGTAAGCACCAAAAACTGCAGAATTTCATTTAGCTTAGCAACAGCAGCTGGTATTACAACCAAATTTTTCAACATTGTAAAATCAGAAACAAAACTTCCAATGCCTAATATTCTTGAGACAGAAAATGGCAAATATGTTTTAGTATTCCCACAAAAGACAAGTGATAGCGTCATTTACCTAACAGGACTTGTTGTAAAAAACGGCAACACTGCTATAATCAACGCTCAATACCCGAACATTCCTACCGAGTCTCAAGAGTTAGAGGGCGGCGTATATAAGATTACTTATACAGACAATACAGATACTTCTTATACTTACCAAATCACTCTAGGAATTGATTATGTTCCAACAGATAAACAATTTACTTACGCAACTAACAGCTCTTATACTGATAGCGACGGAGTTATCTATACTGGTGGCGACATTTTCGTGACATTCCAATCAGAAGCTCACACTCTAATAGTTAACAGTCTTAACGCCAACGGCGAAAGCGAGTCTGTAACTATCAGCAAGTCAAGCTACGAAGGCGACTTTGACTATGTAGACATTGAGGGCGTTAACTATATCAGTATCGGTACTGGAAACAACATTTATTTGAGAGCTATTGATGTTAATGTTAAGGACAATGGCTTTAGAGTAATTAGACTAAAAGAAACAAACATCATTGATGATTCTGCTAGCGAAACTATCGGCGGAACAATGAAGTACACCGTAGATTACAAGTACAAAGGTTTTGAGAGCGATCCTAACAGCGTAAGCGATAGCGTAAATACTTACAACTTTGTTATTTATAACGAGCTTGCAGGTATTAACCTATTTGACAAAAACCAAAACCCAATAGTAGGCTCTACATCAAGCACAAGCATGGCTTTAACATCTTCTTCTGTTAAGATTACTTGGAACGACCTTGCTACTGCCCCACTTGCTAACCTATACAATGTAACAGTTTTACTAAACTCACTAACTGAGTCTGGCGAGATAATCAGCAGCATTGAGATTACTAAGAACAGAATAATCTCAACCCCTGGTTACTATGCAGTAACACTTTGCAATACAGCATTTGGAAACTTTAGATCAGTTTACTTTGCAATTCAAGATGGCGAAGTTCCATTCTTTACAGTAGTTGATACTAAGACTGGTGCAACACTTGTTGCTTCTCCAGAAAAACTTGATATCGTAAACAACCTAACAAAAGATCAATCTATAGCTATCAAAGATTCAATCCAAAGAAATTATATTAACTCAATACAAGACACTGAGAAAAAAGCTTTGTTAGAGAATAAGCTTGCAGCTTGTCCTGATACTATTGACCAATACTTCTCTCTTAACGATTGCGATTTGAGACTAGACGCATCTAGCGACCTATACAGCGAAAAGATTTATTTCAAAGACGGCGCATATGTTACAGATCTATCTAGCGTAGCTAAAAACAACTACATTACTACTTTCTATCTAATCTACGGAGATAACAACCCAATCTATGCTAATTTGATTGCGGTTACAAAAGTTCCTAAATCAGAAACAAATATTGTTAGTTCAAAACTATACTATGTATACAAGACTAACGCAGAAGTAGCTAATGCTCTAGAAGGTGTAGCTAAGACTATCAAAAACACTGAGCTTGATAGTAATAGCGTTCACATCTTCTGGCCAAGAGTTTCAAAAGACAACAACGAGTGGTACAACAGAGGTAATTTAGTTTACCTAAACTACACATTTAACAATGTAACTTCTGTTAAAAACTATGGTCAAGTAGGAACTTCTAATATCATATCTGCAGATGGCGGACTATCTACAATCACTATCTCAGGTTCTGGTAAACATCAATTAACATTTATGGACCTTGCGGGCAATGTATCATTCTTCAAGACAGCTAACTCTGGTTATAGCCAATCATATTACCAAGTAACTATTCTTGATAAAGTAATATACACCGTAAACAACGCAACTCCACTAGACTATGCTGTATACAATAGCGATATTACACTAAGCATTGATACCTCATACTCTAGCGATTATAACATCAACTCTTTAACTATTACTGTTATGAGAAATGGTTCTTACTACGAAAACTATATCAAAAACAGCGATGGAACAAGCTTTACATTTACCGAGTCTGGTAGATATATCGTAACTCTTAACGCAAACTATCAAGATGCTAGCCCACTTAATAATGCAGTATATAACTTCACTATTATAGACAAAACATCAGCTAGACTTGCTTATGAGTTTAACGAAATGTTAGGTTATACAATCACTAAAGTTTATAAAAACAATAGCGACATAACCGACAGAGTAAAAGCTTACTACATAGCTGCCAAAAACCTAAATGTAGCTGTTGAAGATTATACTTTAAGCGAACTATTTATCTCTCCAGAGAGATTCGGTAACGGAGATTATATAGTTAATGTAGCTGTAAAATATAATACTCTACTTGCTGCAAAAGAATTTAGCTTTGGATTTAGAGTTAGTGATGTAGTTCCTGTTATTATGAGTTCTCCAGAATACGGCGGAACAACCAAGAAAGAAATCGTTCTAACATTTAACCCAAGTTATATCTATCAACAAATTGGTAAGAGTGCTATAGTTATCTATACATTCAACGCTGATACTAATAGATTTAACGAAGTGGACAGATATGTAATTGATGAGACATCTCTTGCAGATACTAATATCAAAACTTTCAAAATCAATCAGACAAATTCTTATTACTTCCAACTAGTTACTGATAGCGGTAACATAATTACAAGTTTCAGAATCAATCGTGCTGAGCCTTTGAATACTCTATCAATAATCATTATAGTTCTTGCATCAGTTACTGTTGTAGTTCTAATAATTGTATTTATTAAGATGAGAACAAAGATGAAAGTAAGATAACAAAAACAAAAAAGACCTATAACAATAGGTCTTTTTTTTGTCCCAATTTTAATGGGCTTGTATAAGGTAAAGTCTTAATATAAAAAATAATATTTTTAGCAATATATATAAGATATATATTATATAATATAAATAATGTATAGATAATACATAGATAATATGTAGGTAATATATAGATAATATATAAGCAACAATATAAATATATAAACAAATAATAAATATAAAATAGAACGCTAAATAGGATATAATATAGAATATAAATAATAAGTCTAAATAGTTGAGGCAGTATATAGCCTTAGCTCTGCCAAAATAAAAACATAAGGACATATGTAAATATCTACATGTGCCCTTATTTTAATTTTTTGGTTTTTATTTTAAGTTTGCGTTTATGTTGCAATTAGTTGGTTTAGCTAAATTGTCTCAAACTAAACTTATACACCTGCGTTATAAACTTTAGAGAAATAATTTTCTATCTCGCCGATGATGTTTTGGTCAAAGGTATTATGCTCTTGATAATTGTAAGCACCAATAACTGTAAATGAGCCTACCTTAGCAAATTGTCTTGAAGCCATTGCTAGGTCTTTTACTAAGTTTAGAGTGTTTTGATCAATGTCAAAAATGTTTTTCTTATTAGCTAAATTTTGATTTTTGATTACTCTATCAAGGCTATCTACTACCAAGACAACATCTTTACCTTGCTGAGCAAGTCTCTTGGCTCTAGCTAGCACAAATCTAATAAGACTGATATGCTCAATAGGAAGAGCTGTCATCAAAGTATAGTATTTTTCAAAGTTAAAATCTTTTAGAGCAAGCTCGTCTTCTTTGTTTAGCTCTAATCCTGCATATAATACTGTGTAGCTGCTGCTATCTAGGTAATTTAGATAGTTAGCAATAGGTTTCTTGTGGCTTTTGGCTTGGGTTAGCATATTGGCTGAGCCTACATAGAAATTTTCGACCTCACCAAAATCTAGTGGCATAACACTATATGAAACTGGCTCTTTGTCAAAGTTAAGTATAGAAGTTGCGCCCTCTACGCTATCTATCTCAAATAATACGCTAGGTTTATTCTCTTCTAGCATCTTGGCTTTACCAATAATTTTGTCGCCATCTTTTAGGTTGTTTTGATTGATAATATTTTGCGAAACATATGCACCTTCAAATGCTGTATAATTTGTGTTTGGTTCACGCAAAAAGCCATAACCAAAACTTGTAATATCTAGCACGCCATTTACTTCAAATGTGACTTTGGCACTCTCGCTATTGTCTTCTAGATAAGCTCTAACACTCTCGCTAAGTACAAGACATGGACTCTCTTCTTCGTCCATATCATACTGAAGCTCAGTAGGTAGCACTCTATCAAGCATACTCTTCTTAGCGGTTAGGCTAAGTGACTTAGGTGGGCGGCCTTGTTTGCTCTTTGGCACATGAGGTTTAACCTCGCCATTAACTATCTCAAAGATTTTGTCTATAAGTTCTTCTTTTTTGTAAATAGTTGGAGAGTAAACGCCGATATCTCTTGCGATGTTCCTAAGTTCAAATATACTACTCTGCATTAGAGTTTCTCTATTAAAATAATTGTTCATATGATCACCTATGCGTATTATAACACATAGATATGTTTTTCAAAACATTTTTTTACAAAAATATATATTTTTGTAAAAATTTATAACAACAAATCGCCATTTGATGTCTGAATAACTCGCAAAACCTTTATTTGCTCACCTGAAATGCTATCAAAATACAAGTAATATGTGAAGTTGTTATACTTCCCGCATACTTCATAAGCACTAGCTTCGCCACTATACTCTAGCGGAATAATGCATTTTTTAACTGACTTAACGGAAATCTTGTTTGATAAATTACTTAAAATATCATTTTGGGTCTTGGTAAATGTTTGGCTCTTGCGGTTATCGTGATTGTAGGCATAGTTAGATGCCTCCCAGCCCATGATATAACCGTTGGATAGAGATATTTTAACTTTGATAAGGTCTGGATAATATATCACGCCGCTAACAACGGGAGCTAAGTTAACATAAGTGATATTTTCGCTAGTTGCCTCCCAGACGCTCTTCATATTTTCTAGTCCTATAGACTTAGCAAAGTCCTCAGCAATTTTGACAGCATCTTCTTGACTAATAGTTGCGGTGCTATTAGAAGCGTTGCTATTTATGTTAAGCAAAAATTTACCTTGCTTAGTTACTTGGACATAAAAGCTTCCACCTATTGCTGCAACCGAAAAGTTGTATGTTGTAAATTTACCTTTTGTCTCACTCACATATTTTATTTCTTTTATGTCAAAGTCTTTAAGGCAAGATTTTATATAATCCTTTGCCTCGTCCTCCGTGCAAGTAATGTCTGGCAAACCTTTTACTTCTTTATTTAGGACGCTATCAGAAAATGGCCCGTCATATATCATAGAAGGATATTCTAGGCTGTCGCTTGTAATGCCTGAAAAGTTTTGGCTAAAACCTGAGTCAATGTTGCCGCTGTCTAGATTGTCCAAGATACTATAGCCTTGCGAAATTTTAAGGGATAGCTTGTTAAGTTCGTATTTTAGGCTGGCAAGACAATCATAAATATCTTCCCATGATTTAGCTGTCTTGTCGTCAAAATTTAGGCTGTCACCTTTTAGGAGCGAAGTTGTATAACCATTAAGTTGATTGACAAATTTATTAGCCTCACTCACAAAGTTGGTGCTAACTGGAAGATAGCTCAAGGCATTTTGTGCATCGGCAGATTGCTGTTTGATAGTTGTTAGACTCTGCTTAGTGCTCTTACTATCGTTTGTGACAATGAGTTTACTGACCTCTACTTCCATAGAGTTGACACTATCAATAAGTTCGTAAAGTGACTTTTGGTATACACTTTCGAGACTACTAGCACGGCTAGACATTGTTCTAGAATTAAAGTATAGTGCAACGCCCAGCCCAATAGAGACAAGCGCTAGAGCGACTATCACAAAAGCATAAACTCTTACATTCTGTTTTACTTTTTCCATTTTATCTCCTTTATAGGGCAAAAACATGTTTGCCGATAGTTACTACTGTTTGACGAGAAAAAATCCATTTGCTAGTAGCAACAGCTGGGTTGTAATAATATAAGCAACCGTAAGTTGGGTCCCAGCCGTTCATAGCATCTCTTGCAGCATTATATGCTGACTGATTAGGCTCTAAGTTTATTTGTCCGTCATTAACGGCAGTAAAAGCCCATGGCTGATAAATAACACCTGCTATGGTGTTAGGGAAATCTGGGTTCTCTACTCTATTAAGTATAACGGCAGCAACAGCAACCTGACCTATATACTCTTCGCCTCTTGCCTCTGCATGGACACATTTTGCAAGTAGGTACAAATCATTTGAATTTTGAGTAGATAAAGATATATTTAACTTTTTGGCAGTCTTAGCCCCCACTATCCCGTCAGCAGTAAGTCCATTATCTAGTTGAAATTTTTTGATAGCGGCAACAGATGACGCACCTAGTATGCCGTCAATATCTCCTGTATAATATCCTAAATTTTTTAACTTTTGTTGTATTTCTTTATTTTGGGTTATGGTAGCAACTTCTACAAAACTCTCTTTACTCTCAGTAGTCTTACCAAATCCAAATGTTGAAAATCCTAAACTAAAAAATATTACAAGACATAGGCATGTACCTAAGACTGATAAATATCTTTTCATATAATCCTCCTTTTACTAGACTAATTATTTTCAAAATTTTGGGATTATATTCAAAAGTTTTTAATATTTATTTCTTAATACTAAACACAAAGGTATTGTCCTGCCCTTGAGCTTTGCCTAGCTCTATAATCAAAGTTTCGCCGCTACCGCTTGCATCATTATTCTCACATTTATTTGTGCCAATATTTACTTTGCATCTATAAGATATATTTTTGGAATATAGATAACTATTGACGATATTTTGAATATTATTTTTATGCGCAGTCAAGATATCTTTTGGAGAACTATTATCTTTAGAATTTTTCATTAGTGGCGAAAGGTAGTCTTCTACAATGTCTTTTGTCTCACTACAAACTTGCTTGTCGCTTGTCATAAAACTATTAGCTTTTATATGTACTTTTATGTATTGTGGCGTTTGCCTTGGGTAAAATATCACGACACACGCTATAAGCAATATTACCGTCACAACTCCTAATAGTTTTTTCATCACTTCCGCCTTTATGCAAAAATTATTGCCAATACAAAATAAATTAAACAAAAAAAGCTACCTATTTTTAGGTGGCTTTTTTTAATCAAATCATTTATAATATTTAACTTAATAAAAGTAAAACTTGAAAGTTTCTATATAAAAATTAGTTAATATTTTCGCTGATATTTTAGCTCAATTTATTGCAATTTTTATATGTTTATTTCTTTTATTTATTTACTAAGTATTGTAAGCAACTTTTTTTGATAAACTACTGGTTATCTGCATTAAGCTCTCTAAATACTACTAGTTTTTCGCCTTCATTTAGCGGTAGTGTCACGTTAGGGTTTTGAGTAAGCAATACTTCTTCTTTTACAGATAGCCTTTTTGCGATATCCCACAAGGTCTCATTTTGCCTTACAACTACTATTTCTAGTGCGTACTCTGGTTGAGGTTTTTCTTCACCAAGAGCTACTACGGTAGTAAATGCAGAAACGCATTCTGTAGATGTATTGTAGCAGATATAGACATTAGCAACCACTTCTAGTTCTCTGCCTTTTTTGTTCTTGACAGAGATTTCGCCTAGTCTAATATTAACAGCTGCTGTGTCGCCGTCTTTTAGGTCTTTGTTTGCGATATTAAGAGAATAAGGTAGGTCAATCAAAACTGAGTTTAGAACCTTATTACCCTCTTCGTCCTCGCTATAATAAATGGTGCATACATTGGCTATACCCTCAATAATAAGCTCGCCGTCTTTTACGATAGTGTTAACAATAGAGATGTTTTCACCGCAAGTACCTAGTATACGCTCAACTCGTGGAGAATCCTCGCTTAGATTAAATGTTGCAATGATTTTTTCCTCGGCAAAGTATGATGGATGACAGATAGAATTGTTAAATGACTCTGTTGTCAAATTAACTTCTCTTGTTGTGTCATATGCATCAACAATTACTTCTTGGTTATATGTTGTATACACTTCGCCCTTAACTGTGTATGGCATACCGATATCAATAAGTGTCTCGCCATTGCCACCTATTACCACATTTACCTCAGGCTTGAACGCTGTACAAAAGTCTACTTGAACTATATCCCCTTCGCCAAGACCTTTTTGCTCAATCTCTTCGTTGAAATCAAAAGTCTTTGTGATAGTTTTTAGTTGTCCGTCCTCGTACTCACATAGAAGTGTTGCGTACATTTCGCCATTTAGGACAAAGTAGTCAGTTTTAATATCTACATTTTTTATGTAACCGGTATAACTTGCAAAGATAACTTTTTTGAACTTTCCGTCAACGGCAATCTCGCCCTTTACAAGTCCATTTGCATTTATAGTATCTTTTTGAGTGCAGACAAGATTTTCGGTACTTTTGATAGCGATATCTTGGTCAACTTGTGGTGGCACAAATGTACAGCTGTTGTCCTTGATAACAAAGTCAAGATTAACTAAGCTCTTTACTATAACTTCTCCGTCTTGTATACTTGTGTCATTATCTATAACGCAAGAGTTTACACACACGATGCTACCTGCGGACACAAGACTGCTCTCTACGGACACTTGATTGCCATCTGATGTTTGTTCGATACATGTTATTTCGCCTGTTTCAAGGCAAACTACAGCCTCATACATCACTTTTAGGTTAAGTTTTAGCCCGCCATCAAAAGTTTCTACACTACTTGTTGTAGAATAGGCTTTTAGAGCTAACACCTTAGTGATTTTTGCATCTCCGCCGCTTGTTAGAGTGGCTTGAACCTTTTGTTGCATACTATTAAGATTTTTTCTGTTGCACATTTTTACGCCCATTGTCAAAGTTTCTTCGTTCATATTTCCCCCTATATCTCAGCCACAGACATGCTATAGCTATATAATATGATATAAATGGAAAAATGAAAATATGATAAAAATTTTATAAATTATCTATTTTGACAACACCGCACAAAACATCGCTATACGAAAAAGTCTTATATATTTTGTCCGCCTTAAAAGTAAACACCGCTGGATAGATATTTTCGACACAGCCGTTATACTTTTCTATCTTATTTCTACCCCTGTTATTTTGGAGATTGATTTGCTTACCTTTTAGCTCTATAAGTTTTCTTTTGATATCATCAAGTGTTACATTATTTCTTTTCATTGTTACCTCTTAATATAGCATTGCCAAAAAAGAAAATGTTAAACAAAAAAATACCACCTAAAAATTTTAGGTGGTAAATAATATTTTAAGTTTTTATTAGTCCTCGTCATCATCGTCAGCAGTGTCGTCATCGTCTAGGTCATCAAAAGCATCATCAAAGTCGTCATCATCGTCCATCTCGTCTTCTTCTACCTTGCCATCGCTGTCGTCATCATCGTCCCCTGCAAGAGTTAGGTCATCATCATCTTCTAGGACATCATCATCGTCAAGATCAGTGATTGACACCATCTCGCCTCTCTCTTCGTCCTCGCTATATGCTCCGTCATCATTGCTATAATCGCTCCAGCTGTTGTCGTCTTCTTTATCATTATTAAGACCTTCTTCTAGAGCTCTCTCCTTTGCGCAAGCAACGCACATATCTTCGTCTGGGTTAATATAGTTAACCTTGCATACTGGGCAAAGTTCTAGGTCCAGGTTATCCTCAATATCAAGAGAACCAAGAGCTTTCATTTCTAGTTTGCAAACATTACAAAATTTATCTTTCTTTTGGATATAGTTTAGTTCGCATCTTGGGCATCTAATATAAACTGGTTGTTTCATAAATAGTCTCCTTAAACTATAAATATAGTTTCTCAAATACGATATTATATTCAAAAAAATATTTTTGATACACTATCATATTTTATCTCAAAAAAGGTCTTATTATTCCCTTATTTAAGCTCACTATATTATAGTCATAAAAATGTGCTATGTCTACTATTTTTATGAACATTTTTTGCCTAATTTTAAGCCCCTTCAATTAGCATTTTGTCCGCAACTAAAGCTATAAATTCGCCGTTAGTTGGCTTCTCATTACTGCTATAAACTTTGATACCAAATAGGTTGTTAATATTCTCAATCTTGCCTCTATTCCAAGCAACTTCTATAGCGTGTCTTATTGCTCTTTCGACTTTGCTAGCGCTAGTCTCAAACTTCTCGGCAATAGATGGATATAATTGTTTAGTGATAGAATTGATAATCTCTGGATTATCTATAGCCATCTTAATAGCCTCTCTCAAAAATTGATAGCCCTTGATATGAGCAGGTATACCAACAGTAATAAAGATGTTGCTAATCTTCTCGTCAAGGTGTCTAGTCTTGCTAGTTTTGATATTACAAACATTTGACTTTTTGTCTGCCAAATCTTTTAATCTTTTGATAAGTACATCGGTTTGAACAGGCTTAGCCATATAATAATCAACACCAAGACTTATAGCCTTGTCGATAAAGCCTTCGTTTTTTAGAGATGACAAAACGACTTTTTTTGCTCTAATGTTTTCTTCGTTTAGTCTATCTAGTAGTTCAAACCCGTCAAGGTTACTCAAAACAATGTCTAGTATAACAATATCTGGATTTTGGGCAGTGATACAAGTTAATGCTTCAGCCCCATCTGAAACACTAGCAACTACCTCAAAATTTCCGTCTGCTTCTAACTCTTTTGTTAACCTTTCTAAATAATTTTGGTTATCATCGGCGATAACCACCCTTTGTTTTTCTATGGCACTTTCCATATTTTCCTCCACATAATTTTTTAACTTATTTTGTTCCTTTATTAACGGAACAAGGAAAGTTTAGCACATATAAATGTATTTTTGTATAATTTGGCAGTGAAAGTATTGGCGGATTGTCAATAAATTTACTATTTTTGATAGAAAAATGTCGAAAGTGCCTATATTTTTCTCAATTCTCGCCAAAATGCCGCAAATAAAATAAAATTATTATGCTAATATTTTTGCAAAAAACAAAAAATGACAGGTATTTTTACCTGTCATTTTTATATACATTTATCTTACTCTTCTTCGTCAGCTAGTACATCTGTACTGTCTAGTACGCCTACAAAAGTCTCAAAAGTTTCGCCAAACTCGTTGGTCTCAAAAGTCTTAACCATATGCATATAGCTATAAGTTTTGTTAGACTTTTCAACAGTATTAAAGTAGAAGAAATAGCTATTGTCATAGTCATATACAGAAGTGCTATTGGTTGTCAAATTGATGTTTTTACTATGAATAGTACCTGATTCGTTCTTCTCATTTCCGGTGTAAGTATTTTTGTAAATGACTTTGCTATACAAAGTATTGTCGCCTAGTGTATAGAAAATATTGTTGTTCTCTACATATAGAAGTGTTACTGTTTTGCCACTCTCTGCTGTGTATAGAACATGTTTTTCGCCACCCTTTCTAAAATATACAATAGATGTATTGATTAGTCCTACAAGACCAATATCTGTACTATTGTCGTCATTTAGAATAATTTGGCTAGATAGTTTGTTGTAGCTATAAGTGTTATTAGTATTACTGCTAAATGTTAAATCATCAGTAGAATATAAGATCCCATCACTTAGAGTAAAGTATACTCTATTGTTCTTAGCCTCTACCATAGTAGCTGATGATGCTGTGTCCAAAGTCTCTTCAGCCTTTGAGCCGTCAAGTTTGCGTTTAGCAATCATTGTACCGTTATAACCGTCATTTTCGATAGTAGCGGTCTTAGTATAGTAGCAGTAACTATCAAACTCTGATACTGAGTAGTTATTTGGGATATTCTCAACCTTAGGGAAAACTACGCTAGTAACACCTGTTGCCAAAGTCTTAGACTCTGACTTATTAGCCAAAATTGTCTTAAGCTCGCCATTGTTTAGAACTGTAAGACATACATTGTTGCCAACTTTTGCAAAGTTGTATGTTAAGTCTTCGCCAAGAGTGTTGATACTATAAATTGTCTTATGGTCTGTTCCGTCAAGTTTGATTCTCTCAAAGCTTAGCAAGCCCTCTAGAAGCTCACTAGAACCAACATCTGATTTTACCTTCAAAGATTTTGGAGTTGCATAGTAAATATAATTATCAAAAATATAAATACCACTACTCTTGAAACCTGCTATTTGTCTAGCAAGGATTTCGACATTTTGAACCTTTCCATCATCGTCAGTATCTACAAGACCACGGCTGTTAAGTTTAACTCTATATATAGCAGCCAAAGTCTCACTGCCATACTTGTTTTCATTTTCGCCTATAGATCTAGAAGAATAGCTGTTGGCAAAGTACATATACTCGCCCTTTCTAACAGCAAAGCCGCCGTTGCCATAAACTGTATCGCTAGCATTAGGACCGCCAGTCAATGCAGGGAAACCGCACGCTGTAAGAGCCAAAGCGCAGATACATAATATAAAACATGAAATAATTGTTAAAAGTTTTTTCTTCATATTAGTCCTCTACTAAATTATACAACAAAAATCATACCATCTAAAAGCAAAAATGTCAATTATTTAATGATATTATAATTAAATATATATAATACAAAATATTATAAAAACTATTATATAGCCAAACAGCAGCCTCTTAGGAAGCTCAACTCTCCAAAATACACCATATAATCTAAGTTTTCAATCTCCTCAAAATATCCGTCAAAACAAAAAGCCCGCAAAAATGCAGGCTAAAAAATTATAACTTTCTACACAACTTTTACTGACTCGCCGTCTTTGGCGCTCTGGTAGACAAGCCAATATCCGCTATTATCTTCGGTAGTTTGTACCCACTGAGCATAACCTTCTAAGTCCTTAGGAGGATTCTTTGCGGCGCTGCTAGGAAGTCCGTATGATATAAATCTAATCTTATCGCCGTCATATATAAGTCCCATAACATAATGCCCTGGGGCGTCCTCGTACTCAACTTTTACCCACTTGGAATTAGGTATCAAATTTTCTAAGCCCTCTTCTCTATTGTGATTTTTGAAAAGGTCGTCAATTTGGTCTTTTATCTGTTCATAAAATTCCTCATCATTGTCGCCCTCATTTTCGCTAGGCTTATCTGTCTCTTCAATATTATCATTTATAGAGTCCTGAGTTTGCTCTTCTTTTAGTTCTTCATTTGGGGTTTGAGAGTCTTTTGGCTCTTCGTCCTCTATTAACTTCTTATCATATACTTCGACATCTTTTGAGTCGCATCTTGTGGCATTGGATAATATCTCGTTTATTTTGTCCAGATTTTCGTCTTTTTGAGGGGTTTCTTCCTGTTTTATGGCATTTTGAGTAGATTTTTCTGCCTCAAAGAACGCTTCTTTGTACTTACAATGCGTGCACATAGAGCAATCTTTATACTCTTTGTCATCAGCAATTACGGACTCTATTTCTTTTTCTATCTCGCCCATATTATTTTCGTACATTTCATCACGCTCTAGAGTTTTGGCATCCATCACAAAAGCTTGCTCCACTCTGTCTGCCCAATTATTAAGATAATTAGATGTTCCACCTATCAAAATCTTAGGACTCATAATATCGCTAACATCTACCATTGCACACGATAGCTTTTCTTGCAAATTTACCTCGCCCTCGACATCAAAGTCTACAATATTATCGACAACTTTTAGTGGGACTTTGTATATCTCGCTACCGCTAGTTATGCCAAGAGCTATGCTTTGAGGGAGCTGCCTAAAATTATATAGCCTTAGCTGACCTTTTACTTTTCCCTCGGCGTTTTCTAATGTCAAAATGCCTTTTTTTGCGCTCAATCTGTCATTTATGTCACTCATTATCAATGTTCTTTTATAATACATATCTTACCTCTGCAATTATTATATTCTAGGCAAAAGTAAAAATATTATATAATATTGTCAAATTACTGCGAAAAAACAAAAAAACCTATAAAAGTTTATAGGTTTTTGAAATAATTATTTTTGTGCATATAATCAAATATTGTAATAAAGTCACTTGTTGCAAGCTCTTCTGCTCTAACTGACGGATTAAAATCTAAAGAGCTTAAAACTTCTTCAATCTTAGACTTTTTGATATTTAACATGCTTTCTAAATTGTTACTTAGCTTTTTTCTACGCATTGCAAAGCTTGCTTTGATAAAGTTTTCAAACGCTGCTCTATCGCCAATCTTATATTTATTTTTATCAATAGTAAGTTTAACCATGCAAGAGTCAACATTTGGTTCTGGATAAAACATCTTGCGTGGGACAATTCTCGTAATCTCTGGATAACTATAACTATCTACAATGACCGAAAAGACGCCATAGTCCTTAGACGACTTACCGGCGCACATACGCTCGCCAACTTCTTTTTGGACCATAATATATAGACTTTTTAGACGGGTGGCGGATTTTAGGAACTTAAATATTATAGGACTAGTTATGTAGTATGGCAAATTAGCAACTAGCACATACTCCCCCTCAAAGTGGCTCTCTATATCTTTAATATCTTCTTTCATTATGTCAATATTGATAAGTTTGAAGTTATTATAAGAACTAAACTTTTCGGTAAGTATAGGAATCAAATCCCTGTCAATCTCATAACTAACAACTTTACTCGAACTATTTAGGAGTTCCTCGGTCAAACTTCCTGCCCCTGGGCCTATCTCCAAAACTTCGTCCGTAGGCTCTATGCCCCCCTCACGAACGATAGCTTTTAGCAAGTTTTTGTCACTTATAAAATTTTGACCAAATTGTTTTTTGAAGGTAAAATTATTTTCTTTTAGAATATTATCCATTTAGTCTCCAATTTTTCTATAAATTTCTTTGGCATTTTTTGAAGTTTCTTCTATGACTTCGCCTTCGCTGATACCTTTTAACTCAGCTATTTTTCTTGCCATATAAATAGTATATTTTGGCTCGTTAAGCCTGCCTCTAAAAGGCTCTGGAGTCAAATATGGAGCGTCAGTCTCAAGGACTAGATATTTAAGCGGAATATTTTTTATAACTTCTAATATGTTAGAAGCATTTTTGAAAGTGCAAATGCCATTAATCCCTAACAAAAATCCGTATGATGTCAGCTCCTTGGCAACCTCTACACTACCGCTAAAACTATGGACAATAGCACCGTTTTTGAAATAACTCTTGTATGCACGAATTATTTGCAAAAAGTCGCCCATAGCATCTCTAATATGAAATACAACTGGAAGTCCAACTTTGTTCGCAAGTAGTATTTGATCTGTAAAGGCTTTCATTTGAGCCTCCTTAGAATACCCCTCATAGTGATAATCTAATCCTATCTCGCCGATAGCAACAACTTTTTTGTCATAGGATAATCTTTCTAGTTCTTTTCTTGTATTCTCGTCATACTCTTTTGCAAGCTCTGGATGAACGCCTACCGTTGCATATACATTAGGATAAATATTAGCAAGCCTTACCGCTTCTAAACTCTCTTGTAAGCTAGCTGAACTTGTTACCGCAAGCTCAACTCCGTCTTTTTCAAAATTATTTATTATTTCTTGCTGCCTATCAAGAAGTTTTTTGTCATCAAGATGGCAATGTGTATCTATTAGCATATTTTCACCTGTACATATATTATCACATATTACACTTTTTGCATACTTTTTAGCACAAAATCATATATTTTAGCATGAATAAAATATGGATTTTTTGTTTGACATCTAGCATACTTGTGCTTCTCATATTTTCGCCAACTGCTGCTCTGCCTACTATGATTGATGCGTGCGAGAGCTCTTTTAAGCTATGTTTTGACCTTCTTGTTATATACGCTGTGTGGCTTGGACTTTTGCAAATAGCTGAGGACAGCGGACTAAATAGTCATCTCGCAAAAGGTTTATCGCCATTTACAACAAGACTGTTTGGTAAGTTAGACCCTGAAACCAATAAACTAATAAGCATGAACATAGCAACTAATATGCTGGGCATGGGCGGTATCAGTACACCTATGGGCATAGAAGCCATGGCAAGGATGCAAGACGGAAGTACCAAAGCTACTCAAAATATGAAACTTTTGACCGTGTTATCTTGCACTTCTCTCCAAATAATACCATCAACTGTAATAGGCCTTAGAATAGCAAGCGGTAGCACTAGCCCTGCGGATATATTTTTGCCAACGCTAATTGCAACGATATTCACAACGGTTATTGGAATTTTGCTAGCTAAACTATTTGGAAGGGTTAAGAAAAAATGAGCAATTATATAATTCCTTCAATCATATTTTTGATACTACTATATGGCATTTTCAAAAATGTAAATTGCTATAACAGCTTCACACAAGGTGCGAAAAAAAGCCTAAATCTTGTTCTTGATATTTTTCCATTTATTATTGCCATCATGGTGATGGTGGCGGTGTTTAGAGTAAGCGGACTCGCTAACTTTTTGGCTTATATTTTGTCGCCTGTTTTTAAGTTTTTAGGTGTGCCACCCGAACTTAGCGAGTTAATATTTTTGAAACCTTTTACTGGGAGCGGTAGCCTTGCTATGCTAACAGAAATATATAAAAATTATGGAGCTGACAGTTACATAGCTAGGTGCGCCAGCGTTATACTAGGTAGTAGCGAAACTATCTTCTATATCTCAACGGTTTACTTTTCTAAAACAAAAGTGAAACGGCTTGGCTATGCAATTCCCGTTTCACTTTTTGTTACTTTTTTAGGTGCGATATTTAGTTGTATTATATGTAAAGTATTATAAAAATTTTTCTAAATATTACGGTTATATATGCCGTTAACTTGGGCTGAAATTGAGCCGTCACTATTGCTTAGAATTAGTGGAGGCATAACCTTAACGCCCTTCTTACCCCCTCTAGTGCCCTCAAACAGTACAAATGAGGCTTCTTTATCTAGTTTTGGGTAACAAAAGACGACTTTTTTGACTGCAAGCCCGTTATTCCAAAATGTTGTCAAAATGTCATCAAATCTATCTGCCTTATGCACCATAAAGAACTTGCCGCCGTATCTTAAAACCTTACTTGTTGCAATGGCTAAGTCAGCTAGTGTCATCATAGTTTCGTGTCTTGCAATCAAAATTTCTTGGCTTAAATTTTCGTTCTTATGCTCTTTTGAGACATAAGGCGGATTAGAAAAAACTACATCAAATTTTGCATTATTTTTTTCGGCAAAATCTTGAAAAGGTTGATTATAAACTTTTAGCTTGTCGCCTAAATTATTAAGTTCAATAGTCCTCTCACTCATCTTAGCAAGGCGAGGTTGTATCTCAACGAGCGATATGCTTTTTACATTATTTTTGGCTTCAGCGAGCACTGATATCACACCACTACCAGAGCAAAATTCTACCGCATTGTCAGATGCTTTTAGTTTAATAAAATTGGCAAGCAAAACACTATCTGTTGTAAAACAATATCCGTCTTTGTCTTGGATAATTTTTCTGCCTTTGCAATTAAGGTCATAGACTATTTCTTGCATTATCTTTTGTCCTTTGGAGCATTGTCTTTATTTTGTCTTATGGGCTTTACTTCGTCCATTTTGAAATCTTTTATTGCAAAAGAACCTTCGCCCTTGTCTAATTTTACAGAAACTATTTGTTTAAGAATATTGGTATACATTACAGTGCCTTTGCCCTCTGGGGTGGTAACTTCGCTATTTACCTTAGGCATCTTTTGGGTTACTTCTTGATAATATGGGTTTTCGTATTCAAGACAGCACATTAGTCTACCACATAGTCCACTTATCTTAGTTGGGTTAAGTGATAAGTTTTGAGTCTTGGCCATCTTGATAGAAACTTTTTCAAAGTCGTTAAGATATAGATTGCAGCAGCACTCTCTACCACATATACCGATGCCGCCAACGGCTTTTGACTTATCTCTTATACCTATTTGTCTAAGCTCAATACGAGTTTTTAGTTTGCTGGCAAGCTCTTTTACTAGCTCTCTAAAGTCTACCCTATTGTCTGATGTGAAGCTAATAATTACTTTGCTACCATCAAAAATATATTCAGTCTCTACAAGTTGCATATCAAGTTTTAGCTTGTCAACTAGCTCTTGAGTAACTTTTAGGGCTGTTTTTGCTTTTTCTACATTACTTTCATGCTTCTTGGTGTCTTTTTCGGTGGCTTTGCGAATAACAGGTTTAAGTGGACTAACTATTGAACTTTGGTCAACTTCTTTAATCTTACCGCCGACTATACCATACTCCTCGCCTCTTGCAGTCTCGACAATAGCGCCGTCACCAAGTTTTAGGTCAATGCCTTTTGGGTCAAAGTAATATAATTTGCCGTTTTCTTTGAATTTTATTCCTACAACGGTTACTTGCATAAATATTTTACCTCCAACATATACAAAAGCAAACTGTCTATAAGTCCGTTGCGGGTGCAGTTAAAGTCAATTTGTTTTCGTATTTCGAATATCTTTTTGATAATCAAATCGATAGCGTCAGCAGAATAGTTTTCGGCTATTTTGGTTATCTTATCTTTTATATTTTTGTTTGTAATAAGTTCTGGCTTATTAAGTCTTACATATAGAGTGTCCGCCAAAATGCTCTCCATTATCTCCAAGATGTCTTCCAAGAAGCCAGCTTTTTGATAAAGCTTACTTGTATACTTGAGCATATTAGCACTCTTATTGAGATTAAGCAAAACATCAACTACCAAGTCATAATTTTGGCTGTAAGCTACATTGTTTGCAAAGTTAAGAGCCTTATCTAGCCTACCCTCTGCAACATATGTTATTTTGCTAATATCTTGAGTTGTCCCCATAAGACGCAAATATTTTTCAATACTCTTTTCGTTCAAAATTGGCAAATAGATTTTTTTACATCTTGAAAAAATAGTTGGAAGAACAGGTATCTCGTTATCAACATTGAGTATAAAATATGTCTTTTCTGGTGGATTTTCTAGGCTTTTTAGAAGTTTGTTTTGCGAAACTTCGTTAGCAGAAGAAAATTTGTCTAGCAAAAAAACCTTTCCGTCCGCCTCAAAAGGCTTGTATCCTATATGGTCTCTAATGTCTGCAATATCGTCTTTTTTGATACTTTCTTCCTTAGGGTAAACAAACACATCAGGGTGAACGCCGTCAAAGACCTTTTGGCAGTCGCTACACTCACCGCAAATACCGTGCTTACACAAAATAAGTGCAGAAAGCCCCTTAGAAAAGATATCAAGCAATACTTTATCTTTGGACAACAACATATATGAGTGAGTTAGCTTATTAGCTTGCTTTTCGGCTACAAGCTCTTGCCACTCTTTTATATCACTCAAAAAATCAATATAAGACTTCATAATTTTCCTTTTTACACTTATTTATTGTAACACATATACGCAAAATAGCAAAATAAAAAGAAAAACATAGACAAAAAAACGCACCCAAAATTTTGGATGCGGATTTTGTTATAGAGATATTTTTAGGACTTTTAGTCTTACAACTGAACTATTAGGTAATGTAACTATAACTTCATCGCCTACTTTTGCTCCAAGAAGTGCTTTACCTACTGGACTCTCGTTAGAGATTTTGCCAGCGGCTGGGTCACTCTCTGTAGAACCTGTGATTGTATACTCAAACTCATCGTCCCAATCTAGGTCTGCAACTTTTACCTTACAGCCTGCTCTTACTTTGTCAGTTTTGATTGATTTTTTATCTATAATCTTACCATATCTAAGCTTGTGCTCGATTTCTTCAATCTCAGCTTCTACATGTGCTTGCTCTTCTTTGGCTGCATCATACTCTGAGTTCTCACTCAAATCGCCAAATTCTCTAGCAACACCAATCTTTTTAGAAACTTCTGCTCTTTTCTCTGATTTTAGATATGCAAGTCTTGCTTCTAGCTCTTTTTTACCCTCTGGGGTTAAATAAATTTCTTCCATGTTTTTGCCCTCCTACGCAATAGCAAATTAAAAAATTGCATTACTAAAATGTAATACAACTGCTTTTTATGTTTTGCTATGCGGTATTATATAGATTTTTTTGCGAACTGTCAACTATTTTCTCAAAGTTTTCAAAAAATATAATATGACATTTTTATAAAAATATGCAAAAAACGTTTCGGTTGTTACAAAAAATTGTGTATAATATGTCCATTAGGAGAAAAATTATGGTAAGAATATGGGCAAAAACAACTATTGATGACAAAGTTGTAAAAAGCATTATATACGAAAAAGATGAGCATTTTTTGGTAGAGCATTTCCAGACTTATCTAGAAGAAATAAGTGCAATACTTGACATACCTACACCTATATACTTATCTAAACATATTAGGCACTTTGTAAACTTTAATAACACAGTATTTACACAAGATGACTTTGTTGAGAGCATAGACTTTGAGCGCCTTGTACTAGAAGAAGCTAGCAAACACTAATATTATAAAAACTAATAAAATGGCTAAAAATAAGTTATATTAAAAATAACCCTTATAAAAAGTTATAAAAAAACTACCAAATAACTGGTAGTTTTTTTTAATTATTTTATCATTTGTTTTTGTTTAACTATCTAATCAAAAGTTATTTATGACCAATGAACAACTCTATATTATTTAAGCATTAAGTGCTATAAATTGATTGTATAAAGATTCATTGAAGTTGCCGGGATTTTCGATAGCGGTCTGCATAGGCACATCTATAATCTTATTATTTTTGATGCCTATTGCTCTATTATATTTACCAGCAACTAATAGTTCTATCGCTCTAACAGAATATTCTAGAGCCAACATTCTATCCCTTACTGATGGAGCGCCACCTCTTTGGATATATCCTAAGACACTTGTCTTAGTTTCAATTCCAAGTTTTTCTTCAACATCTTTTGCTAAATCCTTAATATCAAGTAAATTCTCGGCAACAACTATAGTTGGGCTATCAATGCCCCTTTCTTTGCATAGTTTGATATTGTCTATTATTTGCTCTTTTGTAGTTGGCTTTTCTGGGACAACTAAGATATCAGCACAACATGCTGCTGCACTATAAAGGGCTATCTCCCCACAGTGTCTACCCATAACTTCGATAATTGCACATCTATCTAGCGCTGACATAGTTTGTTTAATGCCTTCTATTGCATTGGCTGCAACATTGACTGCACTATCAAAGCCTAATGTGCTATCTGTATAACTTAGGTCGTTATCAATAGTACCCGGTATGGCTGCCGTCTTAACGCCTAGTTCATTAAGTGCCATAACACCTCTAAATGAGCCATCTCCACCTATAACAATAAGAGCATCAATTTCTTTATCTTTTAGATTTTTAACAGCCTTTTTCTGTCCCTCAAGAGTCATAAACTCTTTGCTTCTAGCTGATTTTAGAACAGTTCCGCCAAGGTGTGCAACATTGCGGACATCATCATAAGTTAGTTCTTCAATCTTGCCATCAATTAGACCTTGGTAGCCGTCTCTTACTCCATAAACAGTTATATAATTAAACTCTGCCATCTTAACTATAATATTAAGGCATGTATTCATACCTTGGCTATCGCCACCACTTGTTAAAACTGCAATCTTCTTAATCATAAAATATCTCCTATCTGTAAACTATATATTCGTCCTTTATTATACCAGCAAGTTCGTTCAAAAGATAGTTATTTACACTAATTTTGAAAGGATAACTCAAAACTTTACCTGTTTTTTCGCATTTTACTACTACTTGCTCGTTGCCTAAGTAGCTAGAAAGAATATTTTTTATTTTCTTTTCTAGTTCTTTGTTAGTGGTATCAAACTTTAGATATAGTTTCTTTTCTTTTTGTTTAGGGGCTTCTTCTACAATGACCTCTGGCTCGGCATTGGTATTTGTGTCCCAAAAACTAATTTTGTCCGGAAGGATGCTTGGCTCTCTTCCGTCAGGGATTGAAACCTTTCCCACGATAGTAACTAGGGCATCTTCTTTTAGTTTGTCTCTATATCTATCGTATTGGTTAGGGAAAATCATAACATCAAAAGTGCCATACAAATCTTCGACTTTTAGGAAAGCCATTTCTTTGTTGCCTTTTTTGGTAAGAAGTTTTTTGACCTCAGTGATTAGTCCGCCGCAAACGACCTCCATACCGTCAGTTACTTTTGGGGTGTCGTCATCTTCTTCGCCATAGTCTTCTTCAAATCCCTCATCTTCCTCCTCTTCTCCAAAAGTCTTCTTTGGAAGCATGTTAGAGTTGAAAGTGAATTTTTCTAGTTTATCAATATAATTGTCTAGTGGGTGTCCAGAAATATAAACGCCCAAAACTTCTTTTTCGTACTTTAATTTTGTCTGGTCGTCATACTCTTTGATATTAGGGTATTCGACTTTATCAAAGCCAACATCTAGCATATCTCCAAACATTGAAAATTGTCCGCCGGCAGATCCACGCTTGTCCTTAGCATTACGCTCAATAACAAGCTCAAATACATTACGCATCTGTGATCTATGAACTCCAAAGCAGTCAAATGCTCCGCTCAAAATCATAGCTTCAACCCAACGCTTGTTAATAACTGCTGGGTCTGTACGAGCTATCAAATCTTCTAAACTCTTGTACTCGCCGTGTTTTTCTCTCTCGGCAACTATGCTCTCGCAAACATTTATACCAACATTTTTTAGTGCGGCTAGTCCAAATCTTAGTTTGTCGCCCTCAACACTAAAGTATGTATCACTCTTGTTTACATCTGGCTTTAAGACTTCAATCTTTTGACTCTTAGCATAGATAACATATTTTTTGATTTCGTCCGCAGAAGTTATACGGTTATTCAAAACCGCCGCCAAAAACTCTCTTGGGTAATAACATTTTAGATATGCTGTTTGGTACGCAAGGTATGCGTATGCTGCAGCGTGTGATTTATTGAAGGCGTATTTAGCAAAGTTTTCCATATCGGCAAAGACTTTTCTTGCGGTTGCCTCAGGGATACCTAGTGCAAGAGCACCCGGTATTGACTTTTTGCCTTCTGGGTCTTTCCAGCCGTTGATAAACTTCTCTCTCTCGGCTGCCATCTTCTCGACTTTTTTCTTACCCATGATACGTCTAACATTGTCCGCTTGTCCTAGGGTATAGCCCGCCATAACCTGAACTATCTTCATAACTTGCTCTTGGTAAACTATTATACCATAAGTTGATTCTAGTATAGGTTTTAGACACTCGTGGTCGTAGACAATCTTGTCTGGGTTATGCTTATTTCTTACATAGTCATCTATATATTGCATAGGTCCCGGTCTATATAGTGATATACCGGCTATGATATCTTCAAGGCAAGTTGGTTTTAGGTTCTTCATGAATCTCTGGAAACCTGGACTCTCGAGCTGGAATATAGTAACTGTGTTGCCTGTACCAATCAAGTTGTAAACATTTTGGTCATCGTATTCCATATCATAAAAGTCTATATCTTTGCCCCAGTCTTTTTTGATAAGTTTAAGAGCTTTATCAATATCAGTTAGAGTTCTTAGTCCCAAGAAGTCCATTTTTAGAAGTCCCAAAGCTTCAAGCTCTATCATACTGTATTGAGTTGCTATTTCATCGCCATTTCTTGCTAGTGGAACATATTCGTCTACTGGCTCTGGTGCAATAAGTATTCCGCACGCATGTGTAGAAGTCTGTCTTGGCATACCTTCAAGTTTGATAGACATATCAATAACTCTCTTAATAGCTGGGTCTTCGTCATACATTTTGCGAAGGGCTGGAATAATATATTTTTCATTTTCTTCTTTGCCAGTTGTTCCAAAGTAATATTTCAAAACTGGTGGTTTTTTTATACCTTCTGGAAGTTTAGCAGGAATTTCCTTACATACTTTGTTAACATCAGGTAGAGGGAGTCTCATTACTCTGCCAACATCTCTTATGGCGTTTTTTGCCGCCATAGTACCAAATGTTCCTATGTATGATACATTTTCTGGATGGTACTTACGCTTAGCGTATTCGATAACTTCGTTTCGTCTATCGTAACAAAAGTCTACGTCAAAGTCGGGCATTGAAACTCTTTCTCTATGAATAAAACGCTCAAAAAGCAAATCATACTTGATAGGGTCAACATTGGTAATACCTGATGTGTAAGCTACAATACTACCCGCACCACTACCTCTACCTGGTCCTACTGGGATACCATTTTCTCTAGCGTAGTTGATATAATCCCAAACAACAAGGAAGTACTCAACGAAGCCTTGCTCTTTGATAATAGAAAGCTCTTCGTCTGCTCTCTTTCTAATCTCTGGGGTTATAACTTTATATTTTTTCTTCAAGCCCTCTTCACATAGTCTTTCTAGAAACTCATATGGAGTTGAGCCGTCAGCAGGTTCGTATTTTGGGATAAAGTTTTCGTTAGCTCTAAGTGTTGTGCCCTCTGGCATACCTGGTATGTCTGCGTGAGCTTTTGACTTAATAGTCACAAAACACTTATCTGCAATCTCATTAGTGGTGTCAAGAGCCTCAGGATATGCCCCAAGTACTTCTTCCATCTCCTCACGAGTCTTAAGATAAAATTCTTGAGTAGCAAAGTGCATTCTATTAGTTTCGTCAAGGTATCTGCCAGTTTGGACGCACAAAAGCACATCTTGCATCTCGGCGTCATCTTTGTTGATATAGTGAGCGTCATTGGTCGCAACTGTCTTGACGCCTATATCTTTGGCTAGTTTGTTAAGAGGCTCTAATATCTCTAATTGCTCTGGCAAATAGTGATTTTGGAGCTCAATATAAAAGTCTCCCGGCTCAAACATATCTCTAAGTTTGATAGCTAGGTCTTTGGCCTCGTCATATCTATGTTGAAGTAAAAATTGTGGAATATGTCCAGCAAGACATGCAGATAGACAGATAAGACCTTTTGAGTGCTCTTTTAGCACTTCATAGTCAATTCTTGGCTTGTAATAAAAGCCTTCTGTTGCTGCTATGCCGTTAAGTTTAAGCAAATTGTGATAACCCTCGTTATTCTTAGCAAGAAGAATAAGGTGCCCCATATCTGCTTTTCCGGCTCTTTGGTGTCTGTCAAAACATACATAGAACTCACAGCCTAGAATAGGTTTGATGCCATTTTTGTAGCACTCAGCATAAAACGCCAATGCACCTGCCATATTGCCATGGTCAGTAATAGCAGCAGCCTTTCCGCCGCAAGCTTTGACTTTTTCGACATACTTACCTATACGGCAGCAGCCATCTAGCAAACTATACTCTGTATGCACATGTAAGTGAACAAAATCCTTCATTTGTTAATCCTTTTAATTATTTATTCTTGAGTGCTGTTTTCAGCATCTTGAGGTTCTTTATTTTCTAAGTCACTTAGCTTGCCAGCAAGTCTAATGACCTTTCTAAATTTATGATTGATACCGCTCTTGGTGATAGGGAAACTAGCAAGTTTAGTTAAACTATCAAGGCTATCTTCTGGGTGCTCTACTCTTAACTCGCAAATTTCTTTTAACTCTTTATCTAAACTCTCGAACTTTCCAGTTGCCTTTAATTTTTCTATCGCTTGTATTTGGTTAAGGCTTGCGTTAACAGTCTTAGTGATATTGGCGTTGATGCAGTTATTTTGTATATTGACATTGTTTCTAACTTGTCTTAGCGAAATTTCGTTTTGGAGTTTTAACATACTCTTAACTGCGCCGACAATGACAAGTAAATCACTAACTTGCTCAGCCTCTTTAATATAAAGAGCATAAACTTTTTTTCTCATAGTTACTTTACTGCTGATGCCCTGCTGAGACAAAAGACTTGAAAAGTCGTCCGCAAAAACTTCACTACTAAAAACAAATTCTAGGTGGTAGCCGCTAAATGTACGACTTACTTTATCTAAGCTATCGTCTATTATAATATTGGTTGTTGCACTTGTTAAGAAAATACCTTTGATATACGAAATAGCGCAGCATGGACTCTCTACAATATGCTCATCTATGCCTCTTATAAGCTCAAAATTGCCCTCTGTGTCAAGTTTAGCGAGGCCACAATCAAACATAACCTGTCTAGATATCTCCACAGGAAAGTCAATTAAATACTTAGTAGCTTTGTTAATACTCTTGTTTGGGTCCACTCTAAGTTCTAGTTTGACGCCATATAATCTCAATATTCCGTCATATATTATATTAAAAAGTTCTTTTAGGTCGGTACGCACTTGTATGTACATTTGACCATTTTTTATTCCTAGCTCGCCACATGAGTGAATAATCGCAGATAGCTCTGCAAGTTTGCAACACTCATTTTCGCAAGGAGCAGCTAAGACCTCTTGTTTTGCTTCGTATGCAAATGACATTGACTACTTCCTTTTGTAATTTTTGAATACTGGCAACTTGTTTAGGTTGGCAATATTTTTTTCTGGTATATTATACTCTTTTATAACCTTTCTCGCAAGATTAAAATCTGCAATTCTGTCGACAGAGTGTGCGTCAGAATCTACTATAAACATAACGCCCATCTCTACCATCTTCTTAATCTCGTCCCCTGTGAAGTTGATACGCTTGCAGTTAAGCTCTACATAAGTATTGGTCTTAACAGCTTCTTCTGCTACTCTTAGGGCGTCAACTTTGGCGATGCCGTGATTGATATGAGCTATAATATCTATAGGATACTTGTTAAGCATCTTGATATATGCGTTAGTGTTACGTTCAATATTCTTTTTGCTTCTTACATGGAATAGTTTAGCAAAACTATTGCAAGTAAACATAAGCCATCTATCCTTAAAAGTCTTGCCTCTTGCCATTGTGTGAAATCCACATACTAAGATGTCAAGATTTTTTATCTCATCAAGGCTAATGTCTATATCTCCGTCACGAGATATAATGTTAGCTTCAACGCCAGTCAAAACATTGATTTTATATTTCTTTTCTAGTTCTGGCTTTTGGGCGTTGATTGCCATGATATTTTTTATATTAGTACCATAAGTCTTGTGAGCAAAGCCATGGTCTGTTATTGCAATTTCTTTTAGTCCTAGCTCTGATGCTCTCTCGACATTTTCTTCTACGGTGTTTTTGCCATGCTTATATGGGAGCCACTTTTTTTTGCTATAAACGGTGTGTGTGTGATAATCTCCTAAATATGCCATTTCTTCCTCCTAGCACTATTACTTCATTATGTAATAGTATAGCATGTTTTTTCCAAACTGTCCTTTTTATTTTATAAATTATTTTCAAAACTTGCCTTTGAGTGCAATTTTTTTTGTTAACGACAAATCCGCAATGTTTGGTAGACACCTCAGCATCCCCTACTCTCAAGCCTTTAAGCCCCGCACTCTCTATAAAAAGTGGCGCCGGAAGTACGCTTTTTTTGAAAATACTTCCGCAAGAGCCTAAGTTATACGGCTGTTTGCTTGTCTTACATCTAAACATATCTATCATAGACTCCCTAACATTTTCGCCCGGGCTTGTCCTTAATATTACATACAAAATCGTATAACTTTTGCCACTAAAAAAGCTCTTTCTATATCCAAACTCGCAATCTTTAGACTCTTTTGACATAATTTTTTCGCCGTCAGTGTAGATGACTTTGACGACAATATCACTAAACGACTTACCAAAGCAGCCGGCATTCATATACACTCCGCCGGCAACTCTACATGGGATACCAAGACCCCACTCTACGCATAATAAGTTATTTCTTGCTGTATAGTCGCAAAGTGTCTGCATTTTTGTTCCGCCACCAACTATAAGTAAGTTATCTAATCTCTCTATACTCTCAAACTTACCTCTTAGAGTATATACAACGCACTTTAACTTATTAGGCAAAAGCACTTTACTCCCGCCACCTAAACAAAAACACTCTATATTATATAGTTTAGCAAGTCTAGTCATTATCATAAGGTCTCTAAAACTACCTATCTCAATATATACGCTCGCTGTGCAATCTATCTTGAAGGTGTTGAGATTTTTTAGACTTTTATTAAGCGTAAGGGTACTTTCTTTTGCCTCTTTACAAAATTGTTTTACAAATTTTTTCATACATTACCTAACCTTGTATATTTAATTTGCTTTTCCCACTCTTGCATATATGAGTCCTCATAAATACATTCAAATGGCGAAAACATACCACATTTTTTGACTTTTTCGTCACATTTCTCTACAAGGTACTGGCAAAATATCTTTGCGCCATCTATATCCTTACTGCTTTTTGTCACACCTATATATTGGACAAGGTCGGTAGTCCCGCCTAGATAAATATAATGTAAGGCGTCTATTGTGCCTTTTTCTTCACGAGATTTGAGTCTATGAACATCTCTTTGAGAGCCAAGCATAGCCGTAACTTCGCCTTTCAAAAAAGCCGTATATAATTCATACTGAGTATTATAGACTTTGCTATTACTTGGCAATGTATAGCCATTTTCTTCTAGGTACATATGTCCATTTACATCTTTTGAGTAGCCAAAAGGATATATTGTACGCTTCTTTTGTTTGATAATCTCATTAGGCAAGTCTCCACTTATCTCTTCTCTACTTATAATAGCATATCTACCTAGCATATACGGATAGCACACTATGTCGCCGTCATATTTTAGGTCATCTATATATTTAACTACTCTATCTATTCTAGCAAGGTCAACAAGACTGCTTCTAATATTTCCATCACTAAAAGACACAATATCTGGCGAGCTACCCTTAATATTTAGGTTGTATTGCTCTCTTGTCATAACGGTAACTGAGATATACACTCCGCTATTTTGTCTAGTGAAACTCTTGACGCAATCTTCCAAAAAACTTTTTCGGCTAGTAGTTCCGCCCTCAAAAGTTTCTACATGCCACAAATCAAGGACAACGGGCGATGAGTGAGTGCCGTATATATTGTCTATGGGGTTTTGCTTTTTGAGTCTCGAAACTATAATAGGAAAAGCAAAAATATATAGTCCAACCAAAACTGAGGCTATTATTGAGAATATAACTTTTAGTCTAATAAAAAACTTCTGCATAATGTAATATATGCAGAAGTATAGTCTATTTATTTAGAGTATTTAGAATATTTTGGGCGATAGTTTCGGTTATGCCTGATATACGCATCAAGTCATATATAGTGCATTTTTTGATACGGTTAACGTTTCCAAACTTTTCGATTAGTTGTCTTTTTCTAGTTTTTCCTACACCTGGGATATTGTCTAAAACACTTTCGGTTTGTTTTTTTGTTCTAATGCTTCTATGGAAGGTAATAGCAAATCTATGAGCTTCATCTCTAACCGCTTGCAAAAGTCTAAGTGCATAAGAGCCTTTTGGGAGTTTGATAGACTCAAGACTACCTTCAACAAAGACCTCTTCTTCTTGTTTGGCAAGACCTATAACATCTATGTCTTGATTGTACGACTTGATAAGCTCACGGGTAGCAGATACCTGGCCTTTACCACCATCTATAAGCATTAGGCTAGGAACAGATGAAAAGCTAATATCTGTGCCATTTAGTTCTTCTAATCTCCTGCCCACAACCTCATGAAGTGATGCAAAGTCGTTAGGCCCTACAACTGTCTTAATCTTAAACTTACGATAATTTTTACTTGCCTTTTCGCCGCCTATGAATACTACCATACTAGCAACAGAGTTAGTACCGCTAGTGTTAGATATATCATATGCTTCTATGCGCATAGGTAAATTACGCAAATGCAGTTTTTCTTGCAAGTCTTGCATAGCACCTATTGTTTCTTTTTGCTTCTTTTTTAGCCTATTGGTGTTGTTGATAAAGAAGTCTGTTGCGTTCTTTTGGGCTTGCTTAATAAGAAGGGTCTTTTCTCCCCTCTTAGGTACTACAATTTTTGTTGACTTGGACTCAAAGAAATTCGTAAGCTCCTCAGGTAGTTCTTGCTCCAAAAGTAGAATTTTTGGGTATACAGGGTTCTCGGTGTAATAGTTAATCAAAAAGCTAGACATTGTGTCTTCGTAGCTCTTGTCCATATTGTCAAATAAGTAGTTAGTAGAGCCTATCATTTTTCCACTACGAATTACCATTAGTGTGATAACGATATTTTCTTCATCAAAATGCGAACCGACAATATCCATATCTTTTTCTTTGGTCTGGGCATTGACAGCTTTGTCATTTAGTTTATCAAGAAGTAAAAGTTTATCTCTTAATTTGATTGCAAGTTCGAAGTTTTCAAGCTCTGCGGCTTTGGTCATTTTATTTTTTATGATATCATATACGGCGTTGTCTTTTCCGTTAAGGAAGCCTATTATTTCATTTATATGTCTATGATATTCTGTGCTGGTGACATTGCCTATACATGGCGCACAACATAGACCCATTGAGTAGTTAAGACATGCTCTTTTTAGGTGTTTGGTGCTGCTAAAAAATGTTGTGCATTGTCTTATAGGATAAGCAAAATATATTAGTTTGATTAGCTCTTTGGCAGTTATTCCATTGAAGTAAGGTCCGAAGTATTTAGCTCCGTCTTTTTTGATATGCCTTACAGCCTCTAATCTTGGAAACTCATCTCTTGTGTCTATCCTTATATAAGAATAGTTCTTGCCGTCCTTCAAAAGGATATTATAATGTGGCTGGTATTTTTTGATAAGATTGCATTCTAAGACTAAAGCATCAAGTTCGCTATTAGTTATTATGTACTCAAAGTCTGCAATTTTGCTAACCATTGCGGCAACTTTTGGGAGCTTTTTTGAGCCATTGAAATACTGACTAACACGGTTTTTTAGGACTTTGGCTTTGCCCACATATATGACTGTGCCGTTTAGGTCTTTCATTATATACACACCACTATTTTGTGGTAGATTTTTTATCTTTTCTTGCAAATTCATATTTTTATTATACACCTAAGTGATATTTTATAAAAGAAAAAAGCCACTAAATATAGTGACTTTTTTTATTATTATTTCTTAGCTTTTTTGACTATCAAGAATATGCTATAGCTATCTTCTATATCTCTCGTATTAGGATATGCTATTAGTCTAGCAAAGTACTGCATATTTTCCTTTTCGTACACATGGTAACTCTTTACTTTTCTTTCTGGATAGTCATATCTTCTTATAATGAAATTCTCTAGGTTAAGTAGTACATTAGATGTAGCTTGTCCTAGTCTGTCTACAACCTCAAAGCCCTCTTCTACAAACATCTTTTTGATTTTAGGCGCTTCATAAAAATGTTTGTGTCCAGCAACAGCTGATGTCCCGTCTGGCTTCATAGGCTCAAATCTCTCGCAAGGAACAGATATTAGTGCATATCCGTCATCTGTTAGTCTATTGTAGATTCTTTTGATTAGACCCTTGTCGTCATCTACATGTGCTAGTGTATCAAAGCATGTAATAAGGTCAAACTTTTTGTCAGTTTGCATATTCTCTTTGCCGACATCTAGTCTCTCAAAAGTAGTGTTGGTTAAGTTTAACTTTTCTTTATAAAGGTTGGCTAGATTGATATATCTTTTGTTAATATCAAGTCCATGTACACTCTCAGCACCTTCCGCCATAATCTCGCACCCAAAGCCGTTATAGCAGCCAACATCAAGGACATCTTTTAGTCCCTTAGACTTCAAAAAATCAAGTGCAAATTGATACCTTGCGATACTCTCTAACTGTGTATAATAGTTGTATTTTTTGTTATAAGGCAAAATGCTTTTGTATTTTAGGTCATCAACAATCATAATTATTTATGCTCCTTTTCGCTTGTATGCTTTTCGTTATACTCTTTTATTGCGTCTTTGTACATCTGTACCGCACGCTTTGCATTTTGATCCCAAGTCTTGTATAGGGCGTTTTTGGCATTTTTCTTAACAAATTCAAAGTTTTCTTTGTCATTTATTATCTCATATACCTTATCTGCAAAACTTTGTGCGTCTTCTTTGCATGTATAAATATCTTGTCTATCCTTAAATCCTAATGCTGCCATAGACCCCTCTATCATAACAGATGGGGTGTCGCATATAGCTGCCTCTGCCTTAACTAGTCCGTCAGTATCGTATACTGATGGGAATAAGAATAAGTCAGCTCTTAGGTAGTAACCTATCATCATATTTCTGTCAGTTACCATACCTGTGAAGATAACATTTTCTTCAAGACCTAGGTCTTTAATTTTTTGTTCTAGCTTTGGTCTATCTAAACCATCGCCAACATATATCATCTTGAAGTTAACACCTTTGTCTTTTAATATTTTTAGGCTATCTGCTATCAAAAATATATTTTTGTACTCCATTAGTCTACCGGTATATAGGAATACATTTTCTTGTCCGGCTAGTCCATGTAAATTATTTACCTTATTTATTAACTCTTCTCTATTGTCTGGCACTACTATATCACAGGCATTGCCAAAGATTCTTATCTTGCTCTCGTCTGCTCCCCAACCGATTAGGTATTGTTTAACACCTTCGTTAAGCGCCCAAATTTGGTCTGCTTGGTTATATGTTCTAACAAGTTTTTTCATAGCAGATTTTACCAAGCAATCAAACTTCAAAAACTTTTTAAGGTCATAATGAGATTGTGTGTGTACTGTTATGATAATAGGAACATGTTTTTTCTTAGCTATCTTTTTAGCAAAGGCAAACTGTCTAAAAATTGTATGGCAATGAATAACATCAATATCTTTTGCCATGACAGCTTTTCTAAACTTGCGGTCAAGTGAAATACAAGACCAGCCGTCTTTTTGGACAGGGACAAAGAATCCTCTGCATGTGTATAGCTCGTATGGGAAAGTCTTAGTTGTTCTACCCTTTTTAGTTCCGCCACGAGTTGTGCAAACAAACGCATTGTCTGTTTTGTTCAGTGCAGTTGTAAGTTTATCAACAACAGTTACTACGCCGTTAACTATTGGATAAAAAGTATCTGTCATCTCAGCGATAGTTAATTTTTTGTCTTTTTGTTCCATATATCACACATCTCCATTTATATGGTAACACATAAGGACATTTTTAGCAAATATTTTGGCTTAGGACATCAAATAATTAACGCCGTTAAGCAAAATTTCGTTGATATTTTGGTCGCTTATTTCATAAAAAATAATTTTGCCTTGTCTTACATCTCTCACTACATTTAGTGCTTTTAGACCTTTTAGCTGATGACTAATAGTTGACTGATTGGCACTAAGCACAGCAGCTAAGTCGCCTACACACATAGATTTTATAGATAGCGCAGACAAAATTTTTAGCCTAGTAGAGTCCGAAAAAATGCTAAAATAATTTGCCATTTGTTGCAAAACCTCTACGCTCGGCATATAATACTTTAAGTTTGAATAGTCATTTTCGTTTATTGTCATAAGTTTAGTGTTGTTCATATTTACCCCCAAAAAAATATATTAACACACTAATTATCTTACAAAATCAAAATATGCTCAAATAATCATATAAGAAAACAATGTAGAAAATGCTCTAAAAACAAACAAATATGTTATATTTGGAGGTTTTATGAATAATCAACTTTACATACTACTAGTGTTACTCATCTCTATCTTCACATCAGCAACAGACACTAACCTAAACACCAATACTAATTTCTTGCTACTACTCCTACTTGCACTAGGCGGTTTTGGGTACGACTACCCTCAAGGTTGTAACTCTTGCTCATGCAACAACAGAGTATTCTAGTACAAAAAAAAGATTATTACAAAAGACAGCCAAAATTGCCATAAAAAACTTGCTATCAATTATAGAATAAAAAATAAATAGCAAATATAATAACAAAATAAAAATAAACATTAGGCAACAAAAAAGAACTGACTATAATCAGTTCTTTTTTTTGTCTATTCATTATTCAAATTAAAATATTTGCATATTTTTTTGATTAAAAAATTTTAATCAAATTATTAACAAAATCAATAAATATTATCTATTCTTATACAACTTTTTTTGAATATCATTTAGCCGTCTCTACCAACAAGCTCATCAATAGGCATATCAAAAATATCAGCAAGTTTCCACAAGCAAGTAAGCGTTGGCTCTATTTTGCCATTTTCCCACTCAGATACACACTGCTGAGTTACGCCTACTCTTGTCGCAAGTTCTAACTGACTTAATTTTAGTTGCTTTCTATATAATTTCAAATTTTCACTAAAATAATTTTTCATATAGTTAGTATACAATTATTCTTGTATTTTATTTGCAAATACAAGTATTCTTGTGATACACTCTAAATATAAAGAGGTTTCGTATGTTAATATATCCACTGCTGATTATTGGACTGCTGACTAATGCCGCAAAAACGAACTCAGTAGCACCATTTACAAAATCTGATACAAACGGACTGAAAGGACTTTTTGCTATACTTATATTTTTGCACCATATATCTTATAAATATAATGCCTTTAGTTCTTTACCTGTACTTAGTCTTATACTTAATGATATTGGTAGTATTGGCGTTGGGGTGTTTTTTTTCATCTCCGGCTATGGGCTCATGATTAGCCGCAAAAGGCCGGGATATGCAAAAAATCTGCTAAAAAGTAAAATCCCAAAGTTGTATCTATTACATGTTTTTATCAATCTACTATACATAATAGCTGACATTACTCGTGGAATATCTTATGATGCGATTACATTCATCACAGCAGGACTTGGACTAGATGCCTTCAACGATTTTGTACGAGCCAACAGCAACTCATGGTACATAACTAGCATTTTAATAATATATTTTATATTTGCCATAACGCATATCATCTGCAAAAAATATAACAAAAGTGAAAAAGTATTTTTTACCATATTTTCTATATTTACTATAATTACATTTGCAACTTTTTTATTTGCTTTTAGCTATAAGTTTGAAGAAGTTTCTTTATACATACGAGCAATATATTGTTTGTTCTTTGGGATACTTTACTTCTACCTTTCTCAAAAAATAAACAACTTTTTAAGCAAATACTTTTGGTATTTTATTGGTATTATAGTCGTAACTGTTATTCTGCTTATTGATATTCAAATGCCACTTAGTGAAGGACAAATTTTATTTACAATTATAAAAGAGTTTTTGTTGCCTATTTTGATTATGACACTAATATTAACTATCAACCAAAAGATTACTTTGTCAAGTCCAACACTTGACTTCCTTGGCAACATTAGTCTCGAAATATATTTGCTTCACGGACTAATTCAAGAGATATTTTTTGGAATAATTAGCAATCAATTTCTATATACTTTGACTAGCCTTACCGTTGTAATAATTATGTCTACCATTGTTAATAAGCTATATCAAAGACTTACAAAAAAGAACTGCCTATAATCAGTTCTTTTTTGTTTATTTAATAACTCTAAATAATAATATCTTTTTGCCTCATATTAGCTCACAAGTAGTGAAGACTTTTGATAAATATAAATATATAATGAAGCTAGTAGTATAAAATCCACGATTTTGAGCCGTTAAATGTGCCTAAAAGCGACATATTGATATAATGAGACTATTTGTTCACTTCTTGAGGTTCTTCTTTTTGGCTCTTATTTTTAGCCGTTTTTGTAGATGCATTTTTAGTTGTTGTCTTGCTTGTATTTGTTTTTGGCTTAGCTTGTGATGCGGACTTTTTAGAAGTTTTTGTGGCAGCTTTTGCTCTCTTCTTAGGCTCAGCATTTTGATTTTGAGTTTCTAAAGTTTCGTTATTTGATAACTCTAGTTTTTGAGATTCTTTATTCTCTTCTTGAGGCTTTGAAGTGTCAGTTTGAGCGCTAACAGTTTTGCCATTTGGAGCTCCTGACATCGCGATATTTTGCTCTGCCAAAAGTGCTTTTTGTCTTTCACGCTCTTTCATATTTTCTTCTAGTATTACACCAAGGATTGCAACTACTGGTGGTGCGAATAGCATACCAGGGATACCAAACACTGCTCCACCTAAAAGTATAGAAATACCAACGACAAGTCCGCTAATATTGATTTTTGAGCCAATAATAAATGGTGTAACAACGCCAGTAACTAAAGCGAATATTAGGGCTGTGAAGATAACTGTATATATTGCTGTGCCGATAGTTGTAAATATGATTGTGATAAGTACAACAGGAACAAGTCCAATGAATACGCCGACATAAGGAATAAAGTTAAATACTGATATAATAATTGCAAGTTCCCAAGTGTAAGGAACACCTAAGATCATATATAAGAAGCCTGTAAGTACAATAAGTATTGCAACTTCAATAAATTTACTAATAAAGTAGTTAAATAGAATTTCATCTGATTTTTGAGTTATGTGCATAACTTTATCAGCTTGCTCATTAGAGCATATAGAATATACATATCTCTTGTAGAAACCTGAGATTTTTTCTTTGTCCTTAATGAACCAAACGGTAAGAAGTATACTAATGATACCTATACCTACAACGCTAAGAGCTGTTGTAGAAATCTCTAGAAGTTTAGGCAATGCGTTATTATAGACATTGCTGATAGCATCTACTACTCTATCGACAAAGTCGACTACACTTTGGCTAAGGTCTGCACCAAAAATGCCATTAACGAAAGTAGATAGTTGATCTTTTGTTTTGATAATATATTCGCTTCTATTGGTGTATAGTTCAGTGATAAGCTCTACCATCTTAGGAATAAATAGATAAATCAAAAATGCTGCAAGCCCAAGAATAATGATCAAAACAACAATTATAGATATTGTTCTTTTGATACCAAAAGCGTGCTTGCTATTTTTGAAAGCGTTTTTCAAAAGTTTCTGTTCGATGAGGTTAACAAACCTATAGAACATAAAAGCAAGTAATGCTCCTATTAGTGCTGGTGTTGCTCCCGCAAGCAAAAGCCCCAAAGCATGACCAATATCTTTACCCCAGCCAAACACTATGGCAAAGGCAAGAATAACGCAGATAATTATTAGAGGCCAAACCCTGCTATTTTTTCGATTAAAGTTAAAATTCTTCATAACTTTTTCCTTATCAACTAATAATCTAATACACATTATAAGACCTTATATTATTGTCAAAAGTTACATTTTGCATAAAAGATTATATGCATTTAGTTAAACTTTTGGCCAAAAGATAAGTTCTTATAACTAATTTACAATTTCATTATAGCATAAAGATAAAAAATGTCTTATTATTTTTTAATAAAAAATTTTGCAAATAATAGCAAATTATTATGGATATGTAAAAAATAAAAAAACTCACACAAATGTGTGAGTTTTTTGTAATCAAAATTATTCGATGATTGCAGAAACAACGCCTGAACCAACAGTTCTGCCACCTTCACGGATAGCGAAACGAAGACCTTGCTCAATAGCGATTGGAGTGATTAGGTCGATAGTCATAGTGATGTTATCACCAGGCATTACCATCTCAACGCCCTTTGGAAGCTCGATTGAACCAGTAACGTCAGTTGTTCTGAAGTAGAATTGTGGTCTGTAACCATTGAAGAATGGAGTATGACGGCCACCCTCTTCTTTCTTTAGAACGTAAACTTCTGCTGTGAATTTTGTGTGAGGTTTGATTGAACCTGGTTTAGCAAGAACTTGTCCACGCTCAACTTCGTTTCTTTGGATACCACGAAGTAGAACACCGATGTTATCACCAGCTTGAGCTTGGTCAAGAAGTTTTCTAAACATTTCAACGCCTGTGATTGTAGTGTTCTTGTTAGAACCCATACCTACGATATCAACAACGTCACCAACTTTTACAACACCTCTCTCTACTCTACCAGTAGCAACAGTACCACGACCAGTGATTGTGAATACGTCTTCGATAGGCATCAAGAATGGTTGATCAGTAGCTCTCTTTGGCTCTGGAATCCATGTATCAACAGCGTTCATAAGCTCTTCGATGCATTTGCATGCAGGATCATCAACACGACCAGCTTGAGCAGCTTCAAGAGCTTTTAGAGCTGAACCTTTGATAATAGGAGTTGTGTCACCAGGGAATCCATACTCGTTAAGGATTTCTCTGATTTCCATCTCTACTAGGTCAAGTAGCTCAGGATCGTCTACTTGGTCTACTTTGTTCATAAATACTACGATGTAAGGAACACCTACTTGACGAGCAAGAAGAATGTGCTCTCTTGTTTGAGGCATAACACCATCAGTAGCAGCAACTACTAGGATAGCACCGTCCATTTGTGCAGCACCAGTAATCATGTTTTTAACATAGTCTGCGTGTCCTGGGCAGTCTACGTGTGCATAGTGTCTTTTCTCAGTTTGATACTCAACGTGAGCTGTGTTGATTGTGATACCTCTTGCTCTCTCTTCTGGAGCCTTATCGATATCTTCGTATCTCATTTTTTCTGCAAAACCTTTTGCAGCTGCCCACATAGTAATAGCGGCAGTTAAAGTTGTCTTACCATGGTCAACGTGTCCGATTGTACCAATGTTAATGTGTGGCTTGCTTCTATCAAATTTAGCTTTTGCCATAATTAAAATCCTCCTAAAAATATATAATTGATTTAGTTTTTTTATTATTTGCTCTGCAAACTTTAATTAAACATAAGCATTATACCAAATAAATTAAAGTTTGCAAAGCATTTTTATAATTTTTGTAAAAAATCTACATTTTATGCTTTTTTAGTTCTTTCGCCGATGATCTTATCAGCAACAAACTTAGGAACTTCTGCGTAGTGAGAGAACTCCATATTGAAGATACCTCTACCTTGAGTAGCAGATCTTAGGTCAGTTGCATAACCAAACATTTCTGAAAGTGGAACTTCTGCATTGATGATAGTGCTACCATGCTCTGCCTCTGTTCCTTGTAGCATACCTCTACGGCTTGTTAGGTTTCCCATAACATTGCCTAGGTACTCGTCTGGAAGCTCTACTTGAACTTTCATGATAGGCTCCATAAGTACTGGGTCTGCTTTCTTAGCAGCTTCTTTGAATGCCATAGAACCGGCAATCTTGAAGGCCATTTCTGAAGAGTCGACATCGTGGTAAGAACCATCAAAAACAGTTACCTTGAAGTCAACAGTTTCGTATCCAGCTACAACACCATTTTGTTTAGCTTCTTGGATACCATTGTTAATAGGTTGGATATATTCTTTAGGGATACAACCACCAACAGTCTTATCCTCAAATTGATATCCTGAACCAGCTGGAAGTGGTTCCATCTTAATCCAGCAGTGACCATATTGACCTTTACCACCAGATTGACGGATAAACTTACCTTCAGCCTCAACAGTTTTACGGATAGTCTCTCTGTAACTTACTTGTGGAGCACCAACATTGGCCTCTACCTTGAACTCTCTTCTAAGTCTATCAACGATAATGTCTAGGTGAAGCTCACCCATACCAGCGATGATAGTTTGACCAGTTTCTTGGTCTGTGTATGTTTTGAAAGTTGGGTCCTCTTCAGCAAGTTTGATAAGTGCGTTAACCATCTTCTCTTGGCTAGCCTTTGAAGTAGGTTCGATAGCAACTTTGATAACTGGCTCTGGGAATTCCATACTCTCAAGAAGGATTGGAGCGTTTTCTGCGCATAGTGTATCACCAGTAGTTGTGTCTTTTAGACCAACGATAGCTGCGATATCACCAGCATATAGCTCATCTACATCTTCTCTGTTGTTTGCGTGCATCTTAAGAAGACGACCAATTCTTTCTTTTTCATCTTTTGTTGAGTTGTATACATAAGTACCAGTTTTTAGTACGCCGCTGTATACACGGAAGAATGTGATTTTACCAACATATGGGTCAGTTGCAACTTTGAATGCAAGACCAGCAAATGGAGCTGTATCACTTGACTCTCTCTCTTCCTCTTTGTCTGTACCAGGGATAGTTCCTTTGATATGAGGAACATCTACTGGAGATGGCATGTAATCTACGATAGCGTCAAGAAGTTTTTGAACACCTTTGTTTTTGAAAGATGTACCGCAAACTACTGGAGTCATCTTTAGATTTAATGTAGCAGTACGGATACCTTTTTTGATCTCATCAATAGTAAGTTGTTCACCATTGAAGAATTTTTCAAGTAAAGCATCATCAGTTTCTGCAACATGCTCAATTAGCTCTTCATGATACTTATTAGCAAGCTCTTTCATATCCTCTGGGATGTCTATAACCTCAAAGTCTTTTCCTAGGTCATCTTTATATATAGTAGCGTTCATTTCTACTAGGTCGATGATACCTTTGAAAGTGCTAGATTCGCCAATAGGTAGTTGGATAGGAACGGCATTAGTCTTAAGTCTTTCTTTCATCATCTTAACTACTCTATAGAAGTTAGCATCGTTGATGTCCATCTTGTTAACATAAGCCATTCTTGGAACATGGTATTTATTAGCTTGTTTCCAAACTGTTTCAGTTTGTGGTTGAACACCGCCTCTTGCGCAAAGTACAGTAACTGCACCGTCAAGAACTTTCAAGCTTCTTTCTACCTCAACTGTAAAGTCAACGTGTCCTGGGGTATCGATAATGTTGATACAGTGACCTTTCCACTTAGCAGTGGTGCAGGCACTAGTTATAGTGATACCTCTTTCTTGCTCTTGAACCATCCAGTCCATAGTAGCAGCGCCATCGTGAACTTCACCAATCTTATGAACACGGCCAGTATAGTACAAAATTCTTTCGGTTGTTGTAGTTTTACCAGCATCGATGTGTGCCATAATACCAATGTTTCTGTATTTTTCGATTGGGTATAATCTTGGCATAATTTTCTCCTTATAATATTTGGTTTAGTAATAATATTACCATTTATAGTGTGCGAAAGCTTTGTTAGCCTCTGCCATTCTGTGCATTTCGTCTTTTCTCTTAACAGCGCCACCAGCATTGTTGTAAGCATCAAGAAGTTCAGCAGCAAGTTTTTTGTTCATATCCTTTTCGCCGCCTCTCTTACGAGCAAACATAACAATCCATCTAATAGCTAGTGTTTGTCTTCTGTCAGGTCTGATTTCCATAGGAACTTGGTATGTAGCACCACCAACCCTACGAGCTTTTGTCTCTAGCATAGGCTTAACATTTTCTACTGCTTGAGTAAATACTGTCATAGCATCTTCGCCAGTTTTTTCTTTTAATATATCAAAAGCATCATAAACGATGTTTTGTGCAATTCCTCTTTTGCCGTCAACCATTACTTGATTGATAAGTTTTGTTACAACTGTTGAGTTATAAATTGGATCTGGCAAAACTTCTCTCTTTGCAGAGCATTTTCTTCTAGGCATAATTTCCTCCTCTTAAAATATATAAAGCTCATCCAAAAATCTTGGAAGGATGATTACTTAGGTTTTTTAGCACCGTACTTAGAACGGGCTTGCTTTCTCTTAGCAACTGCTGCGGTGTCTAGTGTACCACGAACTATATGGTATCTTACACCTGGCAAGTCTTTAACCTTACCACCACGGATAAGTACAACACTGTGCTCTTGAAGGTTGTGACCTTCGCCAGGGATATAAGTTGTACCTTCTGCACCAGAAGAGAGACGAACTCTTGCGATTTTTCTTAAAGCTGAGTTTGGCTTTTTAGGTGATGTAGTAGTAACAGAAAGGCAAACTCCTCTCTTTTGAGGACATTCGTTCAAAATAGGAGCTTGTGATTTTTTCTCTACTTGTTTTCTACCGTGTCTAACTAATTGGTTAATTGTAGGCATACTGTTTCCTCCTTCATAGATTTTTGGTGTGAACTTCCTTATTAGGGGAAATCACGGAGCGAGATAAACTATCTCAAAATACCAACGCACGCACAAGATACCTCAAGACCGACCAATTTGCCGAGTTCTTGTTTGGTAAATGCTCTCTTAACAGAAATGTTGTTATTAGAGCATTCTGTTAGTATCACCTTCTCGAGTGCAGCATCAATATTTGTCGATACTATAACCAAATTTATAGTACCCTTGCTAATAGCCTTGGAAGTCTCTCTATACCCTAAGGTCTTAGAGCTTCTTGCTAGTAGCTTAGACAAATCTTCTTCAATGTTGTTTGACATAAGATTTTCCTTTTTTACACAAAATAATTATGCCTATGACAAGTCAAGGCATAACACCAGTTGTATAACGAACATATTTTACCAAAATGTGCCCTAGTTGTCAATGCTTTATACAAAATTTTTCTAGTATTTTTTTGAAAATAAAAAACTGCGATTTTGCACAAAAAATCACAGTTTTTGGTATGATTTATTAGGTTTTTAACGACTTTTCAAAATTTAGCATCAACCCACAAAGCCCCTAAAATGTCACAAATTAAATATCTTGTTTAGAGGTGTATTTTAGGCTCTTAATGCAGTCTTCCATATTGAAAAGTTCACACATAGAAAGCACCACAAAGTCATTGTACTCTTTGCCATAATTTACAAATTTGTCAGAAGAAATTGTCTTAACAAAGTCAGATATTGAAAGCCAGTCATAAACAAATTTTACCTGAGTTAAACGAGCGGTGTCGATAGTCTCAGTATCTTTGATAACTAGGATATATATCAAAGTCTTTTTTAGAGTATCAACAAAAACTCTAGGCTGAGCGACTTCATTTTTGTCATTTTGGACTTGTTTATAAGAAAAGCCAGTGTATTCTTTGTAAGCTCTCAAAAAAGTCTCAAAATAGCTCTCGCCATTTGGTATCTCTTTAATAATTGGGGCGTCAAATAAGCTTCTATTTTCTAGTGCGTCAAAGCTGTTAAGTCTAATGAAACATTGTTCGTTGTTGATAACATATACATGCAAAAGTCTTTTGTATCCGTCAAATGCTTTGCCATTAAAAATATCAACTATTTGCTCTTCTTTTGGTTTGCTAAAAAGTCCCATACTTTTCTCCTATATGTGTATTATACCCAAATTCTACATTTTTTGCAAATATTTATACTAAATTTAGCCCAAATGAATAGTTTTTGTGTCATCAAAATAAAAAACCGCTTAATTTATTTTACAAAATAGATTTTTTTGTGATATAGTTATAATGTAAAATTATTTGTGGAGATAATCATGAACTTTATTTACCCTGCATTATTTATAAAAGACCCAGAAGAAAATACATATATTGTAGCCTTTGATGATATTGCTGTTTTTTGTTCAGATAGCACAGTCGAAGGTGCATTTTTGGCTGCAAAGAAATTGCTAAAAGATTATGTTAAACTTTCTTTTGAAGAATATGGCGAAGTTTTGGAAAAACCAAGAACTTACGAACAATCAGTAGAATTTCACAAAAAAGGTAAAGGCTTCGTACTACTTGTAGATGTAGAGCTAAAAGTTACCGAAAACAAATAATAAAAACACAAACTTAATTAAACAAAAAAAGGTAGGCAAATATGCCTACTCTTTTTTTATTTATAGTTATATTTAATTTTAATTTGATTTATTTTTATTTGATATTTTTTTGAGTTTTATATCAATCCATATTTTTGTTAATTTGTATTATTAATTGTATATAATTTTAATTATATAGATTTTAATTACTTTTACTTATTTTTGTTTATATCTATTTTTGTAAGTGTTACAAAGAAAGTATGCTCTGAGCAAATAGCAGAAATCTTCACTTAAACTTAAGACTAAACAAACTCAAAAAAATAAAAAAAGGCAACAATACCCCATTGCCTTTTTAATAACTAATAGTCAAAAACTACATAGATTGAACTTCTTCGCTCTCTTGGTTAAGTTTGATATTAACAGCCTCTTTTACTTCTGGAGTAACTACTCCGCCTAGCTCTTCTATTCTGCTAACATAATCTTTTACATTGTTTCCATCAGTTAATACTATCATAAAATATTCTCCTTTTTTAAGGTCACGAACTATACAATTTATAATTCAGTATTATTTATTTGTATGCCTAATAATAACATATTTTTTAGCATTTGTAAATACCTTTTTTGAAAATATTTTTTATTATTTTTTTGCTAAAAAACGCCGTATTTTCTGGCATTTTAGGGCACTTTTTGATAAAAACTAAAATATCAATATATGCTCTTATCTGCATATATTGTACTATAGTTTTTTGGCTTTGTAAATAGTAAAATTTTAATATTTTTATGATAAAAAGAAATAAAAAAACAAGAGCTATTTAGCTCTTGTTTTTTATACTATTAAACTTCTTCTGGGTTCATATTTTCTAATGCTTCGTTAACATTTTCGTATACATTGTCTTGTTTAACAACTTCTGGATAAATGTTCTTGTAGCACTTCATACCAGTACCAGCAGGTATTCTCTTACCGATAATGATATTTTCTTTTAGACCGATAAGTGGGTCTACTTTACCCTTAATAGCAGCTTCTGTTAGGACACTTGAAGTCTCTTGGAAAGATGCTGCTGACAAGAATGATTCAACAGAAAGTGAAGCTTTTGTGATACCAAGAAGTATTCTCTTAGCAACAGCTGGAACTCCGCCCTTTGCTAATACTTCATTGTTAGCTTCTTCTAGTCTTGCAAGGTCTACTAGGTCGCCTGGCAATAGATCAGTATCGCCTGGATCTTCAATCCTTACATTTCTTAACATTTGTCTAATGATAATCTCAATGTGTTTAGCATTGATTCTAACATCTTGTAGCCTATATACTGATAGAACTTCTTTTAGAAGGTATTCTTGAACACCTTTTAGTCCTCTTACTCTTAGGATATCGTTAGGGTAAATAGAACCAGATGTCAAGCATTGACCAACTTCTACAACGTCTCCAGTCTTAACAGCAAGAACGGTCTTGTTCTTAGGTGGAGTCTTGTACTCGATGTCGCCATCGCTAGAAGCAACAGTAATCTTATAGATTTCGCCATCTTCCTCTACTTTTACTTTACCAGCAACTTCAGAGATGATAGCCTCACCTTTTGGTCTTCTTGCCTCAAAGATTTCTTCTACACGAGGAAGACCCTTAGTGATATCGGCAGCTGTAGCAACACCACCGGTGTGGAAGGTTCTCATTGTAAGCTGAGTACCTGGCTCACCAATTGATTGAGCTGCGATTGTACCAACAGCCTCACCAATTTGTACCATACTGTTATTAGCCATATTTCTGCCGTAACACTTAGCACAAACGCCATGTCTTGATTTACATGTAAGAGCTGTTCTAATTTCTACCTCTTTGATACCTGCATTAACGATTGCTTTTGCTTGTTTTGGAGTAATCATTTCATTAGCAGCTGCAAGAAGTTCTTTTGTAGTTGGATTATAAATATTATCTACGGCTACACGGCCAGAGATTCTATCTTCTAGAGTTTCGATTACAGTTCCATCTTCAACTAGGTCTGTTACTTTCATACCTCTTACTTTTTCGCCAAGTGTAGCAAAGCAGTCTTCTTCATTGATAACAACATCTTGTGCTACATCGACAAGTCTACGAGTTAGGTAACCAGAGTCAGCTGTCTTAAGAGCTGTATCGGCAAGACCTTTACGTCCACCACGAGATGATAGGAAGTAGTCTAGAGGTGTAAGTCCTGATCTAAAGCATGACTTAACCGGAATATCAATCTTTTGACCTGATGCACTCGCCATAACACCACGCATACCACATAGCTGGTTGATCTGTCCTGGGTTACCACGGGCACCTGATACGGCCATCATCTTGATTGGGTTTAGGTCTCCTAGGTTAGCTAGAACGGCATCTTTAACTTTGTTAGTTGTTTCGTTCCAGATAGTTACGTTTTTGTTAATTTTTTCGTCTAGTGACATGATACCACGTCTATATGCTTTTTCGTTTTCCAAAACTTTTGCATCAGCTTCAGCAACGATTTGAGCTTTTTCTGGTGGCTCTTTCATATCGAAGACGTTGATTGTGATAGCAGCGATAGTAGAATACTTGTAACCAAGTTCCTTAATCTTATCTAGCATTACAACTGTTGGAGTTGCACCAAACTTGTCGTAAACTGCACTAACGATATTACCAAGTTCTTTTTTACCTACTTTGTAATCTACTTCGTATTTTAGAACATTTTCTTCTTTTGTTCTATCAACCATACCTGTATCTTGAGGGATACAACGGTTAAATAGAATTCTACCAACAGTAGTACTTACTCTGCCAGTAATTGTTTTGCCATTAAACTCTGCGCTTCTTCTAACATAAATCTTAGATTGAAGTTCAAGGTTTTTAGTTTGATAAGCCATCAAAGCTTCTTCTTCATCGATGTAGCAAGAGCCTTCGTTCTTAGCTCCTGGTTTGTCGATAGTTAGGTAATAACAACCAAGGACAATATCTTGAGCTGGTGTCATAACTGGCTTACCATCAGCTGGTTTTAGAACGTTGTTAGATGATAGCATAATCATTCTAGCTTCTGTTCTAGCCTCTAGTGATAGAGGAACGTGGATAGGCATTTGGTCACCATCGAAGTCGGCGTTGAATCCTACGCAAACTAGTGGGTGAAGTTTGATAGCTCTACCCTCAACCAAAACTGGTTCGAAAGCTTGTACACCTAGTCTGTGAAGTGTAGGCGCACGGTTTAGAAGTACTGGGTGGTCTTTGATAACCTCATCAAGCACATCCCAAACAATTGGTTTTTCTCTTTCGATTATTCTCTTAGCAGTTTTGATATTGTAAGTTTGATTTTGCTCAACAAGCTTTTTCATAATGAAAGGCTTGAATAGCTCTAGTGCCATTTCCTTTGGAACACCGCATTGATAAATCTTAAGTTCAGGTCCTACGACGATAACTGAACGGCCAGAGTAGTCAACACGCTTACCAAGTAGGTTTTGACGGAAACGACCTTGTTTACCTCTAAGCATAGCAGTCAAGCTCTTTAGGTCTCTTTGTTTTGGACCTTGAACAGCTTTACCACGCTTACCGTTTTCGATAAGGGCGTCTACTGCTTCTTGAAGCATTCTCTTCTCGTTTCTAATGATTACATCAGGAGCACCAAGCTCAACAAGTTTTTTCAAACGGTTGTTACGGTTGATAACTCTTCTGTATAGATCGTTTAGGTCGCTAGTTGCGAATCTACCACCATCAAGTTGTACCATAGGTCTTAGGTCTGGTGGAAGTACTGGAATAACATCCAAAATCATCCACTCAGGCTTGTTTTCGCTCTTAAGGAAAGCTTCAACAATCTCTAGTCTCTTGATAGCTTTTAGTCTCTTTTGACCCTTAGAAGTCTTAACGATTTCTTTTAATTCTTCGTCATCTTTTTTAAGGTCAATAGCTTTTAGAAGCTCTTTGATAGCCTCAGCACCCATACCAACTCTTGGGGCTTTTTCTGGGCCATACTCTTCTACAGCATCTCTATATTCTTTATCAGTAATTACTTGCTTGTATTGGAATATAGTATCTTTTGGGTCTAGAACAATGTAGTTAACATAGTATAATACTTGCTCTAGAGCCTTAGGAGTGATATCTAGAATAGAACCTATTCTAGATGGTACTCCTCTAAAGAACCAAATATGTGAAACAGGAGTAGCAAGTTCGATGTGTCCCATTCTCTCTCTACGAACTTTTGAGTGAGTAACTTCTACGCCACACTTGTCGCAGACAACACCTTTATAACGAACTCTTTTGTACTTACCGCAATGACACTCCCAGTTTTTGCGAGGTCCAAATATTCTTTCGCAGAATAGACCATCTCTTTCTGGCTTTTGTGTACGGTAGTTAATTGTTTCAGGTTTGGTTACTTCGCCATAACTCCACTCTCTAATCTTTTCTGGTGAAGCTATACCGATTTTCATTGAATCAAAATTGTTTAATTCAAACATCTAAACTTTTCTCCTTATTCATCAATATCATCAAACAAACTGTCTTCGTCAAAGTTCTCGAATACTTCGTCATTTGACTCTTCAGTTTCTTCGGTTTCTGGAACAATGTCTATTTCTTCACCTTCGTCCACTTTTTCTTTTGGAGGATTGAAAGGAACAGGCTCATCGTAATCTTTGTTAAGGTCATCGATAGGTATCTCTTGTTTGTTCTCGTTAAGAATTCTAATATCTAGACACAAACTTTGAAGCTCTTTTACAAGTACCTTAAATGACTCTGGAACGCCAGGTTCAACAATAGGTTGACCTTTTACGATTGCTTCGTATGTTCTATTTCTGCCTGTAACATCATCAGATTTTACAGTTAGCATCTCTTGTAGTAGTTTAGATACGCCGTATGCTTCTAGCGCCCAAACTTCCATCTCACCAAATCTTTGACCACCAAACATAGCTTTACCGCCAAGAGGTTGTTGAGTAACTAGTGAGTAAGGTCCGGTAGAACGAGCATGCATCTTACTATCAACCATGTGGTCTAGCTTAATCATATACATTACGCCGACTGTAACACGGTTTTCAAATGGCTCACCTGTTCTGCCATCATATAATGTCATCTTGCCATCTACAACATCAGTTGTATCTTTTCCGTAGCAAGCATCAATTTCTGGTTTATATTCGTTAAGCAAAGCAAAAATATCTTTTTCGTTAGCGCAGTCGAATACTGGAACTGCAACCTTCCAATCAAGAGCTTTTGCTACTTTGCCAAGTAGAACTTCTAGAACCTGTCCTACGTTCATACGGCTAGGGATACCTAGTGGGTTAAGAACGATATCTACAGGTCTGCCGTTGCCCATAAATGGCATATCAGCTTCTGGTAATACTCTAGAAACAACACCTTTGTTACCATGACGTCCAGCCATTTTATCGCCGACAGAAAGCTTACGCTTTTGAGCAACAAAGACTTTTACCATAGTGTTAACGCCTGGCTCTAGTTCGTCTTTGTTCTTTCTTGTAAATACTTGAACATCAACAACTATACCGCCATGTCCGTGTTGTACACGAAGTGATGTATCTCTTACTTCTCTAGCCTTTTCGCCAAAGATAGCTCTTAGTAGTCTTTCTTCTGGGGTAAGCTCTGTTTCGCCCTTTGGAGTAACTTTACCAACAAGGATATCGCCAGGTCTTACTTCAGCACCAACTCTAATGATACCATTTTCGTCTAGGTTCTTAAGAGCATCTTCACTTAGGTTAGGGATATCTCTTGTAATCTCTTCATCACCAAGTTTAGTTGCTCTAGCTTTGATATCTTCTACCTTCAAAGTGATAGAAGTAAATATATCTTCTTTAACTATTCTTTCAGAAATTAGAATAGCGTCCTCGTAGTTGTAACCTTCCCAGTTCATATATGCGATAACCATATTTTTACCTAGGGCAAGTTCGCCGTTTTGGGTAGAGAAACCATCTGCGATTGTGTCGCCTTTTTCTACTCTTTGACCTTTAACTACAGCAGGTTTTTGGTTGATACATGTATCTTGGTTAGTTTTTGCAAACTTAGTAAGTCTATATGTATCTGTATCTCCGTTATCGTTCTTAACTCTTATTTCAGTACCTGAAACATAAGAAACGAAACCAGGATTTTTTGCAAGGATCATAGCACCGCTATCAACTGCGATCTTGTACTCAATACCAGTACCAATCATAGGTGACTCGGTAGTTAGTAGAGGCACTGCCTGACGTTGCATGTTAGAACCCATCATTGCACGGGCTGTATCGTCGTTAGCTAGGAATGGGATTAGGCATGTAGCGGCAGAGATAAATTGTCTTGGGCTGACATCGACATAGTCGATTTGGCTAGAAGGAACTTCTACAACAGTATCTCTGTGACGGCAAATAATTCTCTTATTGATAAATCTGCCCTCTTCGTCAAGTGGCTCAATAGCTTGTGCCATATAGCAATTTTCTTCTTCATCGGCCATTAGGTAAACAACTTTATCAGTTACAACACCTTTTTCTTTGTCTACTACTCTATATGGAGATAGAAGGAAACCGTATTCATTAATTTTTGCATAAGTTGCAATAGAAGTGATAAGACCGATACCTTGGCCTTCTGGTGTTTCTAGTGCGCAGATTCTGCCATAGTGTGAATAGTGAATATCACGAACTTCTGCAGTTGCTCTTTCTTTCTTAACACCGCCAGGACCTACGGCTGACATTTTTCTCTTTTGAGTTAACTCACTGATTGGGTTAACTTGATCCATAAGTTGTGACAACTGTGAACTTGCTAAGAAATCTTTCAAAGCCTTGTTGATAGGTCTTGCATTGATGATTGAAGATGGGTTGATTGTTGACAAGTCTTGTGCTTGCAAAGTCTCTTTGATAACACTTGCTAGCTTGTTAACACCACTTCTAAATGCTCCTGCCATTAGTTCGCCGACAGAAGCTATTCTTCTATTAGCTAGGTGGTCGATATTATCTATTTGACCTATACCATTGTTTAGTCCTAGGTGATAGCTAAATGTAGCTATAATATCGTCCATTGTAAGTTGCATGCTCATAAGAGCCTTTGCATTCTCTCTTATAGCATCTTCTCTTTCTTCTTGAGTTTTGTTCTCTTTCAAAATCTTTTGCAAAGTTGGATAGTGAACCATCTCTTTGATACCAAGAGCCTCTTCGTCACACTTAAAGAAAGATGACAAATGAACTCTGTTGTTACCAACAACTTTGTGTCCAACGAACTCTGTACCTTCTGTACGGAAAGCGCCTTTGTTATCTCTTGCTCTTACCCATACTTCGTTGATACCAGCTTCTTGGATTTGTCTAGCTACATCGGCTTCAATTCTTTCGCCTTTTGCAACAACGACTTTTTTGCCTATTACGATGTCGTTAAATGCAGTTTCGCCAGTGATTCTTGTTGCGATAGATAGCTTTTTGTCAAGTTTGTATCTACCAACACGAGCTAGGTTATAATATCTATGTGAGAAGAACAAATCGTTAATAAATGTACGAGTAGCTTCTGCTGATGGGATATCTGCAGGTCTTGTCTTTTTAGCAAACTCAATCAAAGCGTCTTCTTGAGTAAGTTGAGTTTCTTTTGACAAAGTATTGATAACAAGTGGATCGTTACCAAACATCTCTGCAATTTCTACAGCGTTGTAGCCAAAGCACTTTAGGAATACACCAAAAGATACTTTTGCACTTCTATCAACAACTACTTTTAGTAAATCGTTAACATTTTGCTCTACTTCGATCCAAGTACCTCTTGTAGGTATGATAGTGCCTTTGTATAGCCATTTACCAGTCTTATCATCTTGCTCTGTCTCAAAGTAAGCTGATGGAGATCTTACGATTTGGCTGACAACTACTCTTTGGATACCGTTAAAAATAAAAGAGCCTTCTTCAGTCATAAGAGGAACATCGCCAAGGAATACATCTTGCTCGATTACTTCTCCGTCCTCTTTTCTTACTAGTCTTGCTCTTGCTTTTAGAGCTACTGAATATGTAACACCCTTTCTAATACACTCCTCACGAGTATATTTGCTAGTTTGGTCTAGGGTATAATTGGTAAAATAAATCTCTGCCTTGTTACTATAATCAGTAATTGGTGAAAACTCCTCTAGGATTTCGCCGATGCCTTTTTCCAAAAATTGTTTGTAGGCTTCTTTTTGTACATCAAGTAGATAAGGCATCTCAATAGGCTCTGAGATTTTCGCAAAGTTCTTTCTTTCTACTTTACCGTACATAACATTTTTAATGCTAGGTTTAGACTGTACCATATAGGCTCCTTTAATCATATTAAATTGTATTTGTTGAATAAGTGGTCTTTGTGAAAATTTTTATAAAACATCTTAAAAATACTTGCCAGCTACTCCAAAAGTATGATATTGTAATATTACTTACAAGTAAAATTTCAAGAAAAATGCCCATAAAGACAATTATCCAATATAATGCAAGCTTTATTTTAGCATCTATATGTCAATAAGTCAATGATTTTTTCATATTTTTTTGACAATTTTACCCATTTTGCTTGACAAATTACAAAATACTTTAGCCGCCCACACAAATAGGCGGTTTTTTATTGCCAAATTTTGTTATAGCACGCCGCAAAACCAATTAAAGACGCATAAAATATCAATAGCCCTACCACTCCTCTATTAAGACTAAGTGGCATCTATTTGTTCAGCCGTCAAAAAATTTATAATACTTATAACAGTTAAAAACTCTCAGCCGTTAACAAATACTATATATAATATTATATAATATATATTATTTATCTTATATAAAGATGGCTATTGTTTATATAGCTGTTATATATGTATCCGTACAGATGATAGCAAGATAATACCGCATTTAATTGGCAACTTATAAAATAGAAATAAATATAAGAATTGAAATTAAAATTGAAACAAAAAAAAGACACAATTTCTTGTGTCTTTTTTTATTAAACATTTAGTTTAACAATAAGCTATCAAAAGTTAAGCTTTTGTTGTAACAGAGATGTCAGTCATTCCGTTAGCTGGCAATCTAATGCTAATAGCATTATTAACTGCGCCTTCAGAAGTATCTATAGTAATAGTTCCTCCACCGATAACTGCACATAGTGTTGCCTCACGAGCTACATCTACGCCGTCAACTTTTATAACTATACGCTTATTAGCCAAGTCGTCGTTTGACTTGATAACAAGGATAATCTCTGTACCAACAGGTAAGCTAGCACCAGGGCCTATTGGAGCGTATGATTTAATACCATCTGTTTCTTGTACATAGTAAGCTGCTAGAAGTGTTGCGTCAAACTCTAGAGAGTATCTAGTGTTATAGTCAACATCTTGAGTTACTAAGTTCCAGATGCTTGTATCAAATATACCTGCAATAGTAGTATCTTGCATGCTTGTAATACATAGTATAGTAAATTGACCTTCTTCGGCTGGAGTAAGTTCTCCATCACCATAGTAGCCGATAGAATTTTCGCCATCAAACTTGTAGCAATCAGTATTATCGCTAAATACTACATACTTAACAACTGGCATTGTACCTGTAACATCTTTTTCTACATATCCAAATGCTCCTGCTGAGAATATCTTAGTAGAATCTACATTCTTATAAGATGTACCAACATTGGCACTATAAGAAACATTAGAACCGCCTCTCAAATATCCACCGATACCACCGCTATAAGATAGTACTGATGCAAATTGGCTACACTCTAATTCGCCTTTGTTTACAGAGTTGATTATCTCAGAACCGCCGTCTACCATACCAGCTATACCACCGATATAATCAAATCCGTAAGTTGCAGATTTTAGTCTGCCAATGTTTTCGGTTATTTCTAGAAGTGAGTTCTCTGTCATATAACCTGCGATACCGCCATTATATGTTCTAGATATATCGCTATGTGTATAAGATACAACATTTGCTCTATTCAAAGCCTTGCGGATAACAGCTTGAGTTTGGTATGTCTTAGTATATTTACCAGCAATATAACCAACGATACCACCGACATAGCTATTGCCTGCATTAGAGAAGCCACCAATATTAACGCCTATAGCATTATCTTGTGTAGCGCCTGTTAGAACTTCGTCAAGTCCAAAGCCGTTTTCTAAACGATATTCTTTAGGAATCAAGACTTCAGAGCTTTCTGTTCCTTGAGACTCTTTTGTAATAACTTTTACATTAGTTACAGAAGCTGTCAAACCTTCGTTCTCGCTTGCTTTACCATAAGTCAAGCTTCCAGCTATACCACCAACATAGCAGTTATATCTAGAATAGCCTACCATATTAGCTTCTACTGTAACATCAGCTATTTGAGTATTGTGTCCTCTACCAACTAGACCACCTACATACAAGCTCTTAATAATAGCTTGATTGTTAGCATCTTCATCAGTAAATTCAATATTGATGTATTCGTTACTGATTGATCCACCAGTGATATATGCGCCATTGGTGTAACCAAACAATCCTGCAAAGTTGATATTAGTTGTATCCATAATCAAATTGCTTATGTCATAACCATTGAAATCAAATTTGCAACCAAATGGATAATCCAAGGTACCTATTGGGGTCCAAGTTCTACCCTGCAAATCAATATCATTCATTAGTTTGATTACATATTGATTGCCGGCTGAATCTTTGCCATTTAGTTTACCGGTATTAACCATTCTCGAAATCCAAGCTAGTTGCTCAGGAGTAGATACTTCGTAGTAAATGAACAAGCTTCTATTACCTGTAATATCTACACTATCTCTCTTTGTGATAGAATCGCCTACAACGTTCTTTAGATCTAGGTCAACACACTCTGTGTTATACCAGTTTTGTCCCAAGCCTCTAATAGTTGCTGGGTACTCATCGTTACCACTGATATCGCCTAACAAGCTATATTCATAGCTCCAAACATTGATTACATCCCAACCATCTTTTTCTAGGTTGTCAGAAGTTGGAGAGATATTAGTTGTGTTAGAGATACTTGTAGAAACGCTAGCTGTCGAACTATTGATGTTTTCGTAAGAACTATTGTAACCTCTTACATAAATTGTAGGAGATAGGTTGAAGGTATGAACAACAGAGGTACATGCTTCGCCTGAGTCTCCTCCAACGATTAAGCCGTTACTTGTTATCAATCTTCCATTCTCTTTGTTAATAGTTTTATTAAACATATAAGAAGATGTTATATCTGAGCTTACTAAGTTATCTGTTGTTTCATATGAATACAAAGAGTCATTGTTGATACCTTGACCAACATAAGAGTCTTGTATCATAGAGTCTGTGACTTCGTTAACAAAACCAGCAAGATAACCTTTGTAACTGCCAGAGTTGCCAACTCTTGTACCGATATTAACATTTACATAGCTACGAGAGATGTTGCTGCTGTTTAGCATATTAGCAAATCCAGCAACCATCTTATAACCTGAAATATTGCCTTCTTTATACAATTTAACACTATTAGAACCTTTCAATGCTTTTACAGCATCAGGGTCTGTTATCTCAAATGAATCTAAGTAGCAATATTGCATTTCGCTGCCATTAGACATGCTATAAGCAAATCCACTAGCATAATCAACATCGCTAATTATTGGTGATACAAGACCAGTATTTTTAATCTTACCACCATTTATAAATCCAAACAATGAACCAATGCTTAGTTGATTATCAATATTTTCACTGTCAGTTATATTAAGTGCAGAGCCTGCATTGATAGTAATATTCTTGATAGAATATCCGCTACCATTAAACTCTCCTCTAAATGCAAAGTCTGTATTACCTATTGGAGTAAAGTATCTATTAGCCATATCAATATTGTCTTTTAGGACAAATTTTGCATTTTGAGTACTCAAAATACCTTTGTTTACGGCATAAGATAGATATGCTAATTTTTCTGCGCTATCTATTATGAAGCTTTCGCCCTCAACAGATAGTGGCTCATAATTATCATTCCAATATAGTACTTCGTAGTTTGCTTTTAGTGTTGGGTACCAAGTAGTTACTTCTTGAATCCATACTCCATTCTCTAATAGATATCCTACACCTACATTTTCTTCATCTAGTTTTAGAGTATTAGATGTTCTTTGGCTATAGTTGTTAGGAGCATCTACTCTATAATTAGAAGTCTCAGTCTCTACGCCAGTTGAAGCATCAATATTTTTAGCAAAGGTAGCAAATGCATAATCTGCAGAACCTACTAGATAATAGTTATAGTGAGCTGAACCTGATTCGCCGCAGTTTACTCCTGCGCCATAACCTAATAGTGCGCCTTTACCATACAAGTTATCATTTGCACCAGTAATGCTGCCAGTATTGTAACAATAACTTACATCTACAACAGTTAAATCTGCAAGTGTATATGAAGCATCGTTAGACAAAATTTCTCCGCCATCGCCAAGAACATATTGTCCATCGCTAGTAGTACCGGCTAAACCAAAGATACCACCAGACCAAACGCCGCCATTTCCGTTGCTTGAAATGTTACCCATATTGTAACAGTTTGAAATGCTGCTAATATTTAGAGCACTCATTCCTTTTTCGCCTAGAGCAAATCCTAATATACCACCTACTCCTAGGTTGATATTAGTCTTACCAGCATTAACACGAACTTCTACTTTACCAGTGTTGTAGCTTTGATCAATATAAGTTTTGATGCTATCGATACTACCAATAACACCACCTACGCCACCAATACACTTAGAAGATTTTTGGTTGTCGAAGAATATATCTCCGTTGTTAGCTAGCAAGCCAACTCTGCCAAATTCTTTATTAACAGCAGATGTAAAGTAATAGCTACCGATTACGCCACCTATACCAACATAAGCTATCGCAAGATCGCTCTCTGTGCCACTTCTGCCTTCTAGTTTAGTTACATAATAATCACTACTATTAGAAGTTGTAAATACATTGCTATCATCTACTGTGATATTGCCATTGTTACGAATATAAGCTACGCCATAATCAGTAGATATTGCAGTTTCAAATCCTGCAGTTATCATTCTACCAAATGCGCCACCTATATACATCTTGTGAGCATTGCTATCTACTGTGATATTGCCTTCATTGTAGATATATTGTTTAGAGCTTACATTGAATGAGCCTCCATTCATATATCCAACAAATCCACCTACAAAGATAGAACCTTTTTTCTCTATAGAAGAAGTATAAGAAGTCTTATTATTAGTTACTTCAATATCGCCAGAGTTTACTACTTTTGCGTTGTCTAAAACTCCTGAGTAAGTTATTGTATCTTTTGATGATTTTCCTACTATACCACCAACATAAGAATCAGTATATGTAGTATCTTTTTCATTGATAGAGATTTTACCTCTGTTATAACAGTTAGTTATAACAGATTCAAAGCTAAGTCCAACGATACCACCAGCTGAGTAATTACCTATTACAGTATTGCTGTTAGTACAACCTATAATCTTAGAATTCTCTGCTGATCCAATAATGCCGCCAACAAAATCACCTGTAACAGTACCGCCTACACAAGTTAGGTTCTTTATTGTAGCATCTTTTACATATCCAAAGATGCCTGAATATATGAATGTACTGATTTTGTTAGACAATACACCACGGATTGTATGGTAGTTACCATCAAATTCTCCGCCAAATGAAATTCCATTTCCACCTATTGCAGTCCACTCTTTACCAGAGATATCAATGTCACTAACTAATCTATATTTTGCAGTGCTATAACTCTTAGTTGAGCCTTCTTCTGTATATGTTTTGCTGCCATTAACAGCCGATGCAAGAGTTGCTAAGTCTTTAGCGCTTTCGATTAAGAAGTAGCCTTCTTCATCTTTACTAAACTCAGTACCTGCATAGTTGTTCCAAGACAAGCCAACAGTATTGATCTTAATCTTAGGATACATACTACGAGTTTCGCTTGATAAGCTATTGTAGAATGTATCTGCATTGATATCAAAGTCATCGTCACTTGCAAATGCAGAGTAAATGTTGTATTTCTCTACAACTTCTAATTTTTTAGAAGTTATTTTGCCTAAATCATCACGCTCAATGATTAGGGTTGTAGCATTTTGACGAGCATTTTCTTTTAGTCCTGTGTATTCATAATACAAAGTATTGGTTGTTCGATTTTCTGTAAGTGCTTTATTTGCATAAGTTTTTGATATTCTATTGATATATTGATTAGACTTAACATCAAAATCAGTTTCCAAACCTATTTTATATTTTGCTGTAGTTGGAGTAGTTTCATTGTTTAGAGTTAAATTATCTCCAGTGTATTCTGTCACTGTACCATAAGCAATCTCATAGTGGGTCATACCAACCAAAGTATTTGCATCACTTCTGTTAAGTGTATTAACAGCAAGGTATGGATATAGGTATTGATACATATCATAGTTTTCTTCGTTCTCGTCGTACTTGCTTGTAAATAATTTTACATCATCAAAAGCTGAGATATAAGCTACTGGCATATAAGATGCAGGAGCTACAGTCTCTCCGGTACTACCATAGTACAAAGAATATGTATAGAAACTACCAGTAATTGAACTATATATCTTAGTAAATTCAGTCTTGATAGCAGCTATCTTAATATCAGTATTATCTAAGTTTCTAAAGTACTCTGTAGTCAAAGCTTCAGAGCCTATGAATCCACCGGCTACTCTCTTAACACTCTTCTTCTCGGTTAGATATGGATAATCATCAAGAAGCCAGTTGTTAGCAGCGATACATGATACATAAACATCAGCGATTGTTGAGTTTATTGGAACCCATTTGTCTTCGCCTATATCTGATCCATCATTTGGATATACATCAGCTTGCTCTTTTCTGCCGATACCAGTCTTGCCAGTATAGATGCTAGATGAGTTAACTGTTCCAGTAAATCCGCCCATGATAGATTTTGCTCTTACAGAGCCAGATACTAATACTTTGTTGTATTCGCCTTTGATACTTCTACCAACAGCACCACCAGCTATTGTTGCAAGTGGGTTACGAACATCAACATGTGAAATGCTACTATAAATCTTTCCGCCATTGTTAAATCCTACAAGTCCACCAATAGCTACAGTTGGCATATTGTTGTTAAAGAATGTAGTATTAACACGAGCTGAAGATACAGGTGCAATTTCGTTCTCTTTGTCTGTCTCGTATGCGATTGTAGAAGTTGTTATTTGACCTCTATTCTCACCTACTAGACCACCTGTATACAATGTTCCTCTTATTGATTGCTCTTCTTCAAGAGTTACATTGATGTTTTGAACAATATTATAATCGTTAGCTATTAGTCCAATTACACCACCTATTACAAATCCAGCAGCTGTGAATTTGTCATGAACAAATAGTGCATTTGCATTATAGCCTTCAATATTGCCTTTGTCTTCGTTTGTTGGAGCGTCAGTGTCTAATACACCAACAACAAGTCCAGCATAAGACAATCTTCTATTTAGATAGTAATTAACCTCTTCATTATTCTTACCGTTTAGGTCTTCTGTGTTATCAAATAATGCTTTGATATTTGAAGAATCATCACCATCTTCTAATCTTTGGTAAGTATTGTACTTACCAGCAGTTGTTGCGTCTTGAACATATACAGAGTTTACATTGATATTAACATCAATGTTATTGATTCTTGTATTGCCAGTCATGAAACCTACAAGTCCGCCTACAAAGTTTCTACCAAGAACAAGCCCGGTGTTTGTAAGAGTTGTAGAATTTTCATCAACTTTTGAAATAACTATATTGTTAAAATAGTTACGTTTTAGATAACTAGGAACGCCATCAAAGTTTTGAATCTCATAACCATTAAACATAGCCTTGCTATCTATAGTTGTATAATCTGTTCTTGCTCTACCTACAAGTCCGCCTACATATGTATGTGCAGAGCTTGCAATCTCAATGATATTAAGAGTTAGGTTGTTAACAATACTATCAAAGCTCTCAGCAAATAGACCAAAAGCAGTAGTTTCTTCATCACCTGAAACATAAGTCAAAGTGATGTTTTTGATAGTCATGCCATTTCCTTCAACATAACCAAACAAAATGCGGTTAGAAGTAGAAATTTGTTTGAAACCAAAATCAATATCAGCAACTAATCTATAATACTCTCTTCTATTAGCATCGCTAAGTGAAGTGTTACCATTAAACTTATCTTTGAAATAAGTATTGTAGCTAACTGTGTCATAGATTAGGTATGGGTTAGTCTTAGAGCCCATTACTTCGCCATCGCCATTAGCGTATTTATAAATTACGCTATCAAGCTTGCGATAACTATATCCGCCGCCATAGTATAGGTTAATATAAGGAACTGTGCCACTTGCTGCAATACCAAGCTCATCTGCAGTCTTGATATAAGTAAAGTCGCATTGTCCGTTGTCATCTACACTTAGGTCAACTAGGCTTGAGCTATCTCCATCTTTATAAAGTACAGAAATAATATCAATACTATCAATGTATCTTATAGAATCTGTAGCTATACTGCCTTCGTTAGGTGTAATGTATGGACGTTTAGAATCATTGATGTAGTAGCAAATTTCATCTGTAGAAATATTTTTCCACAAGCTCTTGCCTTCGCCACCATCTGTTCCAACTTGAACATTACCATTCTCTTCGGTGTATATTTCGTCATAGCAAGCAAGTGTTATATCTATTGCTTTATCAACAACATCAACTCCAACGCCGTTGTATAGCATTCTTGTCTTGTCGCTGTTTAGGAAATATGTATTACCTGTTAGGTCTGGGTCATCAATTTCGTACAAAGCATATTGTACGCCGTTATCTTCTTTGTATAGTTGTTTGCCATCAGCGCCCAAAGCCTTTTTGAAATAGTATCTTAGGACATCTGTGCCTTTAACTTTTTCGTAGAAAATAGTTGTAGCTCTTCTGCTGATAACCATCTCTTTAGATGTGTCATAGCCTGTTTGAGCGTTGTATGCATACCATTTATGTGCGTCTTCTTTGTACTTGAAATAAACTTCGCTATTTGCAACATAGTTTTTGCTCTTGCCCGCATAGATATATCTGCTATAAGTAGCTATATCTGTTTGAGCAAGTCTTGGTCTACCTTCTGCGATATACCAAGTATAACCCTCAGCTTCTTTTGGATCAGATGTATTGTATCTAAAGTTGTATCCATTAAATGAAGATGAAGAGTTAAATTCTCTTTGAGAAAGTGGGCTAGCAGGTTCGTTAGAGAATACATTGTATCTATCTGTTAAGAAGTAGCAGTTAGAAATTGTACCGCTATAAGAAACTGTTACACCACCAGATTTACCGATACCAGTAAATGGAGATGCTGCTCTACTATTGAAAGCAACTCTTGAAATTGAGTAACATTTATCAATCACAGCATCGTCTTCGTTAAGGAAAATAAATCCTGCAGAGAATGCTGATGCATTGATACAAATATTAGAATAGCAATCAGTAATCTTGCCTGAGTTTCTATAAGCAAAACCACCAGCAGTACCACTTGTTACTAAGCTGTTATAAGTGTTAACAAAAGTTACATCTCTTTCACTTCTTCTACCTTGTGTGTAGCATTCCAAAATCAAAGCATCGTCATCATTTTCACATACAAAACCACCTGTGTAGAATAGTTGTGTATTGGTAGAATAGTTGTTAATGTCAATCTCATCAGTAAATGTTGATGAAATAGTCTTAGTATTGATACCAGCTACGCCGCCGATGTTACCAGCAGCTGACAAAGAAAAGTCATAAACTTTGCTGTTAGTGATATATCCTGCGTTTTGGCCAGCAAGTCCACCAACATAAGACTCTGTCAAAATATCATTGTCAATATTGATAACAATCAAGCCATTAACTTCGCAATTGGTGATTATACCGTTATTAACACCAGCAATACCACCAAAGTTATATGAGCTATGTGCTAGTATATTAAGCTCTACATGGTTTCTAATATTAGGAACTGAATAGCTCTCAACAATATTGCCACCCTCAGCTACTGTTTCTGTTACTACTGTATTTTGTAGGTAGTAAACTTTTACATTGTATATCATAGTAGCTTCTTGTGTAGAATCTGCTGCTTGAATAGCACTAAATAGTCCAATATTAGTAGTTACTAAATCATCTGCAAAACTTGAGATATAGATTGTATATCCGTTGCCGTCTAGGCTTAGTATTCTTGTATCAAGAGGTGTATAGTCTTTTAGTAAAATATCTTTTACAAGTCTATAATCTTTGCCCTCTTCCATAGCCTCAAATTCTTCTTGGCTAGAAATAGGGATTGGATTCTTGATGTCGTTTTGGTAAGTGAATGCACAGTTAAATTGTTTAGAATAAGTAGTTCCTGTGCCGTCTGTTACAAATGTAGGAATACCATCAACATAAGTGATATTTGCTACAGCTCTTAGAGTTGAAATAATATCAACTGTGCTGCCATATAGTGCAAAGTAATCTCCGTAACTTATGCACTCAAATGCTGCGTTATATAGAATTGAGCTATTCTTTACTAGTTTTTGAAGGGTGCTTGGAGTTTCTTCTTCGTCAGTTGAGCTCTCAAGTACCAAATTCCATACATCTGCCATACTGATTTGTTCTTTTAGCTTAGCGATTAGGTTAGCTATAGTGTAGTTACCAGTATTTCCTGCATAGTTTTCATATTTTACATCTTCGCTATAAACTGCACTCAAAGTTGTCTTTAGAGCATATGGAGTGTAGATAGGAAGTTTAAGCATATCTTGACTCAAGCCCTCTACTTCCATACCAGTAACAGTAAATAATGTAACATCAACAAACATACTCTCTGTCTTGTTAAATGTCTCGTTATTTTCGCTCTTAGTTATAGAGGCAGTTATTTTAATTCTCTTGCCGATAAGTTCGAAGTTATCTGCAGGAATTGTTAGATAATACTTGCCATCAGCATCTTGTGTAGGAATCAAACTCTCTAACAATGCATAATTTTTGTTTAGGCAAGTAATACATTTGCCGCAGTTTTCACCATCTGCGCACTTGATAGGAGCACTAGAATTTCCAACCTCTATCTCAGCTTTCCACTCTATATCTCCTGTAAAGTTGCTAGCGATAACATTAAGCTCATTCTTAGTTCCTAGTGGAAGTAAACCTTTTAGACTCTCATCTTTAACACCTAGGCTCAAAGTTGGAGCTGAAAGTGATCTAAATGTATAGCTAATATTCCTTGGCTCTACTACCTCATTGTCACTGAAGAATGTTAGGTTAACAGTATAAACTGTAAGGTCAGGAACATTAGAACCGATAAGCAAACTAAAGTAATAAATCTTGCTATAAGAATATATACCAGAATCGCTACCAAGTAGTGGCTCTTGACCAGATGCTTTGGCTACCTTCATACCATAACCAATTATGTATTGAGAACCAGAGTCCTTATAATCGGTAAATGGGTCATCAGTTTCGGTTGCGTTTTTGTTATATTTTAGTTGGTTAATACTTAAAGATGTTCCGTTACTTGATGTGTATGTAATGTCAAATCTATCAAACTTACTAAAGTCTGGATAAATCTCAACAGTAAGTAATGCTACTTGAGCATTGAATATAAATGTCTCTGTGCCATCTTTATTCTTGTTGTAAGTATCTTTGTTACTATATAGTCCAATGTCTGCACTAACGATATTTTGAGGTACAACTGTGATTGTCATAGTTGCCTTAATAGTAGGAACTAATGCACTATAATATATAATCTTAAATACTTTGTTTTCTTTGATAACCTCAGTTGAATTCTCAAAGCTTACGGTAAACTTGTTATATTTACCTTTTACGCTGATGCCGTCCTCACCAAAAATTGTTTCGTTAGTTACGGCATTCTTTGTTAGGTTAATCATTGACTCTTCGGTTGAAGCGTTAAGGTCAACAATCTTACCATTATACTCTACATAGTACTTAATCTCGTCCTCTATGGTATCTGTATCCATGATAACGCCATAGATGAAACTTTGAAGTTGAGTAATTTCTACATTGGTTGAGTTGCTCTCAAATGAAATATTTGAAGCACCGTTAAATATCTCAACATAGAAGTTATAAGTTAGGTAATCATATACATAAGTGTAAGTTGTACCAAAATATGTATAGTTAACAAATGGTACAGCTGTAACTTTGATAGGCCCTACATTAACATCCTGTCCTTGTGCGTTTCTCTTTTTCAAAACAGCTTTTGCAAAGATAGAAGTTAAATTATTGATATGGACTTCTGTATATGGGTTGCCGTCAGTTCTTTGCCAGTTAGTATTGATAATAAATGCATCTACATAATCATCACTTTCTAGAGTATATTTTACATATACATCACTTGAAGTGATTAGAGAATATTTATTGCCATCTACTGTTCTGTCATAACTTGCTTTTTCGTACAAAGCTTGTACTTTGTTTACAATGATTTTTACTGGCTCATCGATATTATCTTTTACGATAGTCTCAGCAGTCATATTGCTTGACTCGTATAAGCCATAATCATTAAATCCACGCTTTACAACTACAATAAACTCTGCTTTATAATCAGCGTTAAGTTTTGATGCGATAGTAATTCTTGCATATCCCTCTTTCAAAACTATTAGTTTGTCATTCTCTATTCTAACTACTGTGTTGTTGTTAGAAGAGATAGTCAATCTCAAAGTCTTAAGAGTAAGAGGATCAATTGTGATATGTGCAAAGCTTGTTATCTTGTATGTATTAAGTGCCAAAAGTTGCTCAGCTGTAAGTGCTCCACTATTTAGCTCGTTTAGATACAAAACAACAACTTTGTTAGGATCATCAAGTGCAATATATCCATCGTTACGGATAGAATCTTCTTTGTCAGGAGTTAGTCCCTCGCCGTTTTTGATAATGTCTACATTGATGTTAATTGGTAAGAAAGCAAATAGTATATTGCCTTGTCCATCAATTAGGTATGGAAGATTGTTATTGATTGTTCTTGTTGTCTTCCAGATAGATTCATCTGTAAATGAACCATTTTTGTCAAATACCTCATTAATAGATGCTACAACTGTTGGGTTGTTAAATGTTGAATAATAATTTCCAGTAATTACTGCTGATGAAGTGCCACGAGTTGATGATATACCTTGGCTACCCCAGCCTCTAACTACTATGTTAGTAATTTGACCTGTACCATTGTACCAACCAACAAATCCTGAAGTGTTACTCTTGTCTGCTGTTTGTACATAAATATTACCAATAAATGCTGCACTTGTAATGATATTCTCATCAGAAAGCTCTATAGATGCTATAAATCCACCTACAAAAGCTGCATCGCCTGTAGCTATGATATCGCTGTTATTTTCGCTAACGCTATCACTATTAAAGCCTTCGGCATTTTCGAAATATGTTACAAAGTAGCTGTGGTCAATATTAGAGCTACCTACATAACCTGCAAAACCACCTACATAGCTAGAACCTGTAACAAATGGTCTTCTTGTTGTTTGGGTGTCTCTGTAATTTTCTGCTGAGCAGTAGCTAATGTTAGCATTGATTGCATAACCTACAACTCCGCCGACATTGATATAACCTGTTACTCTTGCATTGCTTAGGCAGTTAAACAAATTAACACCAATACTCTCTTCTGTCTTGTCCTTGTATTTTTCAGCACTTATCTTACCTACGATACCGCCGACATTGTTAGCTGTATCTGCTGTAATGCTGCCTGTTACTGCAAAGTCATTAACAAATACTTTAGTGCTATTGGTGTTAGTGATTTTTCCACATACACCACCAACGGCGATTTTATCTTTTAGGCTAACATCTAGAGTATCCTCAGCCAAAACTTTGATAGATACATTGATGTCATATCCTTGATCGCCAAAACTTACATTTCTTGCGATATTCTCTGTATAATCTTTTTGGCAACCGTTAAGTGTGCCACTTACTGCATTACCAACTAGACCGCCAATATTAAGTGCAATTATATTAACTGGTGTTACACCATTTTTGATAGTTATTGTTGCGTTTAGGTTAACACTATTATCTACTTCGCTGTTATCTATTGTTCCGTAGTTTTTACCAACCAATCCGCCAAAATCAGTAGCTAGTCCACTAATACCAACAGCAATATTGTTCATTGTAACTTTAGAGTTTAGTATATTGCCATAGTTGACAGCTACAAGTCCGCCAAATGTTAAGTTAGAATTGAATTCTGCTTGAATATAGCTATAATTTACAACGATATGGTCAAGTTCTGCATCCAAAGCATCAACACTACCTAGTTGATAAATTAATCCAAAGTATTGTTGTCCTGTTGGCATTGAAGTTGCGTAAGATACATTGCTTATCTCGTATTGAACGGTATATTTTGTACCAGCAGCTGCATCAATTACTCTTGAGTATAGACCTTTTATACCACCAGTAAGTGGAGTCAAAGTATCTAGTCCTAGAGGTGACCAGTTGTCCTCAGCTACGATGTTAGATGTTAGTACATAGTACTTGTCCATAGCATTTTGGATTGCTCTAAAATCTTGTAAATTAGCTACATGATATGGATTCTCTTTTGAACCATCTGCCACTTGAACAAATAGTTCAATAGCTTTATCCCAGTTGTAAATATATTTAGAACCATTTACTTCTTTGATTTTGTCCTCAGGGATAAGTATTAGTCTTGCGTTGCCGGCTTTTTTAGCAGATATTGTAAATCTGTTATTGCCATGCGCTTCTACGCTAAAGATTGCATTCTCTGTATCAACAGCAGTCATTAGTCCGCTGCCGTTGTCAGCAAAGTCAAGAACTGTAGTTGTTCCCTCTGCGTATTGTACCCATTTGATGTTGCCATTAAATAAGTTTACACTTGGGTTAACAGTTACTTTTATGTCTTTTGTATTATCTACGCCAAGCTTGAAGTAAAGTATATCACCATTGATATCTCCTTCAACTGCCATATCTTCTACAGTGACTGGGTTGTGAATAGTTATTTGTTTAGTAACTTCTACTCTCTTTTCGCCAAACTCAAGAGCATATGCTGTGATATAAACTTTCTTAGGATATGAGTCAATTTTGAAATCTTTGTTTAGTTCAAATAAGTTGTCAGTTCTAAGAAGAATGTTCTCGTTAACTGCACCATCAACTACTACTTCGTAGAAAATATTTTCTTTGTAGCCGTATGTTGCATCTCTGTTAACTGAGATAGTTGCTTGAGTTTTTGTATAACTCTTAGCTGCATTGTTTAGGTCGAAGTAACTTAGGTTGTTAGGATTGTACAAAACATCTTGAGTAAGAGTCATATTGATGTAAGTGATAGGTATATAAGAAGAAACTTCAAATTGTTTAGTAGTAAAGCTTCCGTCATAATTTTCTAGTGTTACTGTTACTAGATACTTATCATTTGCGTTATGTTTTATAAATTGGAAAGTGTTTTTTCTAGTGTTTAGCCTAAAGTAATCATCATAAATGTATGTTCCGTCACTAGCTAAGTTTTCAGTTTGTCCAACTTTTTTAACTTCATATTTTATAGTATAGTACTGAGCTGTCGCTGGGATTGCGTTAATGTTTAGTCTAATCTCTGCTGAGCTTGAACTAGCGTCGTTTACTTTGATAACGGCACTTGTTAGGTTATAACCACTCACTGTGCTCTTGCCGATGTATTTTGATTGAGAAAATTCATCAATAGATACATAAAAATCATCAATATCATCATAAACTGATACTCTATATATTAGAGTTGATGTTAAGTTCTTGCTACCGAATACTACATCAGCCTCGCCGACTTTAACTGGATAAATTCTAAATTTATTTGAGTATGTACCAACTTTTTCTACTCTTACAATACTGCTATTAGAAGATGTCGCATACAAAGTCTCAAATGCTGTTGCATTCTCTGGAGTTGCGTTAAGTGTAACTTCTAGAGGCTCAGCGTCTTTTTCGTATCTTAATCTAATTGGCTCATTGTCATGAACTTCGCCGTCATAGCTAATATTATCTATACTCTTAATACCTTCTACGATATTAATTAGTACTGATGTTGTAGCTTTGGTTGCGTACATTAGAGGTCTTTCTGAAGTGATTACGAGTTCATATTTTCCGCTATCATCTACATCTAAGTTACCAGCTTGCAATCTTACATTGAAAGTTACTTCTTTCATATACCAGCCGTCATTTAGACGAGAGTTGTTAACAATGTTAGTGATTGAGAAATAGTTAGATATGTTGTCATAATTTACCATTTCGCCAGTCTCTACATTGTATAGAGCTACGCTAAATCTTGCATCGCTTGCCAAAATCTCTCTTGGGTTAGAAACTGCAATTTTTAGTTTAGCGCCAGAAGTTTGCTCATTGGTATATAGTGTAATGCTGTGTTTTACGCCGTCTGCTAGCGTTACATCATTAACTGCAAAGTTCTTAATGTATAGTTGGCATTCAACTTTTATATCAGTCTCAAATGTATACGCATCGCTATATCCTTCTACATATACTCCAAATTTAAGGGTTGTCTCTTGGCTATATCTTATAGCTTGCAATCTATACTCAAAGAATTGATATCCTGCACTTGTGAACTTTTGAACAAAACTTACAAGTACTGGAGATGCGTTAGTGTTCTCAGGAGCACTTACACCTATTGTCTCTGTTGTCTTAACTGCAATGAAAACATATGTTATGTTATTCTCTACATAGTTCTTTGAAAGTATCAAAGTATTTTCGATAGGATTCAAAGCGTTTACTGGTGGGTTTTGTGTTTGTGATTGATATAGTTTGATATTATCTTCCGTGATATCATCAAGTATTCTTACATTCAAATATGTTGGTTCTACATCTTCATTAACTTCACCCTTATGGTTAACTACTTCGGCTTTGATTTGGAACTCTTTCTCAGCAGAAAGGTTAGCACCTTCAAGAACTGTTATAGTGTTATCTCTCAAACTGATTATGTCAGTCAAACCTTCAGTTGCAAGTGTATATTTGATTGTGTTTTGGTTGCTATCTTTTGGCAAAATACTTATAGCTTCGTTTGTATCAATCTTTGTTGAAAAGCCAGGTCTTCTTATTACTGCAAGTTTGTAATCGCTGTTTGCACTGATGCTCTCGGCTTTTTTGATTACATTGATTTTTAGTGAAGCGGACTTTAGACCTTCACTAGTGTATGCAGTAAGTACTGTGTAACCAGGAGCTATACCCTCAATAGTCTTTCTAACACCATTGTCAAGCATATGGTTAACTTCACCAATCTTAACAATATTCTCTGACAAACTAAATGATGGCACAACATTGAAGTTACTAGGTATACCACCCATTGTAACCGTGATGTCCTCAGGCTCGTCACCTACATACAAAGTTATACTACCATCTTCGGCTCTTTCTTGCTCTGTTGCGATGGTAATAGTAAGGTTGCCATATCGGTCCTCATTACAGCCCGCAAGCAGCCCTAAAAACCCTAGGCAGAATATAAATAAAATTGAGAAAAATTTTTTCATAATACTAAGTCCTTTTTTGCCAAAATAGCACTATACAATTTTACAACTATAATTATATAAAAAACACGCCTTATAAGTCAAATAAATATACTAAATATTATAATATATATTATATATAATAAAAAATTAAGTCCGCATATCTACCCTCAAAATAAAGTAAAAAAATATAAACAAAAACCCAAAATTAACGCTATAAAAATCAAAAAATATTGGTCAAAAATTAGCTATTTTAGCACCAGAATTACATAATATTTTGCGTTAAAAATAATCATTTTCCCCTCTCAAAAATTATCAATTTTGTTCTCAAAAAGACAACAAAAATCCATCTCAAAATCAACAAAAACTAAGCCAAAAACACCTGCAAAACTCCTCCCAAAATCAAATAAAAAACATCAAAAAATGCTCTAATAATCCGCCTATTTTTACTAAAAAATTAACAATTTTCACCCCAAAAACGCACTCAAAAAATAGGTGAAAAGTCATAGAAATTATAGTTAAATTATAGGCAAAAACCTCTTAAAAACTTTATTCTCACTCACCTAAAATGCCCACTTAAAAATAGCAAATAAGTCAATAAAAATCACAAAGAAAAAATATTAAATATAAATGACAAAAAAAGTTAAATAATAAAAGGTAATAATAAAGGCAACAAAAAAAGAGAGATAAAAATCTCTCTTTTTTTGGAAATATTATTATTCCGTAAATGTAGAAATACCAGAAGTATCTCCTGATGTTCTACGGCTAAATGCATTTTGGATTGCTGCACCTCTTGAGTTATCGTAGTTACCAAAAGCACTATTTCCTTCGCCATAGAATGTACCTCCACAACCTCCAGCCAAACTATATCTTAGAGCTAAGCCTGTGTAATAATCTACAGCCGAACACGTAATACCTGCACCTCTATACCCGAATATAGCACCTGCATAAACAGTAATATAGGTTTTTGACCATACAGCAAGACCCCATGCAAAGTTATCATCAATAATTTTAAGTCTTCCATAACTAGTTGTCTTTCCTCTATCACTATCAAGATGATAATAAGTAGTATATACAGATGCATATGATCTGCAACTAATCATTTTTTTAGTACCACTTCCATCATCCCATTTACCAACAATACCTCCAACAAATGCATAGCCTTTGACATTGTCATATGATGTCTCACTTTCTTTACTGGTAAATAGATCAGAATAAGAATTTGATGTCTTTGAGAAGCTCTCTCGAGATATATTAGAGTTGTCGTAAGAAGCATCGACAGATGTTAATCTCCATGCAAAACACAAATTAATTGTCGCATTTACAGTACCATTAATAAATCCAACAATACCTCCAGCTGCTACATTAGCATTTCCATCATTTTGTTTATGGGTAACACTTACATTCCCTTCTTTTAAGTCGCTATTATAAATCTCTATAGTTCCTGAGTATATAGCTCCAACTATTCCTCCAGCATATTTATGAGACCAAACATAGCCATAAACATAACAATCTTTAATTTTATTATTACTATCACTGAAAGCAGCTCCTACAATGCCACCGACATCGCCATAAATGCTACTGCCCTCTACATATCCATAATATTTACATCTTTCTATCACACAATTAGTTATAGATCCTACAATGCCACCAATTCTTTCATCATTAGTTTTTCGATATCCATAAATAAAATAATCCCCTAATGAACTCTTAATAGAACAACTAGACAATTTAGAATAATACATAGCACCTACAGCTCCGCCGATTATAACAACTCTGTCTCCAAAATCACCATACCAGAATTTTAAGCCACCTTTTTCATCGCTTATATTTGAAACGTCGCAACTTAGCACATAACCTATAGCCCCCATGTAAGAACCTTTTATTTCATTATCAATAGAACTCTTAAGAGTTATTCTTGCACAATATAGAGCCAAATTATCAGATCTCAAATCTCCAATAATTGCCCCAGCTGCTCCAGAAACATTATCAGCAGAATCACACGCATGGATTGAATTCCCCTTTAACTCGCTCTCTGGTAAGGAGGTGCTTTCGTTATATATTCTTAAATGTCCAGCGAAGCCTCCAGAACCACCGCCAGTACTAGAAGTAACATTTATAGTGTTAGAAGATATTTTAATACCAGAACTAGAATCAAATGCTTGAGACAATCCTAAATCACCAAATATTCCTCCAGAATATAAACTACTAGAGATTGTATTGTTGCTAACATCAATAGAATTTAAATACAAACCATCGCAATAGTATGAACGGCCGAATATTCCACCAGCAAATGATATATAACTAGAATTTCCAATTTCACAATTAGAAACTTTGCAATTATTTCTTACTTCTACAGAAGAACTACCTACATAACCAATTAAACCGCCACTAATTATACCTGTAACTTTTGTAGAAAACTGTAATATTTTCATTTTATTCTTTGAAGTACCATTAACAACAACTTTATCCAAAACTACATTGACTACTGTGTCGCAAAGTCCTATAGCTCCGCCTACAATTTCATCACCCTTAATTGTTGTGTCTGTAACAGAACAATTAGAAATTTTTATGGTTGGATCAGATTGACTACCAGAGCCTTTGTATACATAACCAATGATTCCTCCAGCTCTACCATTCCGAATAGTAGACATTTCGCCAGCTAAAATGGTTGAGCCAGCTTTTACATCAACATTTGAAATCGAAGTCCTTGCGAAATTAGTATGTCCTACAACACCACCTGCATAACGCCATGTACTTACAGTTCCTGAGAATTGAATCTTTTTGTCGGTCGAGCCTTCAATAGTTAATTTAGTTAGAGATGAGCCAAAGTTTCCTCCAACCAATCCTCCAGCCCCATAATATGCACTTATAATACCTTTAACAGTTGTTAGAGTCTTTGTTTGAAGAATAGACACATTACTTACTGCAGATCCAAGAATGCCTCCAGCATAACTACTACTTCTATTAGACCATGAAGAGATATCTCCACTATTAGTACAATCGGTAATATACACATAACTTCCATAGCCTACAATACCTCCAGTATAGCTAAAGCCTTCTATATCTGCAGTATTTTCGCTATTTGTTATGTTCGTAGTCCCAGTTGACTCAGATGGAATATATCCTATTAATCCTCCAGCATATTTAGTTGAGGTGTCATTTTGTTCAGATGCTTTTAGTGTTAATTGTGCATAGTTTTTGCAAGAATTCAAAGTCAATTTTCCACTCTTAGCAACAGTTGTACTGCCAACTATGCCACCCAATCTCGCAATCAAGTTTCCATCTTCTCCATCATAAATTCTTTCATTATTATTTGTAAGAGATTCTAGTAAAGCACTTCTATTTGCAAGAACATTTATTTGACCTATAAAACTACCAACAGAAGCTGAGAATCCAGTTGAAGTCATTTTGAAATTCTTTATGCTATTATCAGTATTTTTCTTAATACTAATATTTTTGATAGAAATATCGTTTTGGGTATATAAAAGCGCTGCAATATATCCCATAGCAGAAGCACCTTTGACCTCTCCATTGACAGTAAGGACTGCCCCGTCAATATCTCCGCCAGCAATTTGGCCGAAGACACCACCTGCAGAAACAGCATTTACTGTAGCTGTAGATGTAAATTTCACATTTTTATCCATGATGTCTGCTAAAGCAATTTCTCCAGCCATACCGCCAGCTTTAATAGTTGATGAAATTGTTACTGGCAAACAAGAAGTATTGGCAGTTACTTTATACTCTGTTTTATCAAGAGTAATATTTGTTCCGCTACCTATAATGCCACCAGAAGAAGCATCAGCCATGAAAGAAATTATTGATGGGGCTTGTGTTGTTGCTGCAGATGTAACAGTTGTTGTGTCTGCGATCTTAGTTTGATTAGCAATACCAACTATTCCTCCAACTTTGTTGCCATTACCTAACACAGCACCGTCATTCAAAATTACTGAACTCTTTTTAATTAAAGTTTTAACTTCGCTAGATGAACTTGTGCTATATCCTACAATACCACCAACTGCATAGAAATAATTATCATTTTGTTCGCATTTTAGGTTAATTACTGTAACAGTTGCACTAGATATTTCAGCTATAACATTATCTTTACTTTCTAAGTAGCCAACAACACCACCTAGGTAAGAGTCAGATGCTGCAAGATATTCACATCTAATATCTACGGTTAATGATACATTATTTATTTTTGCGTTACTTGTACAACCGACTATACCACCAACCATTCCTCTTGCACTAGATGTACTATCATCTGTAATTTCTGTAATAGTAACTTTTAATCCAGAAATGTTACTAATATTATATGGGTTAGTTGTCGTTGTTGTTGCATTTTCAAATAGTCCAACAATACCACCAACAAAATAGAAATTACTATTCAATACTTGTCCAACTAACGAAATGTCACCTTTAATATTGCTTATAAGAACTAGGTTAGTTGCATAGCCAATTACGCCACCATATTTTTGACTTCTTAAAATGCCTGTACCACTTATTGTGCTATCAAAAATACTTACAGCAGCACCATTAACGGCTTTTGCATATCCAACAATTCCTCCGACATATCCAGATGCTGAAGACTCAAAGTTACTCAAGTCTGCAGAAATATTACTTATTTTTATTCCAATATTTTTAGATGTATCAGCAAGAGTTGTATTATCTAGAGTATTGATAGTTCCTATGATATTTCCGCCTCTTTGCACTGTTCCTGATTTTACTGTAATTTTAGCTTTATTATTAATAGGTTTCGCAGCCGTACCAGATATAGTACCATTTGCGGCTAAACCAGCTATACCGCCGACAGTACTACCCTTGAATGCACAACCTTCATTATAGTCACCCTTATCTTGTGCTACAAATTCTAAATAACCAGTAGAAGTACCAATATATCCGCCTACGATGTAACCATCAAGATTTGTATTTTTTACAGATCCAGCATTAAATGCTACAAAATCAGCAAGTCCGACTAAACCACCTATTGTTGAAGTAGTAGAACTCATAGTTATACCTTCCACAACACATGATTGCAATGTAACTTTTGCAGAATATGAAGAAGTACTTACCTCTCCAACGATTCCACCTAAGATACTACTACCGCTTACTGTATATATTTTAGCCTCTGAGTTTTTTAGCCCAACAAGAGTTATCGCAGTAGCAGATGCAGTTTGCTTACCTATAATGCCACCTACAGTCCTTGTTGAATATAATGAAACTGTTCCATCAATTGTATAATTCTTAACAACAATTTCTGAATATCCAATCAATCCGCCGACAACTTTACCAGAAACACTTACAGATGTCATATTAGCGAATGGGTTACATTCTGCTGTTTGGTTATTACCAGCGATATCTATTGTACCGCCTGTTGCGTAACCAACAAGTCCTCCAGAATATGAATCATCAGCTCTAGAATCACCAACCTCTATACTTCCTAATAAAGTAATATTAGTGATTTCGCCGCCGCTCATATAACCAAGTAATGTACCACCAACGAATAGGTTGTTGTATACATTTGGACCAAGAGAAGTTGCTCTTGTTGGCATTACTGAGCAAATTCCATCGTTATTATTGTTTGGAGCTACTGAATTGATGGTTACATTATTTATCTTTGCACCACTTATCATACCGCCAGCAATAAGTCCTGTTTCTGAATTTGCATCAGTTATTGTAAAGTTATAAATATTAGCATTCTTACCTAGGGCTCTAAATATTCCGTATTTAGAATATTTGATGCCATACATAGTTTTGCCATTACCATCAAAGTCGCCTGTGAAGATAATTTGTTTGTTGCCTTCAGCCTTTTCCCACTCTTCTGACCAGTTATCATAAGCCTTAAATGAAATATCATTTTGAAGAATGTAATAACTTGTCTCAGCTTGACCGTTACTTGTTCTAAAGTATGCTTCAATCATACCGGCGTTAGTAATTCTAAATGGTTGATTGATAAAGCCGTTTGTCTTTTGACCATCGTCTTTTCTACCATTACCAGTATATAGCATATTCAAAAATCTCTTAATACCAGCAACTGTAGGAATGTTTCCGTTAACATTAGCAATACTATAGCTATAGTTGAACCATGAAGAGTTTACATAAATTCTGCTCTCAAGCTCTCCAGTATTTTCTCTCATGTATAGCTTCTTGATATCATTATTGTCCGCAATGAACCAGTTACCAGCTATTGGGATACCTGTTAGAGTACCTAGAGTTGATAGTTGAGCAGTTGTCTTACCCTTATCTTTATAAGATACTGTAGGTCCTGTGTATGCGTTAATATCATAGTATACATTTATTAAGTTTGTATTAGAAGCTGTACTATATATAGCACCTATAACATTAGAGTCAACGGCTTTTACAAGTCCAGCATCCAATATATTAGACATAGTATAACTATTAGTAATATTACCAGTATTAGTTAGTACCAAACCGCCAATCTGTAAGTCTGTAGCTGTACTATAATCAATTGTATGGTCAATAACACCAGTATAGTAAGAAGTAATAATGTTACCAAAGTTGAAACCTACAAGTCCTCCAACTTTGCTGCCATCTGTTGTAATTGTAATATTGGCAATACTAAAGCAGTTAATAATATTACCATAGTTACAACCTACAATACCGCCAGAAACACCACCGATAGTATTTAGGTTACCTGATGTTCCGCAACCAAGTAGTGTACCACTATTAATATCAGCAATAATACCAGTATTTGTGCCTGGTTTTGAAGTTGCATTAGCACCATCTACTAGCAATCCTACAACAAAGGCTTCTCTATCTATTGTTGCAAATACTGACAATGTCTTACCATTGTTGATAGTATAACCTCTGCAATCAATAAAGTTACCTTTATTAAGTCTATCTATAGTTGTTGATGTAGTAACATCTTTAGTTAATTTGTAATAAGTGTAAGTAGTTGAACCAAGTTCAGCATTTGGATTATCACCTAGAACTTTAGGGTTGATTTTACCACCCTCAAAGCCCTTATAATCTGTGCCGTCAAAGTAAATAATTTTTTCTAGACTGCTCTCATAAATATTTGTCTTAGTATCAGCAAATTGTTTGAAGTAGTCTCTAAAGATATTGTCGGAAGAATCGCCTCTCACATATTTTGCAATGAAGTCGATCTTTTCTGCAAGGTCTTCCATATTTACATTGTAAGCAGTTCCGCCAGTGTAGCTATTGATATATAGGCCAAACAAGTTTTCGCTGAAATATATATCCTTAAAGTTAGCTTGTCCTGGAACTGTAGAACCGCCTATTGATCCAAGGATTTGACCAATATTAAATGTTGATCTTGAACCAATGTTTCTATAGTTGATGTTGCAAGCAACTACTGCGCCATTACCAAATCCAGTTGAATTTCTTGAGAAGTTTCTTACTTGACCAGCAATACCACCAGCATTTAGTCCGCCACTAATAATATCTTTTGCTATATAAATATTGCCCAAAGATACTACTGTGTAGATAATAACTCCACTGTTGTTGCCGTAACCAATTAAACCACCGACATTAGTTCTGCCGCTGCTTCCATCTTCTATCTCAATATATGCAGAAGATAGAACATAATTTAGGCTCAAGTCGCTATTAGTTGATTGACCAACTAGTCCACCAATATTTGTGCTAGCCTCAGTGGTTAAGCCACTAATTGTCTTGCCCTTTTGTAATACTCTAATACCATAAGCGTCGTTTACGCTCTTGTATAGAGATAAACCTTTTGTAGTTCCTAAGATACCGCCGATATTAGCAGTTGTGCCATTAACATTCTTTACATACATTGTAACATTGTTCATAGCATTTTCTATCTTAGAATCGCTACCATTGTCACCTATAACACCACCTATTGAAGAATCAGTGTTTTGATTTGCATCTATTAACATGATGTGGCTATCATTTGCATAGTTAGTTGCAAATACTTCTTTATAGTCAGTGTTTAGTTTTTTACTTCTATATTGTAGGTTTGTAACAGAAATTTCATTTCTACCAATTACACCACCAACATTGACTGACTTACCAATATTAACCATTATAGTTACATTGTAAGCGTATGCTGATGAAACTGATGATACTAGAGTTGATGTTGTATCAATAAGTATTGTAGATAGTCCTATTACACCACCAATATATGTCTTAGATCTTGCTTCAATACTATAAGTACCATTAGTGTAAACATTTAGTAGCCCACTATCTAATACAGTATTTTTGTCTGCAAGTCTCTTCCAACTCTTGATAAATGCATTATCATTATTTGTGCCGCTAGGTCTGCCGTAACCGATATTACTAATATCGCCTGCGCCATAACCAATTACGCCACCAATATAAACATATTTTGCATTATTAAATGTTGAATTGCTATCAGTAGCTGCGCTTGCAGATATTTTCTTGGTTACAAATGAAGTAGTTACGCTACCAAGTAATTTACCAACAAGTCCGCCAAGGTAAACTTCGCTATCAGCAGGAAGTAGTCTATTATAGTATCCAGCTTGGATAGGAATATTGAATGAACAATCTCTTATCTTAGTAGAAATACTATCTGCAACTAGTCCACCAAAATATGTAGCAAATGTATTGATTACTACATTACTTTGTCCGCCTTTTACAAAGTTTGCACTGATATATGAGTTGAAGCTATCAAGATTTCCGCCGTCATCTACATCTTTGTCTCTTTTTACTACTCTTACACCGCCAGGACCTTCTGTTATGAAGCCCTCTGCAAAGTCAGCTAGTTTGTAACCGATATGTATATTATTGATGCTTGTGTTATTAGAAGAAGCTATAAGAACAGCTGATTTCTTAATAAATGCACTAGTTCCTGTACCTGGTACATTTTCTTTATAACTCTTTAGAACAATATTTAGGTTAAAGAATGATGCATTAGTTGTATTAACAAATAGTGCCATCTCGTTAAGCTCTGTACCACCTGAGTCGCCGCTTAACTTATCTGTAAGCTCTATGTTATATAGAATAGGATATCTACTCTTAGTTCTATCTTCGTTATATTGTTTGATACCAGTTACTGTACCTCTAAAGTTAGCTCTTACTATAACTGAATCTTTGTCTTTGTTACCGGTCAAAGTACTAAAGTCAATATCGTTCATGATATAGTAATACTTCTTAGAAGCTGGAGAGTCGTTAATTTCTCTAATGTAATCTTCTGCAGTGTAAATTCTTGCAATGCTTGGGATATAACCAAAGTTTAGAGTAATAAGTCTCTCAGAATCGTCAAATTTCCAAATTCTTGAAGACCAGTAGCTCTTAGAGAATGCCTTATCCTTTGCATTAGAACCAGCACCAACTTCTAGAGTGTATAGGTCATACAATTCGTCTTTTGACAAGATGTTGTTAACATATTGACTTTCGTCATAGTTTAGGAAGTAGTACAAGTTGCCAGGTTCTTTTAGAGCATAGTCTTCTTTACCCTTGTAATTCTTGTAAACTTCATACTTGTCGCCATTTGTCACGCCTGCAGCTATCTTGTCTACATCGTGATGTTGTGTTCCAGTATATAGGTCAACATATTCTTCTGAACTTGCTGTAAAGCTCTTGTAAATCTTATCTACAAGTACTGTGCTTGAACCTGAGAACTTGTTAACATAGTGATCATACCATAGATATGGGTTGAAATAATTATTCTTATTATTTATACCACTCTCACCTTCTAGCTCACTTGCTCTTAGGTTTGTTTCGTCAGCCTTAGTTGGAGCTCCATAGATAGCACCTATTCTACCTATCTTAGATACTACCCTATTGTCGGTATCACTAGATACTTTGCGTACATATAGTCCATCTTCTGCTTCTTTTGTAGGTTGAGCAGGATTATATCTTGGGTCTGTTTCTCTATATGGTTCGCCAGACTTATATGTCTCATAATACTTCATACCATAATCATTGGTATATTTCTTATATTCATCATAATATTCTGGATTCCAAAGAATAGCTGTTGTGATGTTAGTTATTTCTAGGTTGTACTTGTTCTCTTGGTCTTTGCTTAGAGAAATAGAATAGTATCTATTGTTCTCATTGTTCAAAAGTTGTCCAATAACAGCACCAAAATAACTATTTTCTTGATTGAAATCGCCTTTTACATTGGCTGTTGTGTAGTCGTTAACAAATGCACCTATGTGTGAAGCACCTGCTATACCACCTATACGAGTTGCTTTATCATTGATCAAATCAACTCTGTTATAGCTGTTTTGGATAGTACCAGTGTTCTTTACTGCACCACCGATATTGATACCAGCTATACCACCTAGGTATATTGGAGCTCCTGTGTATAGGTTTTGGTTGCCCCAAGTTATACTTGTTGCACCTTTAACTAGATTTTCTAATTGATTATCTAGAGTTGCTTGAGTTTCTTTATCGAAGCTTACAGAAGTTTGGTCAATAAAACCATAGTTGATAGCAGTAATACCACCAGCAGCGATATCCGCCATGATATAGTGCTTCTCGCTCATTTCGTAAGCTACAAAAGATGCCTCTCTTATAAATGTTTCATTACCAACGAATCCAAATAAACCGCCAGCATATGCAGCCTCAATACTGATTACATTGTCTTCATAAACTTCTACATCGCTAGGATTATAGAATATATCAAGTTTAGAAACATTGATTGCTCTTGCGTTGATATTGTCTAAGCTATCGGTAGAAGCGTCCTCACCAGAGCTCTTGAAGGCTTGAACAAGGTCTATAACGCCCGCAACGCCACCAGCATATGAAACATTGCTCTTCAAATATTGAAGTCTTAGGTTGTAGTCTGTTGAGTATTTGTTAATCTTAGCAGGTGGGCAAATTAGTGACCAAATCTCACCAGGCTTAATAATTTGAGTATTTTCGCCGCCGTTATAGCCTGCCAAAACTGAAACATTGCAGTTGATGTTGTTAATGTAATGCATTGTATAATCATCACCAGAAACAACTATTCCGGCAAGACCACCAACATAGTTTTGACCAGAAACTTCTGCGCCTTCTATAGCGGCTACAACATTGATGTTGTTAATATCGCTCTCTACTGCAAGACCTGCCAAAGCACCAACAGCTATACCGTTAGTAGAATCAACGCCTCTTATAGAAAGTGTAATATTCTTAACACCTACATCGTTAAATACTTTGAATAGACCAAAAGCGGTATTTTCTTCTGAGTCATCACTTATTAGTACATTAGAGATAGAAAGGTTATTTCCATCAAATACTGACAAGCTATTAACTGGAGAAGTATATTCGAAGCTTGTTGACATAGGAGTCAAACTTGTAAAGTCAAGGTTGTTAACAAGTCTCATGTTACCTGTATACTTAACATTTACATTCTCTACCTTAGTAGTTACACCAAGAATACTCTCAAATACCTTGTTGTAATCTGTAGCAGATGTGATAATTTGTGGGTTAATGCTTGAGCCTTTTTCGTATCCCAAAGCATAAATGTATGAATAATCTGCTTGTCCCTCACCGCTTGCGCTAGGTTTTAGAACTCTTACAGAAATTGCTATTTGGTTAGCAGAAACGATTTCTGGGTAGCCATAGCTATCTTGACCATTAGAACCAGTAGCAAATGAACTTGTTACCATCTTCATTGCCCAAACAGCGCCAGATGTCATACCATCTACATAGTTTGAGTTGTCAAAGCTAAATCCAGCAAATGTATCTTTGATAACAAACTCGTTACCAATACTTGCGACATCTTCGCCAAGTTCTGAGTCGCTAGTTTGAGAAATATCATATGCAGGGTCTACTTTGCTATAAATACTCTCTCCGCTCTCAACTAGGTAATAACATTTATTTACTTCGCCGCTGTTTTGAACATCGCCAGATGATGGTGATACACCAACAAATGGTCCATGAGTACTTATATTAGATTTTATCTTACTGATTGTGTAAGAAGTTTTGATTTGAGAATCTTCATCATTGATGAATACAAATCCGCCAGCATTTAGGTTGCCGTATTCGTTTAGATTTGCGTTGCTAGAGATATTTTGTCTATTGGCTGCAAATGTAAAGTCGCCGTCAAGTCTAATGCTTGAATATGAATTTTGGATATATCCTGAGTTGTTAAATACGAAACCGCCAATGTTACCATTAGAGAATATACCGCCGCCAAGTTTTCTATTTGGGTTAGTTTGAGAACTCTTAACTTGGTAATGAATATTTCCGTCTGGGTTGGTTGCAAGCAATGTCTCGTATAGGTCTGAAGTTGCATCTATAAGTTTGATATAGCTCTCTTCTTCCCAACCTGCTGCATATGAGCTATATACAGCACCGCTGTTGATAGCTACAAAACCACCAGTTCTTGTATAGTTAGAACCATAAGAAGATATTTCTAATTGTCCATTATTGAAATATGAACTACTAATAATACCTGCGTTAACCGCTACGAATCCACCAACATTACCAGTACCTTCTAGCTTCATAATAGTTATTGGAGCTGTGTACTCGTATACTTTTAAGTCTGGGTTAGTACCATTGTAGTCGTCTGCTTGAATACTTACATATTCTACATAGTTTCTGCCAACACGGCTATTGGTGATAACACCTGTTTCGCTATTTGTACCAATTAGTCCGCCGATATTAGCTGTTACTGCAGTGCCATTTACTTGAACTGCTGTATAGATATTATTGGTATAGCTAATGTATGGATATAGATATTCATCTGTGCTTGTATCTGTAGCATTGTCTTTTGCATTATTATAAGTATCTTTGTCATATACAGAGATTACTTCGCAGTTAGTAACAATACCATAGTTGATACCTGCTAGTCCACCATAGTTGATATTGGTATAACTATTAAGCATCATTGGGTTGGTCTTATTATTAGGTAATGCAATAATTACATTCTTAATAACAGTGCCTGCACTAATTGTGCTAAATAGTCCTAAGTTAATTGTTCCGCTAGATATAGCGTCTGTGCTTGTGTCGTATGCAAAGTTGCTAATAGTAATAATCTTGTTGTTACCGTCTAAGCTGCCTATTGCAGTAGTGATTGGAGTGTGTGGAGTTGTTATATCTAGGTCATTCATCAAGATATAATTGCCACCCTCTACCATATTCATAAGTTCGCTTACTGTATAGATAGGTGTTGGCAAGTCATCGGTAGAATCTACCATAACTTGTGCAACAAATGGAACTTCTATTAGGCTAGGGAAATAAGCTGTTTCGTCAACCATTTCTGCAAATTTTAGTTCGCCGCCATCTGTATAGTACATATAAGCCTTTAACATTAAGTTAGCACTGCCAGAAACTGTAGAACCTACAAGTGATACACTAGCTAGGTTATCGCCTGTTCCTGATGCAACTTTCTTAACATCTATGCCAAATGGAAGGCTTAGAGCTTTGTTATCAAGGTTAGTTACTTCGCCATTGTTATATACATATTTCCAATAAGCAACAGCATTTGAGTCAGTCATTTGTCTAGACAATGTTGTAGCTAGTCTACTCAAAACGCCTTGCTCTTGATCTGCACAACCTTTTAGGGTTGCTTGTAATTGTTGAGAACTTGAAATTGTAAATAATAGTTTGTTATCAACTATCTTATCAATACTTACCTCATCAATTACTGCCTCTACAACCAAAATATCAATGCTTGTAGAAACTAATTCTGATCTACCTTCTACAGTGATGCTGTATGAAGCTGTAACTCTTATTACATCGCCCATTTGAGCGTTATTTGATAGTACCAATGTACCATCGTTAGTAAGTACTGCAACGCCTTCGCCAGTACCTGCAGCATTAAGTACTGTAATGTCCATAGAGATGTCATAATCGCCATCAACTATTGGAGTTACCTTAATACTATCTTTTGTCTCTGCGCCGTCCTCATTTACTCTGCTACCTAAAGCAATATATCTTCTTGTAGCTTCTAGTGAAAGTGCAGGAATGTAAGTTGTTTCAAATACTCTAGTGTATTTTTGCTCGCTGCCGTCTGCGAATACAGCTGTTACATATATTGGGAATGATTCTATCTCATATATGTTGCTTGCTGTCAAAATTTCTACATAAAGATTTCCGTCATAATCATATTGTTGTTCAACTTTGATTATCTCGTTGTTGTAGTTGTTAGAATCTTCAATAGGAACATCACTTTCTACACCGTTTTTGTAAGTGTAAATTGTCTTTAAGTAATTTGATTTTCTATTTAGGATAATACCATTTTCAATCTTTTCAGCGTTTGTTCCAAAGATATATGATAATCCAGAAGCGCCAGCTGAAGTGTCTTTGTATAGTTGTGCTAAGCTTACATATTTCATAGCCTCAGCACTTGTCTCTACTTTGAAATATTTAACGCCAGCAAATACAGGATTGGTATCTATGCTAATAAGTCCTAACTTACCAGGAACAAGTTTGTTCTTAGGTGTTGGGTCAAAGATGTAAGAAGTCTTGCCCTCTCCGCTAACTTCAGAGCCCTCTAAAACTCTGTAGTCTGTGTCAAGGTGAAGTAATGCTTGTGGCACTGCCAAAACTCTTACACTGCAAGATACTTCGGTATTGGTTACTGCACTAAACTCAAATGTATAACCAACAGGGTTAATCATGTATTCTTTGCCTTCAGCAATTTGGATATTAAGTAGTTTCTCCAAATTACCTGGGGTCATCAAAAATTCTGTCTCTAAGACATCTATATCTAGTACAAATCCTATCTCGTCCAAAATCTTTTGGGCATTTTCTCTCTCTTCAGCAATGTCCATATTGTATGAAACATTGTTGATATAAAGCATTGTTGCACCAGCTTCGTGTCTCTTATAAATTGTGTTGCCGTTATCATCGGTGATAACTACTTTTACACCATCAATCTTAGCATCAGATACTAGATTGATTAGTAAACTTTGTGGAATGTATCCAGAAACCTCAATCTCTGAGTTTGGGCTAACAATAAGGTCTGTAGCACCTGTATAAATGCTTACTGAGAATGTTCTCTTACCAGATTGAGCTTGAGACTCAAATGGATTGTAGTTGAATGTTTTGATATCATTACCGAATGAATAAGTAAATGTTAGTTTAGAAGTAAATGAGATATCATAGAATTCTTTTTGGCTAGCATAATCTGCATCTGCCTCTGTCAAAGTCTCTTTCTTAGCGCTAATAATGTTTGAAGCGGCATCAATATCGTAATACTCGTTTGGAGTCTTGTAAGAATATTGAACGCCATAGTTTGCGTTAACTTTTACAAGTTTGCCATTTTCGTCAGTGTCATAGAATGTTGGGAATAACTTCTGAGTTGTACCCTTCTTCATGCTCAAACTTGAACTCTCTAAGATATCTTGTGTTAAGTTAGAGTCGTTAAACAATTTAACATCTGTTACCTTAGGAACAACAACAATATTTACTGTGCAATATGCATTAAGGTTCAAAACTGATGTAAATGTAAGTGTTGCATAGCCTACACCGCCCATAGATGAAACATCTTGAACAACGATTTTGCCACCCTCTTGTACAGATACCACGCTAGTATTAGATGAAGTTACTCTTAATTGAGAACTCTTAATACTTGCTGGTGACCATGTGAATTTTAGAAGGCTATTTAGAGAATATACATTCTTACTCTCGTTAACAGAGTATGTAAGAAGTAAAACTGTACTTTGTAGCTTCTTATAATCGCTAGATGGAGTCTCTGTAACAGCTGCTGTAACTGCTGTTGGAGTTTGTTTTAGAAGGAATACTTCCTTTTTGATTAGTTCAGAAGTGTATTTGATAATTGGGAATGCAACGCCGTTTCTTGTGTTAAGAGTATCGGTTGTATTCCAGTTAGCAGAACCTGCAACAGCTGTCTTAAATGGAGCTAGTTGTTGTGCTTGAATTACATTGTTAATAACTGTTGTTTCGCCATTATTAAATACTCCAGCAGTATCTTCACCAACTTTCTTTCTTGAGTTGTTGCTGAAGAAGTTTTTGATTATTCCTTCAACGCCTTCTACGGTTGCAAGCCCCATAGAATCAATCTTACCTACAACAACACCTGTTGATGTGTCGCTTACACGAATAAATTTACCTAGGTAATATGCGTCGTGGATTTTGCCTCTATAAGCTAGCGAACCAGCTATACCACCGGCATAAGCTCCGTTAGTTGTTTGAGCCATATAAATTGACATTGTTGAGTATACATAAGCAAGCTCTGTATTAACACCTACATAACCAGCTACGCCACCAAAGTACATTTCTATGTAGTTGCCAATTCCATATATATCAGCTGTTTGGTTAGATATACCACCAGCTGTAAAAGTGCTCTCTTCTACAAATGATACGCTATACGCGAACTCAAGCGTTGAGTTGTTATCAATATAACCTACAATACCGCCAACATATATCATACCTTTGATTAAGATATCTCCGCCGGCTGTTGTTTCTTGATAGTTTTCTACTTTTGCTAGATGAATAGTTGTGTTGTCTGCATAACCTACTGCACCACCTACATAGTTAATACCACTAATTCTTGCACAAGAACTAATTGTATTGATGATGCCTCCAGTTGATTTACCAACTATACCACCTACATTGTAATAGCCTTCTACTCTGCCACTAGTTGCAACATTGTATACTCTAGCCTCTTCGTTATCGGCATTTTTAGTATTAAGACCTACGATACCACCTATTGTTGATGATGACTTATTAAGATCTCTACCACCTGTATAGATTGTACCGCTAAAATCTCTACCTGCATCATTGATAGTAGCTGAAATTGCGCTATCAATTAAGAATTGGTTATCTCCGCCATCTCCAGACTCTAGTCCAGAAATCTCTTCTTGAACATTGTATAGTCCAAATATACCATTAACAACATGCAAGTTTCTACCAACAAGACCACCAACATTGATAGGACAAGTCATACTATCCATAACTTGGATCCTACCATGAACTGGTGTTTCGCTGATGCTCTCAGCTATCATTATAGCTACTTGCTCAGCTGTATGTGCTGGGTTATCACCCTCAGCGTATAACTCTGCAAAGTACAAGAATGAATCTTTACCAGCAACAAATTCTATATATTTATCAGGAATACTTGTGTCTTTTAGGTCAAAAGCTGTATATGCTCTGCCGTAATTACCAAATACATCTGTGATATAAGGAACAAAGTTGTATACCCAACCATTGTTAGTACCTACCATACCACCGATGTCAACGAAGATATCATCACCAAGAGCGGTGTTACCAGATGTACTTACAACAAAGTTATTACCAATTGAAACGGTAGAGTTAACAATGATACCGTTATTATAAGCGGCTATTGTACCTACTGCTTTTAAGTTTCTATTGTTAGAAATTGTTACGCTAGATACGCTAACATCTAGGTTCATAACAAGACCTGTAAGCTCAATGTTAGCAAATAGTCCAACATATTCTCCATCGCTTGATTCTAGAGAAAGGTTGGTTATTTTGTATTGATTTTTAATCTCAGTTCCGCCGGCTTTTCTGTAATACAAACCATTTAGTGAACCTGAGAAGTTTGCGATAGGTTCCCAACTTCTGCTGTTAAGATCAATATCCCTTGCCAGCATATAGTGTTTAGTTGGGGCATTTTTAATCGCCTGCAAATCATCAGCTGAGTTTATTAAGTATGGACTCTCAAGAGTTCCTCTCTCGATTGTTACCAAAATTGTCTCATAAACAGAACCTGAATCTTCTCCGGTCATACTGTCTTTTGCAAATACTCTTACAAATACACTATTAGGGTCTGCGTCTTGCAAAACTGCTTTTGAAATAATAGCTTTGCCATTGACAGTAACGATTGTGCCGGTATGGATTGGAGTCATTTCTTCATCATAAATCATGAAGAATAAGTCTTGGATAAATACTTTTTCTGGAGATAAAGTAATCTCTAGATTGAAAGTAGCATCTTCTTTCATATCAAGCACATAAACACCATTACGTTTAGGTAGGTTATCTATTGTGATTTCTTTTATTTGAGTTGCTCTCTTGATAGTTACATTACATACAAGGCTTACTGATGAGCCATATTCTTTTACTGTTACTACTATCATAACAGTAGCTTCGTTAACGCCTTCTGGAAGTTTAGCTTGGTATCTACCCTTTGTGCCAGAAGCCTCAGTAAGAATGCCGTTGTTATTAACTAGGTTGTAAGTTACTGCACTTTCATCTCCATAAACTGTTGCTGTAACTGGAGAGATTTGAGCATGAACTTCTACATAAGAAAGTTCTTTGTAATCATATCCCAAACTATCTTCTGAATAGATTGTTGCTGTATATCTGTTAAGACCGATAGAAGTTGTTGGGGTGTAAACAACAATCTCAAATGTTAAGTTTGCAGTACCAATAGTGCATCTTGCATAACCATCTTCGCCATAAATAAACTCATAATATTGAATAACAGCCTCAATGGTTGCAACACCAGAATTTTTGGTGGTTAATATTCCACTATTACTTATACTTGCTATTGTTGGATCTAAAGATCTAAATTCAGTTTTTAGAATACCTGTTAAATTAGGGCTTGTATTTGTATATACATTAAACTTTCCGCCAACTTTTGCAGATACTTTAACAAGCTTGTTGATTGTATAACTACCGTCAAAACTAATCTCTTCATACTCTGTTTCAGAGATAACTTGACTAGTTATTGGATTGTCTACTGACAAACTCAAGACTTTAACTGGGTCAACAATTCTAATAGTTACTTTTTTGGTGCAGCCGTTTTTTGCGGTTATTCTAAACTCTGTAGTACCTAATGTTGTACCTACTACGACATAAGAGAAAGTGTCAAGTTTGGTTACAGTAAGCATAGAAGCATCGTAGCTAGCAGTCATACCAGAGATGTCGGCATTTTCGTTAACGCTGAAGTTAATCAATGTCTCTGTATAAAGGTTGTCGTTCATTTGGCTTCTTTTGATTACATAATTATCTTTCTCAAAAGTTATTTGGTTAACGCCATAGTTTGCGCTGATAAAATATTCAACTGTTATAATCTCATCTTCAACAGATGGAGAACCACCTGATGCATAAGTGATGAAATCGCTAATTATTGTTGTGAATGTTAATTTGTAAGTCTTGCCAACAGCTGTGTCTAATGCCTTAATGTACAAGATATTGTTAGATATCATCTCCAAGAAGCCATTTGTGTTGTCAAGGACATTACCTCTAACATCTGTAAATGTAAACTCTGTAAGAGCATCATTTTCGGTCGCTATATCAATAAGCTCTACTCTTACATGTTTATTGCTCTCGTTAACACTTGTGCTAGAAGCAGAAGTTACAAATGGAACAATTTTAGAACCATAACCAGAAATTGTTTCTGTAGCTATGTACTCGTTATAAACAGAAATTGTATCTCCAATAGTTATATCTCTACCATCTTGTTTTAGACTGATAGCTTTTGGAAGAGCTGAAGTTACAACCTCTATCATTGTATCGTCTGAGAATTCAAACTCTACTGGATTTGAAATATTCTTGGTTGTTACTTTGAATTTAACTCCACAAGTGCCTGCTGTACTCTTAGCTCTAATCTCAAATGTTATCTTGTTTCTGTATCTTGTGCCGTCTATTGGAGTTTTTGTGATAGCACCCTTTGTAATCTCAATAGTGTTACCATCGCCAACTTTGATAGGTTCAATGTCAATGTCTTGGCTAGAATTTACATAAACAGTCACATTCTCTCTATAGTACTTGGTTGAGTTAGTGAATAGATTTAATTTTAGTTTGTCGGCAACAAGCTCGCTATTGTAAGAAAGTTGTGAACTCTCTATAGCAAGGTCGCTATCAGCTAAATCTTTAACGACATTAACTTTGATAGTGTTCTTGATACCTGTATTTGACTTAGAAACTGCTGTAATCTCTAGGCAGTTATCATCGGTAGTCATATTCTCTGCTACATCGCCTGTAACTGATAGATTGCCAGCTTGGTCTAGGTAAATAGAATTTGCATTATTGAAACCATAATCAGAAATTGTATAAACAACATCTTTTTGATTTGTTACATAAGGTTTTTGAGGATAAAACTTAATGTAGCTAGCTAGTGATATAGGGTTGCTTGGAGAAACTGAAAGTTTAGCTCCGCCAAAGTCTAGTCCCTCAATAGGAAGAACAACTTTGACTTTAAGCTCTCTATATACACGGTTAGTCTCTACAGAAGAAACTTTTAGGACAAAATAGTTGTTATCGTATGTAGGCTTATTAGCTTTGATAACAGCCTTTGTACCATTCTCACTATTGGTTACACCAGTAATATCAAGTGCCTCTGTATCGCTACAGTTAAAGTTAACAGCATTGTTAATGCCATCAGCCCCCGTCGCCTTAGCGGTAAGTTCTATGGAGTTGCCATAACCTATCGTTAGCGTATCGCCCGTAAGTGCTTGCGATGATACTTCAATGCTCATGTTAGCATACTTGTCTTCGTTACAACCTGTGCCAACAAATACGCTACAGATTGCTACAAGCATAATACCAATAATTGTCAAAAACTTTTTCATAATTTATCCTCTCAAATTATAGTTTCTAAAAGTCCAATCCTACTAAGTATATAATATATATAAATTATATTTTATATCTCTTAATGTGTCAACAATAAAGCATAAAAAAGTAGCTAAATCTACAATTTTTTTGAGGTCAAAAAAGGCGTGAAAAAACCAGCAAAAATTGCTGGTTTTTTATTTTTTGTACTTATTTTTTGTTGCGATACCGCCCCTTATATGCTTTTCTTCAAAGTTTTGGTCAAGGAGCTCCTTAACACGCTCATATAAGGCAAAATTTATCTTTCTAAGTTTGACCGAAACATCGTAGTGAACTGTGCTTTTGCTCACACCAAAGACAGCAGCACAAGCACGGATTGTAGACTTGTTTTTTAAGATATAATCAGCCTCACGGGTAGCTCTAAGCTCTATATTTGTCATATTTCCCCCAAAAAAAGTCTCTAAGGCTCTTTTTTACATAAATATGACAAAACTTAGCAAAATATAACAAAAGTAAAAAATCCCCGCAAAAAAGCAGGGATATTTTTTCAAACTACTCGTAAAAAGACTAAATCAAACATTACTTCTTAGTGTTGTTATCAATAAAAGTAACGATATCTTTTACAGTCTTTAGGCTAGCTACTTGGTCATCTGGTACGCTGATACCAAACTCGTCCTCTAATGACATAAGCATCTCTATCATATCAAGAGAATCAGCACCTAGGTCTTCTACAATCTTAGAAGTAGGCTTAATAGTCTTAGGGTCAATGTTTAGTTGCTCTGCTAGTAATTTTGTAACTTTATCTATGCTCATAATATTCTCCTCGAATTTCATTATTTACATAAATAGTTTACTACTAAAAAAACTTTAAGTAAAGCAATTTAACTACTTTTGTCCAAAAGTAAAATAAAGATTTGGATCTACCTTCTTGCCATCTTTCAAAAGCTCAAAATGAAGATGCACGCCTTCCTCTAGTTCGCCTTTTGCACTATTGTCAAGAGTACCAATAACCTCGCCTGACTTTACAGTGTCGCCAGCTTTTACATTTACTTTTTCGTTAAGGCTAGCGTATACAGTCTTAAATCCTGACGCATGTTCAATAGTTACTGTTGTGCCAAGTAGATGACTAGTCTCTACAGAGACCACCTTCCCACCGCTTACGGCTAAAACCTCATCGCCAACATTACCCTTTAGGTCAACGGCCTTGTGAGCTTCCCATTGTTTAAGCGTAGAATTAAACTGCAATTTTGTTTGAGAATAATCTTTGACTACCTCGACATTTTTTAGCGGATTAACAAACTCGATATCCTTAGTATCTGTCATCACAATGTTCTCATACTCAGCGGCATTTTTTCTAGCTACAATAGTAATTGTACCTATAACAAGTATCGCCATCAAAAACACAAACCCAATAAATAATTTGTCTTTTACCTTTTTCAAATTGTCATTTTTCATAATGCATATTTTCCCCCTTACGCATATTATTGCCAAGAATAAAAATCCTAAACAAAAAATTAAAATCAAAAAATATCTAAGCAATAATCAAATAAAAAAAATAAAAATACCAAAATGATATCAAAAACTATTAAATAAAAACTAATAACTACATATTAAAAAAATTGTTAAAAAAATAATCGTGCGACAATTAAAAAATAAGCAAAAATTTTAGCTAGATAATAGCTAAATAAAATGCTAAAAAACTTGAAAAACTGATCTACATACTGGGAATCCTGTCAATCGGTGCTGCCATCCTGCTCTGTTATATCAGGGCACAGCAGA